>DASRHI010000046.1:0-45067 GCA_035650615.1 Gaiellaceae bacterium | reverse complement strand
CACGTCATCCTCTGACATGCGGCTCACTCCTCTCCTTCCGACGTGGCAGTCGAAGGCGAGAGTGAGCCGAGGACCAGACGGCGCCCTCACGGGCGCCGTCCACATCTACAAGCTGAAAAGAGGCCCGAGTGTCTGGACCACCCGGTGACAGTCCAGCCTAGAGCCGCAACCGAGCGCCGCCCCGGCGGCTCGGCTCGCGCCCCGGTCCGGGCTCTCAGTCGGCCGCGAGCGGCCCGCGCCCGCGCGGGAAGACCCTCAGCGCCGCCAGCATCCAGCCGTCGTCGCGCCAGATGTAGGTCTCGACGCGGATCCGGCGCTCGTCGGCGCTGTAGACGAGCACGCCGCGCGCCTCGCCGCGCCGGTGCGGCCGCGGCCGGCCGAAGCCGGGCGCGGTCGTGACCACGGCGCCGCGGACGTCGCCGCTCACCACCTCGAACTCGTGCCGCTCGCAGACCGCCCCCTGGTGGACGTGGCCGCCGACGATCAGCTCGGCGCCGACGTCGACGAGGCGCGCGAGCACGTGCGTGCGCCGCGAGACCGGCCGCTTGCGCGTGCGCCACGGAGCACCCACGAGCTGGTGGTGGAGGACGACCACCCGCAGCGCCCCCGGCCGGGCCGCCCGCAGGCTGGCGGCCGCCCGGTCGAGCTGGCGGTCGCGGATGGCGCCCGACTGGTGGCGCCAGGGGCGGACCGAGTTGAGCCCGACCACGTGCAGCTCCTCCCCCGCGTGGACCGGCTCCACGGTTCCCCAGGCGCGCTCGAACTCCCGCCACGCGCGCGTGAAGCGCGCGGGAGGCAGCGGGGGGATGTCGTGGTTGCCGGGGACGACGAGGAGCGGCGGGCCGAGCCCGCGGAGGAAGCGGGCCGCGGCCTCGTGCTCGGCGCGCCGCCCGCGGTGGGTGAGATCGCCGCTCGCGAGCACGAGCGCAGGGTCGACCCGCTCGACGAGGGCTGCGATCGCGCCCTCGACAGCCGGCTCGTGCAGGGCCTTTCGCGCGCCGAAGTGCAGGTCGGAGACGTGCAGGACGCGTGTCGACAAGGTCGAAGGAGGCTACAGTGAGCTTCATGGGAAACGAGGCCACGACCGAAGTCTTCGACGATCTCTACCTCGGCGTCCGCGCAGGCGGCGCGCTCCGCAAGCGCCGCCGCGGCGAGCCGCTCACGCCCGAGGAGGAGGACGCGCTCGGACGCTGGCAGCGGCTCTCGGCCTGGCGGAAGGGGATCGCCATCGGCGGCTTCGCGGTCGGGACGTTCGGGCTCGGCTTCACGCTCGGCGGGCTCGTGTTCGGCCGCTGGCGGAAGGCCTGACGGGGCCGCCCGACCCCGGCACGAACACAGGTTCGCCCCGGTAGAATGGCATGCCCATGCCTGCGGACGAGCTCGTCGTTCACGGCGCCCGGGAGCACAACCTCAAGGACATCACGGTCCGGCTCCCGCGGCAGCGCCTGATCTGCATCACCGGGCTCTCCGGCTCGGGCAAGTCGAGCCTCGCCTTCGACACGATCTACGCCGAGGGCCAGCGCCGCTACGTCGAGTCCCTCTCCGCGTACGCGCGGCAGTTCCTGCAGATGATGGAGAAGCCCGACGTGGACTCGATCGAGGGGCTCTCGCCTGCGATCTCGATCGACCAGAAGACCACCTCGCGGAACCCGCGCTCGACCGTCGGCACCGTCACCGAGATCTACGACTACCTGCGCCTCCTCTACGCGCGGGTCGGGCGGCCGCACTGCCCGGTCTGCGGCCGGCCGATCGCCGGGCAGTCGATCGACTCGATCGTCGAGCAGATCCTCGCGCTCCCGGAGGGGACGAGGTTCACGGTCAACGCACCGGTGGTGCGCGACCGCAAGGGCGAGTATCGCGAGCTCTTCGACGAGCTCCGCAACGAGGGCTTCACGCGCGTCAAGGTCGACGGCGAGCAGCACCTGCTCGAGGACGCGCCCGCGCTCGACAAGAAGTTCAAGCACACGATCGAGGTCGTCGTCGACCGGCTCGTGATGAAGGAGGACCTGCGCACGCGCCTGACCCAGTCGGTGGAGACCGCCGCGGCGCTCACGGAGGGCCTCGTCACGATCGACGTGGTCGGCGGCGAGAGCCGGACGTACTCGGAGCGGTTCGCGTGCCCCGAGCACGGCGTCTCGCTCCCGGAGCTGCAGCCGCGCATCTTCTCGTTCAACTCGCCGCACGGGGCCTGCCCGCGCTGCACGGGGCTCGGCGCACAGCAGGAGATCGACCCCGACCTGCTCGTGCCCGACCCGACGCTGTCGATCGCCGAGGGGGCCCTCGTCCCGTGGGCGGTCGGGAACTCGAGCTTCTACGAGTCGGTGTTCAACGCGATCGCCGACCGCTACGAGATCGACGTCGACAAGCCCTGGCAGGAGCTCGACGAGCGCGAGCAGGGCTACTTCCTCCACGGCACGAACGGCGACCGCGTCTACGTCAGCTACCGCAACCGGATGGGCCGCAAGCGCTCGTACACGATCGCCTTCGAGGGGATCGTCGCCTCGCTCGAGCGCCGCTACCGCGACACGGACAGCCAGACCCAGCGCGAGCGGATCGAGGAGTACATGTCGTTCCGCCCGTGCCCGGTGTGCAAGGGAGCGCGTCTGCGGCCGGAGGTGCTCGCCGTCACCGTCGGCGGCAAGAACATCCACGAGTTCACCCGCCAGTCGGTCACGGCGGCGCTCGCGTTCCTCGACTCGCTCGACCTGACCCCGACCGAGGAGCTGATCGGCGCCCGGATCGTGAAGGAGATCCGCGAGCGCCTGACGTTCCTCGACAACGTCGGCGTCGGCTACCTGCAGCTCGACCGGCCGTCGGCGACGCTCTCCGTCGGCGAGGCGCAGAGGCTCCGGCTCGCGACCCAGATCGGGAGCCAGCTCGTGGGCGTGCTCTACATCCTCGACGAGCCGTCGATCGGGCTGCACCAGCGCGACAACGACCGCCTGATCGGCACGCTCGAGCGGCTGCGCGACCTCGGCAACACGGTGCTCGTGGTCGAGCACGACGAGCAGATGATGCGGAGCGCGGACTGGCTCGTGGACATGGGGCCGGGCGCCGGGGAGCACGGCGGGCACGTCGTCGCCGAGGGGCCCGCGGCCAAGGTGCAGCGCAACAAGAAGTCGGTCACCGGCCAGTTCCTCGCCGGCGTGCGCGAGATCCCGGTGCCGCCGCGCCGCACCGCCGACAACGGCGTCTTCGTGGTGCGGGGCGCCTCGCAGCACAACCTCAAGGGGATCGACGTCGAGTTCCCGATCGGGAAGCTGGTCGCGGTCACCGGCGTCTCCGGCTCGGGCAAGTCGACTCTCGTGAACGAGATCGTCTACAAGGCGCTCGCCAACCGGCTGAGCAGGCTCCGGGTGAAGCCGGGCGAGCACGAGTCGGTGGACGGGATCGAGGCTTTCGACAAGGTGATCGAGATCGACCAGCGCCCGATCGGGCGCACGCCGCGCTCGAACCCGGCGACGTACACCGACCTCTTCACGCACATCCGCGAGCTGTACTCGCTCACGCCGGACGCCAAGGTGCGCGGCTACAAGCCGGGGCGGTTCTCGTTCAACGTGAAGGGCGGGCGGTGCGAGACGTGCAAGGGCGACGGGCAGATCAAGATCGAGATGCACTTCCTGCCCGACGTCTACGTCCCGTGCGAGACGTGCAAGGGCCGCCGCTACAACCGGGAGACGCTCGAGGTCCGGTTCAAGGGCAAGACGATCGCGGACGTGCTCGAGCTCTCGGTCGAGGAGGCGCTCGCGTTCTTCGCGAAGATCCCCAAGATCCGCCGCCGCCTGCAGACCCTCCACGACGTCGGGCTCGACTACATGCGCCTGGGCCAGCCAGCGACGACCCTGTCGGGCGGCGAGGCGCAGCGGGTGAAGCTCGCGGCCGAGCTCTGCAAGGTGGCGACGGGCCGGACGCTCTACATCCTCGACGAGCCGACCACGGGCCTCCACTTCGCGGACATCGAGAAGCTCCTCGACGTCCTCCAGCGCCTGGTCGACTCGGGCAACACCGTGCTCGTGATCGAGCACAACCTCGACGTGATCAAGCAGGCCGACTGGATCGTCGACCTCGGGCCCGAGGGCGGGGAGGCGGGCGGCGAGGTGGTCGCGACCGGCACGCCCGAAGACGTCGCCCTCGTCCCCGAGTCGTACACCGGACAGTTCCTGCGGCCGCTGCTCGAGCGCCGTGCCGTGGCGGCGGCTTGAACTTCCGGAACAAGAACCAGGTCATGGTCGCCTTGGCGCTGGTCTGCGTGGCGCTGTTCGGCGTCGGGGTCGCCTACTGGTTCACGGTCGGGCGGCACCACGAGCTCTGCCGGGACGGCAAGCCCCCGGTCCAGCAGCTGGCAACGGGTCTGAACCAGACGGTCTACCGCTGTCACGACGGGCAGGTCGTGACCGGTCCGATCCTTCCCTAGCGTCGGTGGCCGAGTGGTGGCTGCGCACGCTGCTCGTCCTGCAGGCGCCGCGCGCCGTCTTCGCGGCCCTGCGGGACGACTCGAGCGAGGCGGCCGCCGACCGGGCGGAGCCGGTGCTGCTCGTGGTCTGGCTCGTCGGGGCCGCGCTCGCGCTCGCCTCGCGCGCCTCGACCGGCTACGACGGGGTCCTGCTCCCCGTCTGGGTCCTGCTCGCCGGCGGGATCACCGGCGCCGCCGCCTACTGGTTCTTCGGCGCGATCCTCTACGGCGCCGCCCGCGCGCTCGGCTCGCTCGGGTCGTACCGGCGCGCCCGCCACGTGCTCGCGTACGCCTGCGTCCCGCTCGCGCTCTCGCTCGTCCTCTCGCCGGTCGGGCGCGACGCCTACGCGTGGGTCGTGCTCGCGTTCGTCGCCTGGTCGGCGGCCCTGCTCGTGGTCGGCGTGCGCTCGGTGCACGCCTGGACGTGGACGCGTGCGGCCGCGGCGGTGCTACCGCCGCTCGCCGTCGCCGCGCTGCTGCTCGCGCTCTGAGAGCGCCGCCTCGAAGCGCGCGAGCTCCTCGTCGGCGATCCCGTAGGTGTGCTTGTCCTCCGGGAACGCCCCCGAACGGACGTCCGCGACGTACTCGGCGAGCGCCGCCGAGATCTCGCCCGCGAGCTCCGCGTAGCGCTTGACGAAGCGCGGGGTCCGTCCGGCGTAGAGGCCGAGCAGGTCGTGCCACACGAGCACCTGGCCGTCGCACGCCGGCCCGGCGCCGATCCCGATCGTCGGGATCGCGAGGGCCTGCGTGATCCGCGCCGCGACCGGCGCGGGCACGGCCTCGAGCACGAGCGCGAACGCTCCGGCCTCTTCGAGGGCGAGCGCGTCGTCCACGAGCGCGAGCGCCGCGGCCGCGGTGCGGCCCTGGGCGCGGAAGCCGCCGAGCCTCGTCGCCGACTGCGGCGTGAGCCCGATGTGCGCCATCACGCCGACGTTCGACTCCGCGATCGCCCGGACGCGCGAGACCATGCGGCCGGCGCCCTCGAGCTTGACGACGTCCGCGCCGCCCTCCTTCACGAGCCGCACCGCGCTCGCCACGGCCTGCTCGTCCGACACCTCGTACGTGCCGAACGGGAGGTCGCCGACCACGAGCGGCCGCCGGGCGGCGCGGGTGACGGCGCGGGTGAGGAAGATCATCTCGTCGAGCGTCACCGGCACCGTCGAGTCGTGCCCGAGCATCACCATCGCGGCGGTGTCCCCGACGAGCACGAGCTCGACGCCCGCCTCGTCGGCGAGGCGCCCGGCGGGGGCGTCGTAGGCGGTGACCATGGCGATCCGGTCGCCGCGGCGCTTCATCTCGCCGAGCTCGGGCAGGGCCAGCTTCCCCGGGGCGGGCGTGGCGGGGGCGGGGGTGCGGGGGCGGGTGCTCACGTGAGCGGGACGTTGTCGACCAGCCTGGTCGCCCCGACCCGCGCGGCCACCGCGAGCGTCGGGCCGTCGAGGTCGGCGACGGCGACGTAGTCGGGCTCGATCCCGGCCTCGGCGAGCACGCGGCGCGCGCGCTCCGGGTCGCGCGTCGCGAGCGCCCGGGGGATCGCGAGCGCGCGGGCGCGCTCGGCCCGCGTGAGGCGGGCGTTGCGCGACGAGAAGGCGAGCCCGTCCTCGTCGCGCACGGTGGGGACGGCGCGGATCTCGAGGTCGAGGTTGAGGTCGCGCACGACCTGCTTGATCACGGCGAGCTGCTGGGCGTCCTTGCGGCCGAAGTAGGCGGCGTGGGGCCGGACGAGGAGGAAGAGCTTGACGCACACGGTCGCGACGCCGCGGAAGTGGCCCGGGCGGTGCTCGCCCTCGAGGCCCTCGGCGGCGCCTGCCGGCACGACCCAGGTGGCGAAGCCGGGCGGGTAGAGCTCCTCCGCGGCGGGCGCGAACAGGACGTCGACGCCGGCGCCGGCCGCGATCGCGTGGTCGCGCTCGAGGTCGCGCGGGTAGGCCAGCAGGTCGTCCGCCTCGGCGAACTGCGCCGGGTTGACGAACACGGTCGCGACGACGGCGTCGCACTCCGCCCGCGCGGCCCCGATCAGGGCGAGGTGTCCGGGGTGGAGCGCGCCCATCGTCGGGACGAGCCCGATCCGCCGCCCGTCGCGCAGGGGCGCGAGCGCGGTGCGCAGCTCGGCGATCGTTCGCGGCGTCTCCATCTCGAGCTCCAGCTCCTCGCGGATGCCGGGCACCGGAAAGCGTAGCCGATGCCGTCCGACCGGGGGCTCATGATCGGCCCGTCCGGTTGGGTAGTCTGATGCCGATGCCGATCTACGAGTACGTCTGCATGAGCTGCGAGTCGCACTTCGAGGAGCTCGTCCGCCACGACGAGACCCCGCCGTGCCCCGACTGCGGCCAGACCAAGGTGCAGAAGCAGTTCTCCGTCTTCGCGGCCCACGGCACCAGCACCCAGCCCAGCTTCGGCGGGGGAGGAGGGGGCTGCTGCGGTGGAAGCTGCTGTGGCGGCGGCTGCGGCTGATCCGGCCGGCCTGAGCCTCTCGGGCTACGGCGAGCTCGTCGCCGGGTGCACGCGCTGCCCGCTCGCGAAGGGGCGGACGCAGGTCGTCTTCGGCGCCGGCTCCCCGGCGGCCGACCTGATGTTCGTGGGCGAGGCGCCGGGCTTCCACGAGGACAAGCAGGGGGTGCCGTTCGTCGGCGCCGCCGGCCAGCTCCTCGGCAAGCTCCTGGCCGGGATCGGCCTGTCCCGCGAGGACGTGTACATCGCGAACGTGCTGAAGTGCCGGCCGCCCGGGAACCGCGACCCGCAGCCGGACGAGATCGAGGCGTGCGAGCCGCACCTCTTCCGGCAGATCGAGCTGATCCGGCCGCGGGTGATCGCGACGCTCGGCAACTTCGCGACGAAGCTGCTCTCCGGCAAGCCGCTCGGGATCACGCGGGTGCACGGGACGGAGCAGGAGGTCGTGCTCGGCGGCTCGCGGGTGCTCCTCTACCCGCTCTTCCACCCGGCCGCGGCGCTCTACACGCCGCGGATGCTGGAGGTGCTCGAGGCCGACTTCCGCCGCCTGCCGGGCGTGCTCGGCCGCGCGGCGGCGGCGCCCGCCCCGGACGCCGCGCCCGCGGCCGTCTCCGCGCCCGGCTCCGCGTCCCCGCCTGCGGGCCCAGGTCGCCTTCCGCGGGCGGAGCCGGTCCAGCTCGGCCTCTTCTGACGGGCGCCTCCACCGGCCGTCCCGGGCCCGTCACGCGGCAGCCGCCTTCAGGGACGCTCCACAGCCGGTGGGTTCGGCCCTGTCTATCGTGGGCGGCGTGGAGGTCGTGACCGGGGACCCCGGGGAGACCGAGGCCCTCGGGGCGCGCCTGGCCGCGCGGCTGCGCGCCGGCGACGTCGTCGGCGTCGCCGGCGAGCTCGGCGCCGGCAAGACGACCTTCATCCGCGGGGCCTGCCGGGCGCTCGGCGTGGAGCAGCCCGTCTCCAGCCCGACCTTCGCGATCGGCCACCGCTACGCGGGCAGGGAGCCCGTCGCGCACCTCGACCTCTACCGGCTCGACGGCCTCGCCCCCGCCGAGTGGGGCGACCTGGAACCCTACTTCGATGGCACGATTGCCTTCGTCGAGTGGCCGGAGCACGCCGGCGCCTGGCTTCCGCCCGTCCGCGCCGCCGTGTACCTGGAGCACGTCGACGAGACGCACCGCCGCGTGACGATCGAGAGTGAGGACGATCTTCGCCTTTGACACCGCCACCTCCAGGGGCTCGTGCGCCCTCCTCCGCGACGGCGAGCTCGTGGGCGAGCGGCCGACGGAGCCGCGCGCGCTCCTCGCCGCCGCCGACGAGCTCGCCCGTGCGGCCGGCCTCTCCCCGGGCGCGATCGACGCCGTCGTCGTCGGCACCGGGCCGGGGAGCTTCACCGGCGTCCGGATGGGGCTGGCGACGGCGCGGGGCCTCGCGCTCGCGCTCGGCGTCCCCGTCGCCGGGGTCTCGACGCTGCACGCCTTCGCGGGCGGGCGCCCGGTGATCGACGCGCGCCGGGGCGAGGTGTTCACGACGGGGCCGGTGGTCGCGCGTCCGGAGGAGCTCGACGTCGGCGGCGCGACGCTCGTCGGCGACGGCGCGGTGCGCTACCGCGCGGTCTTCGAGTCGGCCGGCGCCGACGTCCCGCCGGACGACGACGAGCGCCACCGGGCGTCCGCGCGGCTCCTCGTCGACCATGCCGACGCGTTCGGGCCGGTCGAGGCGATCGAGCCGCTCTACCTGCGGGCGCCGGACGCGAGGCCGGGCGGATGACGGCCGTCGCGGTCGAGATCCGGACCCTGACGCTCGCCGACCTGCCCGAGATCGAGGCGATCGAGCAGCGCGCGTACCGGACGCCGTGGTCGCGCTCGATGTTCGCGTCCGAGCTCGCGAAGGCGACGTCGATCTGCCTCGGCGCCTTCGAGGGCGACCGGCTCGTCGGCTACATCGTCAATTCGCGCTACGCCGACGCCTGGCACGTGATGAACGTGGCCGTCGACCCCGACTTCCAGCGCCGCGGCATCGCGACCCGCCTGCTCGAGCAGCTCTTCGCGAGGACGGGAGGCGACGACGGCCGCGGCTACACGCTCGAGGTGCGCGTGTCGAACGCGGGTGCGATCCGGCTCTACGAGCGGCTCGGCTTCGAGCGGCACGGCGTCAGGCGCGGGTACTACACCGACAACCGCGAGGACGCGCTGATCATGTGGCGGGACGCCGAGCCCGGCTGAGCCGCCTGTGGACGAGCTGGTGCCGAATTGACCCGGAGCCGGCACGGTTCCGTCACGGCCGGGCCGGTACGCTGTCGGCGGTTGCGGGCGGACCCCCCGGGTGGGCGAGGGGCGGACCGCCGGGGCGGGCGGCGGGCGTGAGCGCGGGGGCCGAGCGGTGATCCTCGGGATCGAGACCTCGTGCGACGAGACGGCGGCCGCGGTCGTCGAGCGAGACGGCCGCGTCCGCTCGAACGTCGTCTCCTCCCAGGCCGAGCTGCACGCGCGCTACGGCGGCGTCGTGCCCGAGCTCGCCTCACGCCGCCACCTCGAGCTCGTCTCGCCTGTCGTCCGCGAGGCGCTCGACCGCGCCGGGGCGTCGCTCGGCGACGCCGAGGCCGTCGCGGTCACCGCCGGCCCCGGCCTGGTCGGGGCGCTGCTCGTCGGCCTCTCGGCGGCGAAGGCGCTCGCGTGGGCGCGCGGCCTGCCGCTCGCGCCGGTCGACCACCTCCACGGCCACGTCGCGTCGCTCTTCCTCGAGCCGCGCCCGCTCGACCCGCCCTTCACCTGCCTGCTCGCGAGCGGCGGCCACACCCTCCTCCTCGACGTCCGGGACCGCGCCTGGGAGGGCGTCCGGGTCCTCGGCACGACGCTCGACGACGCCGCCGGCGAGGCCTTCGACAAGGGAGCGCGGCTGCTCGGGCTCCCGTACCCGGGCGGCGCGGCGATCGACCGCCTCGCGCGCGAGGGCGACCCCGAGGCGTACGCCTTCCCGGTCGCGCGCGTGCCCGGGCTCGACTTCTCGTTCTCGGGGCTCAAGACCGCGCTCCTGTACGCCGTCCGCGACCTGCCGCCCGCGGAGCTCGAGGTGCGCCGCGCCGACCTCGCCGCCTCCTACCAGCGGGCGATCGTCCGCGCGCTCGCCGGGCGGCTCGAGGCGGCGGCGTCCGGGACGGCTGCGATCGTCGGAGGGGTGGCCGCGAACAGCGAGCTGCGGTCGGCCCTGCCGGACGCCGTCGCGGCGCCGCTCGAGCTCTGCTCCGACAACGCGGCGATGATCGCGTCGGCGGCCCGCTACACCCGCGCGCTCACCCCTCCGGAGAGCCTCGTGCTCGACGCCTATGCGACGGCGGCCTAGGCTCGCGCTGCCCGTGCTCGCGGCCGTAGCCGCGGCGGCGGCCGTCACGGCGTCGCACGGGAGCTCGCCGCCCCGGCGCTACACCGAGTCGACCACCTGGCGCGGGCTCGTCGGCGAGGCGCACCCGCAGGTGACGATCGGCCGCCGCCGGATCGTCGTCCTGCGCACGCCCTCGGTCGCGCAGCGCCTCGCGCACGCGCGCTTCGCCACCGGCCAGCAGGAGCGGCAGTGGACGGCCCAGGCGTACGCCGCCCAGCAGCAGGTGCTCGTCGAGCTCGCCGCGCACGGGCTCGGCGTCCGCCCCGACTACAGCTACGCGCGCGTCCTCGACGGCTTCTCGGCCGCGCTCGACCCGCGCGCCGAGGCGCTGCTCGAGCGGGACCCGGAGGTCGCCGGCGTCTACCCCGTGCGCGCGGCCTTCCCCGCCTCCGCCGGCGTCTCGTCCGCGCCGGCGGCGCCGGCGGCGCCGGGCCTCGCCGGCTTCGACGGCCGCGGGGTCACGATCGCGCTGCTCGACACCGGCGTCGACCGCGCGCAGCCGTACCTCGACGGGCGCGTCGAGCCGGGAGTCGACGTCGTCGGCGCCGGCGAGGCGGCCGACGCCGAGGCGAGCGCGCAGGACCCGACGCGGCGCGAGCGCCACGGGACCGAGCTCGCGGGGCTGCTCGCGGGCTCCGGCGGCCCGGGCGGGATCCGCGGCGCAGCCCCCGGCGCGACCGTCTTCCCGATCCGCGTCGCCGGCTGGCAGCCGGACGCGTCGGGGCGCGACGCCGTCTACGCGCGCAGCGACCAGCTGATCGCGGGGCTCGAGCGCGCCGTCGACCCGAACGCCGACGGCGACGCGCACGACGCAGCCCGCGTCGCCCTCGTCGGGGTCGCCGAGCCGTACGCGGCGTTCGCCGACAGCCCGGAGGCGCAGGCGGTGGCCGGCGCGCTCGCGCTCGACACGCTGGTCGTCTGCCCCGCCGGCAACGAGGGCGACGCCGGGCCGGTGTTCGGGTCGCTCGACGGCCCCGGCGGCGCGGCCGCCGCGCTCACCGTCGCCGCGCTCGACACGCGTCCCGCCACGGCCTCGGTCCGCCTCGTCGTCTGGCGCGGCCTCGAGACCGTCTTCGAGGCGCGGCTGCCGCTCCTCGGCGGGGCCGAGCCGCGGCGGGCGCTCGTGCTCGCGGCCGCCGCCCCGCGCAGCGGCGGCGAGGGGACCGCGGACTACTTCGACCGGCGCGGCCTCGGCCTCGTCGCGGGCAAGGCCGCGCTCGTCCGCGCGGGCGCCGATCCGGGGGCGGACGTCGTCGCCGCCGCCCGCGCGGGCGCGGCCGCGGTGCTGCTCACCGGCGGGAACCTCCCCGCCGGCTCGCTCGGCTTCTCGAGCGACGTCGGGGTGCCCGTGGTCGCCGTCCCGGGCGCCGCCGCCGACGCGATCGCCGCCGGGCTGCGCGGCGGCCGCGCGGTCGGGATCGCGCTCGGCCGGGCGCACGCCGAGCCGAACCCGCTCGCGGGCAGGATCGCCTCGTTCTCGTCGCGCGGGCTCGCCTTCTCCGGGATCCTGAAGCCGGACCTCGCCGCCGGGGGCGTCGCCCTCGCGACCGCCGACCCGGGCCGTGCCGCCGACGGCGAGCCGGCCTTCGCGACCGTGAGCGGGACGAGCGCGGCGGCCGCCGCGGTCGCCGGGGCCGCGGCGGTGCTCGCGGAGGCCCGCCCCGGGCTCGGCGCCCGCGACCTCGCGAGTCTCCTCGCCGGCTACGCCCGCCCGGCCGGCGAGCCGCTCCCGGCCGCCGGCGCCGGCGTGCTCGACGTCGGCGGCAGCGTCGCCGGCGAGCTGGCCGCGTCGGCGACCTCGCTCGCATTCGGCGGGAGGTCGTGGCGCTCGCTGACGCTGCGGAACGTGTCCGCCCGCCCCCTCGTCGTGCAGCCGAGGCCCGACCCCGAGCTGCGCGTCGTCCCGCGCCGCGTCGCGCTCGCCCCGGGCCGCTCGGCGCGGATCCGCGTCCGCGCGCTCGGTCCGCACGGCAGCGCGGGCGTGCTCGAGCTGGGGCCGGTCGGCGGGCAGCCGCTCCGCGTCCCGTGGTCGGTCCTGCCGCGCCGGCCGCTCGGGAGCCTGATCCGCCACGCCGCCCTCGCCGACGGCGCGTTCGCGCCCTCGGACGCGAGCCCCGCCGTCCTCACCGTCGACCTCGGGCGCGTCACCGTCCACGGCGGCGTGCAGATCGAGCCCGTCGCCCGGCTCGACGTGCTCCTCTACACGGCGGCCGGCACGTTCGTCGGGCGGCTCGCGCGCGAGCGCGACCTGCTGCCGGGCTCCTACGACTTCGGGATCACCGGCCGCACGCCCGGCGGAGGCCGGCTCGCTCCCGGCCGCTACGAGCTGCGGCTCGTCGCCTGGCCGACGGGCGGCGGCGCTCCGAGCCGGTCGCGCGTCCGCTTCGCGATACAGTCCGGCTGATGGCCGCGCGCGAGCGGCGTGAGAGCCACCTGAGAGAGAACCCGTTCCGGCTCGCGCGGGAGCAGCTCCGGAAGGTCGCCGACACGTTCGCGATCGACGACGACCTCGTGGGGATCCTCGGCGAGTGCAAGAAGTCGGTCGAGGTCGCGATCCCGACGACGATGGACGACGGCTCGGTGCGCGTCTTCACCGGCTGGCGCGTCACCCACAACGTCGCGCGCGGGCCCTCGAAGGGCGGCATCCGCTACCACCCCGACGTCACGCTCGACGAGGTGAAGGCGCTCGCGATGGCGATGACGTGGAAGTGCGCGCTCATGAACCTGCCCTTCGGCGGCGCGAAGGGCGGCGTCGTGTGCGACCCGAAGGCGCTCTCGAGCGGGGAGCTCGAGCGGATGACGCGCCGCTTCACCTCGGAGATCGTGAACGAGATCGGACCGGAGAAGGACATCCCCGCGCCCGACGTCGGGACGACGCCGCAGGTGATGGCGTGGATCTTCGACACGTACTCGATGAACCGGGGCCACTCCGTGCTCTCCGTCGTGACCGGGAAGCCGCTGACGGTCGGCGGCTCGCTCGGGCGCGAGGAGGCGACCGGGCGCGGCGTCCTCTTCTGCCTCGCCGAGGCGCTCGCGAAGCAGGGCGTGGCCCCGTACGGGCTCCGCGTCGCCGTGCAGGGCTTCGGCAACGTCGGCTCGGTCTTCGCGCGCCTCGTCTCCGAGCTCGGCGCGCGCGTCGTCGCGGTCTCCGACTCCTCCGGCGGCGTCTACAACGAGCACGGCGTCGACGTCGCCGCGGCGCTCGCGCACAAGCGCGAGGGCGGCCGCCTCGTCGAGCTCGGAGGCGGGGACGCGATCACGAACGACGAGCTCCTCGTCTGCGACTGCGACGTGCTGGCGCCGTGCGCGCTCGAGCAGGCGATCACCGAGGCGAACGCGGACCGCGTGCGCGCCCGCATCGTCGTCGAGGGCGCGAACGGGCCGACGACGCCGGCGGCCGACGAGATCCTCGAGGGGAAGGGCGTCTTCGTGCTTCCGGACGTGCTCGCGAACGCCGGCGGCGTCGTCGTCTCGTACTTCGAATGGGTGCAGGGGCTGCAGGAGTTCTTCTGGAAGGAGGAGGAGGTGAACGCGCGCCTCGCCGAGATCGTCGCGGGCGCGTTCGCCGCGACCTGGGCCCTCCACGAGCAGCACGCGGTCCCGCTGCGCTCGGCGGCGTACGGCCTGGCCGTCCGGCGCGTCGCCGAGGCGAGCGTGATCCGCGGCCTCTACCCGTAGTGCACGTCCGGCTCTACACCGGCCGCGGCTGCCACCTCTGCGAGACCGCGCGCGCCGAGCTCGCGCGGCTGCGAGAGGAGCTCCGGTTCGAGCTCGAGGAGGTCGACGTCACGGGCGACCCGGAGCTGGAGCGGCGCTACCGCGAGCTCCTGCCGGTGGTCGAGGCCGACGGGGAGCGCGTCTCCGTCTACCGCGTCGACGAGGAGGCGCTGCGCGCACGCGCCGCCGGCGCGGGGTGACCGTTCCTGCGTCCCCCGGCGGCCGCTTTGGGCACAATGGCGCGGATGCTGCAGGGATCCGTCGAGGGGGTCCGCGCGGGCGACAACCGGGTCGGCGTCGGCGTCGCCGCGCGGCTCTCGCGCTACCTCCAGGTGCTCACTCAGGCGCGGAAGATGGGCAAGGACCGCATCTCCTCGCAGGAGATCGCCGACTACACGAACATCAACGCGACGCAGATCCGGCGCGACCTCTCGAACTTCGGCAAGTTCGGCAAGCGGGGGGTCGGCTACTCGATCGACGGCCTCCTGGGCGAGATCAGGAAGATCCTGCGAACCCAGGGCCAGCACAACATCGCCCTCGTCGGCGCCGGACGCCTCGGCCAGGCGATCGCGGGCTCGCCGATCTTCGCCGAGCACGGGATCACGATCGCCGCCGTCTTCGACAACGACGAGCGCAAGATCGGGACGCCGATCGGCGAGGTCGAGGTCACGGACTACCGGCGCCTGCCGGAGGTGATCCGCGACAAGAACATCGTCGTGGGCGTCCTGGCCGTCCCCGCCGTCGCCGCCCAGGCCGCGGCCGACAGCCTCGTCGCGGCGGGCGTGAGGATCATCTTCAACTACTCCGAGGCGCTCCTCGACGTCCCGGCCGACGTCACCGTCCACACCTCCAATCCGGCCGTCGACCTCCTGCACGCGCTCTACTTCCACCTGACGTAGGGCGGCGCCGTGCGCGTCCTGCTGTGGCACGGCTACCTGCTCGGCGGGACCGGCTCGAACGTCTACACCCGGGCGCTCGCGCGGGAATGGAGCCGCGCCGGCCACGACGTCACCGTCGTCTGCCAGGAGCGCGAGCCGGCGCGCTACGACCTGGGCGGGGCCCGCGTCGTCCGGCCGGAGCTGCCGGGCGGGCTGCTGCCGGTCTTCGTGCTCGACCGCTACGAGGGGCTCGAGCCCCGCCTCCTCCAGGAGCTCGACGGCGCCGAGCGGGCGCGATACGTCGACGCGAACGCCGCGGTCCTGCGCGAGCTCGCGCCGGCCGACCTCGTGTTCGCGAACCACGTGCTGATGGGCGGCGCCGTCGGCGCCGCCAGCGGGCTGCCGTTCCGGGTCAAGGCGCACGGCTCCGAGCTCGAGTACTCGCTGCGCGGCCGGGCGGAGCTCGAGGCCGCGGGGCGCGAGGCGCTCGCGGCCGCCGACGCGACGTACGTCGGCTCGCGCCACGTCCGGGAGGTGCTGGAGCAGGTGCTCGGGCACGTCGAGCGGGTGTTCGAGGTCCCGCCGGGCGTGGACCTCGCCGAGTTCGCCCCGCAGGAGCGCGCCGCCGCGCTCGCCGGGCTGCTCGACGAGGCGCGGCGAGACCCGCCCAACCCCGGGAACGAGCACGAGCGCCTGCCCGACGAGGGGAACGCCGAGCGCTTCTCGACCTTCCTCGCCGGCGACGAGCCGACCGTCCTCTACTTCGGCAAGCTGATCGAGAACAAGGGCGTCCACCTCCTGCTCGAAGCGCTGAGAGAGCTCCGCGCCCGCGCGGTGATCGTCGGCTTCGGCGACTTCCGCCGGCGGCTCGAGGCGGAGGCGGGCCCGCGCACGCTCTTCACCGGCCCGCTCGAGCACCGCCACCTCGCGCACCTGCTCCCGCTCGCCGACGTCGCGGTCGTCCCGTCGATCTTCCCCGAGGCGTTCGGGATGGTCGCGGCGGAGGCCGCGGCCGCCGGCTGCCCGCCGCTCGTCGCGCGGCACTCGGGCCTCGCCGAGATCGCCGCGGGGCTCGAGGCCGAGTACCCCGACCGGCTCCGCCACCTGGCCGCGTTCGAGCCCGGCGACACCGACGACCTGCGCCGCAAGCTCGGCGAGCTGCTCGAGCTCGGCGACGCCGACCGGAGCGAGCTCCGGGCGGCCGCGCGCCGGGCGGTCGAGGCGCGCTGGTCGTGGGCGAGCGTCGCGGCGCGACTCCTCCAGTAGCCTTCGCGCGACGATGGGAGAGGAGCAGCGTCTGTCGGCGGCCGAGCAGCTCGCGAGCGCGCGCGAGGCGTTCGAGAGCGGGACCGACTTCACGGTCGCCGTGGAGGAGGAGTTCGCGCTCCTCGACCCCGACACGCTCTCGCTCGTGAACCGCTTCGAGGAGCTGAAGGCGTCGGCGCAGGGGTCGGAGCTCGACGAGCACCTCGTGGGGGAGCTGATCGCGTCCGAGGCCGAGGTGCGGACCGGCCGCTGCGCCGACTTCGCGGAGGCGGCGGCGCGGATGGCGGAGCGCCGGGCGCAGCTGCAGGCGCTCGCGCGCGACCTCGGGATCCAGCTCGGCGCGACCGGCACCCACCCGTGGAGCCGCTGGCAGGACCAGCGGATCATCGACACGCCTCACTACCGCCGCAACGACGAGATCCTGCGCTACGTCGTCTGGCGCAACAACACCTTCGGGCTGCACGTGCACGTCGGCATCCGCGGCGGCGACCGGGCGGTCGCCGTGCACAACGCGCTGCGGCGCTTCCTGCCGGAGCTGCTCGCCCTCTCGGCGAGCTCGCCGTTCGTCGAGGAGGTCGACAGCGGCCTGCACTCGGCGCGCTCGCAGATCTTCACGCGGACGTTCCCGCGCTGCGGCATCCCCGACGCCTACGACGGGTGGGGCGGCTTCGAGGAGTACGTGTCGTTCCTCTACCGCACCGGCTCGATCACGGAGCACACCCAGCTCTGGTGGAGCGTGCGGCCGCACCTCGCGTACCCCACGATCGAGCTGCGGATCATGGACGGCCAGCCGGACCTCGGCGAGGCGCAGGGCCTCGCCGCGCTCGGCTACGCGCTCGCCGTCCGCTGCGTCCGCGCGGTCGACGAGGGCGAGCCGGTCGCGGAGGTCCCGCGCCGGCTCCTCGAGGAGAACCTCTGGCGCGCGATCCGGCACGGGCTCGCGGGGGAGCTGATCGACTTCGAGCGCGGCGAGCCGGTCCCGGCGCGGGCGCGGCTCGAGCAGCTCGTCGAGTGGGTCGCCCCCGTCGCGGACGAGGTGGGCGCGGCGGGCTTCCTCGCCGTCCCGGCGCAGAACGCGGCCGAGCGCCAGCGCGCGCGCAGGGAGGACGGCGCGACGCTGGCGGAGATCTACGCCGAGCAGGTGAGGGCGGGTGAGCTGATTGGCTGACGAGGGCCCGAAGCCGCCGACTCCGGACGAGCTCGCCGAGGCGATCCGGAAGGTGGAGGTCGGCCAGTTCCTGCTCTCGACGGTCTCGACGCTCGCCTCGCTCGCGTTCGCCAAGCTCGAGCAGCGCGACCTGCCCCAGGCGAAGGCGGCGATCGACGCGATCACGGCCGTCCTGCCGGTCCTCTCCGGGCAGGTCGACGAGGCGCTCCTGCGCGACTTCGAGCGCGCGCTCGCGAACCTGAAGGTCGCCTACGCCGACACGGCGGCCGCCCCGCCGGAGTAACCACTAGAATCCCGCCCGCGCCGAAGGTCTCGGCGCTTGACTTTGTGAGGGGAGGCAGCGCGGAATGGACTGGTTCATGCATCACCCCGTGCTCCTGGCGCTCGTCTGCGCTGCGGTGGCGGTCGGGTACGGGTTGTGGCTGACGTTCTGGCTGCTCCGGCAGCCGGACGGCAACGAGCGGATGCGCGAGATCGCGGGCGCGGTGCAGGAGGGCGCGTCCGCGTACCTGCGCCGGCAGTACATGACGATCGCGGCGGTCGCGGTCGTCCCGTTCGTCCTGATCGGCGTCTACAACGAGCTCGGGTGGGGGACCGCCTTCGGGTTCGTGATCGGCGCGGCGCTCTCGGCCGCCGCGGGCTTCATCGGGATGAACGTCGCCGTCCGCTCGAACGTGCGCACGGCCGAGGCGGCGCGCGGCGGGCTCAAGCCCGCGCTCAACGTCGCCTTTCGCGCCGGCTCGGTCACGGGGCTGCTCGTCGTGGGGCTCGGCCTCCTCGGCGTCTCGGGTTACTACTGGCTCCTCACCGCCGGCTTCGACGACACGCCCACGCAGGCGATCCACGCGCTCGTCGGGCTCGCGTTCGGCGGCTCGCTGATCTCCGTGTTCGCGCGACTCGGCGGCGGCATCTACACGAAGGCCGCCGACGTCGGCGCCGACCTCGTCGGCAAGATCGAGGCGGGCATCCCCGAGGACGACCCACGCAACGCGGCGGTGATCGCCGACAACGTCGGCGACAACGTCGGCGACTGCGCCGGTATGGCGGCCGACCTGTTCGAGACCTACGCGGTCACCGCGGTCGCGGTGATGCTGCTCGGCACGCTGTCCGGCCTCGTCGACGCGCGCCTCTACCTCTTCCCGCTCGTGATCGGCGCCGTCTCCGCGGTCGCGTCGGTGATCGGAACGTTCTTCGCGCGCCTCGGCCGCGGCGAGAACGCGATCATCAACGCGCTCTACAAGGCGGTGATCGTCGCGACCCTGCTCTCGGCCGCCGGCTTCGTCCCGGTCACGATGGCCTTCGACGACGGGCCGTACGGCTTCGCCGACCTGTACGTGGCGGCGATCGTCGGCCTGATCGTCACCTTCCTGCTCGTCGCGATCACCGAGTTCTACACCGGCACGCGCTGGAGCCCGGTGAAGTCGATCTCGAAGGCCTCCCAGACCGGCCATGCGACGAACATCATCGAGGGCCTCGCCGTCGGGATGCAGTCGACGGCGGCGCCCGTGATCGTGATCGCCGCCGGCGTGCTCGTCGCGCACCATCTCGCCGGCCTCTACGGCATCGGCGTCGCGGTGATGGCGCAGCTGTCGATGACCGGCCTGATCGTCGCGCTCGACGCCTACGGCCCCGTCACCGACAACGCGGGCGGGATCGCGGAGATGGCCGATCTGCCCGAGGGCGTCCGCGCCGTCACCGACCCGCTCGACGCGGTCGGCAACACGACGAAGGCGGTCACCAAGGGCTACGCGATCGGGTCGGCTGCGCTCGCCGCGCTCGTCCTCTTCGACTCGTACACCTCGGGACTCTCCGACCGCGACTACGCGACGAGCTTCGACCTCTCGGACGCGTGGGTCGTCGCGGGCCTCTTCGTCGGCGGCCTGATGCCGTTCCTGTTCGCGTCGCTCGCGATGCAGGCGGTCGGACGTGTCGGCGGCCAGGTCGTGGAGGAGGTGCGGCGCCAGTTCCGCGAGAACCCCGGCATCATGGAGGGGACGGTGAGACCCGAGTACGGGCGCGCGATCGACATCGTCACCGGGTCGGCGATCAAGTCGATGATGCTCCCGGCGATCATCCCGGTCGCCTTCCCGATCGTCGTCGGCTGCATCAACGCCCGCATGCTCGGCGGGCTCCTGATCGGGACGATCGTCACCGGCCTCTTCCTCGCGATCGCGATGACCGCGGGCGGCGGCGCCTGGGACAACGCGAAGAAGCTGATCGAGGACGGGCTCTACGGCGGCAAGGGGTCGGAGGCGCACGCCGCCGCCGTCACCGGAGACACCGTCGGCGACCCGTACAAGGACACCGCGGGCCCGGCGATCAACCCGATGATCAAGATCACGAACATCGTCGCGATCCTGATCATCCCGCTGATCGTCTCGATCCACACGTAGCGATGACCGGCCGCCGCCGGGGCGCGGACTAGATTCCGGCCGTGCCCCGGCGGCGGCGGCAAGCACACGTCCTCGAGCGCGTCCTCGGGACGCAGGCGCTCTTCGCGACCGCCTACGGGAACGTCGGCTCGTCGATCTACTACGCGCTCGGCGTCACCGCCGCGATCGCGCTCGGGCTGACGCCGCTCGTCTTCGTCGTCTCCGGCCTGATCTTCGCGTGCACGGCCGCGACGTACGCCGAGGGGACGGTGAACTTCCCGGAGGCGGGCGGGTCGTCGAGCTTCGCGCGGCACGCGTTCAACGAGCTCGTCTCGTTCGGCGCGGCGTGGGCGCAGATGCTCAACTACATCATCACGGTCGCCATCTCGGCGTTCTTCGTGCCGCACTACCTCTCGATCTTCTGGAGCCCGCTGCGGACGAACCCGTGGGACGTGATCGGCGGCGCGATCGTCGTCGCGCTCCTCGTCGGGATCAACATCGTCGGCATCCGCGAGGCGGCGGCGCTGAACGTGCTGCTCGCCGTCGTGGACTTCGCCACGCAGCTCCTCCTCGTCGTGCTCGGGTTCGTGCTCATCTTCGACGCGCACGTGCTCACGTCGAACGTGCACTGGGGGACGGCCCCGACGTGGGCGGACTTCGCGCTCGCGATCCCGGTGGCGATGATCGCGTACACCGGGATCGAGACGGTGTCGAACCTCGCCGAGGAGGCGCGCGACCCGCGCCGGAGCATCCCCGGGGCGATCCGGCTCGTCGCGATCGCCGTCTTCGCGATCTACTTCACGCTGCCGCTCGTCGCGCTCACCGCCCTCCCGGTGCACCCGGACGAGGCCGGCCACTACGTCACGCGGCTCGGGCTCGACCCGCCGCAGGGCTTCAAGAACGACCCGGTGCTCGGGCTCGTCGAGAACCTCGGCCTCCACGGCGCCGTGCTCTCGGCGGCGAAGGTCTACGTCGGGGTGCTCGCGGCGACGATCCTGTTCATCGCCACGAACGCGGGCGTGATCGGCGCCTCGCGGATCACGTACTCGATGTCGAGCTACCGCCAGCTGCCCGAGGTCTTCCGGCGGCTGCACCCGCGGTTCAAGACGCCGTGGCTCTCGCTGCTCGTGTTCTCCGGGCTCTTCTCCGTCGTCTTCATGCTGCCGGGGAACGTCGACTTCATCGGCCGGATGTACGCGTTCGGCGCGATGCTGTCGTTCACGGTCGCGCACCTGGCGGTGATCCAGCTGCGGCGGCGGCCGCCCGAGGTCGAGGAGCCGTACCGGGTCGCGCCGAGCCTCCGTGCGGGCGGGGTGGACTGGCCGCTGTTCGCGCTCCTCGGCGCGCTCGGGACCGGGGCGGCGTGGCTCGTGGTGGTCGCGCAGGACGCGCCCACGCGCTACGCGGGGCTCGGCTGGCTCGCGGCCGGGTTCGTGCTCTACACGGCGTACCGCCGGCGGCTGGGGGTGCCGCTGACCGAGACGGCGCGCGCGCCGATCCAGCTCGGGCCGGCGGTCGCGCTCGAGTACCGGACGATCCTCGTGCCGATCGTGTCCGGCCCCGAGTCGCACGAGTCGGTCGACCTGGCGGCTCGGCTCGCCGCGGAGCGCGGCGCGACGATCGTGGCGCTGCGGGTGATCGTCGTGCCGCTCGACCGGCCGCTCGAGGCGCCGCTCCCGGAGGAGGAGGCCGAGGCCGACCGGCTCCTCGACGACGCCCGCGCGACCGCCGAGACCTACGGCGTGCGGATGGTCGACCGGGTCGTCAGGGCGCGCAACGCCGGGCGGGCGATCGTCGAGGAGGCGGAGCGCCGGCACGCGGAGATCGTCGTCCTCGGCGCCCCCCGCGGCCTCCACCGCGACATCTTCGGCAAGACGGTCGACTACGTCCTCAAGAACGCGCCCTGCCGGGTCATGGTCGCGGCGGGCCGCAAGGCCGCCTGACTCCCCGCCCGTGCCCCGCCGGCGCGACTTCCGTCACGGCGGCCGCCGCTCTCCGCGGCGGCCGGCCCCGGACCGGAGTACCCTCGGAGCAGGACCTCAGCGCCCCCCGTGGATCGTCCGTTCCACTTCTGTTACGGCGGCCGCCGCCGTGCCTCGCCCGGCGGGACAATGGCCGGCGTGAGCGGGTACCGGCTCGCGACGAGGGTGCTCGCCGCGCTCACCGCGGCGCTCGGGGTCGCGCTGATCGCGGCCACGCTCGTCCGCGGCGGCGGCGGGCTCGGGATCCTGCTCGGGCTGCTCTTCCTCGCGGCGGGGCTGGGGCGCCTCTACCTGACCCGGGGAGGCCCGAGGTAGCCAGGAAGCTCCCAGGGCTCCGGCGCGAGCTCGGCGCGCGCTCGCTCTTCACGGTCGCCTACGGCGAGATCGCCTCCTCGATCTACTTCGCCCTCGGCGTGATCGCGCTGCACGCGGTCGGCTTCACCCCGCTCGTCCTGCTCGGCGTCGGCCTCCTCTTCCTGCTCGTCTCGCTCTCGTACGCCGAGGCGACCTCGGCGCTGCCCGAGACGGGCGGCGCGGCGACCTTCGTGCGCCGCTCGATGAACGACCTCGCCGGCTTCATGACCGGCTGGGCGCTCTTCCTCGACTACCTGATCGTGATCGCCCTCTCGGCGCTCTTCATCCCGCGCTACGTCGGTGCCGCCTTCCAGACCCCGTCGCTCGAGCGGCACCCGTGGGACGTGGTCGTCGCCGTCGGGGCGATCGTGGTCGTCGCCGCCGTGCGCCTCTTCCGCCGGCCCTCGCTCTACGCGGTCGGCTTCGCCGTCCCGGCGCTCGACCTGCTCGTCCAGCTCCTGCTCGTCGCCTTCGGCCTCGCCCTCCTCTTCTCCCCGCACGCGCTCACGCACGGGACCTCGCTCGGGGACGCGCCGACCGTGCACTCGCTCATCTTCGCGGTGCCGCTCGCGATGCTCGCCTACACGGGCCTCGAGACGGTCGCGAACCTCGCGGAGGAGGCGAGGCGGCCCGGAGTCGACCTGCCGCGCTCCCTCTTCGTGGCGATCGGCACCGTCGTGACGGTCTACGTCGCGATCGCCGTCGTCGCGCTCTCGGCGTTCCCCGGCCCCCGCACCGAGCTCGGGCACCGCTGGCTGCGCGCGCCGCTCGTGGGCGTCGCCGAGCAGATCCGGATGGAGGTGCCGCACTGGCTCGGAGACACGATCCGCTTCTTCGTCGGCGCGAGCGGCGCCCTGATCCTGCTGACCGCGATCACGACGTCGATGAGCGGCTTCGCACGCCTCGCGTACTCGCTCGGCGAGCACGGCCAGCTTCCGCGTGCGTTCGGCCGGCTGCACCGCCGGACGCTCGTCTCGCCGCAGGCGATCGTCGCGGTCGCGCTCACGACGAGCGCGATCGCCGTCGTGACGACGGTCGTCGAGAACGACGTCGCCTTCCTCGCGAGCGTCTTCTCGTTCGGCGTGCTGATCGCGTTCACGGCCGCGCAGGTCGCGGTCATCCGCCTCCGGATCCGGGAGCCCGACCTGCCGCGCCCGTACCGGGCGCCGTTCAACGTCTCCTTCCGGGGCGCCGAGGTGCCTCTGCCCGCGGTCGCGGGCGCCGCGCTCACGTTCGCGGTGTGGATCGTCGCCCTCGTCACCCATCCGGGGGCGCGCTACGCCGGCCCGGCCTGGCTCGCCGCCGGCCTCGCCGTCTACGTCGCCGTCCGCCGCTCCCACGGGGAGGGGCTGACCGAGCGCGTGATCGCCCCCGACGAGCAGGTGTTCGAGGACGTGCCGCACTTCCGCCGCGTGCTCGTACCGCTCAAGCTCGGGATCATCGGCGAGGAGATGGCGGCGACCGCGATCAAGCTCGCGAGCGAGCACGGCGCCGCGGTCGAGGCGCTCCACGTGATCGAGGTGCCGCTCGACCGTCCCCTCGACGCCCCGCTCGAGGCGAAGGAGGCCGAGGCGGCGGAGTCGGTCGACGAGGCGCGCCGGCTGGGGGAGGAGCTCGGCGTCGAGGTGGCCGGGACGACCGTGCGCGCCCGCTCGATCGGGAGCGCGATCGTCGAGCACGCCCGCGAGAGCGGAGCCGACCTGATCGTGCTCGGGTCGTCTCCCCGGTGGCGGCGCCAGTCGCGCTTCTTCTCCCCGACGGTCGACTACGTCCTCCGGCGCGCGCCGTGCGAGGTGCTGATCGTGGCGTTCCCGCAGCGGGTGCTGGACGAGGAGCTTGCCGCCGGCCGGCCCTGAGCTACGCTCTTTCCGTGAAGGTTCTCGTGATCGGGTCGGGCCGGGTCGGCTCCGCCGTCGCCCTCGAGCTCAAGGCGGCCGGGTGGGAGGTGACGGTGATCGACGAGCGCGAGGAGGCGCTCGGGCGGCTCGGCGAGCACTGGACCGGCGACTTCCTCGTCGGCCACGGCATGGACATCCAGCTGCTCCGCGACGCCGGGATCGAGGAGGCCGACGCCGTCGTCGTCACCACCGACGGCGACAACTCGAACATCGTGATCGGCCAGATGGCGCAGAAGCAGTTCGCGGTCCCGTCGGTCGTCGTGCGCGTGCTCGACCCGGCGCGCGCGGAGTTCTTCACCTCCCGCGGCCTCAACATCGTCTGTCCGACGTCGAGCGCGATCGCGACGCTCACCGAGGCCGTCCGCGCCGCCGAGGGTGCGCTCCGCTGAAGCCGATGTACGTCCTCATCGCCGGCGGCGGCAAGGTCGGGTCGAACCTGACCCGGACGCTGCTGCGCGACGGGCACGAGGTGACCCTGATCGAGCAGCGCGACGTGCGCTACGCGCAGCTCGAGGCGGAGTTCGAGCACCAGGTGCTGAAGGGCGACGCGACCGAGCTGTACGTGCTCGAGCGCGGCGGCATCGAGCGTCCGCCGGACATCGTGGTCGCGGTCACCGGCGACGACGAGGACAACGTCGTCATCTGCCAGCTCGCCCGCGACCGCTACGGCGTCCCGAACGTGATCGCGCGCGTGAACGACCCGCGCAACCAGCCGTACTTCGACCTGCTCGGCATCTCCCCGACGGTCTCCGCGACGGCGGCGATCATGGCCCTGATCGAGCACGAGGTGCCCGAGCACGGGCTGATCCACCTGCTCGAGCTGCGCAAGGAGAACCTCGAGATCGTCGAGATCACCGTCGGGGAGAAGGACGCCTGCACCGGGAAGCGGATCGGCCAGGTCGCGCTGCCGGAGGGCTCGCGCGTGATCTCGGTCGTGCGCCGCGGGAAGGCCGAGGTGCCGGACGAGTCGCTGCGGCTCGAGTCGGGCGACTCGGTGCTCGCGATCCTCGCGCCCGGCAAGGAGGACGAGCTCCGCCGCGTCCTCGTCCGCGAGTAGCCCGCCGCGCCGGGCGAGCGCGGGACGGCGTCCTCGGTCGCGGCGAGGCGCCCTCGCCGTGCGCTCGCCGCGTCCGGGCCGGCGACCGAGTCGCGCCAGTACGCTCTCGCGTGTGAGGCGAATCGAGTCTCCGGGGCTCGCGGCACTCGCGGCCGCGCTCGTCGGCGCCGCCGGGATCGCCTCCGCCTCCGCACCGGCCGTCGCCGGCCGCTCCGACCTCGTCCGCGGCGTGCTGCCGCAGGGCATCCCCGCGGCGGCGCGTGTCCTGACGTTCGCCCTCGCGCTCGCGCTCCTCTGGCTCTCGCGCGGGCTCGCGCGCCGCAAGCGCCGTGCCTGGCAGCTCGCGGTCGCCTTCGCCGTCGGCTCCGCCGTGACGCACCTCGCGAAGGGCCTGGACGTCGAGGAGGCGGCCGGGTCGCTCGCGGTCGTCGCGTTCCTGTGGCGGGTGCGGCGAGAGTTCGTCGCCCCCGGCGACCCGGAGTCGGTGCGGCCGCTGCTCCAGGTCGGGCTCGTGACGGCGCCGCTCGCCGCCCTCGTCGGTCTCCACCTCGCCGGGGAGGTCGCCTACTCCGACCTCGTCGACGACTCGCTCCTCGTCGTGCTCGGCGCTCTCGCCGCGCGCGGCCTGTTCCTCTGGCTCCGCCCGTACAGGGACCGCGTGCGGGACGTGCCCGCCGAGCGCAGGCGGGCCGAGGAGCTCGTTCGGCTCCACGGCGGCGACAGCCTGTCCTACTTCGCGCTCCGCCGCGACAAGTCGACGTTCTTCTCGGCGAGCGGACGCTCCTTCCTCGCCTACCGCGTCGTCGCCGGGACGGCGATCGTGACCGGCGACCCGATCGGCGACCCGGCCGAGCGGCGGGAGCTCGTCGCCGAGTTCCGGCGCGTCGCCCACGCGAAGGCGTGGCGGGTCGCCGTCGCGGGCGTGAGCGTCCGCACGCTCCGCGACTACGCCGAGCTCGGCTTCAAGTCCGTCTACCTCGGGGACGAGGCGTACGTGCTCCCGGACCGCTTCACGCTCGAGGGGCGGCAGATCCGCAAGGTGCGGCAGTCGGTGACGCGGCTGCGGCGCGCCGGCTACCGCGTCGAGCTGATCGCCCCGGCGGAGGCGGGCCCCGCGCTGCGGAAGGAGCTTCGCGCGGTCTCCGAGGAGTGGCGCGGCCGCTGGCCCGAGCGCGGCTTCACGATGGCGATGGACGCCCTCTTCGCCTACCCCGAGACCGTGCTCGCCGTCGCCACCCGCCCCGACGGCCGCGTCGGCGGGTTCCTGCAGCTCGTGCCGGCGCCCGCCTCCGGCGCCTACTCGCTCGCGTCGATGCGCCGCCGGCGCGACACCCCGAACGGGCTGATGGAGTTCCTGATCGTGGAGACGATCGCCTGGGCCCGCGCCCGCGGCGTGAGCGAGCTCTCGCTCAACTTCGCGGTCTTCGCCGACTACCTGCGCCGGACCGGGCTCGCGCGCGCCGCGCTGCTCGAGCTCGACCGCCTCTTCCAGCTCGAGCGGCTGCACAGCTTCAACCGCAAGTTCTTCCCCGAGTGGCGGCGGCGCTACTTCTGCTTCGAGCGCTGGAGCGACCTGCCGCTCGCGGCGCTCGCCTACCTCCGCGCCGAGTCGCTCCTCACGCCGCCCGGGCCCTGGGCCAGGACGAGGGACCTCGCCGCCCGATGAGGGTGCGCGCCCTCGGGCTCGCCGCCCTCCTCCTCGCGGGCGGCGCCGCGTCGCTCGGCGCCCCCGCCCGCGCGGGGGACTGGCCCATGTTCGGGTTCGACCCCTCGCGGCGGAACGCCGCCCCCGCCGGGACCGGCATCACCGCCGCGAACGTGACGCGGCTCCGCCGGCGCACCGTCCGGCTCGACGGGACGGTCGACTCCTCGCCCATCTACCTGCACGGCGTCGCGATCGGCGGCCGCCGCCGCGACGCGATCTTCGTCACGACCACCTACGGGAGGACGGAGGCGATCGACGCCGCGACCGGCCGCGTGCTCTGGCGCTACACGCCGCCCTCCTACGCGGCGCTCGCCGGCACCTACCGGATCACGAACATGACGCCGGTCGCGGACCCGGACCGGAGCGCGATCTACACGGGCGCTCCCGACGGCAGGATCCGCAAGCTCCGGATCGCCGACGGCCGGCTCCTCTGGTCGCGCTCGATCACCCGCGACCCGACGCACGAGAAGCTGACCTCGTCGCTCGCCTTCACCCGCGGCCTCGTCGTCGCGACGACGGGCGGCTACATCGGCGACGCGCCGCCCTACCAGGGCCACGTCGTCTCGCTCCGCCCGCGCACCGGCGGCATCGTCCACGTCTGGAACTCGCTCTGCTCCGACCGCCGCGCGCTGATCGAGCCCTCAAGCTGCCCCTCGAGCGACTCGGCGATCTGGGCGCGCTCGGGCGCCGTCGTCGACCCCGCCACCGGGAACCTGCTCGTCGCGACCGGGAACGGCCCCTGGAACGGGCGCACCGACTGGGGCGACAGCGTCCTCGTGCTCTCGCCGGACGCCGGCCGGCTCGTCGGCCACTGGACGCCCCCGAACCAGGCCGAGCTCGAGCGCACGGACGCCGACCTCGGCTCGACCGCGCCCGCCCTCCTCGACGGCGGCTTCCTCGTCCAGGGAGGCAAGGACGGGGAGCTGCGCCTGATCTCGCGCCGGCTCGAGACGGTGCAGACGGTGCCGACGCCCGGCGGGACCGACCTCTTCACGGCGCCGGCGGTGTGGCGCGGGACGTGGGTGTTCGTCGCGAGCGGGAGCGGCACCGAGGCGTGGCGGCTGCGCGGCGGGCGGCTCGTGAAGGCGTGGTCGAACGACCGCGACGGCACGAGCCCGGTCGTCGCGGGCGGCCTCCTCTACGTCCAGGGAAGCGGCGCGATCCGCGTCTACCTGCCGGCCTCGGGGCGGCTCGTCGCCGAGCTCCCGTGCGGCGAGGTGCACTGGCAGAGCCCGATCGTGGCCGACGGGCGCGTGATCGCGGTCGAGGGCAACGCGAACGAGCACCGCACCGACGGCGTGCTCGACCTCTACACGGCCGCCTAGCGACCTACGGCGTCGAGCAGGCCGGCCGGATCGTCCGCCTCGCGGGCGGCGGCCGGACGACCGATGGGAGGAGATCGACGTCGCGCTCCGCGGGCGCGGCCGCCTCGACCTCGGCCGGAACCGCTTCGAGGGCCGCGCGCGCTTCGGCGACGAGCCGCTCGCGCCCGGGTGGACGCACGTGCCGCCCGTGCGCGTGTACGGTCGCGATCGGTCACCGGCGGCCACGACGACCGCGGCGCGGAGGTCCCGGGCGCCGCGGGCCGCCACGTCTCCGGCGACTCCCGCAGCGGGCGCGCGCGGAGCATGCGCGCCGCCGGCGCGAAGGCGGCGTCGCCGAGGCGCGAGCCGTTCGCCGTCCCCTCGCTCTCCTCGTTCGGGGAGGACGCGCGGGGCGAGCGCTGCCTCGCCTCGCTCGAGGGCCCGGCCTACCGGCTCGCGAGCTCGTCAGCCGCTGCGGCGCCGCCGCACCTGCGGGCCCTGGTGGCCGAGCGCGGCGTAGGCGAGCGCCTGCAGCGACTCGTTCAGGTTGCGGAGCTCGTGCGCGATCACCGTCAGCTCCTCGCGAGACTCCTGGCGGCGGTTCATCCGCGCGAGCTCCTCGGCGAGGCGGTCGAGCCGCTCGAGCAGCGCCTCGAGCCGCCGGTCGGTCAGCTCTCCGTGCTCCATCCCTCCGAGTCTAGTTCCGCGAGCGTCCTCACCACCCGCGCCCCGGGCAGCCGCTCGAGCAGCCGCTCGAGCGCGCCGGGCCCGGCCTCGAGCGCCTCGACGCGCCGCGACCCGACGAGGTGCGCGAGCGCCACGCGCGCGAGCTCCTCCGGCGCGTCGGTGAAGACGCCCAGCCGCACGCCCGCGCGCTGGTGGCGGCGGAGCGCGGCGGTGGCCGGGCCGCTCGGGCGCAGGTAGACGGGCGCGTGGTCCTCGGCGAAGCGCCCGAGCAGGGCCCGCCAGTTCGGAAGCTCCTCCTCGAGGCGCTCCGGGTCGACGTGGGCGCGGCGGGAGACGTCGGCGAGGAACGCCTCCCACAGCGGCCGCGTGTCGCCGAGGACGCCGTCGAGCGAGAGCGCGAGCGCGGTCACCCGCCCGATCCTAGAGCCGCGGCCGCGGCGAGCAGCGCCGTCTCGGTCAGCTCCGCCGCCGCCCCGAGCGTGTCGCCGGTCACGCCGCCGAGCAGCCGCCGCGCGGCGAGCCCGAGGAGGAGCGCCGCTCCCGCCGCGACCGCGCAGAGCACGGCCCCGTGCGCGGGCCCGGCGGCGAGCGCGAGCGCGCAGCCGGCCGCCGCGGCCGCGAGCGCCGCCGCGGCCGGGACGCGGAAGGCCGCTCCGGCGCCGTCCGACCGGGCGCGCGGAAGCGCGAGCGCGTGCAGCGCCGGCACGGCGCGCGAGAGCGCGCCCGCGGCGATCGCCGCCCCGACGACGCCGCCGTGCGAGGCGAGCGCGGCCAGCGACGCCGCCTTGACGAGCAGGTCGAGCGCGACCGCGGCCGCGCCGTAGGCGCCGATCGCGTGGTCGCGCATGATCTCGAGCGCGCGCTCCCGCGTGCGCGCGCCGAGCGCGTCGGCCGCGTCGGCGAGCCCGTCGAGGTGGAGGCCCCCGGTCAGCAGGGCGCCGAGCGCGAGCGCGATCCCGGCCGCGGCGAGCGGCGGCAGCGCGTGCACGAGCCCGGCCGCGGCCCCGCCCACCGCGGCGCCGATGCCGGCGCCGACGAGCGGGAAGAGCGCGGCGCCGCGGGCGACGTCCCGCCCGTCGAGCGCGACGAGCCGCGCCACCGGCACCCGCGTCAGGAACGCGAGCGCCGCCGCGGGCGGCCGCGCCGCGTCAGCGACCCGCATCGGTCACCCCCGCCTCGCCGAAGCTCGCCATCTCGTTGAGGAGCGCGAGGGCGCTGCGGACGAGCGGCAGCGCGAGCGCGGCGCCGCTCCCCTCGCCGAGCCGCAGGCCGAGGTCGAGGAGGGGCTCGAGCCCGAGCGCGCCGAGCACGAGCGCGTGGCCCGGCTCGGGCGAGCGGTGCGAGGCGAGCATCGCCGCGACCGCAGCCGGCTCGATCCGGGCCGCCGCGAGCGCCGCCGCGCCGGTCACGAAGCCGTCGAGCAGCACCGGCACCCGCTCGTCGTGGCAGCCGAGGACGAGCCCGGCGAGCAGGGCGAGCTCGAAGCCGCCGAGCGCCGCGAGCGCCCCGACGGCGTCGCCCGCGGGGTTCGCGGCGAGCGCGCGCTCGATGACCGCGACCTTCCGCGCGAGGCCCTCGTCGTCGAGGCCGGTGCCGCGCCCGCACACCGCCGCCGGCGGCGCGGGGAGGAGGCGCGCGCAGAGCGCGCTCGCGGCGGTCGTGTTCGCGATCCCCATCTCGCCGGCCGCGACGAGCCCGATCCCGTCGGCTGCGAGCTCGCGCGCGAGCCCGCGCCCGGCCTCGAGCGCGGCCTCGGCGACCGGGCGCGGCATCGCCGGGCCCTCGGCGATGCTCGCCGTGCCGGCGCCGAAGCGGAGCGCCCGCACGCCCGGCTCGCGGCACGGCCGGGCGACGCCGGCGTCGACGACGACGAGGCGCGCGCCGGCCTCGCGCGCGAGCACGCTCACCGCCGCGCCGCCGCGGGCGATGTTCGCGACCATCTGCGCCGTCACCACCTGCGGGTAGGCGCTCACGCCCTCGGCGGCGACGCCGTGGTCGGCTGCGGCGACGACGATCGCGCACTCCGGCCGGGGCGGCACGGCGACCCCCTGCAGGGCGGCCACCCGCACCGCGACCGCCTCGAGCGCGCCGAGGCTGCCGCGCGGCTTCGTCTTGCGGTCGAACGCCTCCTGGGCGGCGGCGCCGGCGTCACGCATCGCCGAGCCTCAGCACCTTCCCGGCCACGACGAGCAGGGCCTCGTCCGCGGCCTCGGCCCAGATCGCGTTGACGCGGCCGAGCACGTCGCGGTACGCGCGCCCGAGCGGGGTCGCCGGCACGATCCCGAGGCCGACCTCGTTCGTGACCGCGATCGTGCGTCCCGCGCGCGCGGCCGCCGCCGCCGCGGCCGCGCCGGCCTCCTCCTCGACGCCGCCCGCGCCGGCCTCGAGCAGGTTGGCGACCCAGAGCGAGAGACAGTCGACGACGACGCAGCTTCCGGGCGGGGCGGCCTCGAGCGCGGCGCGGAGCGCGAGCGGCTCCTCGACCGTCTCGAACGACGCGGGCCGCTCGGCGCGGTGGCGGGCGATCCGCTCGGCCATCTCCCCGTCGCGGGCCTCGCCGGTCGCGACGAACACGACCGGGTCGCCGGCCTCCTCGGCGAGCCGCAGGGCGAGGCTCGACTTGCCGCTCCGGGCGCCTCCGACGAGCAGCACGAGACCGCTCACGCGAGCTCCGCGAGCGCCTGGACGAGGAGCGTGCCCGCGCGCGCCGTCATCAGAAGGAGGCCCGGGAGCTCGGGAACCTCACCCGCTCCCGCAAGGCGCAACGCCGAGAGCGGACGCGCGAGGCGCAGCGGCTCGACCCGGCCGCGCGATGCTTGCCGCGCGTGTCGAAGGCGGCCGCGGCCCCGAGGCGCTGGCGATGCTCGCCGAAGGCCCCCTCCGCACCACGGTCCCTCGCGAGCTCGTCGAGGGCGACGAGCGAGCGCCGCCGCGGCCTCACGCGACCCCCGCGAGCGCGGCGACGAGCTCGACGTCGAGGTGCTCCTCGGCCGCGTCGGCGAGCTCGTCGAACACCTGCTCGAGCGTCCGCCGGGGCGCCCGCCCGAGCAGGGCCGCGACCGCCTCCCGGCTCTCGAAGAGGCCGTGCGCGGCGACGCCGAGGACGGCGCCGCGGGCGACGGCGTCGCCGCCCGCGAGCCGGCCGTGCCGGATCTCGTAGCCCGCGAACCGGAGCCCCGAGAGGGCGCGCCACGGCCCGGCGAGCTCGCCGAGCCGCACCTCCCGCCGGCGCACGAGCTTCTCCGGCTCGAACCGCGTCGCGACCGGCAGGAGCCCCAGGCCCTCGGCGGCCCCGTCGACCCCGGCGGGGTCGTCGATCCGCCCGCCGAGCATCTGCAGGCCGCCGCACACGCCGAGGATGCGCCCGCCGGCCCGCGCCCGCGCCGCGACCGCGCCGGCGAGCCCGGTCCGCCGCAGCCAGGCGAGGTCGGCGGCGACGTGCTTGGAGCCCGGGAGGACGACCAGGTCGGCGCCGTCGAGCGCGCCCGGCTCGGCGGCGAAGGCGACGTCGGCGACCTCCTCGAGCGCGCGCAGCTCGTCGAGGTTCGAGGCGGTCGGGTAGCGCACGACGGCGACGCGGGGACGGCCGCCGGCGGGCGGCCGCGCCGAGGCGCCGTCCTCGTCGGGCAGCCCGTGCTCGAGCCACGGCAGCACGCCCGCGACCGGGACGCCCGTGAGCCGCTCGAGCTCGGCCGGCGCCGGCGCGAGCAGCGAGGCGTCGCCGCGGAACTTGTTCAGGACGAAGGCGCCGATCGCGGCGCGCTCGTCGGGCTCGAGCAGCGCCCACGTCCCGTAGAGGTGCGCGAACGCGCCGCCGCGGTCGATGTCCGCGACGAGCACGACGCGCGCCCCGGCGGCGCGGGCGGCGCGCATGTTCGCGAGGTCGGTCGAGCGCAGGTTGAGCTCCGCCGGGCTGCCCGCGCCCTCGATCACGACGAGCTCGAACTCCGCGAGCAGCGAGCGGAGCGCCGCCTCGGCCGGCGGCCAGAGCGCGGGCCCCCGCGCCCGCCACGGCCTGCGGCCGAGCTCCGCGTCGACGCGCCCGGCGACGACCACCTGGCTGCGCCGGTCGCCCTCCGGCTTCACGAGCACGGGGTTCATGCGCACGTCGGGCTCGAGCCCCGCGGCGAGCGCCTGGAGGTACTGCGCGGCGCCGATCTCGCCGCCGCGGGCGACGCGGGCGTTGTTCGACATGTTCTGCGCCTTGAACGGAGCGACCCGGACGCCGCGCCGCGCGAAGAGCCGCACGAGCGCCGTCGCGAGCAGGCTCTTGCCCGCCCAGCTCGAGACGCCCTGCACCGCCAGCGCGGGCATCAGCCCGGCCTCGCGCGCCGCGCCGGGACCACTGCCACGAGGCCCTCGCCGTCCGCGAGCACGCGCACGTCGGCGCGGTAGTGGGTCGAGATCAGCTCCTCGGTCGCGACCTCCTCCGGCGCGCCGGCCGCCACGATCCGGCCCTCCGAGAGGAGCACGATCCGGTCGGCGTACTGGAGCGCGAGCGTGAGCTCGTGCATGGCGGAGAGGACGGTGAGGGCGCTGCCGGCGCGGAGCTCGGCGACGAGCTCGAGTGCCTGCTGCTGGCGGCCGACGTCGAGCGCGGTCGTCGGCTCGTCGAGCAGCAGCAGCGGCGCCTCCTGCGCGAGCGCGCGCGCGAGCACGGCCCGCTGCCGCTCGCCGCCCGAGAGCGTGCGGAGCGGCCGCGCGGCGAGGGCGTCGAGCTCGAGCCGGCCGAGCGCACGGGCGGCGGCCGCGGCGTCGCGGGCGCTCTCGGCGCCGAGCTGCCCGATGTGCGGCGTCCGTCCGAGCAGGACGTACTCGCGCACGGTGAGGTCCGGCGGCAGCAGCGGCGACTGGGGGACGAAGGCGAGCCGCCGCGCCACCTCCCGCCGCTTCAGCCGCCGCACCGGGGCGCCGTCGAGCTCGATCGACCCGCCGAACGGCAGGAGCCCGGCGATCGCGCGCAGGAGCGTGCTCTTCCCGGCGCCGTTCGGCCCGATCAGCGTCACCCACTCGCCGGCCTCGACCACGAGCGTGGCGCGGTCGACGACGCGCCTGCCGCCGAGCGACACGCAGGCGTCGCGGAGCGAGATCGCGGTCACGTGAAGCTCCTGCTCGTGCGCAGGACGATCGCGAAGAACGGCGCGCCGAAGAACGCCGTGACGACGCCGATCGGCAGCTCGGCCGGCGCCATCACGGTGCGCGCGATCACGTCGGCGAGGACGAGGAAGCCGGCGCCGCCGACGAGGGAGAGCGGCAGGATCAGCCGGTAGCTCGGACCGAGCGCGAGCCGGATCGCGTGCGGGACGATGATCCCGACGAAGCCGATCAGGCCGCTGATCGCCACCGCGGCGGCGGTGCCGACGGTGGCGAACGCGACCACGACGAGCCGGGTGCGGGCGACGTTCACGCCGAGCGTCGCCGCCTCCTCGTCGCCGAGGCTGAGGACGTCGAGCACGCGGCGGTGGAGGAGGAGCACGAGCGCGCTCGCCCCGACGTACGGCGCCACGAGCGCGACGTCGTGCCAGCCGGCGGTGTCGAGGTGCCCGAGGATCCAGCTGTAGACCTCCTGCAGCGAGTCCGAGTGCTGCTGCTGCACGAACGTCTGGATCGCGGTCAGGAACGACGTCACGGTCACGCCCGCCAGGATCAGCGAGGCGGTGCTCCGGCCCGTCGAGGCCGTGTGGCCGAGCGCGTAGGCGGCGACGACGCCGGCCGCGCCGCCCGCGAACGCCGCGAGCGGGATCAGGTCGTAGGTGCCGACGGCCCCGTGCCCCCAGGTGATCGCGAGCGTCGCGCCGAGGCCGGCGCCGGCGGCGATCCCGAGCAGGTAGGGGTCGGCGAGCGGGTTGCGGAAGACGCCCTGGTACGAGGCGCCGGCGAGCGCGAGCATGCCGCCGACGAGGGCGCCGAGGACGACGCGCGGGGCGCGGAGCTGCCAGAGGATCGCGCTGTCGGCGCCGGAGAGGTGCGAGTCGACGCCGAGGAAGGGCAGGCGCGAGGCGACGTCGCGCGCGACCGGCCCGAGCCCGAGGTCGACGGGCCCGACCAGGAGCCCGGCGAGCGCCGAGCACGCGAGGAACGCGAGCGCGAGCGCGAGCGGGAGCGGGCGCCGGCCGGGGAGGGCGCGCCCGGCGCCCTCCCCCGCCGCGGCCGCCCCGGCGGCCGCGCTCACCGGCCCGCGGCGGCCGAGGCCGCCCTCGCGACCGCGCGCATGAACTGCACGATGCGCGGCCCCCAGCGGGAGGCCACGTCGTCGTTGACCGCGACCAGGGCGCCGTTCCGGACCGCGGCGACGCCCGACCAGCCGGGCCTCGCCGCCACGCGCGCCGCCGTCTGCCCGCAGCACTTCGTGTCGGCGAGGACGATCAGCTCGGGGTCTGAGGCGAGGATGTACTCGGCCGAGAGCTTCGGGTAGCCGGAGCCGGTCTTGTCGGCCGCGTCGGCGACGTCCTTCAGGCCGAGGAGCTCGAGCACGCCGCCGGTGAAGGTCTTCGAGGTCGCCGAGTAGTAGTCGGGCGAGAGCTCCTCGTAGAACGAGAGCCCCCGCGCCGCCGGCGGCACCGAGGCGATCACGGCCTTCACCTCCCGGCGGAGCCGGGCGACGACCGCGCGGGCCCGGGCGGCGTGGCCGGTCGCCCGCCCGAGCCGCTCGATCTGGGCGTAGGCCCCGGCGAGGCTCTTCGCGGGCGGCTCCACGAGGACGGGGACGTGGAGCTTGCCGAGGGCGGCGACGAGCCCGTTCGCGTCGTTCGCGATCACGACGAGGTCGGGGCGGTAGGCGGCGACCGCCTCGGCGTTCGGCTGGTAGCCGGAGAGCTTCGTGCGCGGCGCGTTCGGCGGGTAGTCGGACTGGTCGTCGACGGCGACGACCTGGCGGCCGGCGCCGATCGCGAACAGGTCCTCGGTGGCCGTCGGCGAGAGCGAGACGATCCGCTGCGGCGGCGCCGCCGCGGGTGCCGGCGCAGCGGCGGGGACGAGGACGAGGACGAGGACCGAGGCCAGGGTGCAGAGCCCGGCGCGTGCGACTGTGACCACAAAAAACCTCCGCTTGTCGGCGGAGGAGGTTGGCTCGGGCGGGCGTCCCGCACGAACCGCCCTTCCTCCGAGGGCTGGCGTTCGTTCGGCGTGACGGAGGCGACCTGGCTCGTCCCCGAAGGGCATCGCAGTTGCGGGACAGCGCCGGGTTCGCACCGGCTTCGCTCCGTCGCACCGGCCGGGGGCTATGTGCCCGGCTTCGCGAGAATAGCGGAGCGCAGATGGTTCGTGCGGCCATCCTCACGATCGGCAACGAGGTCGTCTCGGGCGACGTCCCGAACACGAACGCGACCTGGCTCGGGCAGCGGCTCGAGGAGCTCGGGGTGCGGGTCGTGCTCGCGGCCACCGTCCCGGACGAGCTCGGCGCGATCGGCGACTTCGTCCGCCGGGAGCGCGAGCGGGTCGACTTCGTGATCGTCACGGGCGGGCTCGGCGGCACGCCGGACGACATCACCCGCGAGGCGCTCGCCGCCGCGTTCGAGGTCGAGCAGCGGGAGGTGCCCGAGCTCGCGGCCGACCTCCGCTCCCGCTTCCCGCGCCACCCGGACTACGCCGCCCGCTGGGCGCAGCTGCCGGCCGGGAGCCGGCCGCTCGACAACCCGCACGGGGGCGCGCCCGGCTTCCAGATCGCGAACGTCTGGGTGCTGCCGGGGCTCCCGACCGAGATGGAGGCGATGTTCGACGCCTACGCGGACGAGCTGCGCGGCCCGGAGCCGATCGCGGCCTGGCGCCGCTCCTACCGCACGCGCGAGTCCGACATCGTCCAGCTCCTGACCGGCGCGACCGTCCGCTGGCCGCAGGTGCGGATCGGGTCGTACCCGCGCTTCCTCCCGGAGGGGCCGGAGGTCGAGGTCGTGCTCAAGTCGAGCGACGCGCGCGCGCTCGCCGAGGCGGTCGCCTGGATCGAGCCGGCGCTCGAGGCGGTCGCGGGCTAGGAGGACCGCTATTGCCGCCGCGTGTCGCGGCGGTAGGCGCGCGCGGCGAGGGCGGTGGCGGCGAGGGTCCAGGCGGCGACGACGAGCCACGCGAGCCCGCCCCAGCCCGAGCCCCCGACCGCGACGTGGCTCGCCTGGACGAGCCAGAACGACGGCAGCGCCTCCCCGATCGCGTGCAGCGCGCCTCCCGTGACCGGGAACCACGTGCCGCCGAGGATCGCGAGCAGGGCGGTCGAGCCGCCGATCACCGGCCCGACCGACTCGGCCGAGACGAGGTGGCCGATCAGGATGCCGAGAGCGGCGAAGGGGACGAGCCCGACGAGCATCAGCCACGTCATCCGCAGCCAGTCGTGGGCGGGCAGGCGGACGCCGAGGACGGCGCCGGCGAGGTAGAGGAGGAGGAGCGAGGCGAGCGCGACCAGGTAGCCGGTGACCACCTTGGCCCGGACGTAGGCCCGCGCCGGGAGCGGCGTGATCCGGAGCTGGCGGTTCCAGCCCGCCGTGCGCTCGGCGGCGATCCGCGCGCCGGTCGAGAGCATCGCGTTCATCGAGCCGAAGGCGGCGAGGCCGACCATGTAGTAGAGCGGCGCCGAGAGGCCGGTGCCGCCGAGGCTGTCCTCGCCCCGGTTCGGGCCCGCGATCAGGAAGTAGAGGACGAGCGGGAAGCCGAACGAGAAGACGAGGAAGCGCCGGTTGCGGAGCGTCCGCACGAGCTCGAGCCGGAGGTAGGTCGCGTGTCTCACGTGCCGACGGTGAGCTGGAGGAACGCCTCCTCGAGCCCCGCGCCGGCAATCTCGATGTCGCGCGCCTCCGGGTGGGCGGCGAGGAGGGCGCGGATGGCGGCGTCCGAGTCGGAGCAGGAGAGGACGACGGCGTCGCCGTGCCGCTCGGCGCGCGCGACGCCCGGCAGGCGGGCGAGGCCGTCGAGGCCGGCGCCCGGGAGGGTCGCCCGGATCGTGCGGCTCCCGACGAGCGCCTTGATCTCGCCCGGCGGCCCGGCGGCGACGACGAGGCCGCGCGCCATCAGGACGACGCGGTCGGCGTGGGCGTCGGCCTCCTCGAGGTAGTGGGTGGCGAAGAGGACGGTCTTGCCGCGCGCCGCGAACTCGCGCATCGTGTGCCAGAAGTCGCGGCGGCTCTCGACGTCGAGCGCGACCGTCGGCTCGTCGAGGACGAGCAGCTCGGGGTTCGCGACGAGCGCGAGCGCGAAGCGCACCCGCTGCGTCTCGCCGCCGGAGAGCCGCTGGGTGAGCTGGCCGGCGAGCCCGGAGAGGCCGGCGAGCTCGAGCGCCTCGTCGACCCCGAGCGGGTGCGGGTAGAGCGACGCGACGAGCTCCACGAGCTCGCGGACGCGGAGGTCCCGGACGAGGCCGCCGGTCTGGAGCATCGCGGCGACGAGGCCGGCGCCGACCGCCTCGGACGGCGGCCGGCCGAAGACCGAGACGCGGCCGCCGTCGGGCTCGAGCAGCCCGAGCACGAGGTCGACGGTGGTCGACTTCCCGGCCCCGTTCGGCCCGAGCAGCGCCACCGTCTCGCCGCGCTCGACGCGCAGGTCGACGCCGCGCACGGCGTGCACCTCGCCGTACGACTTGACGACCTCCTCGAGCTCGATGCCCGGCACGACCCCCAAGCGGCCGTACTCTGCCTGACGGCGCATCCCTCGCGTGGCGCTAGCCTGCGTCGTGTGTCGCTCGCCCAGCCACACACCTACCTGGCCGACCTGAACGAGGCCCAGCGGGAGGCCGTCGTCACGACGGAGGGCCCGTTGCTCGTGGTCGCCGGCGCCGGCTCGGGCAAGACGCGGGTGCTCACCTACCGGGTCGCCCACCTGCTCGCGGCGTGCGGCGTCGAGCCGAACGAGGTGCTCGCGATCACGTTCACGAACAAGGCCGCCGGCGAGATGCGCGAGCGGATCGAGGCGATGGTCGGCCCGAAGGCCCGCGCGATCTGGATCCTCACCTTCCACGCCGCCTGCGGCCGCATCCTCCGCCGCGAGGCGCCGCGGCTCGGGTACCGCTCGAACTTCACGATCTACGACCAGGCCGACCAGATCCGCCTCGTCCGCGCGTGCCTCGAGGAGCTCGAGCGCGACCCGAAGCGGTTCGTGCCGCGCGGCGTCCACGCCCAGATCTCGAACGCGAAGAACGACCTCGTCGGGCCGGAGGAGTACGCGGCGCGCGTTGCGAGCTTCTACGACCAGACCGTGGCCGACGTCTACGCCCTCTACCAGCGGCGCCTGTATGCCTCGAACGCGGTCGACTTCGACGACCTGCTCATGCTCGCCGTCGACGTCCTCCGCCGCTTCCCCGAGGCGCACGAGCGCTGGGCCAAGACGTTCCGCTACGTCCTCGTCGACGAGTACCAGGACACGAACCACGCGCAGTACGTGCTGCTGCGGCTGCTGACGGACGCGTCCGGGAACGTGATGGCGGTCGGCGATCCCGACCAGTCGATCTACGGGTTCCGCGGCGCCAGGATCGACAACATCCTCGACTTCGAGCGGGACTTCCCGGGCACGCGCACGATCGCGCTCGAGCAGAACTACCGCTCGACGAACGCGATCCTCGGCGCGGCCAACGCGGTGATCGCGCACAACCGCGAGCGGAAGGAGAAGCGCCTGTGGTCGGACCTCGGCGAGGGCGAGCCGGTGCACGCGGTCGAGGTCGAGGACGAGCACGCGGAGGCGCGTTTCGTCGCGGCCGAGATCGCGGCGCTGGTCGAGGGCGGGACGTCGCTGGCGGAGGTCGCGGTGGTGTACCGCACGAACGCCCAGAGCCGGGTGCTCGAGGACGTGCTCGTCCGCCAGGGCGTCCCCTACCGGGTGATCGGCGGGCCGCGCTTCTACGAGCGCGCCGAGATCAAGGACGTGCTCGCCTACCTGCAGGTGATCGACAACCCCTACGACTCGGTGTCGCTCGTCCGGATCGCGAACAGGCCGCGCCGGGGGGTCGGCGACACGTCGCTCGCGCGGCTCCAGACGCTCGCCGACGGCGAGGGGATCTCGCTCTGGGAGGCGCTCGGCCGCGCCGACGAGGCCGGGCTCGCGCCGGCCTCGCTTCGGGCCGTCCAGGCGCTCCATTCGCTCCTGCAGTCGCTGCAGGCGGGCGCGCTCGAGCTCCCGGTGTCGGAGCTCGTCGAGCGCGTGCTCGACCGCTCCGGCTACCTCGAGGCGCTCGAGGCGGAGCGGACGATCGAGGCCCGCGGCCGGATCGAGAACCTCGAGGAGCTCGTCGGCGTCGCCCGCGAGTTCGAGGCCGGGTCGCAGGAGCCGTCGCTCTCGAGCTTCCTGCAGGAGGTCTCGCTCTACTCCGACCAGGACGCGCTCCGCGACGGCGACGACGCCGGCCAGGTGACGCTGATGACGCTGCACAACGCGAAGGGGCTCGAGTTCCGCGCGGTGTTCATGATCGGGATGGAGGAGGGGATCTTCCCGCACGTGCGCTCGCTCGAGGAGGGCTCGCTCGAGGAGGAGCGCCGGCTCTGCTACGTCGGGATGACGCGCGCGAAGGAGCGGCTCGTGCTGACGCACGCGGCCCGCCGCTCGCTCTACGGCCGCTCCGACGCGAACCTCCCCTCGCGCTTCCTCGACGAGCTGCCGGAGGCCGGCGTCCAGCGCGAGCGGCTCGCGCCGGCGTCATGGTCTGGGTACGGTGCGCGGCCCTCCCCGGTCGCCCCGCGGGCCACTGCGCCCGACCTCGCGACCGGGAACACGGTGCGCCACTCGACGCTCGGCACCGGGATCGTGACCCGGATCGAGGCCGACGGCGTCGTCACCGTCCGCTTCGAGGACGGCAGCGAGCGGCGGCTCGTGCTCGAGTACGCCCCGCTCGAGCGGGTCTCGTAGGGCCGTATACGAGCTGCACGACTGGCGCGGCCCCGACGACGGTCGTGGCGGCGATGGCCGTGACCGCGCTCGGGCTGCTCCAGCCGGCGCCGTCGTGCGGCGGCGGACGAGCCGGTTCGTCTACGCGGCGGCCGTCGCCGCGGCGATGCAGGCGCCGACGCTTGTGACCACGACGAGGCTCGCCTCGTGAGCGGCTCGGCGAGCAGCCGCCGGACGCTCCGGTCCCGGAGCTCGGGATGCTCTCGATCGCCCTCGTAGCCGCCGGCGTCATCGACCTCGCCGCCTGCCTGCCCCGCCATGCGCCGCTCGGCCCCGCCGCCGGCCTGCTCGCGGCCGCCGCGCTCGTCTTCGCCGGGAGCGCCGCGCTCCTCGCGCGCCAGCACGGGTTCGCCTGGGCCCGCTTCGGCAGGTGGGCCGCTGGCTCCTCGCCGTCTAGCTCGTGATCGCCGGATCGAGTTCGCCTTCCTCGTCGCCTGGTACGACGCCTCCGGGCGGGGGAGGAGCCGCAGTCCGGCTGATCCCGGCTTCGGCCGCGGCTACACTGTCCGCCGACCCAGGGCGGTTAGCTCAGTTGGGAGAGCACCAGCTCGACAAGCTGGGGGTCACTGGTTCGAGCCCAGTACCGCCCATAAAACCCCCGCACACCGGGGGTTTTTCTTTGCCGCGTTCTCGCCCAGTTAGCGCCTACCACCGTGCTCTCACTATCGCAGCTCCGACGGACAACGGCGCGGCCTGGTGACTCCGTCCAGATCGCTGCATAAGCTCGGCGCTGTATGCACGAAGCCTGGAACCTGGTCGTCGTAGAGCGCCGCCCCGCCGTCGTTGATCTGTTCGCGGGAGCCGGTGGGTTGTCCCTCGGGTTCACCGCCGCAGGCTTTGAGGTGCTGTGCGCCGCGGACAACACCCCGGCCGCGGTCGAGACCTACAACGCGAACCTCGGCCCGCACGCGACGGTGCTCGATCTGGCGGGCGAAGTGACGCTCCCCGACTGCGACGTGATCGCGGGTGGGCCGCCCTGCCAGTCGTTCTCGTCAGCCGGGCGTCGTCGTGACGACGATCATCGAGGAACCCTCGTCCGGCGCTTCGCTGAGATGATCGTCCGCCACCGCCCTCGGGCATTCGTCTTCGAGAACGTCGAAGGCTTCCTGACAGCGGGTGGCGGGTCTCGCGTTCTCGAACTTCTCGAACCCATCATCGAGGCTGGGTACCGGGTGCATCTTCGGAAAATCAACGCAGCCAACTACGGCGTTCCGCAGCACAGGAAGCGCGTCTTGGCGATTGGTGGTCTCGGGTGGGAGCCGACATTCCCCGCCCCAACGCACTCGGCGTTCGGTGCTCCTGGCGCGCGTCGAGTCGCCTCGCACCTCCCGCTCACTCCGACGCTGGGAGAAGCGCTGGAGGGACTTGGCAGGCCGTCGGAGCGTCCTCCGGGCGACCCACCCGACCACTTTGCGCGGCCACTGCGCGACCTCGACCGCGTTCGGGCTGAGGCGATGAAGCAGGGCCAGACGATGCGGGATCTACCGGAAGAGCTTTGGCACGAGAGCTATAGGCGTCGGGCGTTCCGGCGGGTGATGGACGGAACCCCGACCGAGCGCCGCGGTGGCGCGCCCGCCGGGCTGCGACGGCTACGGGTGGACGCGCCCTCAAAGGCGATCACGAGCGGCGCGCGCTCCGAGTTCCTTCACCCGACGGAGCACCGGCTCTTGACTCTGAGGGAGTGCGCGCGCATCCAGACGTTCCCCGACTCGTTCCGCTTTGTCGGGACGGCGAGCGAGCGCGCGCTTCTGATCGGTAACGCGGTGCCGCCGCGGCTCGCGCGTGCGGTTGCTGACAGTCTGCTCGCGGATCTTCAAGAGGCTCGCTCGGACAACAATGCTGGCGCACTTCTCAGCTTCGTACCCACGCTGGCCGACGCGATGAGTCCCGCTCTCGCGCGCACGACCGAACTTGTCGCGCGCAGGTTCGCTGCGCCGAGCGAGACCGGAGAAGCGCTACGGCTTTGGGCCTGACTCCGACTCAGCGGCAGATCATCGCCAAGGCGCGGTCGCTCAAAGGAGCGCCGCTTGACGATGCAACCTGTTCGTACCTCGTCGCGGTGATCGCGCTCGACCTGGGGTGGTATGACGAGTTCGGGGATCTCGGCCTTGGGCCGCACCTCGTCGTACCTGACTTCTTCGCCGGATCGGCCTCGGACTTCGACGCGTCGGGCCTCGACTTCTACGCACTGTTCGAGCGGCTTGTCGCACTTCAACCAGCCGCGGAGACGTACTTCGCGTGCTTGGCACAGGTGTACACGCGGCGGCTCAAGTACGACAGCATCCTCGAACATCAACCTCTGCCGACGATGGATCAGGTTGGGCCGAGGGCGCTTCTTCAGTATGGGAAGCTCGACTCTCCTGCGCTAGCCGCGTTTTTGTTCTGGCGGAAGTGGCTCTTCGACATTGACAACCGAGCGGCACAGGAGACGGGGTACCTGTTCGAGCCGATCATCGCTGCGGCTCTCGGTGGCACGCCCGCGAGCGCGCGGAAAAGCCCAGTCAAGCGACGGAGCGATCCGAGCAAGGGGCGGCAGGTTGACTGCATCCGCGAAGCCGACGGCGTGAAGCTTGCGTACGAGATCAAACTGCGAGTGACCATTGCTGCTTCCGGCCAGGGTCGCTTTGGTGAAGAGCTTGACTTCCCCGATGACTGCAAGACCAGCGGGTACGTGCCCGTGCTCGTCGTGTTCGATCCCACCGAGGCGGACAAGTTGACGACGCTTCGTGAACGCTTCGAGGCCGCAGGCGGAAAGTCGTACATCGGCGCGGACGCCTGGGCGCACCTCGAAGCGGAGGCGGGCGACCCCATGGGAACGTTTCTCGACAAGTACGTGCGTCAGCCGATGGAGGCAGTCCTCGAAGCCGAGCCAGCGGATAAGCAGTCACTGCCGGAGCTGCGCTTGAGGATGGAGCCGACGCTCTTCGAGGCGGAAATAGCCGGAGCCACCTTGAGCATCGAGCGTGCTCCCGACGCATCGGCCGTTGGCGACGAGGACGACGACGATAACGGCCAGGAAGAGCTAACACTTCCGGCGTGACCGGACGCTCTATCCGCTCACGAGCGCCGAGTGCGTCGTCGGCGCACGTCCGCCGCGTTATGCAGAGCAACGTGGGGCGGGAGACGAAGCCCGAAGAGCGGCTTCGTATCGCCCTGGCCGCCGCGGGTGCGGAGTTCTTGACCGACGTGCGGCCCGAAACGTCGCTCCGCTGCCGCGCGGACTTCGTGTTCCCGGCCCAGCGGGTCTGTGTGTTCGTGGACGGCTGCTTCTGGCATCGGTGCCCTGAGCATTACGCCGCGCCGAAGTCGAACTCTGCGTGGTGGGACGAGAAGATCGCGGCGACCGTCGAGCGCGACGCGCGCCAGACCGAGCAGTTACACGATCTCGGTTGGACAGTGCGTCGGGTCTGGGAACACGAGATCAACGCGCACGATGTGGAAGATACGGCCGCGTGTCTTCTACGCGAGCTTCATCTGATGTAGCGAGGAGCGGGCGGTAATGCGATGCGCTCCGGCACTTCCGGTGTGTGTCGTCTCGTCCGTACACGTCCACTCCGCAGGCGGAGGCGCAGCCGGAGCCTGCGTTCGCGCGGGCACAGCCCGCGCCTTCACTTGTTCTATATGGGCCTAACTCCCCAGGCGTGCCGGCGTCAGCCGGCACGCCTGGGGAGTGGAACGATCCCGACAGTTCCGAGGCGCTGCCGTGGGAGCGGGATGAGTCCGTTCGTGCGGAGCGCATCCACTGGGCCACGCTTGGCCCTCCCGCGAGCTGGTGCGCTGCCGTCGTAGCGGATGCGGTCGAGACTAAGTGCCCGAACTCCCGTCGGTACGTCGCTCACGTGTCATCCGACTACTGCCGTCCGCTCTTGTGTCTTTCGTGGGCGTGCGAGTACTGCCAGCGCCGCAAGTGGGTTGCTGCCCGTCACGTCTTCGCGGGAGGGATTCGAGCAGCGTGGGAGCGGGATGAGCACGTCCGCTTCTTGACCCTGACGTTCGGTGGCCGCTACGACGCGCTGACCATTCCGCAGTTGGGTGCAGCTTGGGATGACCTCGCAAAGCTTCTTCGTGTGGGCGGCCCCGCGCCGCAACGACCGCCGCGGGGTAGTGGCGCGAAGGAGCAGAAGAAGTGGCGACGCGCCTGCACGCGACGACGGCGACGCCTCGACGAGTACGCGTCGGTAATCGAGCTAGGTGGCGCGCATGGGCGGCTGCACTTGCACGCGCTGATGACAGGCGAGTTCGTCCGACAGGACACGCTCTCGCGTTGGGCTAAATCGTGTGGGTTCGGTGAGGTCACGCACATCAGACGGATCGCCGTGGGCAACGAAGGAGCGATGGCGGGCTACGCCACGAAGATGGCCGGTTACGTCTCGAAGGCCGGGCAGGAGCTGGCCGACGAAATGCGATGGGGCCTCCCAGGTTCCGCGGAGACTGGTTTGATTGGTTTCCTCTTTTCGATCTATCGGGGTTGGCGTACGCCTAGTGTCGTGAGTGGACCTCCTCATACTCGGCTGGGGGCACGCCTCCGAGCGCGGTGTGGAGGCGCT
>DASRHI010000045.1:0-157885 GCA_035650615.1 Gaiellaceae bacterium | reverse complement strand
TTGCGTCCCGTCACCGCGTTACGCCTTCGACTATGCGTGCGAGTACAGCGACGGGGAGGGACGCCTCGGCTACGTCTGCGTCGCCGCGGCCGAGGCAGGCGCGCCGGTCACGCAGGCATCGATCGACGCACGCGTCGGGCCCGACGATCCGACCTACGGCGACGCCGCGCCGACGGCGGTCTGCAACGCAGCGCTCGCGTATCGCCTCAGCCTCGGCTAGCCCGACGGCTTCCTCGTCGCCGCCGCCGTGCGCGTCGCGCCTCAGACGAGGCCGAGATGACGATCCGATCCGACGCCGCCGCGTAGCACCGCCGGCGCGTCGAGAGCGGCGACGGCGCGTGCTGGCACCATTGAGCCGTCCGGGCGGTTAGCTCAGCTGGGAGAGCGCCTGCCTTACAAGCAGGAGGTCGGCGGTTCGATCCCGTCACCGCCCACTTCGTTTGAGGATGCGGTTTCGCGACGCGCTGTTGTTGGCGTTGCCTAGACCGCGGCGATGCTGCCGATCAGGCGGCGAGACCTTCGACGCTCGTAGCCGCGACCGCGGGCGGCTCAGGGATTGGATCGCCCGCCTCACGAAGGCTGTTCACGTGAAAGCTGATCGCCTCACGGAAGGAACAGAGCCAACCCTGGGCAGTTAGGCTCGTTGCAATCCTTCCAGTGCGCTCGGTTTGGTCAGCCTTGACACGTTCAGCCTCGCCGAAACGACGAAGCCCGCCGAAGAGGCGGGCTACGTCAACGTGCTCTCGGAAAGGACGTGCGGGAGTTACTTCGGCGCGGGTGAGGACGATCCTGCCGCCATCGCCCGCTCCGTCGCCTTCCTGACGCGTTCCTCGCGAGCCTCGCGGTCGAGCGCGTGGACGTATCAGGAGGGCGGCGGCCGTCAGTCGAGGTCGGCGAGCTGCGAGGCGAAGGCGTGGCTCCGTCGATCCGGCGGCGGCTGGCTCCGGGCGAATGGCGTCGGCGCGGCTGGCGCGCAGTCAGCGGTCTCAGACCAGGTTCACGACCGTCACCAGTAATCGAGTTCAACTAGGCGTTTCGAGAGAGCGCCCCCGTCGCCTTCCCAGCGCTCGGTGTCGGCCGTTGCGGGCGGCTCCTCCTGGTCGTCGTCGAAGCGCTGGGCCGTGTCCAGCCGCGGGTCGTGCACGGCAGTGGGCGAGCTGGCGAGCGCCGGCGCAGGGGAGCCGCCTGCAGGGTGGCCCTCGGCGTCGTTCCTGTACGACTCGTACGCCGCGAGCGCGTCGAGGTCGTGGCGTCGGCGGTCGGGGAAGAACCGGGCGAGGAAGCCCTGCCAGTCGAGGCGCTCCTCGCCGAGCCGCCAGAGGCTCGCCGGGGCAGGCTTGTGCCGGATCGGCGGGTAGCGGCGATCGAACGGCCCGTGCTTTCGCGAGTGCTCTATGCGCAACCTGGCTTCCTTCCGGCGGCTGCCGTCCGTGCCGCGGTCGTGGCCGAGTCAGCCACTGGCGTGGTCGACGCGGCCCGTTGGGCGCCGCCGGCGCCGTGTGCGCAGGCGGAAGACGACGCTCGTGACGATTCCCAGCAGCCAGCCAAGCACGGCGCTCGCGAGGATGATCCAGACGAGCGAGGCGTGGCCGCTGCCGACCACCCAGCTCAGCTTCACCTGGCGCGTGTTCGCGACCACGAGTGCGATCAGGACGACCAGGAGCGCCGCGAGGCTGAACGCCAGCGTGTAGAGCCCGGTGCGGTGGCCGTGTCTGCGCAGCCGTTCGCTACGAGGCTCGACAGGTTCGGTGTGCGGTGATGCTTGCTCTGGCTGAGATTGGACCATCTCTTCTCCTCCGTGGCGCTGTCGTCGTCTCCAGTTCGCCTAGCTCGCGACCGTCGCTGTGAGCTCAGAGGGACCGGCTCGCGCGGCCGCGAGTTCGTGCGCGACCAACGCGGCGAGCGCGCGCGGGTCGAACGGCTTTGTCAGGTACGCGACCGCCCCGAGCGCACGGGCTCGCTGTGCGTTCGCATGCCCGACCTCGCCACTCAGGAAGATCAACGGGATCCGGCGGGTTCGCTCGTCGCGGCGCAGTTTCTCGGCGAGCTGGAAGCCGTCGAGCCCGGGCATCGTCACGTCGGTGAGGACGAGATCGGGGCGTTCGCAGCACGCCCGCTCGAGCCCATCGAGTCCGTCTGCGGCTTCGAGCACGCGCAAGCCTTCGGCCTCCAGGTTGACCGCGCAGACCAGCCGCACCGCCGTGTCGTCGTCGACGATCAACACGCGTCCGGGCCGACCGTCGCGAGCATGCCCGCGATCGAGCGCACGGTCGGCGTCCAGCGGCCCGCTGGCCCCTCTCGGCTGCGTCCAGGTCGCCATCTTCCGCTCCTCCCGTCGCGGGCTTCGTCGCCGACCGGGCGTGGTCGGCCCAACTGCTCCGGCCTGTCTGCTGAGGGCGGATCTGGCGCGGGCCGGGGACAACTCTGACCCGCTTCGTCGCGTGGCGCCGATCGAGTTCGGAACCGCAGTCGTCATTCTAGCGGGATCGGTGAGCGCCGCGCTCCCGCGCTAGATTTGGCGGCAGCGTGGCCAAGACCGAGCACCTGCGTGTGCTGATCGCGAACGAGAGGCGAGACCGGCTGGAGCTGCTCGCCCAGGTCGTGGCCGGACTCGGACACGACGTGATCGCCCGCGAGATCCACGTCAAGGAGGTCGGCACGGTCACCGCGAGGGAGCAACCGGACGTCGCGCTCGTCGGCCTCGGCGAAAGCTCGGTGCACGCGCTCGAGCTCATCTCGGAGATCGTCCGCGAAGCCGCCTGCCCGGTGATCGCGATCCTGCACGCCGGCGACCCCGCCTACGTCCACGAGGCGGCCAAGCGCGGCGTCTTCGCCTACATCATCGACGCCACCCCCGACGAGCTGCAGAGCGCGATCGACATCACCCTGCAGCGCTTCGCCGAGTACCAGAACCTGCAGGGAGCATTCGGCCGCCGCGCGCTGATCGAACAGGCCAAAGGCATCCTGATGGCCCGGCACTCGACGACCGCCGACCGCGCCTTCGAGATGCTGCGCGACCACTCCCAACACAACGGCCGCAAGCTCAGCGACGTCGCCGCCGCAGTCGTCGAGAGCCACCTCCTGCTCGTACCGGCGCCCACGTCGCCCCTGCGGGCGGACTAGCTGCCACGACGGCGGAGCCGATCTCGGCGGCTACTAGCCCCTTGGCTTGGTTCGGGTCAGCACCGTGCTCGTTCTCTCGCGTCGGCGGCCGCGTCGCGCTTGATTCCGAGCGGCGCTGTCACGGCGTCGACGACCGCGTCTCCGAGTAATGAGCGTCGCAGCCGCGGATCGCGCGCAGAAGGCTGTCCGCCTTCTCGTGGCGGGGTAGTTCGACCCGCAGAGCCCCGCTCTCGATTCAGCCACGTGGGAGCACGTAGAAGGCGATCGCGGCGCACTGACAGCCGGCAGCCACGAGCGTCAAGAGGTGAAACACCTCGTGGTAACCGAGGACTCGAGGGATGGGGTTGGGCCGGCGGCAGGCATAGGTCGCGGCGCCGAGGGTGTAGGCGACGCCACCGAGGACGACGAGCGCAAAACCGGTGCCGGGGAGCTTGAGGAGCTGGGAGACCGCGACGATGCCGACCCAACCGAGTGCGATCCCGATCGCAGCGGCGACGCCTTTTGGCATGTTCGGCCGGTAGAGCTTGAGGACGATTGCGGCTGCGACGCCGGTCCAGACGACTGCGAGCACCGGGATCGCCCAGTCGGCGGAGAGCACGAGCAGACCGAACGGAGTGTAGGTCCCGGCGATCAGCAGGTAGACGCCTGCGTGATCGAGCCGGGCAAGCCGCGATCGAACCTGCGGCGGCCAGTTTGGACGGTGGTAGAGCGCGCTCGCCCCGAAGCAGACGATCAGGCAGGTCGAGAAGACGATCGCGGAGAACCGCGCCCGGCCGGGCTCCGCCGTCAGGACGAGCGGCAGCGCGAGCGCGAGCGCGGCGTAGAAACCAAGCTCGTGCAGAACCCCACGCAGTCGTGGCTTGCCCGCGACCGGCGGCTCCAGCCTCATCACTCGGAATCTAAAGCGAACCGAGGTTCCGCGTACGCGACTATCCGGCAGTCCGCCCGTGACGAAGGAGATGCCGACGCTCAGTGTCCTGACAAAACCCGTGGGGCGCAAGGACGCCGGCAGGCGGAGCTGCTCGCCCTGTTTCGGCAGCGGCAGCCCCTGACAAAACCCGTGGGGCGCAAGGACGCCGGCAGTCCGCCCGTGACGAAGGAGATGCCGACGCCGTCCGCGGTCGCCTCGGTGCCGGCACGTGAGCGACGCCGACACCGGCGCGGGCAGTGCCGTGAGGAAGGCGTAAGGAAACGGCAAATGCTCTGTTTGCGCGGGCGCTTTTCCCGCCTACTCCGGCTTCCCTCGGGAACCTCGTCGCTCGAGCGGGGGCCGGGCGGGGGCAGTGTCCGCTCGGAGTCGCTTCCGGGAAAGGGCCGGAGACTGCGCTCACTCCTCCGGCCCCCGCTCGGCCGGGTTGATCCGTCACGCCGCTGCCTCGTCCTGTCCCGCCCGCGTCGACAGGCGGAACCGCGGCTCGAAGGAGAGGTGGGCCAGGGCATCCCCGTGGCCTCTCCTCCAGCCGCGCCCTACCTCGGCGCTGAGCTTACTCCACTCGTGGGCGCGCGCAAGGACCAGCTCGGGCCGGTCCGTGGTCGCGGCCAGACTCAGGGCTCGCCGTCAGAGCGCGCCGTGCGACGAGGGGTACGGGGCCGGCGCCCGCGCCGGCGCGCTACCTCACGACCCTGATCGAGCCGGAGCCGCCGTTCTCGGCTCCGGTGAGGTTGACCTCGACGACGTACGTGCCGGTGCGCCTGAAGCGGACGTGCATCACGCCCTTGCCGCCGGATCCGACCCACGGCGACTTGACGTTGTTGACGAACAGCTGGTGGGGCGCGGTGCGGTCGAGGTTGTGGATCACGATCGTCACCCGCCCCAGCTTGACGACGTTCGGGCTGACCGACATCCGGAGCGGGACGAACACGCCGTCGCTCGCGCCGGTCGTGAGGCGTACGACGACCTTCGGGGACGACTTCGGAGAGCCGACGGGCGCCGCGACGAGCGTCGCGACCGCCGCCACGACGGCGAGGACGACCCGACGTCGCCTGCGCCCGTCTCCGTTCGCGTCCTGCCCCGAGCCGGCCACTCCTCGGCAAGGTTAGCCGCCGGTCGAGCAGAAAGAGAGGGGAGACGGCTCCTAGGCTGACCGTCTCCCCCTGAAGGCGCAAGCGGCTGCGGCTACCGCTCAGCGTCTTCTCACGTCCAGTATCGCCAGTGCCGCCGCCGCGCAAGAGACCCTCGAACGGGGGAAAGTGAAGCGGCCTGGTGAAGCAACCTCCAAGGGCGCACGCCCACCGGCCCGCCGAAGCGCGGTTGCCTGCTCACGCGTACGCTAGCGCGGGCAGCGAACCGACGGCGGCGCGCGGTAGCCCGGCGGGACGACGAAGATCCGCTGCGCCCGCAAGACGCGCGACTCCCACCGTCTCGCCGGCGGCGCCCGGAAGACGTCGACGTGCCGGCCGAGGATCGCGCCGCCCGTATCCGCGGCGGTGAACCAGCCGTGACTCGGCGTCGAGCAGTACGCCGGGATGAAGACGCGGCTGCCGTACCGGATCATGCGCGGATCGACGGCGACGTCATGCCAGTAGGTCAGCGACAGCGACGGCCCGAGCGCGAACGTCGCCCCGGGCGAGATCCGGACCGGCCTGCCGTCGCTCCAGTAGCCGGGCGCACGCCGGCACGGGTACGTCGGCGCGCCGCGGGCGTTCAGCCAGGCGAGGGAGTAGGGGCCGGCGAAGTGGTACAGGCGACCGTTCGTCCCGATCCCCTCGCCTTGCATCGCCAGGCCGCGGGCGCTGTAGAGCCAGTCGCTTCGGTGCGCGAGCGCGAGGCCGGGCGCGTGCACGAGCGGGCCGCCGAACCAGCGCTCGGGGGCGGGAAAGTACTCCGTCACGAGGACGCCGGCGACCCACCGCGGCGCTGTGACCTGCGGCACCGCGGGCGGCTGCGTCGGCGGCGGGCAGGCCGCGTGCGCGGCGGGCGCGAACGCAAGCGCGGCGGCGGCGACGGCGAACGCGCGCGTCACGCCTGCTCGACGTGCGCCGGCTCGCGCGGCTCGGTCGCGTCGAGCTCGAAGATCCAGAAGTCGCGCCCGGTGACGTGCACGGCGACATTGTGGACGGGCACGCCCTCGATCGAGCCTTCGAACGAGCCGTGATGCGCGTGCCCGTGCAGGACGAGGTGCGGCCGGTGCGCGCGGATCGGCTCCGCGAGTCGCTCCGCGCCGAGCACGAGCCAGAGCCGCTCCGGCTCGCCGAAGAGGGTGTCCGCAGACGGCGAGTAGTGGAGGAGCCCGATGCGGATGCCGCAGCCGGAGATCGCGCGCAGACCGGCGTCGAGCGCCTCGACGTCGCGGGTCGTCTCGCTGTAGGCCTGCCGGAAGAGCGGCTCGCCGAAGTTCGCCCAGCCGTTGCCGAAGCCGCCGACGAACCCCTTCACGCCGACGATCCCGATCGTCGTGCCGGCGAGCGGCAGGATCGTGTGCGCGCGGTCGAGCACGATCACGCCCGCCTCGCCGAGCGCCTTCACGATCTCGGGGGTGCGGTCGGAATGCCAGTCGTGGTTGCCGAGGATCGCGACGACCGGGACGGCGAGGTCGCGTGCCGCGTCGGCGACGACGCGTGCCTCGTCGAGCGCCCCGTGCTGCGTCAGGTCGCCGGCGAAGAGCGCGAGGTCGGCGCACTCGTCGAGCTTCGCGAACGCGGTCGCGACCCGATCGGCGTCGTCGACGCCGGCGTGGAGGTCGGCGGTCGCGGCGATGCGGACCCTTCGCGATGACTCATGCACGCCCGTCACGGGTAGGCCTGTTCACGTGGTCGACGACTTCGAAACCATGCTCGAGGCGATGCGGAACGCAGCCGCTGCCCTCCGCGACGCGGGGATCCCGTTCGCGCTCGCGGGCAGCGTCGCCATCTACGCACGCGGCGGCGCCGACACGCGCCACGACGTCGACTTCCTCGTCAGGCCGCAGGACGCCGAGCGCGCGCTCGACGTCCTGACGCAGCGCGGCTTCAGGCCGGAGCGTCCGCCCGAGGGCTGGCTCTACAAGGCCTACGACCCGAACGGCATCATGATCGACCTGATCTTCGGCCCCGTCAGCGGCACGGTCGACGACGAGCTCCTCGCGCGTGCCGAGCCGGTCGAGGTGCACGCGATCACGGTGCCCGCACTGCCCGTGACGGACATCCTGGCCGGCAAGCTGCTCGCGCTGCGTGAGCACTATCTCGATCTCGCCCCCGCGCTCGAGATAGCCCGCTCCGTGCGCGAGCAGATCGACTGGCCGGAGCTCCGCCGGCGGACGAACGGCTCGCCCTATGCGAAGGCGTTCTTCGCGGTGGTCGAGGAGCTCGGCCTCGACCGCCCCGCCAGCGGGTGAGCTACTTGCACACGTGGCAGCAGCGCATCGTTCGCCTCCTCGCGTCGGGTCGTGTGACCCACAAGACGCGTTCCGGGCGCGGTTTCTTCCGTCAGCGTTCACCCGTGCGATCGGCGCCGACGAGATCAGCAGGCCCACGACGATCATCGCCGCGCCGACGCGGTTGGCGACCGAGCGGAGCATCGGTCCTCCTTTCGCGTCTCAAGGACATGAAGGGTTTCCCCGAGACAGACGTGCAAACGCGCGTATCCGCGCGGGCGTCGACGCCGTTGCACCGGCAACGACAGGAACTTCGGAGGTGAAAATGCTGCTCTTGCTCCTGATCGCTCTGCTCGCGATCGTCGCGTTCGGCGTCGGCTTCACGCTCCACTGGCTGTTCATCGTGGCGGCGGTGCTGGCGCTGATCTGGCTGATCTCGTTCTTTGCCGGAGTCGCCGGCGGTCGCAGTCGCGGCGCCTGGTGGTAGTGAACCCGTCAATCAGGAAGTGAGGTTTCCATGGGTGTCGGAGTGAGCCTGATCTTGATCGCCGCGGGCGCCGTGATGGCCTGGGCGGTGACCGCGTCGACGCACGGCTTCAACATTCACACGGTCGGCTACATCCTGCTCGTGGTCGGCATCGTCGGGCTGTTGCTGTCCCTGATGTTCTGGTCGTCGTGGGCCGGCCCCGGCTACTTCTCGCGCCGGCGCACGGTCACCGACGCGGGCCCGGCCGGACGGCGGACGGTCGTCGAGGACGACGTGGGCTACTAGGAAGCGCTCCGGTCCCGGTCCCGCCGAGCCGCGCGGGACCGGGAACGTTTTCCGGGCGGCCGCAGCGGTAAGAGTGGAAGCAGGTTGCCGCGGTCGTCGGGGGAGTTCGAATCGGCAGTGCGCGCACGGCGCCGCCGCGTCCGGCGCCGGCCCCGTTCTGTCACCGCCCGGGTGCTGATCCTGCTGATGCTGGTCGTGCTCCTCGTCGCGGGTGGCGCGGGCGTCGCGGGCTCGATCGCCCTCTCTGATTGCTCGCTCGGCACGCTGCGCCCGATCTCGCTCGGGCAGAACTCGTTCCTGTACGCGGCCGACGGCACGCCGCTCGGCTCGATCCCGTCCTCGCAGAACCGGCAGCCGCTCGCGCTGTGGGCGATCTCGCCCTGGCTCGCGAAGGCGACGGTCGCGATCGAGGACCGCCGCTTCTACCAGCACGGCGGCGTCGACTACCGCGCGATCCTGCGCGCGGCGATCGCGGACATCCGCGCCGGACGCATCGTCGAGGGTGGGTCGACGATCACGCAGCAGCTCGTCCGCAACCTCTACATCGGCCACCCGCAAGAGACGCTCGGGCGCAAGCTGGAGGAGGCCTGTCTGGCGAACAAGCTGGCCGACAAGCTGACGAAGCGGCAGATCCTCGCCGCGTACCTGAACGAGGTCTTCTACGGCCACCACGCCTACGGCGCCGAGGCGGGAGCCGAGACGTACTTCTCGCGACACGCGATCTCGCTGACGCTGCCGCAGGCGGCGCTGCTCGCGGGCCTTCCGCAGGCGCCCACGGTCTACGACCCGATGGCGCACCCGCAGCAGGCGCTCGCCCGGCGGAACGAGGTGCTGCGCGCGATGCTCGCGAACGCGGACATCGACGGCGCGCAGTACCGCTGGGCGGTCTCGACGCCGCTCGGCCTGCGGCCCGGCACGCTCTACAGCGACATCCGGCACCCGAACTTCTTCGGGTTCGCCGAGCAGCAGCTCGTCGACCTCTACGGCCGCCGGCGAGTCGAGGCGGGCGGGTTGCACGTCGTGACGACGATCGAGCCGAGGCTGCAGGCGGCGGCGCTCCGGGCGATGACGCGCCACCTGTCGCACCGAGACGACCCGGCCTCGGCGCTCGTCGCGATCGACCCTGCGAACGGCGCGATTCGGGCGATGAAGTACTACCTGCCGGACGGGCGGCAGCTGCAGTTCAACCTGGCGACGCAGAGCGGCCGGCAGGCGGGCAGCGCCTTCAAGCCGTTCGTGCTCGCGACGGCCCTCAACCAGGGCACCTCGCTCTACACGTACTTCAGCGGGCCGCCCGAGTTGACGATCCCCGACGCGAAGTGCATGAACGGCGACAACGTCTATTGGGACGTCCACAACTACGCGGACGAGTCGGCGGGGACGATGAACCTGATCGACGCGACCGCGCACTCGGTCAACACGATCTTCGCGCAGCTCGTGGACAAGGTCGGGCCGACGAACGTCATCCCGGTCGCGCATCGCATGGGCATCCGCTCGCCGCTCGCGCCGGTCTGCTCGATCACCCTCGGGACGCAAGCGGTGAACCCGCTCGAGATGACGGACGCGTACGCGACGCTCGCCAGTCGCGGCATCCACCATTCGCCGCAGGCGCTTGCGCTCGTGCGCGGGCCGCGCGGTCTCGTCCTCGGGCGGCTCGAGCCGCACGGGGCGCGGGCGATCCCGCAGACGACCGCCGACCTCGTCACGTACGTCCTCCAGCGCGTCGTCCAGTACGGCACAGGCACCGCGGCGGCGCTCGGCGACCGGCCGGTCGCGGGGAAGACCGGGACGGCCGAGAACTACGTCGATGCGTGGTTCTGCGGCTACGTGCCGCAGCTCGCGACGTGCGTCTGGGTCGGGTACCCCGGGCGCGAGATCCCGCTCGAGAACGTGGAGGGGGTCGGCGCCGTCTTCGGCGGCTCGATCCCTGCCGGGATCTGGCACGACTTCATGACGGCTGCGCTCGCACACACGCCGGTGCGTCAGTTCGTCCCGCCCGCGTCGATCCCGGCGTCGAGCTCGAGCTCGTACTCGGTTGCCTACTCGCCGAGCGTCTCCAGCTCGTCCCCGAGCGAGAGCAGCTCCTCGCAGGCGCCGTCCCACGTCGCCGCCGCCTCCGTGACCCGGACGCACGCCGTCACGACGACGCCCGCGCCTGCCCTGGCACCAGCTCCGGCGCAGCCGGCGCCGCAGCCGGCCCTGGCACCGCCGCCGCCTCCGGCGCCCGCGGCCCCGCCGCCGGCGCCCGCGACCCCGCCGCCGGCGCCCGCGCCGGAGCCCACGCCGGGGCCTGCGCCGGCGCCGGCCGCGCCGCCGGCCCCGGCGCCGACCGAGCAGGCGCCGTATCCGGGCGCCAACTAGAAGAGCTCGCGTGCGAGCTCGTGGATCGTGCGCTCCGCCTGCTTGGCGTCCTTCCGCAGGAGCTCGTCGAGCTCGATGCCGACGAGCAGCACGATCGACCCGACGTAGAAGAAGCTCGTCAAGAGCAGGAAGACGAGCAGCGAGCCGGTCGCCGTCTTCAGGTTCGCGACCGAGCCGACGTACCACTTGAAGACGAGCGCCTGGACGACCCACGCGACGACCACGAGGCTCGCGCCGACGCTCGCCCAGCGCTTCGCGCGCCGCTCGGCCGGCGCGAAGCGGACGAGCAGCCCGAACGCAAGCCCGACGAGGAGCAGGGCGAGGAGCCAGCGGAAGATGTCGAACAGGACGAACAGGACGCCGTGCGGGCCGTGGACGGCCATGACGAGCAGGATCGCGCCGAGCAGGCCCGCGATCATCGCCACGGCGAGCGCGAACGAGATCGGAAAGCGGATCCACCACGGCCGCGTCTCCTCGGCGTCGTAGACGCGCGTGAGCGCGCCCATGCAGGCGCGCACGGCGCCGGAGACCTCCCAGATCGCGAGCACCGCCGCGAAGACGATCAGCCCGGTCGAGTCGCGGGCGAAGATCCCCTGCACCGTCTGCTGGATCCCGGCGAAGACGCTCGGGAGGACGTGGTGCTGCACCTGCGGCGCGAGCTGCGCGTTCCACAGGTCCTCGCGCCCGATCGCCCCGAGCACGCCGAGCCCGAGCAGGGCGAGCGCGATCGCGGCGACGAGCGTCTGCAACGCGATCGCGCTCGCGTACGTCAGCAGACCGTGCCGGTCGAACAGGTCGACCCACAGGTCGACGGCCTCCCGTAGCCGCGCGCCGAGCGTCCGTTCGCGGCGCTTGCCGCCACGCTGCGTGTGCGTTGCCATCCAGGCTTCGAGGTACCCGTGTCGGGCGGGTGGGAACCCGGCGACGCATGGGCAGACTGCGACAGCGTGACGCCCGGCGCCGACGGGGTGCACGCAACAGTCGAGGCGGCCGTGCTCGACCTGCTCGACGGTTCAGCTGCCCGACGCGACGCGGCGGCTGAGCCAGCGCTCGACGTGCCCGTACACCGGGCGATGGCGGAGCAGGTCGGCATGGCCGCGGCACCAGCCGAAGGCGAAGGCGGAAAGGTGCTCGCCGCGCAGCGCCGACCCGCGATGCCGGGCCGCGCGCTCGAGCGCGGCGCCGCTCGCTCCGTCGAGGTAGCCGTCGACGAACTCGGCCGCGAGCTCTGGTCGGTACGACAGGCCTCGCTCCTCCTCGAAGCGATGGAGCGAGAGGCGCGCGGCGGCCTCGCGGAGGACGCGCTCTCGCTCGGCGTCTCGGGCGGTGCCGCGCATGCCGCGCGTCTTCGCTTCCCGCCCCGGCAGGGCGGCAAACTGCCCGCTGATCGCGGCTGCTGTCGACGGCCGGGACGGGGGACCTTGCCCGCAGCCTCGAGCCGCTCGAGGCGGCTGCGGGCGATGCCGTGCGTCGCGCGCGAGTCGAGCATCCCCCCACGAGCTCGCCCCGCGCGCGGCACCTTCGACTCGGGGACCGCGGCGGAGCGCGCGCAGTGACGTTTTCGCCGCTTCCCCGGCGGGAAGGACGTCGTGCGTGAGCGCAACGGCGGTCCCCGAAGCCGCGACTCACGCCGTCTTCGAACGGCCGCGTCTCCTCTTCTTCCATTCGTCCACCTCCGGCCACTGCCGCCGTGCCGAGGGTTATCTGGCGCAGGTCCTGCAGCGGCGGCGGAACCACGAGGCGTTCGAGCTGATTCGCATCCCCGTCGAGAGGCGGCCGGAGCTCGCGGCACGCTTCCGCGTCGACACCGTGCCGACGCTTGTCGTCGTCGACGGCCGCAAGGTCGCCAAGCGGGTCGTCGCGCCTACCGGCTGCCGCGATCTGAAGGAGGCGCTCGCGCCTTGGCTCCGCTGACCGCCGACGGACGGCGGGCCGCCGAGCTGCGCCTGCGCCGGCAACTCCTGCTCATGCGGAGTCCAGCGAGCGACCCGTCCACGCGCCTGCGCGCTCCCGGCGAGCTCGATCAGGTGCTCGTGCCGGTGGCGGGCGACGGGCCGCGCTCGTAGACGATTGCCGGCGCGAGTCGCACGACCTCGCGCCAGCGTCCCGGCGGCAGGGCGACCTCCGGCGAGCCGGCACGGACGGCGACCGCGACGACGACGTCGTCGCCGCGCCGGTACGCGCACGTCCCCTCCGGTGCAGTCAGCGGCTCGTAGGCGCCGGCGAACGTTGCCGGTCGGCGCGCGCGCAGCTCGAGCAGGGCGCGGATCGTGTTCAGCTTCGGCGAGTCGCCGCTGGCGAGCGCGTCGCGGCGGCGGCGCCAGTCGACGGGTCGCCGGTTGTCCGGATCGACGAGGGAGAGGCACGTCAGCTCGTCGCCCTGGTAGACGTCGGGGACGCCGGGCGCCGTCAACCGCAGCACGAGCTGGGCAAGCGCCGAACGCTCGCCGCGCGCGGCGACCTCGGCGGCGAACGGCTCGAAGTCGGCGCGGAAGCGGTCGTGCTCGTAGAGGCGGTTTGCGAAGCGCTTGACGGCGGCTTCGTAGCGCTCGTCCGGCTCGAGCCAGTTGCTGTTGCGCTTCGCCTCCCGGAGCGCCTTCTCGAGGTAGGCCTCGAGCCGCCCGGGCTCGAGCGGCCAGGCGCCGACGAGGGTCTGGTAGACGAGGAGCTCCTCCGTCCAGTCGGGTGGACCGTCGTGCGCGAGGAGCTCGCGCCACCGCGCCGCTCGCTCGGCCCACTCGTCGGCGATCTCGGCGAGGACGCCGATCCGCGCGCGCACGTCGGCGCTTCGCTTCGTGTCGTGCGTCGTCCCGGCGAGCAGCGCGTTCGGGAAGCGCGCAGCGCGCTCGAGGTTCGCTTGGTGGAAGTCGTCGACGGAGATGCCGAAGCGGCCCGGGTCGCCGCCGACCTCGTTCAGCGCGAGCAGGCGCACGTAGCGGTAGAACGCGGTGTCCTCGACGCCCTTCGCCATCACGGCGCCCGTCGTCTGCTGGAAGCGGGTCACGAACTCGTCGTGGCCGCGCTCCCCGAGCAGGAGGACGCGGCGGAGCTCTCGCGGCAGGTGCGCGACTGCCGTCCGGTCGAGATCGTCGACCCGGCCGCTCCACGGCTCGACGTAGGTGCGGTAGACCGGCAGCGAGGCCAGCGCCTGCTCGAGCTCGGGGCGGTCGTACAGCCGCCGCAGCCGCTCGACCTCGGGCGCGAAGGTCGTCCGCGCCTGCTCGAGCTTCGCCTCGGCGGCCACTTCGGGCCACGGCCGCGGCTCGCCCGCGAGCTCGGTGAGCGTCGTCTCGCCGGCAGGGTCGACGAGGAGCGCCTGCACGTCGTTGGCGAACTCGTACCCGGTCGTCCCTGCGACGGGCCAGTCGCGGAGCGGCTCGCCCGGCTCGAGGATCTTCTCGACCCAGATCCGCTCGACGCCCTCGGCGCGCAGCCGCTCGAGGTAGCCGCGCGGGTCGGCGAGGCCGTCGGGGTGGTCGATGCGGAGCCCGTCGACGAGCCCCTCGCGGACGAGGCGGAGGACGACCTTGTGCGTCGTCGCGAACACCTCCGGATCCTCGACGCGGACTCCGGCGAGCTCGCCGATGTCGAAGAAGCGCCGGTGCAGGCCGGTCGTCTCGTCGAGGTCGAAGAAGCGACGGCGAAGCTTCGGATCGCGCCAGAACGGATTCTCCTCCTCGCTCGCCGCCATGTGGTTCGGCACGACGTCGAGGATCACGCCCGGCGCCGCCTCGCAGAGGCGGCGCAGCTCGGACTCCCCGCCGAGCTCGTCCGAGACGCGGCGCGGATCGGCGACGTCGTATCCGTGCGTCGAGCCGCGCCGCGCCTGCAGCACGGGCGACAGGTAGAGGTGGCTGACGCCGAGCTCGCGCAGGTAGGGCACGAGCGAGCACGCGTCCCGGAGCGTGAACGCAGGCGAAAGCTGCAGCCGGTAGGTCGCGATCACCCGCACCCCTGTCTCAGAGACGTCTCAGAGACAGACGCCGAAAACCCCTGCAAAACGTGGCTCTGTTGCGCGCAGGCAACGGCCCGCGGCGTCAGAGAGGTGTCCGAGACGTATCAGAGACAGTCCGCGGTTCACTGGCGGCGGAGGAGGAGCAGCGACCGGCCCTCGACCCGGACCACCTCTCGCGCGAGGAAGCTGCGCTCGGCGGCGTGCGGGTCGGCCGTCGAGAGCTCGAGCGCCCAGTGGAGGCCGAACCGGCGGGGCGGCAGCGTGAAGTCGACCGCCTCGCCGTCCGCGTTGAAGAGCACGAGGAACGAGTCGCCGAGCACCGGCCGGCCGTGCGCGTCACGTTCTCGCAGCTCGGCGCCGTTCAGGAACGCGCCGAGCCGGCAGCCGACCGCGCCCTCCCAGTCGCGCCGGGTCATCTTGCGCCCGTCGGGCCGGAACCACCAGACGTCCGGCAGCGTCGTCGGCTCCTTCTCGCCCTCGAGGAAGGTCGTCCGGCGAAAGACCGGGTGCGCGCGCCGCAGCTGGATCACTCGTTGCGTGAACTCGAGCAGCTCCCCGCGTGCCTCGTCGAGCTGCCAGTCGAGCCACGAGAGCTCGTTGTCCTGGCAGTAGGCGTTGTTGTTGCCGTGCTGGGTGCGGCCGCGCTCGTCGCCGTGCAGCAACATCGGCACTCCCTGCGAGAGGAAGAGCGTCGCCAGGAAGTTCCGTTGCTGCCGGCGGCGGAGCGCGTTCACGCCCTCGTCGTCCGTGGGCCCTTCCGCACCGCAGTTCCAGCTGCGGTTGTCGTCGGAGCCGTCGTGGTTGTCCTCGCCGTTCGCCTCGTTGTGCTTCTCGTTGTACGAGACGAGGTCGGCGAGCGTGAATCCGTCGTGCGCGGTGACGAAGTTGATCGACGCCGACGGCTTGCGCCCGTCGCGCTCGTAGAGGTCGGCCGACCCGGTGAAGCGGTAGGCGAAGTCGCCGACGCTCGCCTGCCCGCGCCAGAAGTCGCGCACGACGTCGCGGTAGAGGCCGTTCCACTCGGTCCAGAGGACCGGGAAGTTGCCGACCTGGTAGCCGCCCTCGCCGACGTCCCACGGCTCGGCGATCAGCTTCACCTGGGAGAGCACGGGGTCCTGGTGGACGATGTCGAAGAACGCCGACAGGCGGTCGACCTCGTGCAGCTCGCGCGCGAGCGCCGAGGCGAGGTCGAAGCGGAAGCCGTCGACGTGGCAGTCGATCACGAAGTACCGGAGCGAGTCCATGATCAGCCTCAGCACGCTCGGGTGCACCGGGTTGAGGCTGTTGCCGGTCCCGGTGAAGTCCATGTAGAAGCGCGGGCTGTCGGGGACGAGCCGGTAGTACGAGGCGTTGTCGATCCCGCGGAACGAGAGCATCGGCCCGAGGTGGTTCCCCTCGGCGGTGTGGTTGTAGACGACGTCGAGGATCACCTCGATGCCCGCGCGGTGGAGCGCCTTCACCATCCCCTTGAACTCCTTCACCTGCTCGCCCCGCGTGCCGGTGGCCGCGTAGAGCGCGTGCGGCGCGAAGTAGCCGACCGAGCTGTAGCCCCAGTAGTTCGAGAGCCCGCGGTCGAGCAGGTGCGCCTCGTCGGCGACGTGGTGGATCGGGAGCAGCTCGACGGCGGTGACGCCGAGCGACGTCAGGTACTCGAGCGCGGGCTCGGACGCGAGCCCCGCGTACGTCCCGCGCAGGTCCTCGCGCACCGCCTCGTTCAGCTTCGTGAAGCCGCGGACGTGCGCCTCGTAGATGATCGTCTCGCTCCAGGGCCGTCCGGGCGGGCGGTCTCCCTCCCAGTCGAAGCCCGCGTCGACGACGACGCACTTGGGGATCGCCTCGGCGTCGTCCTCGTCGTCGGCGTAGAGGTCGGCGTCGTCGCCGTCGGGCACGTAGGGCATCACGTTCGCGGCGCGGTAGTCCACCGGGCCCTCGATCGCCTTCGCGTACGGGTCGATCAGCAGCTTCGCCGGGTTGAAGCGGTGGCCGCGCTCCGGCTCGTACGGCCCGTGCACGCGGTAGGCGTAGCGCTGGCCGGGCCCGACGCCGGGGAGGTAGCAGTGCCAGTTGAAGACGGTGCGCTCCGTCACCTCGACGCGGGTCTCCCGTCCGGCGTCGTCGAAGAGGCAGAGCTGGACGCGCTCGGCGTGCTCCGAGAAGAGCGAGAAGTTGGTGCCGCGGCCGTCCCAGACGGGGCCGAGCGGGAACGGGCGGCCGGGCCAGACCTCCATCAGCGGATCTCCGCGGTGCGCCGCGCGAAGTCGGCGACGAGCTCGCGCCCGCCGCGGCGGACGCGCAGCGTGCGGGCGCGCTCGTCGGCGTCGACGTCGGCCTCCGGCGGGAGCGTGCGGCGAAGCGCGATCAGCTCGCGGTAGAAGGCCCGGAGCTCCTCGTCGGCCGCCTCCGGACGGAGCTTCGAGCGCTCGAAGGTGCGCGGGTCCTGCGGGTCCGGCACCTCGCCGGCGAACGAGGCGAACGACCCGAACTCGCGCCGCCGCCCCTCGCGCGTCGCCTTCGCGACCGCCGGGTCGTCATGGTCGGAGAAGAAGAGGAACGGGGCCGTCTCGCCGTACTCCTCGCCCATGAAGAGCAGGGGGATCTTCGGCGCGAAGAGCACGCACGCCGCGGCGATCCGGCGCACCTCGGGCGGGAGGCGGTCGCCCCGGGCGCGGTTCCCGACCTGGTCGTGGTCCTGCGCGTAGACGACGACGCGGCGGTCGCCGCCGTAGGCGCGGGCCAGGTCGGCGACGTCGCCGTACGGCTCGTAGTACCCGTCGCGCTCGCCCGTGAGGAGCACGTGGAGCGCATGGTGGAGGTCGTCGTCCCACCGCGCGTCGTGGCCCCACTCGACGAGGGGCCGGCGGTCGCCGATCGCCGCCTCCGACACGACGAGCGCACCCGGGCGCGCGGCATGGACGCGCTCGGCGAGCTCGACCATCACGTGAGGCTCGGAGCCGTCGAAGATGGCGTGCGTGGCGTCGAGGCGCAGCCCGTCGATCCGGTAGTCGCGCACCCACAGCTCGGCGTTCTGGATCGCCCACTCGCGCACGCCCCGGCGGGCGTAGTCGAGCGCGCCGCCCCAGAGCGTCTCGTGCCGGGGCGTGAGGTACGGGCCGAAGCGCCCGAGCAGCTCGGACCCCGGGCCGACGTGGTTGTAGACGACGTCGAGGAGCACCGCGAGGCCGGCCGCGTGCGCCGCGTCGACGAGGCGGGCGAGCCCGTGCGGCCCGCCGTAGGCGCGATGCGGCGCGTAGGCGAGGACGCCGTCGTAGCCCCAGCCGCGCTCGCCGGGGAAGGTCGCGACCGGCATCAGCTCGACCGCGGTGACGCCCAGCTCGGCGAGCCGGCCGAGCCGCCCCGCGGCCGCGTCGAACGTCCCCTCCGGAGTGAACGCGCCGACGTGCAGCTCGTAGATCACGAGCTCCTCGGGCGGGACGTCGACGGGCCCCGCCCGCCACTCGAACGCCTCCGTGTCGAGCACGCGCGACGGCCCCCGCAGCCCCTGCGGCTGCCAGCGCGAGCAGGGGTCGGCCGCCTCGCCGCGGCCGTCGCCGAGGGAGAGCCGGTAGTCGTCGCCGGGCCCCAGCGCGACCTCGCCGGCGAAGCAGCCGTCCCCCTCGGGGTCGAGGACCGCGCCGCCGGCCAGGACGCCCGCCGCGTCCGGCGCCCAGACCCGGAGCTCCGTCCGGCCCCCGCCGCGGGGAACCGCTCCCAGCCGCCTCAGGCCCGCCCCTCCAGCCACACGACGGCGAGCGGGGGCAGCACGAGCTCGGCCGACCACGGCTGCCCGTGCCACGGCGACGGCTCGGCCTCGACGCCGCCGAGGTTGCCGACGTTGGAGCCGCCGTACAGCTCCGAGTCGGTGTTGAGCGCCTCGCGCCAGCGGCCGCCGTGCGGAAGCCCGAGCCGGTAGCCCTCGCGGGGCACCGGCGAGAGGTTGCACACGCACGCGAGCGCGCGCGAGCCGTCGGCCGAGAGGCGGAGGAACGCGAGCACGTTCCGCTCGGCGTCGTTCGCGTCGAGCCAGCGGAACCCGTGCGGCTCGAAGTCGACCTCGTACAGCGCGGGCTCCGCGCGGTAGATCGCGTTCAGGTCGCGCACGAGCCGCTGGACGCCCGCGTGGGCGGGGTGCTCGAGCAGCCGCCAGTCGAGCGACGCGTCGTGGCTCCACTCCCCCTCCTGCGCCAGCTCGCCGCCCATGAAGAGGAGCTTCTTCCCGGGGTGGGCCCACATGTACGCGTACAGCGCGCGCAGGTTCGCGAGCTGCTGCCAGCGGTCGCCGGGCATCTTCGCGAGCAGCGAGCCCTTGCCGTGCACCACCTCGTCGTGCGAGAGCGGGAGGATGAAGTTCTCGGTGAACGCGTAGATCGTCGAGAACGTCAGCTCGTGGTGGTGGTAGCGGCGGTGCACCGGGTCGTGCGCGAAGTACCCCAGCGTGTCGTGCATCCACCCCATGTTCCACTTGAAGCCGAACCCGAGCCCGCCGAGGTAGGTGGGGCGGGAGACGCCCGGCCACGCGGTCGACTCCTCCGCCGCGGAGATCACCCCGGGCTCGCGCGCGTGCACGAGCTCGTTCAGCTCGCGGAGGAACGCGATCGAGTCGAGGTCCTCGCGGCCGCCGTACACGTTCGGCACCCACCCCCCCTCGGGCCGCGAGTAGTCGAGGTAGAGCATCGACGCGACGGCGTCCACGCGCAGCCCGTCGGCGTGGCACTCGCGCAGCCAGAAGAGCGCGCTCGCGAGCAGGAAGTTCCGCACCTCGTTGCGGCCGGTGTTGAACACGAGCGTCCCCCAGTCGGGATGCGCGCCGCGGAGCGGGTTCTCGTGCTCGTAGAGCGCGGTGCCGTCGAAGCGCGCGAGCGCCCAGTCGTCGCGCGGGAAGTGCGCGGGCACCCAGTCGAGGACGACGCCGATGCCCCGGCGGTGCAGCGAGTCGACGAGCGCCCGGAAGTCGTCGGGCGTGCCGAGGCGCGCGGCCGGCGCGAAGAACCCGGTCACCTGGTAGCCCCACGAGCCGGCGAACGGGTGCGCCATCACCGGCAGGAGCTCGACGTGCGTGAAGCCGAGGTCGCCGCAGTACGCGCCGAGCTCCTCGCCGAGCTCGCGCCAGGAGAGGCCGGGGCGCCAGGAGCCGGCGTGCACCTCGTAGATCGAGACCGGGCGCGTGAGCTGGTCCTCCGCGCGCCGCGCGGCGAGCCACTCGCCGTCGCGCCACCGGTGGCGGCTGCGGAAGACGACCGACGCGGTCAGCGGCGGCGGCTCGGCCTCCTGGGCGAGCGGGTCGGCGCGCAGCTGCACGTCCCCGGACTGCGTCCGGAGCTCGTACTTGTAGCGCGCGCCCTCCGCGACCCCGGGGACGAAGAGCTCCCAGATCCCCGCGCCGCCGAGCGAGCGCATCGGGTGGAGCCGCCCGTCCCAGCCGTTGAAGTCGCCCACGACGCTGACGGAGCGCGCAGACGGAGCCCACACCGCGAACGCCGTCCCCGCGACGCCGTCGACCTCGAGCACGTGCGCGCCGAGCTTGTCGTAGAGCTGTTCGTGGCGCCCCTGCGCGGCCAGGTGGAGGTCGAGCTGCCCGAGCGTCGGCAGGAACGTGTAGGGGTCGTCGAGCTCGACCTCGGTGCCGTCCGGGTAGCCGACCGCGAGCCGGTAGCGGAGCGGGAGCGACGCCCCGTGCAGCACGCCCTCGAACACGCCGGAGGGGTGCAGGCGCTCGGCCTCGACCGGCTCGTCGCCCTCCGGCAGCACGCGCACGCGCTCCGCCCCCGGCCGGAAGGCGCGCACGACGACGTCCCCGTTCGCGGCGTGCGCGCCGAGCAGGTGGTGCGGGTCGGGGTGGTCGCGGCGGACGACGAGCTCGACCTCGTCGGCCAGCGTCACGACGCCTCCTCGAGGAGCCGCACGATCCCCGCCACCGGCACCGGCACCCAGTCCGGCCGGTGGGAGAGCTCGTAGCGCAGCTCGTACACCGCCTTCTCGAGCTCGAACAGGCGCAGGAGGCGCTCCGTCACCTCCGGCGAGGCGAGCAGCCCCGTCCCCTGCACCGCCGTCGTGTACGACTCGAGGAACGCGGTCCGCGCGCGCTCCTCGGCGTCACGCGGCGCGCCCGTGACCTGGGCCGCGTACGCGAACGACCGCAGCATCCCGGCCACGTCCCTGAGCGGGGAGTGCTTGTTCCGGCGCTCCGGCAGCGACCGCGCCGGCTCGCCCTCGAAGTCGATCACGAGCCAGTCGCCCCGCGCCCACAGCACCTGCCCGAGGTGGAGGTCGCCGTGGTTGCGGATCCGCCGGGCCAGGCTGCCGATCGCGGTCAGGTCGCGGAGGAGGTCGCGCACCGCCTCTCCGTGCCCGGCGATCGGCGCGACCGCCTCGTCGTCGGGCAGGTGGAGGAACACGCTCGCGATCTCGTCGTCCATGCTCGCGGCGGCGAGCGCGAGCGACTCCCCGGTCACCTCCTCCGCAGCGAACGCCGGGTCGCCGCCGTCGCTCGCGAGCGCCGCGTGCATCGCCCCGACGACCTCCCCGAGCCTCGGCACGCGCTCGAGGAAGGCCCCCGGGCGCGCGGCGAGCTCGTCGAGGGCGAGCGTCCAGCCGTCGGCGCCGTCCGGGAGGAACTCCTGCACGATCCCGAGCGTCGCCGCGAGCGGCGCGCCGGCGTACGACCACCAGCCGTGCAGGGCCGGCATGCTCTCGAACCCGTGGAGGGCGAGGAACCGAGACGTCTCGAGCTCCGGGTTCTCGCCCGCCTCGATCCGCCGGTAGACCTTGACGAGCGCGCTCTCGTCCACCACGACCGACGAGTTCGACTGCTCCGCGCCGAGCGGGCGCGACCGCTCGAGCGGAAGCCCGGTCAGGCCGTCGCCGAAGGGCTCGAACGCGGCCTCCCCGTCCGCCGTCGGCACCCGCGCCGCGGCGCGCACGAGCCGCACCACCTCGGGGCCCGCCTCGGAGGCGCCGGGGACGTCCGCGCCGGCCCCGTCGAGGATGAGCTGGTAGAGGTCGTGGGCGCCCGAGCCGTAGCGGAGCTCGACGAGCGCGTCGAGGAGCGGCGGCCGCTCCCGCAGCACGGCCTGGTCGACGAGCGACGCGCCGGTGAGCTCGCTCGACCTCGCGCCGAACCAGCGCTGGTCGCGGACGTACTCGACCAGCCGCTCCTCCCGGAACGCCGCCGTCACACGTCTCCCCGGAGGCGGAACCAGTAGAAGCCGCGCGGCCCGAACGTGAGCAGGTAGGGCAGCTCGCCGATCCGGGGGAAGAGGGTCTCGCCGAACAGCTCCTCGGGCACCATCCCCGCGAACCGCGAGAGGTCGAGCTCGACCGGCTGAGCGGAGCGCGAGAGGTTGTGGACGCAGAGGGCGACCTCGTCCTCGTAGCGGCGGACGTGCGCGAGCACCCGGGCGTTCTCGGGCCGGAGCGGCTCGTACGTCCCGAGGCTGAAGACCGGGTGCGCCTGCCGGAGCGCGACGAAGCGGTGCACCCAGCGCAGGAGCGACGTGGGCGTCCGGAGCTGGGCCTCGACGTTGACGGCCTGGTAGCCGTAGACCGGGTCCATCAGCGGGGGCAGGTAGAGGCGCGCGAAGTCGGCGCGCGAGAAGCCGCCGTTCCGGTCGCCCGTCCACTGCATCGGAGTGCGGACGCCGTCGCGGTCGCCGAGGTAGATGTTGTCGCCCATCCCGATCTCGTCGCCGTAGTAGAGGACCGGGCTGCCCGGCAGCGAGAAGAGGATCGCCGTCATCAGCTCGATCTCGTCGCGCCCGTTGTCGAGGAGCGGCGCGAGCCGCCGGCGAATGCCGAGGTTCAGCTTCATGCGCGGGTCGGTGGCGTACTGGGACCACATGTAGTCGCGCTCTTCCTCGCTCACCATCTCCAGCGTGAGCTCGTCGTGGTTGCGCAGGAACAGTCCCCACTGGGCGCCGTCCGGAATCGGCGGGGTCTGCTCGATGATGTCCACGACCGGGTTCGCGTCCTCCCGCCTGATCGCGAGGAAGAGGCGCGGCATCACCGGGAACTGGAACGCCATGTGGCACTCGTCGCCGTCTCCGAAGTAGTGCACGACGTCCGACGGCCACTGGTTCGCCTCCGCGAGCAGCACGCGGTCGGGATAGGCCGCGTCGATCTCGGCTCTGATCCGCTTGAGGTAGGCATGGGTCTCGGGCAGGTTCTCGCAACTCGTCCCTTCCCGCTCGAACAGGTACGGCACCGCGTCGAGGCGGAACCCGTCGAGCCCGAGGTCGAGCCAGAAGCGCAGCACGTCGAGCATCGCCTGCTGCACCTCGGGATTGTCGTAGTTCAGGTCGGGCTGGTGGGAGAAGAAGCGGTGCCAGTAGTACTGCCCCGCGACCGGGTCCCACGTCCAGTTCGACACCTCCGTGTCGAGGAAGATGATCCGCGCGTCCCGGTAGCGGTCGTCCGTGTCCGACCACACGTACCAGTCGCGCTTCGGGGAGCGGCGGTCGCTGCGCGACTCCTGGAACCACGGGTGGTCGCTCGACGTGTGGTTGATCACGAGGTCCGCGACCACGCGGATGCCGCGCGCGTGGGCGGCGTCGACGAAGGTGCGGAAGTCGTCGATCGTCCCGTAGTCGGGGTGGATCGAGAAGAAGTCCGAGATGTCGTAGCCGCCGTCGCGGAGCGGCGAGGGGTACATCGGCAGCAGCCAGACGCAGTCGATCCCGAGCCACTGGAGGTAGTCGAGCTTCTCGGCGAGGCCGCGGAAGTCGCCGCTCCCGTCGTCGTTGCCGTCGGCGAAGCCGCGGATGTGGATCTCGTAGAAGACGGCGCGCTTGAACCACAGCGGGTCGGTCTCGAACCACTGCCGGCCGGCCTCGGTGGCGGCGGCCGCGTCGTGCGCGGTCTGGCGTGCGATCGTCTGCGTCATCCGACCTGGAGGACGTGGGCGCCGCCCGGTCGCAGGCGAACGTAGTTGCCGCCGGTGCGCCAGGCGTACGTCGTGTCGTCGAGGAGGTCCTGGACGGCGAACGACCCCGGGAGGCCGAGCTCCGGCCCGAGCGAGACGAGCCCCTCGCGCGCCGCGAACGGGTCGAGGTTGACGCACACGACGAGCGTGTCCGACTCGCTCCGCTTCGCATAGGCGATCAGCTCGTCGTTCGCCGTCGGGAGGAAGGTGACGTTGTCGAGGCGCTGGAGCGCGCGGTTCGCGCGCCGGATCCGGTTGAGCCGCTCCACGAGCGGCAGCAGCGGGCCGTCGAGCGTCCGCCGCTTGCGCTCGTACTTCTCCGAGTCGAGGTACTCCTCGCTGCCGGGACGCAGCGGCACGTTCTCGCAGCGCTCGAAGCCGGAGTAGATGCCGTACGACGGCGAGAGCGTCGCCGCGAGCACGAGCCGCGCCTCGAACGCCGGGCGCCCGCCGCGCTGGAGGTACTCGTGGAGGATGTCCGGCGTGTTCGCGAAGAAGTTCGGCCGGAGGTACTCGGCCGTCTCGGTCGCGAGCTCGGTGACGTACTCCTCGAGCTCGGCCCGCGTGTTCTTCCAGGTGAAGTAGGTGTACGACTGCGCGAAGCCGAGCTTCGCGAGCGCGCGCATCATGGCGGGCCGCGTGAACGCCTCGGCGAGGAAGATCGCGTCGGGATGGTCGCGCCGCACCTCGGCGATCAGCCACTCCCAGAAGGGCAACGGCTTCGTGTGCGGGTTGTCGACGCGGAAGACGAGGACGCCGTGCGAGACCCAGTGGAGCACGACGTCGCGCAGCGCCTCCCAGAGGCCCCGCCAGTCGTCGCACTCCCAGTCGAGCCCGACGATGTCCTGGTAGCGCTTGGGCGGGTTCTCGGCGTACTTGATCGTGCCGTCGGGCCGGTGCTGGAACCAGTCCGGGTGCTCGCGCAGCCACGGGTGGTCGGGCGAGCACTGGATCGCGAAGTCGAGCGCGACCTCGAGCCCGAGCCCCCGCGCGCGCTCGACGAGGCGGTCGAAGTCGGCGAGCGTGCCGAGCTCCGGGTCGACCGCGTCGTGGCCGCCCTCCTCCGAGCCGATCGCCCACGGGCTGCCGGGGTCGTCCGGCCCGGCCGGGAGGGTGTTGTTGCGGCCCTTGCGGCCGGTGCGGCCGATCGGGTGGATCGGGGGGAAGTAGACGACGTCGAAGCCGAGCCCGGCCAGGCGGGGGAGCACGCGCTCGACGCCCGCGAAGCCTCCGAAGGAGCGGGGGAAGAGCTCGTACCAGGCGCCGAAGCGGGCCAGCTCGCGGTCGACGTCGATCCGGCGGGTGTCGCCGCGCGTCACGCCCTCCCGACCCGACGCGCTCGAGGCGAGCGCCGTCTCGAGGTCGAGCCCCGGGACGCCGAGCAGCTCCTCCCCCTCGGCGAGCTCCCCGGCGAGGTCCTCCTGGCCGGCCTCCACCTTCCGCCGGAGCTCGTCGCGCCACGTCGCGGGCCGGTCGGTCCACGCCTCGACCGCGTACTCCCAGGGGCCGCACTCGGTCACCTCGAACGCGCCCGTGAAGACGTCGTTCCCGGCCGGGGCGAGCGGCGCGGCCTCGAAGCGGCGCCGGCCCGGGCCGCGGTGGAGCACCCGCGCGCCGAGCACGTCGTGGCCGTCCCGGATCACGGTCGCCGAGACCTCCACGCGGTCGCCGACGGTCCGCTTGACGGGGAAGCGGCCGCAGTCGACCCGCGGGCGCACGTCGTCGATCCGGATGCGGGTCTGCCGTTTGTCCGTCCTGACGGAGGGCATCGGAGTGACGGCCCTGACATGCCCGCTTCGGCCCTTCCAGAATCAGGCCGTGCGAACGCGCTCGAGCGGCGTCCTCCTCCACCCCACCTCCCTGCCGGGCGGCCGGCTCGGCGGCGAGGCGCGGCGGTTCGTGGACTGGCTCGCGGCCGCGGGGCAGTCGTGGTGGCAGGTGCTCCCGCTCGGCCCGCCCGACGCCCACGGCTCGCCGTACCGGCCGGCCTCGGCGTTCGCGTGCTGGGACGGGCTGCTCGAGGACCCGGACGCCGGGGTGAGCGCGCGCGAGGTCGAGCGCTTCGCCGCCCGGCACGCCTACTGGGCGCGCGGGTGGGCCGAGTTCGCCGGCGGGGACGCGCTCGCCGCGCAGGTCCGCTTCGAGCGCGAGTGGTCGGCGCTGCGGGAGTACGCCGCGGCGCGCGGCGTGCGCCTGCTCGGAGACGTCCCGATCTACGTCGCGCCCGGCGGCGCCGACCAGCACGCCCACCCGGAGCTCTTCCGCCGCGACGCGGTCGCCGGCGTCCCTCCGGACGAGTGGAGCCCGACGGGACAGCTCTGGGGCAACCCGCTCTACGACTGGCGCGCGCTCCGCGCGACCGGGTACCGCTGGTGGATCGAGCGCTTCCGGCGGACGTTCGAGCTCGTCGACCTCGCGCGGGTCGACCACTTCCGCGGCTTCGTCGCCTATTGGTCGGTGCCGGCCGGGTCGCGGACGGCGCTCGGAGGCCGCTGGCGGCGCGGCCCGGGGCGGATGCTCTTCGAGGCGGTCGCGCGCGAGCTCGGCGGCCTGCCGCTCGTCGCCGAGGACCTCGGCGTGATCACCCCCGCCGTCCGGCGGCTCCGCGACGAGCTGCGGCTCCCCGGGATGGCGGTGCTGCAGTTCCTGCTCCCGCGGCGCCGCGACCCGCTGGCCCTGCCCGAGCGCCGCGTCGCCTACACCGGGACCCACGACAACGACACCTCGGCCGGCTGGTGGGCGTCGGCCGGCGAGGCTGCGCGCCGCTACGCGCGCCGCGCCGCGGAACGGGCCGGGATCGACGAGGACGAGCCGGCCTGGCTGCTCGTGCGGCTCGCGCTCGCCTCCCCGGCGCGGCTCGCGATCGTCCCCGTGCAGGACCTGCTCTCGCTGCCGAGCTCGGCACGGATGAACACGCCCGGGCGCGGCGACGGGAACTGGTCGTTCCGGCTCGAGCCCGGGCAGCTCGACCGCGCCCTCGCCGCGCGCCTACGCGACGCCGCGGCGCGGAGCGGCCGCGCCGCGTAGCGACGCGTCGAGCAGCTCGACCGGGTGGAGCGCGGGCAGCGGCCGCCCGGCCCGGCGCAGCGCGGCCGACACCTGCAGCAGGCAGCCGGGGTTCGCGCTCGCGTACACCTCCGCACCGGTCGCGAGCACGTGCGCGGCCTTGCGGTCGCCGAGCTCGCGCGCCGCGTCGGGCTGGACGAGGTTGTAGACGCCGGCGCTGCCGCAGCAGAGCTCCTGCTCGGCCGGCTCGGCGAGCTCGAGCCCGGGGATCGAGCGGAGGAGCGCCCGCGGCTCGGCCGTGATCCGCTGGGCGTGGCGGAGGTGGCAGGCGTCCTGGAAGGCGACGCGGAGGGGGAGCGGCGAGCGCTCCGGGCCCGGGGCGGCCGCGAGCAGCTCGGAGACGTCCGCGACCGGCAGGCCGAGCCCCGCCTCCTTCAGGTGCGAGCCGCAGCCGGCGGCGTTCGCGACGATCGTCTCGGCGCCGGCCGCCCGGAACGCGGCCTCGGCGCGGCGGGCGAGCTCGAGCCCCCGCCCGCGGCGCCCGGCGTGGAGCGCGAGCGCGCCGCAGCAGCCCGCGTACGGCGCCGTCACCTCGTAGCCGTGGGCGGCGAGGACGCGCGCGGTGGCGCGGTTCGCCTCGCCGAAGAGGACGCTCTGCACGCAGCCGGTGAGGAGCCCGACCCGTGCCCTGCGCTCGCCGCGGGCGGGCGTCTCGCGCGGCGGCCCGGCGGGCTCGCGCCACGGGGGCGCGAGCTCGCGGAAGGCGCGGAAGGGGGCGAGCCTCGCGAGCGGCAGCGCGGCGCGCAGGAGGCGCGGCCGAGGCAGCACCGCGAACGCGAGCGCCCGCAGCGCCCGCTCCGAGGGCGGGCGCCGGACGCGCCGCTCGACCTGCTCGCGCGTGAGCTCGATCAGCCGGTCGTAGCGGACGCCCGACGGGCAGGAGGTGACGCACGCCATGCAGCCGAGGCAGCGGTCGAAGTGCCGCGCCACCGTCCGGTTCAGCTCGACCGTCCCGTCGAGCGCCGCCTGCATCAGCCAGATGCGGCCGCGCGGCGAGTCCATCTCCTCGTGCCAGAGGTCGTAGGTCGGGCACGTCGGCAGGCAGAAGCCGCAGTGGACGCAGTCCCGGATGAGCTCCGCGTCCACCTAGACGAGCACGCCCTCCGGGTCGAAGGCCGCGCGGACGCGCTCGGCGAGGGGCGGCCACGCGCGCTCCGGGGCGCCCTCGACCCAGGCGAGCCCCGGCCCCGGCCGCGCGAGCAGGCACTCCTGCCACTCGAACGCGACCGCCGCCCCGCGCGCCTGCCGGGCCGCGCACTCGCCCCACACGGACGTCCCCGGCGGCAGCCCTCGCCCGTCGCCCGGGACGGACGTGTCCGGAGACAGTCCCCACACGGGCCCCGCGGAGTCGTGGTCGGACTGGACCTGCGCGACCTGGCGGGCGACGGCTGCCTCGGCGCCCTCGAAGAGGAGCGCCAGCCGGTCGGGCGGGAGCAGGTCGGCAGCGGCCGGCACGAGCGCGGAGCGGTGCAGCCCGCGCCAGGCCGCGCGCGGGTCGTCCGTCCGCACGACGACGGTCGCCGACGCCGCGGGGCGCGGGTGGAGGCGGAGCGCGACGCGCGCGATCAGCCCCAGCCGCCCGCGCGAGCCGGAGAAGAGCTTGCCGAGGTCGTAGCCGGCGACGTTCTTCACGACCTTGCCGCCGGAGCTCGCGACCGTGCCGTCGGCGAGGACGACGGTCACGCCGATCGCGAGGTCGCGCATCGCCCCGTAGCGGTGGCGGCGGGGGCCGGAGAGGTCGGCCGCGAGGCACGCCCCGACCGTCGGGTCGCCCGGCGGGTCGAGCGCGAGCATCTGGCCGTGCGGCGCGAGCGCCGCCTGCAGCTCCGAGAGGCGGATGCCGGCCTCGACGATCGCGGTCAGGTCGCCGGGCTCGTGCTCGAGCACGCGGTTCAGGCGCGCCGTCGAGAGCACGACGTCGCCGCCCGGCCGGTCGATCGAGACCGAGCCGGCGCTCCGCAGCACCTCGGCCGCCTCGGCGACCGTGGCCGGCTCAGAGACGCTCGCCAAGCCCGGCCCGCTCCAGGGGATGCACCCGGTAGGGCCCCGGGGCCTCGCCGCAGAGCCGCGGCGTCGGCAGCACCTTGCCCGGGTTGGCGATGCCGGACGGGTCGAACGCCGCGCGGAGGCGCGCCATCACCGCGAGGTCGTCGGCCCCGAACAGCTTCGGCATCGAGCACACCTTGTCGACCCCGACGCCGTGCTCGCCGGTGATCGACCCGCCCGCGTCGATGCACGCGTCGAGGATCGCCGTCGCGAGCTCCTGCGCGCGCTCGGCCTCGCCCGGCACGTCCTCGTCGTAGAGGACGAGCGGGTGGAGGTTCCCGTCGCCGGCGTGGAAGACGCTGGCGGTGCGGAGGCCGTGCTCCCCCGCGAGCTCGCCGATCCGCCGGAGCACCTCCGGCAGCCGCGTCCTCGGCACGACGCCGTCCTGGACGTAGTAGCTCCGGGAGATCCGCCCCATCGCCGCGAACGCGGACTTGCGGCCGCGCCAGATCCGCGCGCGCTCCTCCGCGTCCTCGGCGGCGCGCAGCTCGAAGGCGCCCGCCTCGCGGCAGATCCGCTCGACGGCGGCCGCGTCCTCCGCCACCTGCGGCGCGGGGCCGTCGAGCTCGACGATCAGCACGGCGCGCGCTCCCTCCGGGTAGCCCGGCGCGACCGCCGCCTCGACCGCCTCGAGCGAGAGCTCGTCCATCAGCTCGATCGCCGACGGCAGGATCCCGGCAGCGATCACGTGCGAGACGGCGTCGCCGGCGGCGTCGATCGTCGCGAACCCGGCGAGCAGCGTCCGCACCGTCTCCGGCACGCGCATCACCCGCACGGTGATCCGCACCGCGATCCCGAGCGTGCCCTCCGAGCCCACGAAGACGCCGAGCAGGTCCGGGCCCGGGTCGGAGCGCGAGACGGTCACGAGCTCGCCGGTCGGGAGCACCACGTCGGCCGCGAGCACGTGGTTGACGGTGAAGCCGTACTTCAGGCAGTGCGCGCCGCCGGAGTTCTCGGCGACGTTCCCGCCGATCGTGCACACCTGCTGGCTCGAGGGGTCGGGCGCGTAGAAGAACCCCTCGGCCGCCACCGCGCGCGTGATCTCGAGGTTCGTCACGCCGGGCTCGACCACCGCGACGCCCCTGTCGACGTCGACCTCGAGCACCCGGTCGAGGCGCGCGAGCGAGATCACGACGCCGTCCGCCACCGGCAGCGCGCCCCCGGAGAGCCCCGTCCCCGCGCCGCGCGCCACGAACGGCACCCGGTGCCGCGAGCAGGCCGCCACGAGCTCGCGCACCTGGTCGGCCGTCCCGGGCAGGAGCACGAGCTCGGGCACGGCGCGGTGGCCGGTCAGGGCGTCGCACTCGTACGTCCGGAGCTGCTCCGGCTCCGCGACCACCCCCTCCGGGCCGGCGATTCGCTCGACGGCGACCCGGAAGTCTGGCTCGAGGCTCACCACCCGGACGATACTGACGCCCGCCGGCTTCGCTTACGATGGCCTGGACAGAAGGGGGACCCACCGTGCTCGCCGCACCCCGAAGCAGACCCTCGTCCTCCCGGCCGCCGTCCTCGCGGGTTCCGGTCCGCCCGGCGAGGCCGGAGGCGCGCCCGCGCCGCCCCGAGCCGCGGCACGCGGAGGACGCGGCGCGCCGCTCGGCTGGGGTGCAGGCGCGGACGGGCAGCCGCCGCGTCCTCATCGTCGACGACGAGGCCCCGATCCGGCTGATCTGCCGCATCAACTTCGGGGCGAGCGGCTGGGCCTGCGACGAGGCGGAGAACGGCGACCAGGCGATCGAGCGCATCCGGCAGGAGCGGCCGGACGTCGTGCTGCTCGACGTGATGATGCCCCTCGCCGACGGCTGGACGGTCGCCGAGCGGCTCTCGCTCGACCCGGCGACGAGGGAGGTCCCGATCGTCTTCCTGACGGCACGCGCCGAGCAGCGCGACCGCGAGCGGGCGCACGCGCTCGGGGCCGTCGGCTACGTGACGAAGCCTCTCGACCCGGTCGCGCTCCCGGCGGCGATCGGGCGCGTGCTCGAGCGCCTCGACCGCGGCGAGCGGGAGCAGCTCCGGCAGGAGCTGCTCGAGGGGGCGAGCCCCACCGGCTAGAGCGGCGAGCGGGCGTCGAGGAGAGCGCGGCGCACACCGTCCTCCCCCGCGCCGAGCGGCCCGGCCGACTCGTTCAGGAGCCCCGTGCCGCGGCCCTGCTGCAGGTCGCGCACGCCGTTCCGCACGAGCCGCGCCGCGCGCTCCAGGTCGTCGCAGGCGTGGAGCGCCTCGCGGCGCGCGAGCGCGAGCGGCTCGGGCGCCGCGCCGAGCCGCTCGACCGCCGCCGAGCAGCCGGCGAGCGTCCGCTCGTAGCGGGCGAGCAGCAGCGCCGTGCGGCGCTCGTTCGCCACGATCGCGCGGACGTCCGCCGGCCGCGAGAAGAGGACGGAGAGGCCGTTGACCGCCCGGCGCATCCCGGCGCCCCACTGCCGCAGGCCGTGCGCCCAGCGCGCCGAGGCCGCGTCCGGCCCCGTCGTCGTCCCTCCGCCGCCGCCGCAGCCCGCGAGCGCGAGCGCCGCGAGCACGGCCGGGACCAGGCGGGTGCGCCACGCTGCTGGGAGTCCCGGGAAGATCCGGGAAGTGTCGCCCACCGCGGGGGACGCCGCCAGCCCCGCGCGGCCGGACGGCCGCGGCTCGTCTCCGCTGGCACGGCGCGCGGCTTCACGAAGCGCGCGACCCTTCACGAGACGGGCGAGCGCGCGTGAGCAGCGAGGTCAAGCCCCTTCCTCGGCGAGACGACGACGGACCCGGGCTGGGGTTCGTCCGAGCGGCAGGCGGGCCCGGCACGCGCGGCGGCGCAACAACTCGGGGTCTGACCCCGGGATGTTGCGCGCCGCCTCGGGTCGCGCGCCGGAGCGCCGGGTGGCGGGTCGGGACGGAGCGGCGTGGGAGTCGAACCCACCCAGCCGTGGGCTGCACGACCTGGCCGGTTTTGAAGACCGGCTGGGCCACCGGGCCCTGCCGCTCCGCGCTCACGCTACCGCGGCGGCGCCGCAGACGGCCGGGCACCTGCGAGCGGATCGGCTGGGTCTCGGGGCGGGGCGTGCCCAGCGTTGCGAGAACGCCGTCTCGTCGGCGAGCTCCGGGTCGGCGATCGACGCGGGACCGACGGAGCCGATGCGCGCCACGGGCAGCTCAGCGCCTCGGGAAGAGGAAGAGCCGGTGCGGCGGCACGTAGCCGCCGACCTCGACGACGATCTCGGCGTGGCGGCGCAGCCGGACCGTGCGCGGGTCGCCGTGCCGGCGCCTCCCGCCGACCCACACGCGGACGGGGCCGCGGAAGCCGGCGAGCCGCCGCGTCGAGAGCGGCTGCCCCCACACGTCGAAGAGGTCGCCGAGGGTCGGCCGCGCGCGCGGGTCGAACTCGACGACCCCGGTCGGGTCGGCCGTGCGCACGGGGTAGAAGCAGCGCGCGCCGGTCACCGCCGCGCCGCTGCGCTCGAGCGGCGGCGCCATCCCGATCCCGGCCGGGAGGAGCAGCACGAGCCGGCGCGCGAAGAGCTCGACGTGGGCGAGCTCCCGCCGCGGCGCGGCGCGGAGGCAGCGGAAGCGGCCCGCGGGCGCCGCGCGCGCGACGGCCGGCGACGCGGCGTCGAGGCGGTAGCGGGGCCCGGACCCGATCGGCGTCGGAATCGGGGCGGCCGCGGCCGCCGCCGCGGCCGTGGCGAGGAGGCGGCGCGCCATCGGCCGCAGTGTGCCTTCGCCGGGTTCGACCGGACAGTCATACTTCGGACCGGTGGAGCGGAGGGGCCTCTGAGGATGGCGGCGCTCGGCTTCGTCGGCCTGGGCGCGACGGGCGCTCGCGCGCGAGGCCGAGGCGACGCGGCTGAAACGCATGGCGCGAGGCCGCGCGCCGGCGCCCCGGCTACGAGCGCGTCACCCACACCGACCTGCCCGTGAAGATCGCGGCCGCCGCGCTCGCCGAGCATCCGCGCGTGAACGCCGGCTGGAGCGACGGCGCGGTCGTCCGGTCCGGGCGGATCGACGCCGTCGTGAACGCTCCGCAGGCGGCGATCCTCGCCGTCGGCCGGATCGCGGACAGGGTCGTCGCGGTCGACGGCGCGCCCGCCGTCCGCCCGACCCTCGTCCTCACGCTCTCACTCGACCACCGCGCGATCGACGGCGCGATAGGAGCGCGTTTCCTCGACACGCCGGCCTCCCTCGTCGAGGAGCCGGCGGGATTGGTGAGCTGAGCACATGGCAACGACCACCTCCACCCCACGCGAGCTGTCGCCCGTGATCGGCGGCAGGCACGTTCCGACGGGCTCGACCTACGAGGTTCGCAGCCCCTACGACGACGCCCTCGTCGCCGTCGTCCACCGCGCCGGCCCGCGCGAGGTCGAGGCCGCGATCGCAGGCGCCGTCCGCGCCTTCGAGACGACGCGCAGGCTGCCCGCCTGGAAGCGCGCCGAGATCCTGAACCGCGTCGCCGACGGGATCGAGGCCGCGAAGGAGGACTTCGCCCGCACGATCGCGCTCGAGGCCGGGAAGCCGATCAGGACCGCGCGGGGCGAGGCCGAGCGCGCCGTCTTCACCTTCCGCGTCGCGGCGGAGGAGGCGAAGCGGATCTACGGCGAGATCGTCCCGCTCGACTGGCTGCCGGGGAACGAGGGCCGTGTCGCGCACGTGCGGCGCGTCCCGCTCGGCCCGGTCGCGGGGATCAGCCCCTTCAACTTCCCGATCAACCTCGTCGCGCACAAGGTCGCGCCCGCGCTCGCGGCCGGCAACCCGATCGTCGTGCGGCCCGCGAGCCAGACGCCGATCAGCGCGCTCGAGCTCGGCCGGATCGTCCTCGAGGCGGGCTGGCCGGAGGAGGGGATCGCCGTCGTGCCGTCCACTACCGCCGACGCCGCCCCGCTCGTGGAGGACGAGCGGATCAGGCTGCTCACGTTCACGGGCAGCCCCGCGGTGGGCTGGGGCCTCAAGAACCGGGCGGGCACGAAGCGCGTCACGCTCGAGCTGGGCGGGAACGCCGCCGTCGTGGTCGCGGCCGACGCCGACGCCGCCTACGCGGCCGAGCGCATCGTGTGGGGCGGGACGACGAACGCGGGCCAGACGTGCATCTCGGTGCAGCGCGTCTACCACCACGAGTCGCTCGAGGGCTTCCAGGACGACCTCGTCCGCCGCTTCGAGGCGCTCGTCGTCGGCGACCCGCTCGACGAGGCGACCGACGTCGGGCCGCTGATCAGCGCCGGCGACGCCGAGCGCGTCGAGGAGTGGCTCGCGGAGGCCGTCGAGGGCGGCGCTCGCATCCTCACGGGCGGCGAGCGCGACGGCTCGCTCTTCCAGCCGACGATCGTCGCCGGAGCGGACGAGCGGATGCGCATCTCGTGCGAGGAGGTCTTCGCGCCGGTCGTCGACGTCTACGAGTTCGGCGACACGCTCGAGGCGCTCGACCGCGCCGGCGCGAGCGAGTTCGGCCTCCAGGCGGGGCTCTTCACGAACGACCTCCGCGTCGTCGACGCCGCCTTCGAGCGGATCGAGGTCGGCGGCCTGATGGTCAACGACGTCGCGACCTTCCGCGTCGACCACATGCCCTACGGGGGCGTCAAGCGCTCGGGCTTCGGGCGCGAGGGCCTGCGCTACGCGATCGAGGAGATGACCGAGCTGAAGCTCCTCACCTACAACCCGAGACCGCTGTGAGGCAGGGGCCCCCGCGGCCGCGCGGCCCGAGCCGCGCGCGCCCGGCCCCGGCCTGCGCGAGCTCTCCGACCTCGGCCGCATCCTCGAGGAGCAGGACCGCGCCGGGGTCGACCTCGTCGTGCCGAGCCCCTGGGCCTGGGCGGCCGGGGAGACCGGCACGCTCGGGTGATCCTGGACGCCGTCGGCGGCGGATGAGGTCCCGCCCTCCGGGGTAAGCTCCCCCCTGCATGGCGAGGGTCGCGTTCGACCGGGTCAGCAAGGTCTATTCGGACGGCACCCGCGCTGTGAACGAGATGACCCTCGAGGTGCAGGACGGCGAGTTCATGGTGCTCGTCGGGCCGTCGGGCTGCGGCAAGACGACCGCGCTGCGGATGGTCGCCGGGCTGGAGGAGATCTCGGAGGGCGTCGTGCGGATCGGCGACCGCGTCGTCAACCACGTGCCGTCGCGGGACCGCGACATCGCGATGGTCTTCCAGAGCTACGCGCTCTACCCGCACCTGTCGGTGTACGAGAACATCGCCTTCGGCCTGCGCCTCAAGAAGATGCCGAAGGACGAGATCGACCGGCGCGTGCGCCGCGCGGCCGACCTGCTCGGTCTCGCGGACTTCCTCAAGCGCAAGCCGCGGGCCCTGTCGGGCGGCCAGCGCCAGCGGGTCGCGATGGGACGCGCGATCGTGCGCGAGCCCCAGGCCTTCCTGATGGACGAGCCGCTCTCGAACCTCGACGCGAAGCTGCGGGTGCAGATGCGCGCCGAGATCGCGCGCCTCCAGTCGGATCTCGGCGTCACGACCGTCTACGTCACCCACGACCAGGTCGAGGCGATGACGATGGGGGACCGGGTCGCGGTGATGCGGAAGGGGGAGCTCCAGCAGGTCGCCGACCCGCAGACGCTCTACGACCGGCCGGTGAACCTCTTCGTCGGCGGCTTCATCGGCAGCCCCGCGATGAACATGCTCGAGGCCGAGATCGAGCGGTCGAACGGCGGGCTCGCCGCGACCGCCGGCGAGCAGCGGATCGAGCTCGGCGAGGAGACGCTCTCGCAGCGCCCCGCGCTGCGGGGGTTCGCGGGCCGGACGGTGATCCTCGGCATCCGCCCCGAGGACCTCGAGGACGCCGCGCTCGCCCCCGAAGCGCCGCCCGGCCGCACCCTCACCGGCACGCTCGAGCTGCGCGAGGCGCTCGGCTCCGAGATCATGGCCCACTTCTCCGTCGCCGCCCGGGCGGCGGAGACCGACGAGACGCGCGAGCTCGCCCGCGACAAGGGCGCGGGCGACGGCGGCGCGCGCATCGGCGTCGAGGCCGGCAGGGCGACCGTGGTGGGGCGCTTCGGCGCGCGCTCGAGGGCGCGCGAGGGGGACGCCGTCGAGGCCGTCGTGGACACGCGGGCGCTCCACTTCTTCGACCCCGAGACCGGGCTCGGCATCTACGGGGACTCGTAGGCGCGCCGGGCCCGGCCCGGGGCCGTCACTCGACCGGCCTGATCAGCGAGTCCACGACGGTGCCCATCGGCACCGGGTTCGCGTCGAGCTCGTTGCCCTCCACCTCGGCCTCGGACTGGAAGCTCGCGAGCAGCCCGTAGCCGCTGCGGGAGGCGTTCCCCGACGCCGAGTCGTCGCGCGTGCCGACGACGGTGTTGTGCTCGAACGTGCACACCGAGCGGTCGTTGCAGAGCAGGCCGACGCCGAGCGCGTCCCGCACCTCGTTCTCGGCGACCGTGCCCATCGACATCTCCGTCACCGAGATGCCGCGCTCCCGCGTCCTGCTCACCTCGTTGTCGACGATGTCGGTCATCGACGAGTGCGTCACGATGCCCTCCATGCCGCCGACGACGGTGCAGCCCTCGACCCGGCTCATCCCGAGGTCCATGTTGTACGAGATGTCGATGCCCTGGCCGAGCGGGTTGCCGAGCATGTCGACGGTGCAGTCCTCGATCATCACGTCCGCGAGGCGGACGTGGATGCCGTCGAGCTTCGCGCCGGAGACGGTGACGCCGCGCAGGACGGTGCCGCGGACCCCCTCGACCGTGATCCCGTTCTCGCCTCCGACCACGGTGACGTCCTCGACGCGGACGTCGTCGTGCCGGATCACGATCCCGCCGCGGACGACGGCGCCCGGCTCGCCCTCCAGCACCTCGCGCCGCGTGATCACGAGCGGCCCCCGGTGCACGCCCGCCTCGAGGTGGACGACCGGCGGTCGCCTCGCGTAGACGGTCGCCGCCGAGCCCGCGAGCGCGAGCACGACGCCCGCCGCCCCGACCGCGCCGAGCCGGCCGAGCTCGCCCCCGTCCTCCGCGTAGCCGGGGCGGAGCGCCGGGAACGCGGCCTGCGAGAGGAGGACGCTCGCGAGCCAGCCCGCGCCGAAGAGGCCGAGCGCGGGCAGGAACGGAACGTGCAGCCCGGCGCCGAGCACGATCGCCGTGACGAGGCCGAGCTCCGCGGCCCCGAGCGGGAGCGCGGCCCAGGCCGGCTGGTAGGGCAGCCGGTGCCACGCCTGCACGTCGAGGAGCACGCCGACGCCGGCCATCAGGGCGACGAGCTCGACCGGCCAGGCGCGGTGGAGGGCCGCCGCGAGCCCGCAGGCCGCGAGCAGCACCGGCAGGAGGGCCGTGAGGCGCGAGGAGACGCGTCCGGTCAGCGTGTACGACACGACCCGATCCTGGCGAGGAAGCGGTGCCCGGCGTAGCGCGCCCCGGCGAGCGTGTCGGCGGCCGGGAACGCCCACTGCGCCGGCACGCCCGCGAGGGCGAGCGTGCGGGTGTCGTCGGTGAGCGCCGGGACGGTGCAGTCGGGCGCGAGCACGATCCAGGCGCCGGCCGTCTCGAGGCCGTGCTCGCGGACGAGGGCCGCGAGCAGCGGGTCGTGGCGGTAGCCGCGCAGGAAGCCCGTCGCGCAGATCACCTGCTCGGTCCCGTCGACGGCGGCCTCGACCCGGAAGCGCCCCTCGGCGGCGGCGCGCGCGAGCGGCTCGTCGAACGCCCGCCCGGGCGGGTACGACGGCGCGAGCAGGGTGCGGAGGCGCGCGGCGCGCTCCGCGGGGCCGAGCGCGTGGAAGCCCGCGAGCCCGCGGCGCGAGAAGTAGGGGCGCGGGACGTTGAGCGGGCGCCGGAGCGGCTCGCGGCGCCGCACCGACACCACCTCCGCGCCCGCCGCGAGCGCGTTCAGCCACTCGGTCGCGGCCGCGAGCCCCGCGCCGACGACCGTGACGGTCGAGGCGTAGTCGTGCGGCTCGTACGCGTGCACGGCGCGCCGGTCCCCGCGCAGCTCGGCCGGCAGGTTGAGGCCCGGGTGGCCGGGCGCGACGAGGACGTGCCGGAAGGCGCCGTGGCCGTCGAGCTCGAAGCCGCCGTCGACGGCCCGCACCCGCTCGACGCGGCTTTCGACGACGCTCTCGTCCCACCCGCTCCGCGCGCGCCGCCGCTCGACGTGCTCGAGGAACTCCTCGACCGTCGGGTGGTAGCGGTCGGCGAGCGAGGCGACGAGGGGCCGGAGCGACCGCCGCCGGCGGGCGCCGGTGAAGGCGAGCCCGGGGAAGGAGGAGGGCCCGCAGTGGCCGTCGCTCTCGGAGCGCATCGCCCGCTGGCGGATCGCCTCGGCCCGTCTCCGCCAAACCGCCGCGGGGTCGCGCTCGGGCCCGAACACCGCGATCTGGCCGGGCTCGAGCCCGCCGCGGCGGAGCGCCTGGTAGACGGTGAAGCCGGCGAGCCCGGAACCGACGATCGCGACGGGCGTCACTTGACCGAGCCGGCGAGCAGCCCCTGCACGAAGTAGCGCTGGAAGGCGAAGAACACGGCCAGCGGCACGACGAGGGAGATGAACGACGCCGGCGCGATCACGTCGATGCTCGTGCCGAACTCGCGCAGCTGACCGAAGATCCAGACGGTGATCGGCTGCACGTTCTGACCGAAGGTCAGGGCGACGAGCAGGTCGTTCCACGTCCAGAGGAACTGGAAGATCGCGAGCGACGCGATCGCCGGCAGGCCGAGCGGCAGGATCAGCCGCAGGAAGATCCGGAGCTCCGAGGCGCCGTCGATGCGCGCCGACTCGAGGATGTCCTTCGGGATGCCGACGAAGAAGTTCCGGAGCAGGAAGACCGCGAACGGAAGGCCGAACGCGGCGTGGAAGAGCACGATGCTGAGCACCGTGTCGAAGATGCCGACCGAGTCGTAGAGCTTGAACATGGGGATCAGCGCCATCTGCAGCGGCACGACGAGCAGGCCGATCACGACGAGGAAGAGCCAGTCCCGGCCGGGGAACTCGAGCCACGCGAAGGCGTATCCCGCGAGCGCGCCGACGACGACGACGAGCACCGTGTTCCCGACCGCGATGTAGGCGGTCGTCTCGAGCGCGTCGGTGAGCCCGGCGTTGTGGAAGAGCGCGTCGTAGTTCGACCAGGTGGCGAGGCTCGGCTTCGAGAAGATCTGCCACCAGCCGCTCGACGCGAGCGACGAGGCCGGCAGGATCGAGGTGATGAAGAGCCCGATCGTCGGCACGAGCCAGAGCAGGCCGAGGAAGGCGAGCACGAGGTGCACCGGCGCCCTCGCGACGTACCGCAGGATCTTCGCGGCCGGGCTCTCGCGCGGCGTCGGCACCGCGATCGTCTCGGCGGCGGCGGCCATCAGCCCTCCCTCCTGAAGCGGCGGATGTTGAGCGCGAGCACCGGGACGACGAGCAGGAACAGGAAGACGGCGATCGCGGAGCCCTCCCCGAAGTTCTGGCCGCCCAGGAAGGCCGTCCGCCACATCGCGAGCGCGATCACGTTCGCGTCCGCCTGCGTCGACTCGGGCGCGAGCGAGATCACGAGGTCGAACACCTTGAGGACGTTGATGATCATCGTGACGAAGACGACGGAGAGCACCGGCGCGAGCAGGGGCACCGTGACGCGCCGGAACACCTGCAGCTCGGAGGCGCCGTCCGTCCGGGCGGCCTCGAGCACGTCTCGAGGCATCGCCGAGAGCCCCGCCGCGATCACGACCATCGCGAACCCCGCCCAGATCCAGATGTAGGCGATCAGGAGCGAAGGCGTGATCAGCTTCGCGCCGAGCCACGCGTAGCCGCCGAACGGCTTCGCGAACGTCTGCCGGTCGATGCCCGCCCGGTAGCTCCCCGGCGGCACGTCCTCGAAGCGGAAGGTGCCGTCGGCGCCGGTGGTCGCCCGCTTCACCACCTTCCCGGCCTCGTCCCGCAGGTCGACCGTCACCCCCGGCAGCCCGAGCTCGCCGGCCTCCACGACGCCGGGCGTGCCGCCGCCCGGCTTGAAGTCGCGCCAGACGACGCCGGCGACGGCGCCCTCCGCCGGCTGCGGCCGCACGGCCTGCGCCGCGCCCTCCGGGACGTCCTGCGGCGGGATCGCGGTCACGCCGAGGAGGGCGACGCGCCCCGGCTCGAGCGGGGCCTTCAGCACGAGCCCGCCGCGGCTCGGCTGCAGCCCCGGCGTCGAGGGGAGCGCCTCCGAGAGCACGCCGGCCGGGCTGAGCACGCCGGCGACGCTGCGTCCGAGCGCGTTGATCGCGCCCAGGTCGGGATCCTGCTGGTACAGGATCCGCCACGTGACGCCGGTGGCGAAGGCGGAGATCGCCATCGGCAGGAAGACGACGGTCTTGAAGGCGACCGCCCAGCGCACGCGCTCGGTGAGGACGCCGAAGACCAGGCCGATCGCGGTCACGAGCGCCGGCACGACCGCGACCCAGATCGCGTTGTTCTTGATCGCCGTGGTCAGGCTGGACGTCGTGAAGAGCGTCCGGTAGTTGTCGATCCCGACCCAGTGGCCGAGGAAGCCCGCCTGGCCGAAGAAGCTGCGCACGATCGTGTAGACGGCCGGGTAGACGATCCACACGCCGAGCAGGAAGAACGCCGGCGCGAGGAAGAGCGCGCCGGTCAGGTAGCGGGCGAGCCGGCCCGGCTCGCCCGCCGGGGGCGGAGCCGCCGGAAGCCGCGGCCCCGCCCTGCTCTCGACCGCGCTCAAGCCGCTACTTCCCCTTCTTGTAGGCCTTCGCGGCCGACGCCTCGAGCTGCTTCTGGATGCCGCCGACGTCGCTCGGGTTGCGGAGGAACTTCTGGAAGATCCCCCACTCGCCCTGACCGGTCGTCGCCCCGAACGACGCCGGCTGCTGGTCGGACATGTCGAACACGACCGACTTCGCCTTCTGGATCGGCACCTCGGTGGCCCTGGTGATCGGGTCCGGGAAGACGCTCGGGCTCATGTTGCGGTTGCCGGTGCCGAACCCGCCCGACTTCGCCCACGCGGCCGCCGCCTCCGGCGAGGCGAGGAACGTCATGAACGCGCGGATCGCCGGCGTGTCGCGGAAGGTCACGATCAGGTCGCCGCCGATCTCGACGCCGGTCGAGCCGGGCGACCCGGCCTTCGTCACCGGGAAGGGGAAGACGTTGAAGCCCGTGTTCGGCTTCGCCTTCGTCGACGAGAGGATGACGCCGCCGACGAAGTCGGCCTCGAACACCATCGCCGCCTTGGGCGGATCCGCGAACGCGTTCGTGACCGAGTCGTTGAAGCCGTACTGGAGCGCGCCGCTCGTGCCGCCGGCGATGTTCGAGGTGTCGCCGAGGATCTGCGCCATCGTCTTCAGCGCGGTCGTGACGGACGGGTCGGTCCACTTGATCCTGTGCGCGCTCAGGTCGGCGTACTTCGCCGGCCCGAACGTGCGCAGGTAGATGTTCTCGAACAGGTCGGTCAGCGTCCACCCGTCCGCGCCTCCGATCGAGAAGGCGGGCACGCCGGACGACTTCAGCGTCTTCGCGACCGACAGGAGCCGCGTCCACGTCTTCGGCGGCTGGACCCCGGCGGCCTTGAAGGTCGGCACGTTGTACCAGACGAGCGACTTGTTGGCGGCCTTGAAGACGAGCGCGTACGTCTTGCCGCCGAACGTCCCGAGCTGCACCCACGCGGGGGCGAAGTTCTTCGCGATCTCCTTCTTCGCGTAGGTGATCGGCTTAAGCTTGCCCTGGTCGGCGAGCTCCTTGACGTAGCCCGGCTGCGCGATGTCCGCCATGTCCGGCGGATGGCCGCCCGCGACGGCCGTGGCGAGCACGGTGGGCAGGTTGTTCCCGACGGGCTTGTACTTGACCTTCACGTTCGGGAAGGTCTTGTTGAACTCCTCGATCACGTCCGCGAACTGCTTCGCGCCGGACGAGGAGGTCCAGATCCCGTCGAACGTGATCGTGCCGGAGACGGCCGTGTTCCGCTTCGGTGCCTGCTTCCCGTTCGCGGCGGTGCTCTTCGAGCTTCCGCCGGCGGCGGAGGCGGCCACGGCGAGCGCGAGCGCGATCGCCGCGACGCCGAGGCCGCGGGCTTGGCGATGCTTCACGATGCGGCTCCTTTCGTCGTGCCTTCGATGCCGGGGGTCGGCGCGGCAGGGCCGGGGCCGGGCGTGCCGGAGCGCCGTACGGGACGCAGAACGGCTGCGATGACCGTCGATCCCCCCTTTTCGGCTGCACTTCGGGGCGGTCCTTCCCGCCCCGCGGGAACTCTATCGCCCGCCGCCTCTCAGCCCGTCGCGGCCGACCGGCGCAGGCGGCGCTCGTCGCCGACGCGGAGCGTGACCCGGTCCGAGTCGAAGCGCTCGAGCAGGAGCTGGGCGACGCGGCGCGACACGCCGAGCAGGTCGCGGTAGCGGGCGAGCGAGATCGTCCCCGCGCGGCCGCATTCGGCGACGAGGAGCTCGCGCGCCCGCCGGTACGCCTCGGGCGAGATCGCGAGGCCGCTCCCGAGCCGCACGAGCCGCCCCTCCCGCTCGAGCTGGCGCGCGAGCTGCGGCTCCACCTCGACCGGCTCGAACCCCGGCCCGAGCCGGAGCTCGTCTCCCCGGCCGGCGGAGCTCGGCCGCCGGCCGGGCAGGTAGAGGCGGGCGCCGACCCGCTCGAGGCCGAGCAGGGGGACGACGTCGGCCGCCCACGGCGCCTCGCCGACGAGCGCGCTCGCGGGCAGGCCCGGGTCGAGCTCGTCCTCGCGCGCCGCCAGGGCGGCGCGGGCGCGGGCGCGGAGGTCGGCCAGCCAGGCGGCGGAGAAGACCCAGCCGCCGGCGCGCTCGAGCCCGTCGGCGCCGAGGCCGCGGCGACGGAGCTCCTCCTCGCGCACGGGCGAGGCGACCGACGCACGGCCGACCCGCTCCGGGTCGGCGTGGCGGGGCGGCGCCGGGTCGAGCACGACCCCGCCGCCGAGCGTCGTCGCCCGCCGCAGTACGAAGCAGTCGCCGCGGGCGGAGACGACCGGCCGCTCGAGCCGGAGCTGGGCGTGCTCGTCGCCGATCCGGACGACGCGCGCCGGGACGGCGGAGGTGCCGTGGCAGACGAGCACGCGCGCGCCGTCGGCGACGGCGCCCTCGAGGAGGACGTCGAGGCGGTAGCTGACGGGATAGGCGCCGGGTGCGACGAGCGCGTCGCCGCGCGCCGGCCGGCGGCGGCGCTCGGCGGCGAGCGCGACCGCGACGCGCTGCCCCGCCTCGGCGCGCTCCACCGCCTCGCCGTGCACCTGCACGCCCCGGACGCGGACGCCGAAGCCGCCGGGCAGGACGTCGAGCCGGTCGCCCGCGGCGATCGCCCCGGACCAGAGCGTGCCGGTCGCCACCGTGCCCGCCCCCGGGAGGCTGAAGACCCGGTCGACGTACAGGCGCGTCGCGGCGTCGCGCCGGGGCCGGACCTCGGCGGCGCGGTCGAGCGCCGCGCGGAGCTCGTCGAGCCCCTCGCCGGTGACGGCGCTGACGCCGACCACCTCGGCGGCCGGGACGAGCTCGTGCGCCGCGGCCGCCGCCGCGGCCGCGCGCCCGCGGTCGACCGCGTCGACCTTCGTCACCGCCGCGACGCCGCGCTCGACGCCGAGCAGCCGCAGGATCTCGAGGTGCTCGAGCGTCTGAGCGCGCGGCCCCTCGCCGGCGTCGACGACGAGGAGGAAGAGGTCGATCCCGCTCGCGCCGGCGACCATCGTGCGGACGAAGCGCTCGTGGCCGGGGACGTCGACGACCGAGAGGCGGCGGCCGCTCGGCAGCTCGAGCAGCGCGTAGCCGAGCTCGATCGAGATCCCGCGCGCGCGCTCCTCGGGCAGCCGGTCGGTGTTCGTGCCCGTGAGCGCCTCGACGAGCGCCGTCTTGCCGTGGTCGATGTGGCCCGCGGTGCCGAGCGTCAGCGGCATGCGCGCACCGCGGCGGCGACGACGTCGACCTCGCGGTCGGAGATCGTGCGGCAGTCGAGGACGGTGCGGTCGCCGCGGACGAGCGCGACCACGGGCGGGTCGGCGAGCCGCAGGCGCCCGGCGAGCCCGGGCTCGAGCTCGACGCCGGCGCTCGGCAGGTCGAGCAGCGGGAGCGCGCCGCCGCCCGCGCGGGCGCTCGTCTCCACCACCTCGCCTCCGGTGAGCGCGGCCAGCCGTCCGGCGCGGGCACGCACCGCCTCGAGCGGCTCGCGGAGCAGGCGCAGCGCCGGGACCTCGGCGCTCGCGCGCTCGGGGTCGGCGTAGAGGAGGAGCGTCCCCTCGAGCGCGGCGAGGGTGAGCTTGTCCGGGCGGAGCGCGCGCTGGAGCGGGTGGCGGCGGAGGCGCGCGACGAGGCCGGCGCCGCCGCAGAGGATCCCGGCCTGAGGCCCGCCGAGGAGCTTGTCGCCCGAGAAGGCGACGAGACCCGCGCCGGCGGCGAGACTCTCCGCGACGAGCGGCTCGTCGCCGAACGGCACGAGGCTGCCCGAGCCGAGGTCGTCGACGAGCGGGAGGCCGTGCCGCGCCGCGACCGCGGCGAGCTCGCGCAGCGCCGGCCGCTCGGTGAAGCCGACCGTGCGGAAGTTCGACTGGTGGACGCGGAGGAGCAGCGCCGTCTCGGGGCCGATCGCGGCCTCGTAGTCGGCGGCGCGCGTCCGGTTCGTCGTCCCCACCTCGCGGAGGCGCGCCCCGGAGCGCGCGAGCACCTCCGGGATGCGGAAGCCGTCGCCGATCTCGATCAGCTCGCCCCGGGAGACGACCACCTCCCCGCCCTCGGCGAGCGCGGCGAGCGCGAGCAGCACCGCCGCGGCGTTGTTGTTGACGACGAGCGCGTCCTCGGCCCCGGTCAGCCGGCGGAGGATCGCCGCGAGGTGGTCGTGACGCGAGCCGCGCGCACCGGCGGCGACGTCGTACTCGAGGTTCGAGTAGCCGGAGGCGACCTCGCGGACGCGCTCGAGCGCGGCGGCGGCGAGCGGCGCCCGGCCGAGGTTCGTGTGCAGCACGACGCCGGTGGCGTTGACGACGCGGCGCAGCCGGGGCGCGGCCTGCTCGGCGGCGACCGCGAGCGTCCGCTCGGCGAGGTCGCCCGGGTCGTGACCCGCCGCGACCTCCTCGCGCGCGCGGGCGAGCGCCGCGCGAGCGGCGGCGACCGCGACCGCCCGCGGCAGGCCGGCGATCCTCTCCTCCCGCAGGAGCTCGTCGACGGACGGCAGCGACCGCAGGTCCACGCCTAGAGTGTAGGAACGTGAGCGCGACGGACGACATCCGGCTCACCGAGCTCGTCTCGTGCGGCGGCTGCGCGGCGAAGTACTCGGCGGCGCTGCTCGACGGGCTCGTCGGACGGCTCCCGCTCGAGGCCGACCCGAACCTGCTCGTCGGGCTCGCGCCGGCCGACGACGCGGCGGTGTACCGGCTCGACGACGAGCGCGCGCTCGTCTTCACGGTCGACTTCTTCCCTCCGATCGTCGACGACCCGGCCGACTTCGGCGCGATCGCGGCGGCGAACGCGCTCAACGACGTCTTCGCGATGGGCGCGACGCCGCTCGTCGCGCTCTCGGTGGCGGCGTTCCCCGAGTCCCTTCCCGCCGGTGTCGTCTCGGCCGTGCTGGAGGGCGCCGCGGAGAAGGTGCGCGAGGGCGGCGGCGTGCTCGCCGGCGGGCACACGCTCCGCGACGAGGAGCCGCTGTTCGGGCTCGCGGTCGCGGGGACGGTGGCGCCGGACGCGGTGTGGACGAAGGCGGGGGCGCGGCCGGGCGACCAGCTCTACCTGACGAAGCCGCTCGGCACCGGGATCCTCGTGCACGGCCGCAAGGAGGGCCGGATCGGCGACGAGGAGCTCGCGCCCGCGGTCGCGCTGATGAAGACGCTGAACGCGCAGGTCGCGGCGCTCCTGCGCGGGCTCGGCCCGAGCGCGGTCACGGACGTGACGGGGTTCGGACTGATCGGGCACGCGTACGAGCTGTCGGTGCGGAGCGGCGTCCGCGTCGACCTCGACGCGAAGGAGCTGCCGATCATCCCGGCGGCGATCGAGCTCGCCGGGCTCGGCGTCGTCACGGGCGGCGACTCCCGCAACCGCGACTACGTCGGCGACGCGCTCACCGTCGAGGGCGCCTCCGACATCCACCTGCGGCTCGGGTTCGACCCGCAGACCGCCGGCGGCCTCCTCGTCGCCCTCCCGCTCGAGCAGGCGGTGCGGTTCGAGCAGGCGCTCGTGCAGAACGAGATCCTCCCCTGCCGGGTCGGCGCGGTCGCCGAGGGCTCCGGCGTCCGCCTCTTCGTCTGAGCCCCCGCATCCGGAGCTCCGCGACACCCCGGGGTCAACGCTCGGGTGTCGCGCCGCGCGCCGAGAGGCGGGCGCGCTGGGGCTCGACGACGTAGCGCGGGTCGCGGGCCGACTGGAAGCCCGCCTCGAAGACCGACCAGCGCCGGGCGAGCTCGCCGGCGAGGACGAGCGCGCCGCCGGCGACGGCGGCGGCGCGCGAGCGGCCGCCGCGGCCGGCGAGGAGCGCCGCGCCGGCGAGCGCCGCCGCCCCCGCCGCGCGGGCGAGCCGGCCGGCGGCGCCTTGCCGGTAGGGCTCGCCGACGAAGCCGAGCCGCCGCTCCATCACCGCCGCCGCCGCCGTCCCCGCGAGCGCGCCGCCGACCGCGAGGCGCCGCGCCGGGCCGGCCTCGCCGGGCGGGAGGAGGAGCGCCGCCGCCGCGCCCGCCGAGGCCGCCGCGCTCGCGCCGAAGACGAAGGGCAGCTCGCGGCGGGCCTCGTGCCAGACGGGGACGGCGGTGTCGGCGAGGAGCGCCGCGGTGTACGTCGCGAGCGGGCCCCCGAGCGCCGCCGACGCCGCGGCCGGCACGAGCCGCAGGCGCGGGAGGATCCCGAGCGCCTCGCAGGCCGCCTCGGCGGTCGTGGCCGCGCCGGAGCCGGCGAGCACCCACGAGCCGACGCTCATCGGCGAGGTCACCTTGAAGACGCGCAGCATGTTGAGGAAGCGCTCCGGGCGGCCGAGGTCGGCGACGAGGAGCGCGGGGCTCGCGAGCTCGCCCGCCAGCCCGACCCACAGCGAGGTGCGCGCGAGCCGCTCCCGGCCCGTGACCCGGGCGGCGAAGCCGAGCACCGAGGAGGCGCCCGCGAGCCCGCCGGCGAAGAGGTAGAGCGGGATCTCCGGCTTCCACACCGGCTCCTTCAGGATGGGCCGGCCGTAGTACGACCGCGCCTCCCCGCGCGGCCGCGTGACCGACCCGTCCCGCACGCTCACCGCCGGCCTCCGAGCAGCGCGCCGGCGACTCCGGCCACGAGCGCCGCGGCGGCCACGGCGGCCGCGGCGTACAGCTCGGGCAGCCGCCGGGTGGGCACGACCGGGTCGGGCGGGAGCCCGTAGACCTCGGGCTCGTCGAGGAGGAGGAAGAACGCGCCGAAGCCGCCGACGCCGTCCTGTCCGTCCTCGCCGTAGAGCCGCGCGCCGTTCCACCCCTCGGACCGCAGCTTCTCGAGCCGCCGCTCCGCGCGCCCGCGCAGCTCGTCGAGCGGCCCGAACTGGATCGAGTCCGTCGGGCAGGCCTTCGCGCAGGCGGGCTCGTGGCCGCCCTTCGTGCGGTCGTAGCAGAGAGTGCACTTCCACACGCGGCCGTCGGGCTTGCCGGCGAACGGCCCGGGCCGGTCCGCGGCGGGCAGCTCGCGCCGGTCGATCACCCCGAACGGGCACGCGGGGACGCAGTAGCCGCAGCCGTTGCAGACGTCCTCCTGCACGACCACCGTGCCGAGCTCGGTGCGGAAGAGCGCGCCGGTCGGGCAGACGTCGAGGCAGGCGGCGTGCGTGCAGTGCTTGCACACGTCCGAGCTCATCAGCCAGCGCAGCGCGCCGTCCACGCGCTCCGGACCGTCGCCGTCGAGCCGCAGCGGCGCGCGCTGCTCGACGAACGCGACGTGGCGCCAGGCCTCGGAGCCGAGCGCGCTCGTGTTGTCGTAGGACTCGCCCGTCCAGCGGAGCTCGCGCTGCGGGATCAGGTTCCACTCCTTGCAGGCGACCTCGCACGCCTTGCAGCCGATGCAGACCGACGTGTCGGTGAAGAACCCGACGCGCTCCCGTGCCTCCTCGCCGTAGCTCTCGGGCCAGGCGAGCGGCGTCGACCGCTCCTCGAGCGAGCTCACGTCGCACGCTCCCCGGCGGGCTCCTGCGCCGCCGCGGTGCGCCCGTCGTCCTCCGCGAGCGCCCGCGCGCGCAGCCGGTCGACGAGCTCGACGAGCGCGGGCCCGCGCGGGCGCCGCCCCGCCCGGATGTCGCAGGTGAACGCCTTCACCTCCTGGATGTGCACGTTGGGGTCGAGCACGATCGCCGCCAGGTCGTTCGCGGAGCCGCCGACGGTCAGCCCCCTCGTGCCCCAGTGGTAGGGGAGCCCGACCTGGTGGACGCGCCGCCCCTGCACGCGAAGCGGCTTGATCCGGTCGGTGACGAGCACGCGCGCCTCGATCGCCGCGCGGCTCGTGACGATCGTCGCCCAGCCGCCGTGGTGCAGGCCGCGCAGCTCCGCCAGCTCGGGGTGCACCTCGACGAACAGCTCCGGCTGCAGCTCGGTCAGGTACGGCACCGTGCGCGACATCCCGCCCGCGGTGTGGTGCTCGGTCAGCCGGTAGGTGGTGACGACGAACGGGTAGACGCCGGCGCCGGGCTCGGCCCCGCTCGGGTTGGACGGGTTCTCGGGACGCTCGAAGCGCTGCCGGCGCGGGTTCGCGCGCTGCGGGTAGAGCGCGTTCGGGAGCGGCGACTCGTGCGGCTCGTAGTGGGTCGGCAGCGGTCCGTCCTCGAGCCCGTGCGGGACGTAGATCCAGCCGCGGCCGTCGGCCTGCATCACGAACGGGTGGTTCCCGGCGATCGCGTCGGGGCCGCGGTCGCGCCTCGACGGCCGGTAGTCGGGAGGCTTGTCCTCGTCGAAGTCGGGCACGTCCGTCCCGGTCCAGCGCCTCGCCTCCTCGTCCCACCAGACGTAGCGCTTGCGCTCGGACCACGGCCTCCCGTCGGGGTCGGCCGAGGCGCGGTTGTAGAGGAGCCGCCGGTTGGCCGGCCACGCCCACGCCCACTCCGGGGCGGCGTACGAGTCCTGCTCCCAGTGCGGCGTCCTGCGCGCCGCCCGGTTCTCGCCGCCCGCGAACACGCCGGAGTAGATCCAGCAGCCGCACGAGGTCGAGCCGTCGTCGCGCAGCTCCCGGTAGCCCGAGATCGCGTTGCCCTCGGCGTCGAAGCCGCTGATCTCCGCGAGCACCGCCTCCGCGCTCGGCTCCTCGTGCTCCCCGTGCGTCGGGTAGTCCCAGGTGAGGTCGAGCACCGGCCGGTCGCGCTCCTCGGCGCGGGCGGCGAGCTTCTCGCGGACGATGCGGCCGAGGTGGTAGTAGAACCAGAGCTCGGAGCGGCAGTCGCCCTTCGGCTCGACCGCCCGCTCGTGCCACTGGAGCAGCCGCTGCGTGTTCGTGAACGAGCCCTCCTTCTCGACGTGCGACGAGGCCGGGAGGAAGAACACCTCGGTCGGGATCTCCTCCGTGCGCAGCTCGCCGGTCTCGATCTCGGGACCGTCCTTCCAGAAGGACGCGGACTCGATCTCCACGAGGTCGCGGACGACGAGCCAGCGCAGCTTCGCCAGCGCGAGCCGGTGCAGCTTCGCGTGCGCCGAGCCGACCGCGGGGTTCTCGCCCACGACCACGAAGCCCTCGACCTTGCCGTCGAGCATGTCGAGGACGCAGCGGTAGATCGAGTTGTCCTCGTCGATGCGCGGCAGGTAGCCGAAGCAGAAGTCGTTCTCGGGCGTCGCCTTCTCGCCCCACGACGCCTTCAGGAGGCTGACGGCGTAGGCGCCGAAGTTGCCCCACCACCCGGCCGGCGACCTGTTCGCCTCGACGTAGCTGGCGAGGTCGTCGTAGGCGCCGACGTGCGGCATCGTCAGGTAGCCCGGGAGGATGTTGTAGAGCGTCGGAATGTCGGTCGAGCCCTGGATCGACGCGTGCCCGCGCAGCGCCATCACGCCGCCGCCGGGACGCCCGACGTTCCCGAGCAGGAGCTGGACGATCGCGGCGGTGCGGATGTACTGCACGCCGACGCTGTGCTGCGTCCAGCCGACCGAGTAGACGAACGCGCTCGTCCGCTCCCGCCCCGAGTTCTCGCAGAGCGCCTCCGCGACCGCGACGAACTGCTCGACGGAGCAGCCGCACGCGTCCGCGACGAACTCGGGCGTGTAGCGGGCGAAGTGGCGCCGCAGGATCTGGAAGACGCAGCGGGGATGGGTGAGCGACGGGTCCTCCTCCGGCGGCTCGCCTTGGCTGAGCGCGCTTCCGTGCCCGCCGTGGCCGCTCTGCTCGCCCTTCGGCGCGAACCCCTTCTCCCGCCGGCCGGCGGCGCCGTGCACGTCCATGCCGGCGTACTGCCAGCTCGAGCTGTCGTACTTCCCGCTCCTCGGGTCCCAGCCGGAGAAGAGCCCGTCGAGGTCCTCGGTGTCGGCGAACTCCTCGTTCACGATCACCGGCGCGTTCGTGTACTCGACGACGTAGTCGTGGAACCAGCGCTCGTGCTCGATCACGTAGTTGACGATCCCGCCGAGGAACGCGATGTCGCTGCCGGCGCGGATCCCCACCCAGCGCGTCGCCATGGCGCTCGTCCGCGTGAAGCGAGGGTCGACGTGGATCACCTGGGCGCCGCGCTCGCGCGCCTCGACCACCCACTGGAAGCCCACCGGGTGGTTCTCGGCCATGTTCGAGCCCATGATCACGATGCAGTCGGCGTTCGCCAGGTCCTGCTGGAACGTCGTCGCCCCGCCCCGGCCGAACGAGGTCCCCAGACCGGGGACCGTGGAGCTGTGTCATATGCGCGCCTGGTTCTCGATCTGCACGACGCCGAGCGCGGTCAGGAGCTTCTTGATCAGGTAGTTCTCCTCGTTGTCGAGCGTCGCGCCGCCGAGGCTCGCGATCCCGAGCGTCCGCCGGGTGGCGTCGCCGCCGGCGTCGGTCTCCTGCCAGGTGCGCGCGCGGGTCTCGACGATCCGGTCGGCGATCGTCTCCATCGCCTGCTCGAGCGGCAGCTCCTCCCAGTCGGTGCCGTAGGGCCGCCGGTACTTGACCCGGTACTCGCGTAGCGGGCTCGTCACGTAGCCCCGCGAGGCGGCGCCCTTCGGGCAGAGGCGGCCGCGCGAGATCGGGCTGCGCGGGTCGCCCTCGATCTGGGTGACCTCGCCGCCCTTGACGTAGACGAGCTGGCCGCAGCCGACGGCGCAGTAGGGGCAGATCGAGCCGACCACCGCGTCCGCCTCGTCGATCCGCGCGCGCAGCGCCTCGCTCCGCCGCGAGCGCACCGACCGGCCGAGCCCGAGCGGATCGCCCTCCCGGAGCTGCCGCACGAGGGGCCAGGAGCCGAGCGACGAGCGGAGGCTCACCGCCCGGCTCCCGCCGTCGCTACTGCCCGTGCTCGACGCCGGGCTCCGCCCACGGAAGCTCGAGCGGGTGCACGACGGTGCTCCCCGGCCTGTTCGCGGCCTTCTTCAGCTCTCCGGTCGGGAGGATCGCCTTGCCGCTCGCGGCGAGCGGCGTCACGGCGCTGATCACGCACCGGGCGGGGCCGGCCGCGCCGAGCGCGCAGGTCCAGGTGACGTAGGAGAGCCCGACCGTCCACCTCCCGAAGACGAGGCCGGGCGCGCCGGACGCCGGCGTCGGAACGGTGCCGTCCGCCTGGAGGATCCCGACGACGAAGAACGCGATCCAGAAGGCGCCCCAGGCGCCGTGCGCGACCGCCGCGACGCCGTCGCGCGCCTTGGCGGCCCACATGCCCCCGAACCTCCACGAGCTCGCAACCTCTCACATCGGGCTTCTCCGCTCCGAAGGACCGGGAAGCCGTCTCGGATCACGTCATGATGTGTCCCCGCGGGGCGCGCGCGAAACACCGGGCGCCGCCGCGCCCGCGCGGCTCAGCCCGGCTCCTCGAGCATCCCCTGGCCGATCGCGTAGCGCACGAGCTCGGCCCGGCTCGCGAGCCGGAGCTTCTGCATCACGTGCGCGCGGTGCGTCTCGGCGGTGCGGACGGAGATGAAGAGCTGCTTCGCGATCTCCTGGTTCGTGTAGCCGAGCGCGAGCAGCCGCAGCACCTCGCGCTCGCGGTCCGAGAGCGGGTCCTGCTCCGCGTGGCGCGCCGCCTCGGCCTCGGCCGCGACGAGCCTGGCCCCGAGCTCGGGGTGGACGTAGCGGCCGCCCGCAGCGACCTCGCGGATCGCGGTGACGACCTCCGCGTCGGCCGCCTCCTTGAGCACGTACCCGCTCGCCCCCGCGGCGAACGCCTCCCGCACGTAACGCGGGTCGTCCTGCATCGAGAGGACGAGCACCTTGAGGTCGGGGTGCTCGTGCAGCAGCTTCGGCACGCCTTCGAGCCCGGACTCGCCCGGCATCACGACGTCCATCAGGACGAGGTCCGGGTTCGTCGAGCGCGCCTCGAAGATCGCGTCGCGGACGGTGCCGGCCTCGCCGACCGTCTCCATGTCGGCCTCCGCGTCGATCAGGAGGCGCAGCCCCGACCGGACGACGGCGTGGTCGTCGACGACGAGGACACGGATCGTCACGGCAGCGGGACCTCGACGGCGAGCGTCGTCCCGGCGCCTTCGGCGGTCTCGACCAGGAGCGTCCCGCCGAGGAGCTCGACGCGCTCGCGCATCCCCTGGAGGCCGAACCCTTCGGCCGGGCGGTCCGGGTCGAAGCCCCGGCCGTCGTCCTCGATCACGAGCGCCACGCGGTCATTCTTGCGGGTGAGCAGGATGCTGACGCCGCGTGCGTGCGCGTGCTTGACCACGTTCGTGAGCGCCTCCTGCACGATCCGGTAGAGCGCGGTGGCCGCCTCGCCGGGAACCTGCTCCTCGCCGAGGCCGGCGACGAAGTCGACGGCGATCCCGGTCTGCTCGCGGAACGTCTCCGTGAGCCGCTCGACGGCCGCGACGAGGCCGAAGTCGTCGAGCGCCTTCGGCCGCAGCTCGACGGCGAGCCGGCGGACGTCCTGGAGCGTGTCGACCGCGAGCTGCCGGATCGACCGGACCGCCTCCCGCTCCTCCTCCCCGTCGACGAACTCCTCGAGCGAGCGCAGGCCGAGGAGGATCGAGGTCAGCGCCTGGCCGGTCTCGTCGTGCAGCTCGCGCGCGAGCCGCCGCCGCTCGAGCTCCTGGGCCGCGACCACCCGCCTGAGCGAGTCGCGCGCGACGCGCTCGGACAGGTCGACAGCGACCGCCGCACGCGAGGCGTACGTCTCGGCGAGCCGGAGGTCGTCGTCGCCGAAGCGGCGGCTCTCGGCGGAGAGCTTGTCGTGAGCGGCCAGCACCCCGATCTCGCGGCCCCGAACGAGCAGCGGCACCCAGAGCCCGGTGCGCGCGCCGAAGCGGCGTGTCGTCACCTGGTCGACCTCGGGGTCGTCGAGCACGGCGTCGACGCGCTCGCTCCGCCGGGCCGCGAGCACGCGGCCGCTCTTCGAGCCGTGCCGGTCGAGCTTCGTGCCCACGAGGCCCTCGGCGTCGACGCCCGCTGCGGCCGCGATGCGGAGGAGGTCGCGACCCTCGGGCAGCAGCACGAGCACGAGGCGCGCGTCGAGCAGCTCGCGCAGGCGCCGCGCGACGAGGTCGAGCAGCGCGCCGAGGTCGGTCTCGGTCGCGAGCGCGTTCCCGACCTCGTTCAGCGCCTCGAGCCGCTGCGACCACTGCGTGACCGCCTCGTAGAGGCGCACGTTCTCGATCGCGATCGCGGCCTGCGTCGCGAGCAGCGTGACGAGCTCCTCGTCCTCCTCGGTGAAGTCGCGCCCGCCGGCCTTCTCCGTGAGGTAGAGGTTGCCGTAGGCGACGCCGCGCAGGAGCACCGGCACGCCGAGGAAGGTGCGCATCGGCGGGTGGCCCGGGGGGAAGCCGAAGGCCCGGGGATCCTCGGTCAGGTCGTGGAGCCGGAGCGGCCGCGCCTCGCGGACGAGGACGCCGAGGATGCCGCGGCCCTCGGGCCGGTGCCCGATCTCGGCCTCGACCTCCGGCCCGACGCCGTGGGCGACGAAGCGCTCGAGGCGCGCGCCGCCCGGCTCGACCACCCCGAGCGCGGCGTACCGGGCCTCCGTCAGCTCAGCGGCGGCCTCGACGAGCCGCCGCAGGACGGCGTCGAGCGAGAGCTCGGAGCTGAGGGCGAGGCCCGCCTCGAACAGCGCCCGCAGCCGGTTGTCGGCCACCGTGCCGGTCACGCTCACATGATCGCGCGCGGAAGCCCGCAGGGCCGTCCGCGACCTTCCGCAGTCAGGCTGCGGCTTTCCCGCGAGCCTCGACGAGCTCCTCGGCCAGCTCGCGGAGGGCGCCGGGGCCCTCGACCGTGGAGATGCGGAGCCGCTCCCCGCCCCGGGAGACGAGCACGAGCGTGGGGCGGCTCCCGCCCGCGCCGGCGAGGCGCTCGAGGTAGACGTCCCCGAGGTCGGAGTAGCGCACGCTGCGGCCTCCGGGGACGAGGACGGCGTCCCGCTCGAGCTCGAGCCGGCCCGGCTCGTCGGGCCCGTCGTCCGCTCTGAGGACCACCGCGTACGTCATCACGCGCTCATCCTGGCCCCCCGGAGCCGCCGGGGCATCGGGGAGGGGGGCGGGCCGCCTGCGGGAAACCACGCGGGCGCGGTCGGGCCCGACGCCGATCCCGGCCTCCCCCGCCGCGGGCGGCGCGCGGCGGGCCGAGAGATCAGCGGCGGCACTGACCGAAGCTGCGGGCTTTCCACGATGGCCGCCGGGCCGCGGCCTGCGACGGTTCGGTGCATGAGCACCACGCTCCAGGAGCCGACGCTCCCCGACCTCGTTCTCTGCTGGCGTCTCGAGCGGCTGATCGCCGCCGGCTACCCGCGTCACAGCGCGCTCGCGCTGAGCGAGCAGAAGGACGTCGACCTCCACCTCGCGGTCCGCCTGCTCGAGACGGGTTGCCCGGTCGAGACGGCGCTCCGGATCCTGCTCTGACCCGGCGGCGGGGCGAGCCTAGCCGTCGCCGACGCGCAGGAGCCGCGAGCGGACGCTCACGACGCCCGGCACGCGGCGGACGAAGCCCGCGACGACCTCCACGTCCGCGTGGCCGTCGACGCGGCCGGACAGCGTCACCTCGCCGTCCGCCACCTCGACGCGCACGCTGCCGGGGTCGAGCCAGAGCCTGCGGGCGAGCACCTCCTCGCGGATCTCGCGCGCGATCTCCTCGTCGCTCCGGGCGAACGCGCGCACGAGGTCGGCGCGCGTCACGATGCCGACGAGGCGGCCGTCCGCCTCCGTCACCGGCAGCCGGTCGACCGACTCGCCGACCATCAGCTCGGCGGCGGAGACGAGCGGGCGCTCGGGGCCGATCGTGATCGCCGGGGCGCTCATCGCGTCCCTGACGGTGACGCGGGAGCCCCCCGCCTCGCAGGCGACGACGTCGGTCTCGGAGACGACCCCGACCACGCGGCCGCCGGCGTCCACGACGGGCAGCCCCGACACGCGGCGCTCGACGAGCAGCCGAGCCGCCTCCTTGAGCGAGGCGTCCGGAGGCACCGCCACGACCTCCCTGGTCATCGCGTCGGCGACCTTCACGGCTCCTCCCCCTTCCTCGCGGCCTCGAGCAGCAGCCGGCGCTCCGCGCGGTCGATCAGCCGCCGCGTGCGGTCGACCGCGTCGACGCTGACGGAGATCGCGTCGATCCCGGCGCGCACGAGGAGCTCGGTGTACTCGGGGTAGACGGACGGCGCCTGGCCGCAGATCGACGTCTTCAGGCCGAGCGCGCGCGCCCTCGGGATCAGCTCCTGCAGGTAGGCGACGACGGCCGGGTCGCGCTCGTCGAAGAGCTCTCCGAGCTCGGCCGAGTCGCGGTCGGCGCCGAGCAGGAGCTGGGTCAGGTCGTTCGACCCGATCGAGATCCCGGCCACGCCCAGCCCGGCGTAGCGCTCGAGGTTGAAGAGCACCGAGGGCACCTCGGCCATCACCCAGAGCTCGAAGCCCCGCCGGTCGAGCAGCCCGGACTCGGCGACGAGCGCCCGGCAGCGGGCGAGCTCGGCGGCCGTGCGGACGAACGGCAGCATCAGGTGGAGGTTCGTGTGGCCGGCGTCCCAGACGCGCCGGACCGCCTCGAGCTCGAGCAGGAACGCCTCCGGCTCGCGCGTGTAGCGGAGCGCGCCCCGGACGCCGATCATCGGGTTCGCCTCCTCGGGCTCGAAGCGCTCGCCGCCCTCGAGGTTGCGGAACTCGTTCGTGCGGAAGTCGGTCGTGCGGTAGGTGACCGGGCGGGGCGCGAAGCCGGCGGCGAAGGTGGTGAGCCCCTCGGCCATGCGCTCGACGAACTCCTCCGTGCGGCCCTGCTCGACGAGCAGGCGCGGGTGCTTCCCCTCGAGCGCCTCGAGCAGCATCATCTCGGCGCGCAGGAGCCCGACGCCGTCGACGTCGAGGCCGGCGGCCGCCGCGACCTGCGAGGGCTCGGAGAGGTTGAGGAGGAGGCTCGTTCCGGTCGGCTCCGCCGCGGCGGGCCGCGCGAGGGCGGGCTCGGCCGGGGCGGGCCGGGAGGGCGCGCGCGCGCCGGCGAGGACCCGGCCGTGCGTCGCGTCGACGGTGACGACCTCGCCGTCGTGCAGCTCCCGCGTCGCGGTCTGGGTCCCGACGACGCACGGGATGCCGAGCTCCCGCGAGACGATCGCGGCGTGGCAGGTCATCCCGCCCGAGTCGGTCACGATCGCGGCGGCGCGGCGCATCAGCGGCACCCAGTCCGGCGCCGTCATGTGCGTGACGAGGACGTCGCCGTCGGAGAACGTGCCGGCCTCTGAGAGCGTGCGCAGGATGCGCACGGGGCCGCTCGCCTCGCCGGGCGCGGCGCCGAGGCCGCTCGCGAGCACGGCCCCCTCGGGCGCGGACGCCGGCGCGGCGCCGCCGGCCGAGGTCACGGGCCGGGACTGGAGCATCCAGATCGTGCCGGCCGGGTCGATCGCCCACTCGGTGTCCTGCGGCGAGCCGTAGTGGCGCTCGATCCTCCGGCCGAGCTCGGCGAGCGCGCGCACCTCGGCGTCGGCGAGGGCGGGCGTCGCCGCCTCGTCGCGGCCGAGCTCGCGCACGACGGTGCCGCCGCCGGGGCGCGCGTCCACCGCGCGCTCCTTCGGGTGCGTCTCGGCGAGGAGGATCCGCAGCGTCTCCTTGTCGACGACGTAGCGGTCGGGGGAGACCCCGCCGCTCACGACCGCCTCCCCGAGCCCGAAGGAGCCCTCGATCACGAGACGGTCGGAGGCGCCGGTGGACGGGTCGACCGTGAACATCACGCCGGCGCGCGTCGACGGAACCTGCCGCTGGACGACGACGGCGATGTCCATCCCGGCCTGGCCGAAGCCGCGCTTCGCCCGGTAGAAGATGGTGCGGGCGCCGAAGAGCGACGACCAGCAGCGCCGCACGGCGGCGACGACCTCGTCGGCGCCGCAGGTGTTCAGGAAGGTCTCGTTCATGCCCGCGAAGGACGCCGCCTCGGTGTCCTCGGCGGTCGCCGACGAGCGCACCGCGACGGGCGCGTCCACGTCCCCTCCGGCGAGCTCCTCGTAGGCGCGGCGGATCGCGGCCTCGACGTCCTCCGGGACCGGCTCGGCCTCCACGAGGGCGCGCACGTCCCGCGCCGCCGCCTCGAGCGCGCCGGCGTCGTCCACGTCGACCCCGGCGAGCCGCTCCTCGATCCGCCCCCGGAGGCCCGTGCGGTCGACGAAGGCCGCGTACGCGGGCGCCCCGACGACGAACCCCGGCGGCACCGGCAGGCCCGCGGCGGTCAGCTCGCCGAGGTTCGCGCCCTTGCCGCCGGCGAACGCGACGTCCTCCCGGCGCAGGGCGGAGAACCGGCGGATCGCCGAGGCGGCGCGGGCCGTGCGACGCTCGGTCGTCGTCATCACCCGAACGATCCCGCGGCGCGCCCGCGACGGCATCGGGAGATGCGCCGACGCGAGGGCGGACAACTACGAACGCGGAAGCCGGGGGCGCGCGGATGCGGCCGCGCGGCGGGCGACGGACACTGTGCGGTCATGAGCATGCTCGCCGCTCCGCAGAAGACGCACGAGTTCTGGCGTGAGCGCCGGACCGGTGAGATCTGGGCCGTGGAGCTCGTCGACGGCGTCGTCGTCGGCTGCTGCGGCCCGCTCCACCACAAGGAGGTCGTCGCGAGCTACCTGCCGACGTTCGAGTACGCGCCCGCGGGCGCGGACCGGATCGAGGCGGGCCGCGACGGCTTCGACCTCGTCGATCCGGCCCTCGTCGACGCCGGAAGCTGAGCGTCGCGCTCCCGGTCGGCGCCCGGTCCGGGAGAAGCCGCGGCGCCGATCGGGGCCGGACCCGATGCCGCGCCCACGCGGGCGCGGAACGATGCACGCGACACCGCCGAGAGGAGGCTGACCGTGATCGCAACCCACGAGCTGACGGAGCTCCTCGAGCGCGAAGGGGTCGCCTTCGAGCTCCTGCCCCACCGCCGCACCGAGACCGCCGGCGACGAGGCCGCCGCGCTCGCCGTCGACCCGGCCGAGGTCGCGAAGACGATCGTCCTCTCGACCGGCAGGCGCCGCGTGCGCGCGGTGCTGCCCGCGAGCGAGCGCCTCGACGTCCACAAGCTGCGCGACCTGCTCGGGCTCGCCGAGACGCCGCGCCTCGTGAGCGAGGAGGAGCTCGCCGGCGCGTACCCGCTCTTCGAGGTGGGGGCGGTCCCGCCCGTCGGCGGACCCGCGGGCGACCGCGTCGTCGTCGACCGCCGGCTCGCGGAGCGGGACACGGTCGTGATCGAGGCCGGCTCGCACAGCGACTCGATCCGCCTCCGGACGACCGACCTCCTGGTGCTCGCGCAGGCCGAGATCGGCGACCTCTGCCGCTCCTGCTGAGGGCGGGCCCGGGCTCCGTCAGCGGCGCGCCGCGGGCTCGCCCGCCCGGCCCGGGACGAAGCGGTCGTCGAGCACCGCGAGGCCGCCGATCGCGAGCGCGGCGCCGACGAGGGCGGCTGCGAGCTCGGGCGGCCCCGGCACCGCCAGGGCGAAGAAGGCGCGCGCGAAGGGAACGGCGAGCGCGGCGACGTAGGCGGCGAGCAGCGCGGCGCAGAGGGCGGACACGCCCGCGCCGCGGCGCCGCCCCGAGGCCTCGAGCGCGAGGATCAGGTAGAGGCCGACGAGCACGAGGACCGTCACCGCGACGGTGCGGGCCTCGCGCAGCGGCGCGTCGAGGACGTTGAGCGAGAAGAGGTAGCTCGAGAGGACGCCGAGCCCGGCGGCGGTCCCGGCCGGGAGCGCGAAGCGCGCGAGGTCGCGCAGGAAGCCCTCGGAGCGCCAGCGGCCGCTGCTCGGGGCGAGGGCGAGGAAGAAGCCGGGGATCCCGATCGTCAGCGACGCCGCGAGCGTGAGCTGGCGCGGGAGCAGCGGGTACGCCGTGGGCGTCAGGCCGATCGAGAGGATCAGGAACGCGGCGAACGCGGACTTCGTCACGAACAGCTTCGCGACGCGCTGCACGTTGCGCAGGATCGTCCGTCCCTCGCCGACGAGCGCCGGCACCACGCCGAAGTCGCCCTCGAGCAGGACGAGGTCGGCGACCGTCCGCGCCATCTGCGTCCCGCTCCCCTGCGCGATCGCGAGCCGCGAGGCCTTGAGCGCGGGCACGTCGTTCACGCCGTCGCCGACCATGGCGACGTAGCGGCCGGCGTCGCGGAGCGCCTCGACGACCCGCCGCTTCCCCTCCGGCGAGATCCGGCCGAGGACGGCGTGCTCGAGCGCGACGCGCCTGAGCTCGGCGCCGTCGTCCGGCAGCGTGGAGGCGTCGTAGGCGGGGCCGCCGATCCCGACGTCCCGCGCGATCGCCGCCACCGTCTCGTGCCGGTCGCCGGAGAGCACCTTGAGCTCGACGCCCTGACGGCGGAGCCAGGCGACGGTCTCGCCCGCGCCCGGGCGCAGCTCCTCGGCGAGCAGGACGAGCCCGCGCGCCCGGGGCGCCGGCGCCTCGAGGTCGTCGCTCGTCCCGAACGCGAGCACGCGGCGGCCGCCCGCGACGCCGCGCTCGACCTCGGGGGCGAGGCCGTCGAGCGTGAAGTGCTCCGGGGCGCCGAGGACGTAGCCGACGCCGTCGATGCGGCCGCCACCGAAGCGCAGGCGCGACGAGAACGGCACCTCCTCCTCGAGCGGCGCCGGCTCGGCCGGGTAGGCGGCGGCGATCGCCGCGAGCGTCGGGTTCGAGACCGAGGCCGACGCCGCGTAGCGCCCGAGCTCCGCGGCGAGGCCCTCGGCGCCGACGAGCCCTGTCACCCGCGGGCGCGCCTCGGTCAGCGTGCCCGTCTTGTCGAGGCAGACGACGTCGACGGAGGCGAGCGACTCGATCGCGTTCAGCTGCTGCGCGAGCACGCCCCGGCGCGCCATCCGGACCGCGGCCACCGCGAAGGTGAGGCTCGTGAGCAGGATCAGCCCCTCCGGCACCATCGTCACGACCGCGGCGACCGCCGTCGGGACGGCCTGGTGCAGGCTCGTCTGCCGGTGCCGGAGCGCGTACCCGAGCACGGCCGCGAGCGGCACCATCACCCCGACGAGCGCGAAGAGCAGCCGGTTGAGCGCGCGCTCGAGCGGCGAGCGCGGGTGCCGGAACGTGCGCGCCACGCTCGCGAGCCGCTCGGCGTAGCTCTCGGCGCCGACGGCCGTGACGCGATACGCGCCGCTTCCCTCGACCGCGAAGGAGCCCGAGCGGACCTCCTCCCCGGGCCCGCGCGGCACCGGCGCCGACTCGCCGGTGAGGATCGACTCGTCGAGACGCAGCGCCGACGCCTGCTCGAGCACGCCGTCGGCGACGACCTGGTCGCCGGGCTCGACCGCGACGAGGTCGCCGGGCGCGAGCTCGTCGACCGGGACCGTGCGCACGTCGCCGTCGCCGACCACCTTCGCCCGCGGCGCGACGAGCGCGGTGAGCCGGTCGAGCGCCCGCTTCGCCCGCACCTCCTGCGCCGTGCCGATGCTCGCGTTGGCGACGAGCACGCCGATGAAGAGCGCGTCCTGCCACTCGCCGAACGCGAGCGTCATCCCGCCCGCGACGGCGAGGATGAGGTTGAAGACGGTGAAGACGTTGGCCCGGACGATGCTCGCGTAGGAGCGGCTCGACCGCGCCACGTCAGCCTCGCAGCGCGCGCAGCGCGTTCGCGATCACCGCGACGTCGATCGCCTCCTGGAGGAGCGCGCCCTCGACCGGCACGAGCAGCCCGAAGGCGGCGGCGATCATGGCGGCGAGCGAGAGGCCGATGCCGGCGAGGACGCTCTGGCGCGCGATCGCGAGCGAGCGCCGGCCGATCGCGACCGCGTCGGCGACGCGGTCGATCCGGTCGACGAGCACGACCGCGTCGGCCGACTCCGACGAGACGGTCGCCGCCTCGGAGCCCATCGCGATCCCGACGTCGGCGAGCGCGAGCGCCGGCGCGTCGTTGATGCCGTCGCCGACCATCACCACCGGGGCGAGCCCCTCGGCGGCGCGCACGGCGGCGACCACCTCGAGCTTGTCCTCCGGCGTCTGCTCGGAGTACACGCGGTCGAGGCCGAGCTCGGCCCCGACGGCCTCGGCCACCTCCGCGCGGTCGCCGGTGAGCATCGCCACGTGGACGACGCCCTGGCCGTGGAGCCGGTCGACGAGGCCGAGCGCGTCGCGCCGGGGCGGGTCGGCGAACTCGAGCCGGGCGGCCAGCCTCCCGTCGATCGCGACGAACGCGCGCCCGCGCCCGCCCGGCGGCGTCGCGTAGCCGAGGCTGCGCAGGAGCGAGTCGCTGCCCACGACCACCCTGTGCCCGCCGACCGTCCCCTCGACGCCGTGGCCGTGCCGCTCCTCGACGGCGTCCGGCAGCTCGAGCGCGAGCCCGCGCCCGCGGGCGGCGCGGACGAGGGCTGCGGCGAGCGGGTGGAGCGAGACCTGGTCGACCGACGCGGCGAGGCGGAGCGACTCGTCGGGGCCGAGGCCGTCGAGGCTCTCGACCGACTCGAGCCTGGGGATGCCGAGGGTGAGCGTCCCGGTCTTGTCGAGCAGGACCGTGCGCGCGGAGCCGAGCCGCTCGATCACGCCCGCCCCCTTGACGACGATCCCGGCCGCCGCCGCCCGGGAGATGCCCGACAGGAGCGCGATCGGCGCCGCGAGGATGAGCGGGCACGGCGTCGCGACGACGAAGACGGCGAGCGCGCGCACGGGGTCGCCGGAGGCCGCCCACGCGGCGCCGGCGACGACGGCCGTGAGCGGCAGGAACGCGGCCGCGTAGCGGTCGGCCATCCGCACGAACGGCGCGCGCTGCTCCTCGGCCAGGCGGACGAGGCGCACGAGCGCGGCGTACGCGCTCTCGGACGCCGGCCGGGCGGCGCGCACCCGGACGGTGCCGGAGCTGACGGTGCCGCTCCGGAGGGGCTCGCCGGCGCGGTAGAGCACGGGCAGGGACTCGCCCGTGAGCGCCGACTCGTCGACCACCGCCTCGGCGCTCTCGAGCACGCCGTCGACCGGCACGACCTCGCCCGCGCGCACGAGCACGAGGTCGCCGGCGGCGACCTGCTCGACCGGCACCTCCTCGAGCGCCTCGCCGCGGACGAGCGTCGCCACGCGCGGCGCCCGCGAGACGAGCGCGGTCAGCTCGCGGCGCGCACGCCGGCCGGCCCGCTCCTCGAGCGCGTTGCCGCCGGCGAGCATGAGCGCGATCACGGCGCCGGCGAGGTACTGCCCGAGCGCGAGCGCGCCCGCGATCGAGACGAGCGCGATCGCGTCCACGCCCACGTCCCGCCGGAGCAGGGTGCGCGCCACCGACCAGGCGAGGGCCGGCAGGAGCAGCGCCGCGGTCGCCGCCCACGCGGCGTCGGCGAGGGTTCCCTGCCCCGTGAGGTGGAGGAGCCCGCCCGCGGCGAGGCCCGCGAGGCACGCCGCGGCGAGGCCGGTCGCGGTGAGCCGGGCCTTCACGCCCGCCCCGCTCAGGCGTCGCAGCGCGCCGCGAGCTCGGCCCAGTCGGCGTCGACCTGCGTCTGGATCCGTTCCACGAGCGCCCGGTTCTCCGGCCGGAGCAGGTGCGCGAAGCGCGTCTGGCCCTCGAGCCAGCGCTCGACCGGCAGCCGGCGCCTCGGCTCGTACGTGAGCCGGTGGCGGCCCTCGACCACCTCGTACAGCGGCCAGAAGCAGCTCTCGACCGCCGCGTCGAGGATCGCCTTCCCGCGGCGGGGCTCGTGGCCCCAGCCGACGGGGCAGTCGGTGAGCACGTTCAGGAACGCCGGCCCGTCCACGGCCGCCGCGCGCTCGACCTTGCGCGAGAGGTCGTCCCAGTGCGAGGCGCACGCCTGCGCGACGTACGGCACGTGGTGCCCGACCGCGATCGCGGTCATGTCCTTGCGCCGCTGCGCCTTGCCGAAGCTCTCGTCGCCGACGGGGCTCGTCGTCGTCCCCGCGCCGAACGGCGTCGCGCCCGAGCGCTGCACGCCCGTGTTCATGTACGCCTCGTTGTCGTAGCAGACGAAGAGGAACCGGTGCCCGCGCTCGAGCGCGCCGGAGAGCGCCTGCAGCCCGATGTCGTAGGTGCCGCCGTCCCCCGCGAACGCGACGACGGCGATCCGCTCGCCGGCCGGGAGGGCGTTGCGGCGGCGGAGCGCCCGCTGCGCGCTGTCGATCCCGGCGGCGACGGCGGCGGCGTTCTCGAAGGCGACGTGCACCCAGGGCACGTTCCACGCGGTCGTCGGGTACCGCGTCGTCGCGACCTCGAGGCAGCCGGTCGCGTTCACGACGACGACCGGGCCCGGGACCGAGTCGAGGACGGTGCGCACCACCATCGGGATGCCGCAGCCCTGGCAGAGGGAGTGCCCGCCCCGGAGCGGCGGCACGCCGCGCTCGTTGCGCACGAGGGTCTTCAGCCGGCTCATCCCTCTCCCCTCACGCCGGCGTAGGCGGGCGCGCCGCCGGCGAGGATCGCGCGCACGTCCTCGGGGTGGAGGTCGCGGCCGCCGAGGCCGTAGACGTGGCCGTCGAGGGCGGCGCCGCTCCCGTAGATCGTCGCCGCGACCTCGGCCGCGAGCGGCGGCACGCCGCCGGGCGAGTCGGCGCGGTCGAGCACGGTCACGCGCGCCGCCCCCGCGAGCGCCCGGCGGATCTCGGCGGCGGGCAGCGGGCGGAAGGAGGTGAGCTTGAGGAGCCCGGCGCGGACGCCCTCCTCGCGGAGGTCGTCCACGGTGTCCTTCACCGTGCCCGCGGTCGAGCCGAGCGCGACGACCGCGTGGTCGGCGTCGTCCAGCCGGTAGGGCTCGAGCGCGCCGTAGCGGCGCCCGGAGAGCCGCTCGTACTCGGCGGCGAGCTCCTCGAGCACGCCGAGGGCGGCGGCGAGCGCCCCGGCCTGCGCCCGGCGCAGCTCGTAGTAGTAGTCGGGCATCGCGAACGGGCCGTGGGTCGACGGCTCGGCGAGGTCGAGCACCGAGTGCGGGATCTCGTACTCGCCGACGAAGGCGGACACGGCCTCGTCGGGGAGCAGCGACACGGGCTCGGCGGCGTGGGTGATGGTGAAGCCGTCGAGGCAGACCGCGACCGGCAGCAGGACGTCGGGATGCTCGGCCAGGCGGGGGGCGAGCACCGTCAGGTCGTACGCCTCCTGCGCGTTCTCGGCGAAGAGCTGCACGATCCCGGAGTCGCGGACGAGCATCGAGTCCGAGTGGTCGCAGTGGATGTTGATCGGGCCGGAGAGCGCGCGGTTGCCGACCGCCAGCACGAGCGGCGCGCGCATCGACGCGGCGATGTAGACGACCTCCGCCATCAGCGCGAGCCCCTGCGACGACGTCGCGGTGATCGTGCGCGCCCCCGCGAGCGCGGCGCCGATCGCGGCGCTCATCGCCGAGTGCTCCGACTCGACGTCGACGAGCTCCCCGTGCGCGCGGCCGTCGGCGACGAAGCGGGCGAACCCCTGGACGATCGGCGTCTGCGGCGTGATCGGGTAGACCGGGACGACATCCGGGTCGATCTGGCGCATCGCGTGCGCCACCGCCTCGCCGCCGGTGAGGAGGCGCGGTCTCACGCCGGCTCCTCGGGGACCATCGTGATCGCGCCGGTCGGGCAGACCTCCGCGCAGATCTCGCAGCCCTTGCAGTAGTCGTCGTCGAAGCCGGCGAACGCGTTCCCGCGCAGGACGACGGCGGAGTCGGGGCAGTGGAGCCAGCAGAGCAGGCAGTTCACGCACTGCGCCAGGTCGACGGCGGGCTTGACGCCGGTGCGCCAGCCGCCCGTGTGCGGCTGCTCGGCCTCGGACGGCACCACCGTCCCGCCGGGCTCGAGCGCCTGCCAGGGCTCTAGGCGAGGCATGCGTACCCCTCCGCGACCGCGGCGCGCACCCGGTCCTCGCCGAGCTTGCGCCCGAGCACCTGCGCGGCCGCGTCCTGGACGGCCTCGAGCGGCGGCTCGCCGAGCGCGGCGGCGGCCGCGCCGAGCATGACGAGGTTCGCGTCCCGCGCGGCCGGGACGCAGCGCACGGCCACGCGCTCGAGCCCTGGCGGGACGGTCTCGCCGCTCACGAGCACGAGGCCGTCCTCCCGCAGGCCCTCGGCGACGTCGACCTCGCGCACGAGCGTCGGCTCGAGCACGACGACGAGGTCCGGCTCGGTGACGCCGTCGTGACGGCGGATCGGCCGGTCGGAGAGGCGCGTGTAGGCGCGCAGCGGCGCGCCCCGGCGCTCGGGCCCGTACTCGGGGAAGGCCTGCACGCTCTTGCCGCGCTCGAGCAGGGCGAGGGCGAGCGCATGCGCGGCCGTCTTCGCGCCCTGCCCGGCGCGGGCGTGCCAGCGGACCTCGGCGAGGCGCCGCGGCGTCACGACGCGAGCCACCTGTCGATCGCGCGCGCCGCGCGCTTCGCGTCGCGCACCGCCTCGACGACGCTCGCGCCGCCGCTCGTGGCGTCGCCGCCGGCGAAGTACTTGGGATCCGGCGTCTGACCGGTCTCCGGGTCGGCGCCCGCGACGAGCTCGGCGAACTCCGGCCGGACGCGCTGGCCGATCGCCTCGACCGCGGTGTCGGCGCGCAGCGTGAACTCGCTCCCCGCGACCGGCCGGGGGCTGCGGCGGCCCGACTCGTCCGGCTCGCCGAGGGTCATCAGGCGGCACCGGACGGCCTCGAGCCGGTGCCCGCCGAGGAAGCCGACCGGCTCCGACAGCCACAGGAAGCGCACGCCCTCGGCCTCGGCCTCGTCCACCTCGTAGGCGTACGCCGGCATCTCGGCTCGGGTGCGCCGGTAGACGAGCGTGACGAGCTCGGCCCCGAGCCGCACGGCCTCGCGGGCGACGTCGATCGCCGTGTTGCCGCCGCCGATCACGACGACGTCGCGCCCGACGGCGGGCGGCTCGCCCGTCTTGAGCGCCTCGATGAAGGGGAGCGAGCGCCAGACGCCCGGGAGGTCGTCGCCCGGGTAGCGGACGTCCGCGTCGGCGCCCATGCCGACGCCGAGGAAGACCGCGTCGGCCGCGTCGAGCTCGGCGCGCTCGACGTGCTCGCCGAGCCGGAAGCGCACGCCCAGCGCCGCGAGGGCGGCCGCCTCCTCGGAGAGCGGCTCGCGCTCGATCCGGTAGGGGGCGATCGCGTAGCGGACGAGACCGCCGGGCTCGGGGTGCTCGTCGTAGACCGTGACCGAGTGCCCGAGCGCGGCGAGCTCGCCGGCGCACACGAGCCCGGCCGGCCCCGCGCCGACGACGGCGACGCGCCGGCCCGTGGGGGGCGCGGCGGCGCGCGCGAGCGTCGGCTCGCCGCCGAGGAGCAGCGCGTCGGTGGCGTGGCGCTGGAGGGCGCCGATGGCGATCGGGGCCCTGCCCTCGTGGTGGAGGACGCAGGCGCCCTCGCAGAGCACCTCGACCGGGCACACGCGCGCGCAGGTGCCGCCGAGGAGGTTCTCGGCGAAGATCGTGCGCGCCGCGCCGCGGCGGTCGCCGACCGCGAGGGCGCCCACGAAGCCGGGGACGTCGATCCCGGCGGGGCAGGCGGCCGCGCACGGCGCCGGGGCGTACGGGCCCCCGCAGCCGAGGCAGCGGTCGGCCTCCACGAGCGCCTCCTCGGCCGAGAGGGGCGGGCGGAGCTCCTGGGTGAGCGCGTCGGGAGCGGTTGCCATCGCCGTCATCGTGTCCCCCCTCCGGCTGCGGAACATCCGCGGGTCCGCGGCCCCGGCGTGCGGCGTTGCCGCAGACCGGGCCCGCCCCACTCAGGCCTTCCGCCGCCGCGCCGCGCGCGGCGGGCGGACGAGGGCGTCGCTGGAGGGGTAGAAGACGCTCTCGTGGCCGTCCTCCCAGCGCACCCGGAAGTGCGGCTGCCGCGGGCTTCCGAGCACCTCCAGGACCTCTCCCGTGCGAGTCGCCTCGCCGACCCGGTGGCCGCTGATCTCGACCACGTCGCCCACCTGCGGGGTCCGGCTTCTCACCGCCTCGTTCATGGCATCCACCTCCAAGCCGATTGCCGGCCCATCGTCGCCCCCGGACGCCCAGGCGGTCATCCGGCCGGGCACCGATCCGGCTGCGGCTTGTCACCGATCCCCGCGGGCGGTCCGGCGGACGGCTCCGCGCCCGCCCCGACGCGGGAGGCGGCCCCGTGGGCCATCCTGAGGACGTGAAGGCCTACCGCTTCGCCGAGCACGGGGGCGAGGTCGAGCTCGAGCTCGAGGCGCCCACCGCGGCGGGGATCTTCGAGGCGGCGGTCGCCGCGCTCGCCGAGCTCGTCTCGGCAGGCGCGGACGGCGAGCCGGCGCGCCGCGAGCTCGAGCTCCGCGGCGAGGATCCCGCGCTGCTCCTCGTCGACACCCTGAACGAGCTCGTCTACCTCGGCGAGGTCGAGGGGTTCGTGCCCGAGCGGCTGGAGGCGGTCGAGCTCGCGGGCGGCCGCCTGCGGGCGACCGTCGCCGGACGCCGCGGCCGCGCGCGGCCGCTCGTGAAGGCCGTCACGCTCAACAGCCTCGAGCTCGCCCAGGAGGAGGGGAGCTGGCATGGACGCGTCGTCCTCGACGTCTGACCGTCACCGCCTCGTCAGGCTCGACGAGAGCCTGTGGGAGATCCCGGCGCGCGCCCGGGCCGACATGCGCGTGCCCGCGCGCGTGTTCGCCGACGACGAGCTGGTCGCGGCGCTCGCGGGCGACCGCTCGCTCGAGCAGCTCGAGAACGTCGCCACGCTGCCCGGGATCGTCGAGGCCGCGCTCGCGATGCCCGACGTCCACCAGGGCTACGGCTTCCCCGTCGGCGGCGTCGCGGCGATGGAGCTGCCGGACGGCGTCGTCTCGCCGGGCGGCGTCGGCTACGACATCAACTGCGGCGTCCGGCTGCTCGCGCTGCCGCTCGGCGAGCGCGAGCTCGGCGCGCGGCGGGAGGCGCTCGTGCACGAGCTCTCGCGGGCGGTCCCGGCCGGCGCCGGCCGGGAGGGGCCGCTCGAGCTGGCGGCCGCCGAGCTCGACGGCGTGCTCCGCGAGGGGCCGCGGGCCCTCGTCGCCCGCGGCGTCGGCCGCGAGGACGACCTCGAGCGCACGGAGTCGGGAGGGCGCCTGCCGGGCGCCGACCCGGCGGCGGTCTCGGCGCGCGCCCGCGAGCGCGGGCGCGGCCAGCTCGGGACGGTCGGCTCCGGGAACCACTTCGTCGAGGTGCAGCGGGTCGACCGGGTCTTCGACCGCGACGCGGCCGCCGCCTTCGGCCTGGCGGAGGGTCAGGTGACCGTGCTCATCCACTCCGGCTCGCGCGGGCTCGGCCACCAGGTCTGCACCGACCACGTCCGCACGATGGACGCGGCCGGGCGCCGCTACGGCATCGAGCTCCCCGACCGGCAGCTCGCCTGCGCCCCGGCGTCGTCGCCGGAGGGCCGGGCGTACCTCGGGGCGATGGCGGCGGCGGCCAACTTCGCCTTCGCGAACCGGCACGCGCTCGCCCACGCCGTCCGGGGCGCCGTCGAGCGGGTCCTCGGCGCCTCCGCCGCCGCCGGGACGCGCCAGGTGTACGACGTCGCCCACAACGTCGCCAAGGTCGAGCGCCACGGCGGGCGGGACCTGCTCGTCCACCGCAAGGGTGCGACGCGGGCGTTCCCGGCCGGGTCGCCCGAGCTCCCGGACGCCTACCGCGGCGCCGGCCAGCCGGTCTTCATCCCGGGCAGCATGGGCACCGCGAGCTTCGTGCTCGCCGGGCTCCCGGGCTCGCTCGAGCGCTCGTTCGGGTCGGCCTGCCACGGCGCCGGCCGCGCGCTCTCGCGCACCGCCGCCCGCAAGCGGATCGGCGGGGCCGAGCTCCGCCGCACCCTCGAGGCGCAGGGGATCGTCGTGCGCTGCGCGTCGAACAAGGGCCTCGCCGAGGAGGCGCCCTTCGCCTACAAGGACGTGGAGCGGGTGGTCGAGGTGGTGGAGCGCGCGGGGCTCGCGGGCCGCGTGGCCCGCCTCGTCCCGATCGGCGTCGTCAAGGGCTGACCCGGCTCGGGCCGGCGGGCGGGCGCCTGCTGCGCCCCCGCCCGCGCCGGAGCGACGGCCGGCAGGCCGGCGGCGTCGAGCGCGAGCCGCGCGCGGTGGAAGGCCAGGGTCGACTCGGCGCCCTCGTTCACGTTCACCGCCTCCGCCCCGAGCCCGTCGGCGCAGCCGCCGGTGGCGAAGTCGTAGAGCGGGCGGCCCAGGTGGTTGCGCCCGACGAACCAGTCGAAGGCCGCCCGCGCTCGGGCCGCGTGCGCCGGGTCGCCCGTGAGGCCGAACGCGGCGATCTCCGCCTCGACGAGCGCGCCGGCGTCGAGCGGCTGCTCGTCGCCGCCCCCCGGGGCGGGCTCGTCCCGCCGGCGGCCCAGGTGGCCGGGCAGGCGCACGAACGGGCCGTCGAGGCCGCACTGGTCGCCGTACCAGCGCAGGCTCTCGAGCCCGACGCCGACGGCGTCGTCCCGCCCGGTCGCGGCGCCGCCGGCGAGGAGCGCCTGCGGAAGGCGGGCGTTGTCGTAGGCGAGCGCGTCCTCGAACCAGCGCCAGCCGGGAGCGGCGGCGCGGTCGTAGCTCTCGACCAGCCGGTCGACGAGCCGGTCGAGCACGCGGGCCGCCTCGGGCTCGAGGCGGTCGGGGTCGAGCCGCGCGAGGCCGAGCACGGCGTACGCCCCGGTCCGGAGGGACGGCTCGGCCCCCAGCGAGGCGACGAGGCGCGCGAGCAGGTCGCGGACGGGCACGACGAGCGCGGGCGCCCAGGCGGTGGCGAGCACCTCGCCGAGGGCCCAGATCGAGCGGCCGACGTGGTCGCCCACGTGCGGCCGGTCGAGCCAGCGGCGGTCGTAGCCCATGAAGTTGTGCATGCCGCCGCCGGCCGGGTCGGCGGCGGCGGCCAGGAACGCGAGCGCGCGGTGGAGCGCGGACGTCCAGGCCGGGCCGCCGTCGCGGCGGGCGAGCTCGTCCGCCACGATCACGAGCCGCGCGGCGTCGTCCACGCAGTACCCGTGCGCGCGGTTCGGGATCACGCCCTGCGCGTGCTGGACGATGCCGACGTCGTCGACGAGCGTCAGCAGGTGGTCGGTGCGGACGTCGGCGAGCTCGAGCGCGGCCGCCGGGAGGGCGGCGCGCCGCGGCGTGAGGGCGACCGCGTCCCGCAGGACGAGGGAGGTGGCCTCGGCGACGGACGGCCAGGCGTGGCCGGCGCCGACGCGCCTGGCCTCCCTCCTCGCCGCGGCGAGCGCGGCGGGGTCCTCGACGAACTCGCAGATCGCCCGCGCGAGCGCCTCCGGGTCGTCGAAGGGGACGAGCTTGCCCGCGCCGGAGCCGAGCAGCTCCTCGGCGTACCAGTAGGGCGTCGAGATCGCGGCGCAGCCCGCCGCGACGGCGAAGGTCAGCGTGCCCGACGCGACCTGCTCGCGGTTTCTGTACGGGGTCAGGAAGACGCGCGTCTCGGCCAGCAGGGCCGCGAGCTCCTCGAGCGAGAGGAAGCGGTCGTCGAACTCGACGTGGTCGCCGAGGCCGAGGTCGGCGATCAGCCGCTCGAGCTCGAGGCGGTAGCGCTCCCCCTCCCGCCGGGCGACCCCGGGATGGGTGCGGCCGCCGATCACGTAGTGGACGTGCGGGTGGCGCTCGGCGACGAGCCCGAGCGCCTCGATCGCCGTCTCGAGCCCCTTCCCGGGCGAGAGCAGGCCGAACGTCGAGAGCAGGAAGCGCTCGCGGCCGGCCCCGCCCGACGGGCCGCGGAGCGGCCGGCGCACGTCCGCGCGGCCGGCGCGCCCGAGCAGCGCCGGGGCGCCGTGCGGCACGACGGTGACCTTGCCCGCGTCGCACACGCCGAGCTCCTCGAGGAGGCGCGCCGCCGTCTCGGTCATCACGATCACGAACGCCGCCCGCTCGCAGAGCTCCGAGAGGACGCGGAGCTGGTTGCGCGACGGCCTCGAGAGCACGGTGTGGAGCGTGACGACGAGCGGCTGCTCGAGCTCCTGGGCGAACGAGAGGACGTACTCGCCGTCGGGGCCGCCGAAGATCCCGTACTCGTGCTGGAGGAGGACGACGTCGACGTCGAGGCGCCCGAGCAGCCGCGCCGCGCGGACGTAGTCCCCGCGCGCCTCCTGCTCGACGGTCGCGACGATCTCCGAGCGCTGCGGCCCGGCCGGCTCGTTCACGACCGCCACCGCGGAGACGGCGCGGATCCCGCGGGTGCCGCGGAGCGCGGTGCACAGGTCGAAGGCGAACGAGGCGATCCCGCAGGCTCGCGGCGGGTACGTCGAGAAGACGGCGGGGCGGATCGACTTCACGGGCGGCGCTCCGAGCATCGCCGGACGCCGGCGGCACGGTCGTCGGTAGGTTCCCTGACCGGGCTGCGGGAAACCCGCGCAGGCCCTTGCGTCCGGCCCAGCGACCTCGGGTCAGCTCGAGTGGCCGGCGAGCCAGCCGAGCAACTCACCGAGGCTGGCGGTCGCGACGCACACGGTCGTGTCGGCGGCACCGTAGTACACGCGGAGTGTATCCCCGTCGTCGAGGAGGATCCAGCCGCACGGGAACACGACCTGGGCGACGTCGCCGCTCCGCTCGTACGGGGCCTCGGGCCCGAAGATCCACTCGCTCGAGCGGGCGACCACGCGCTCGGGCCGCTCCGCGTCGAGCAGGGCCAGGCCGAGCCGGTAGATCGAGCCCGCGGCCGTGGTGCGGACCCCGTGGTAGAGGAGGAGCCAGCCCTGCGGGGTGAGCAGGGGAGGCGCGTTCAGGCCGACCTTGTGGGCGTCCCACCAGGCCCCCTCCCGCGCGTCCAGCAGGACGGCGTGGTCGCCCCAGTGGCGCAGGTCGGGGCTCCACGAGAGCCAGATGTCGGCCCGGTGCCTCGGCGTCGACGACACCGGCCGGTGGATCAGCGCGAAGCGGCCGCCGAACCGGCACGGGAACAGGGCGGCGTCCTTGTCCTCGGGAGGCATCAGGACGCCCCGCCGCCGGAAGGAGCGGAAGTCGCCCGTGGCGGCCAGGGCGACGAGCGGCCCGCCGGTCGAGTAGGCCGTGTACGCGATCAGGTACTCGTCCTCGCAGAGGGTGATCCTCGGGTCCTCGATCCCGAAGCGCTCGGAGGGGGAGCCGAGGTCGGGCAGCAGCACGCGCTCGGGCTCCACCGTCCAGCCGGTCAGGCCGTCGGCGCTGCGCGCCACGCACAGGTGGGAGATGCCCGTCCGGTCCTCGACCCGCACGAGCAGCAGCGTCTCCCCGTCGAGGCTCGCGGCGCCCGGGTTGAAGACCGCGTTGACCGTCTGGGGCCAGTCGGACGCGGTGAGGATCGGGTTCCCCTCGTAGCGGCGGAAGAGCATCTTCTCGCACCGTCAAGGGGCTGTCCGGAGCCGGGCCACGGCGACCGGCGCGCGGCACGCGCCGCGAGACGAGGACGCAGGAAGTCCCGATCCCGGCGAATCTCGGGACGACCGAGGACGCAGGATCGCGGCGCGTGACGCCTGCAAGGTGCCCTGGACCACTCTCCGAACAGGCCCTGAAGGGGTATGGCCCTCCATCCGATCGGGTCACAAGGATACGCTGTGCCTGAGCCCGAAGACTGTCGATAACCGTGTCTGTGGAAAGCGATTCGCGTAAGCGCCTCGAGCGGCGCCCGGTGGCCGTGCGCCGCGTCGCCGACGTGCCCGTGGTCGAGGCCGGGTCGGTTCCCGGCTACGGCCCCATCTTCAACGCCGGCGTGATCCTGGAGGAGGGCGTCTACCACCTGTTCGCCCGCGGCGTCCGGGCCGGGTACAGCCGCAACCCCGGCGCGGGGCCGCGCTTCCTCGACTACGTCTCGGACGTGCTCGTCTTCACCTCGGACGACGGGCGGGACTACAGGTTCCAGCAGGTGCTGGCGCGGAGCTCCCTCGCCGGCGTGAACTGCTACGAGGACCCGCGGCTGCAGCGCGTGCGGAGCGACGGCGCCGAGACGGTCGTGATGACCTACACCGACCTGCCCGCGCCCGGCACGGGGAGGCCCTGGCGGATCGGCGTGCACCGGCTCGGGTACGCGGACGGGCGCTTCTTCCTCAACCGCACCTCGGGACGGGTGATCGGGCCGGCCGGGACCGAGGACAAGGACGCCGTCATCTTCAACCTGCGCGACGGGCGCGTCGCGCTCGTCCACCGCGTGCACCCGAACATGCAGCTCGCCCTCTTCGACTCGCTCGAGGCGCTCTGGAGCTCGGACGCCGAGTACTGGGAGGGGCACATGAGCGAGCTCGACCGGCACACGATCATCGTCCCGGCCGAGGGCGCGCTCGGCGTCGGCGCCGGCCCGCCTCCCGTGGAGGTGGACGGCGAGCTCGTGCTCTTCTACCACGAGCGCGACCGCGACTCGCGCTACCTGACGAAGGCCGCCCTGCTCGACGACGTCACCGGGCGGGTCAAGGCGTCGCTCCCGGACCCGATCATGCAGCCGGAGCTCGACTGGGAGCGCAGCGGAGACGTCGACAACGTCGTCTACGTCCAGGGCGCCGTCGCGAGGGACGACGGCACGATCTACCTCACCTACGGCGCCGCCGACCGCTGCGTCGGCGCCGCCGAGCTCGACGGCCACGAGCTCGTGCGGGCGCTCCGCGCGGCCTGACCTCCGCTCTCCCCGGCCGGCCTCGCCGCGCCGGGATGCGGCGATCCCGCCGCGCGACTCGGGGCCGGCACCGATGCCTGCGGGCTGCGCCCGAGCGACGCTGGGGCGAGGCTCCCGCGACGAGAGGAGGAGAGATGACCGCGATCACGGCGTTCGGGCTCAGCGAGCAGCGCCTGCGCGACGGCCTCGAGGAGGAGCTCGTCCGGTCGATGCGCGCCGAGGGCAGCGTCCCGACGCTCCACGCCATCGCGGCGAGCATCGCGCGCATCCTCGAGCAGGACCACCTGCGCATGGCCGAGCAGCTCGAGGCGGCCGGGGTGAGGCTCGATCCGGCCCCGCCGGGGGACGGGCGCGCCGGGGAACCCTAGCCGCGCCGACTGCGGCGGGCGCGGAAGCCCCGCCCGTGCGGCCCGGAGGCGGGCTCCCCCATCGCCCGCCCGCGGCCGAGGATCCTCACGGGGAGGCGCAGCTCGCCGGGGCGGATGCCCCAGCAGCGCCGCCATCGCACCGAGAGCCTTCCCATCGCCCGGAAGCTTCGCGCGGGCCCGCCGCGGGGCGCATCGTGGCAGGACCGGATCCGGCCCCGGGAAAGCACCGGGTTCGGCGAGCGGCCGGCTGCGGGAAAGGGAAAGGGGAGAGCGGGAAGCGATGAGCGGCCGCGTCACGATCGGGCTCGCCGGCGACACGATGCTCGGCCGCGGCGTGGCGCGGGCGCTGCGGTCGGCCGGGCCCGGGGCGCTCTTCTCGGCCGGGGTCGTCGGCGCCGCCCGCGAGGCGGACCTGCTCGTGCTGAACCTCGAGTGCTGCGTGTCGGAGCGCGGGCGGCCCTGGCCCGACCCGCGCAAGCCGTTCTTCTTCCGCGCCCCGCCGGTCGCCGTGGAGGCGCTCGCCCTCCTCGGCGTGGACTGCGTCACGCTCGCGAACAACCACGCGCTCGACTTCGGCGCGGAGGCGCTGCTCGACACCTTCGAGCTGCTCGAGGGGGCCGGGATCGCCTGGGTCGGGGCCGGGCCGGAGCCGGCCCGCGCCCGGGCGCCGGTCGTGGTCGGAACGGACGGCTTCCGCCTCGGGGTGGTGGGCTTCACCGACCACCCTGCGGCGTACGCCGCCGCCCCCGGCCGTCCGGGGGTCGCCTACGCGGAGCTCCGGGACGGGCTCCCGGCCTGGGTGCCGGAGGCCGTGCGCTCCGCGGACGCCGACGCGGTGCTCGTCACCCCGCACTGGGGGCCGAACATGGCGACGGCGCCGCTGCCGCGGACGAGGCGCGCGGCCGCCGAGCTCCTCGCCGCCGGGGCGACCCTCGTCGCCGGCCACTCCGCCCACGTCTTCCAGGGCGTGGAGGGGCGGGTGCTCTACGACCTCGGCGACTTCGTCGACGACTACGCGACCGACCCCGACCTGCGCAACGACCTCGGCCTCCTCTTCCTCGTGACGCTCGAGGACGCCGTGCCGGTGCGGCTCGAGGCGCTGCCGCTCAAGCTCGAGTTCTGCCGGACCGAGCTCGCGGGCGGGGCCGACGCCGCCTGGATCCGGCGCCGCTTCCGCGCGGCCTGCGCCCGGCTCGGCGCCGACGCGCGGGAGGAGGAGGGCCGCCTCGTCGTGCGGCTCGGCGACGCGGGCCCTCAGCGGCGGGGCCCCGGCGCCGCCGCGTGACGCCGCGCCGCCGCCGAGGCGCCGGCGACCCCGAGCGCGCCGAGGGCGGCGCCCGCGAGCACGTCGAGCCAGAAGTGGTTTCCCGTCGCGATCAGGGAGAACCACACCCACACGGGCCAGAGCAGGGCCGCCGCCCGCCCGGCCGGCGACCGGACGACCGCCGCGAGCGTGGCCGCGAGCACGAGGGCGTCGGCCGCGTGGAGGCTGGGCATCGCCGCGTACGGGTTCGCGAGCAGCTCGACGAGGGGCGAGTGGAAGCTCACCGCCGACTCCGAGAGCGTGTCGGCGAAGCCGTGTCCCGGCACGAGGCGGGGCGGCGCGGTCGGGACCGCCGCGTAGCCGACGAGACCCGCCAGGTTGACGGCGAACAGGGTGTTCCGGAGCCGCAGGTACCCGTGGTTCCGGCGCAGGTACACCCACACGAGGCCGGCCGTCAGCACGAAGAACTGGGAGCCCCAGTAGGTCCAGTTGAGGGCGTCGACGAGCGGGCTCCCGGCGTCGAGCACGAGCCGCTGCACGTCGAGCTCGAAGAGCCCGCCGAGGCGGCTCTCGAGGGCGATCACCCGGCGCGCGTTGCGCAGCGCCTCGCCGGCGCCCCGGTCTGCGAACGCGCGCGCCACCTCGTAGCCGAGGCCGAAGCCGAGCCAGATCGCAGCCTGCCGGAGCAGGCCCGCGAGGCCGTCCGGGAGGAGGGGGGAGCGGCGTCCGGCCTCCGGGTGCGATCCGGTCGCGCGCCGAGGGCGCGCCGCGTCCGCCGCGAGGCGCCGGCGCGGCGGCCGGCGGTCCCTCGAGACGGGCGCGCGCGGCGGTTGCTCGAGCTCTGCGCCCATCGGGTTCGCAGACCCATCGTCGCCGCCGGCCGCCGGCCGGCCCTCGGGGCGCGGGCCGATCTCGCGTACGGGAAGCTACGGAGGGCCGCCGGCGCGCCGGCCGCCGGGTCGGTGGCATCGTGTCCGGCGAGGAGCCGGCAGATGATCGTCACGCTCCACGTCGCCACCGGCGCCCTCGCCGGGAACGCCACGCGCTCGCGCCGGGCCGCGCTCCTGCTCGGGCCGCTCCTGCACGCCCTCGGCGACGTCGTCCCGCACGAGGACATCGCCTCGCGGCGGTTCGAGACGGCCTCGGGGATCGTGTCGGTGCTCGCCCTCGCCGCCGTCCACGGGCCGCTCGACCCGGTCACGCTCGGCGCCGTCTCCGCCTCCGCGCCCGACCTCGAGCACGTCCTCCCGCTCCCGCGGCCGGGCGGGAAGGCGCTCTTCCCGACCCACCGCGGCTCGCCGCCGATTCGCCCGCGCGGGCTCCCGGCCTGGGTGCAGCTGGCGCTCGCGGGCGCGATCCTCGCGCGGCTCCTCCGCGCGCCCGCGGCGCGCCGGCCCCGGGCGTAGCTCCCCGCCCGGCGGTCGGCGCGGGCGCACGGCGGTGCGGCTCCACGCCGAGAGCCGGCGCCGCCGGACGGGAGGGCCCTGCGAACGCTGCCGGAGGCGGTGCGGTGCGGAAAGCCCGCAGCCCGGAGCGGGGAGGCACCGATGTGGCCCCGCCCCGCCCCGCCTGAGACTGAGGGCGCATGTCCGAGCCCTCGCCCAACGGGTCGCGCCCCGCACGCCGCCGCCTCGAGCTTCGCCCTCGGGAGCTGCGCCGTCGCGTCGACCCGGAGCGGCTCCGGTTCTCGAGCACGGCCGAGGTCGAGCCGCTGATCGGGACGGTCGGCCAGCCGCGGGCGCTCGACGCGATCGAATTCGGGCTCGCCGTCGACCGGGGCGGCTTCAACGTCTTCGTCGCGGGCGAGGCCGGCTCCGGCCGCCTCACCACCGTGCTCGACACCCTCGAGGCCCGCGCGGCGGGGATGCCGCCCCCGCCCGACTGGGTCTACGTCCACAACTTCGCCGCGCCCGACCGCCCCCGCGCGATCTCGCTCCCGGCCGGGGACGGAACCCGCCTGGCGCGCGCCATGGACAGCTTCGTCGAGACGGTCAAGCGCGAGCTCCCGCGCGCCTTCGAGAGCGAGGAGTACGAGCGCCGCGAGCGCGAGCTCGCGGGCGAGATCGGCGAGCGGCGGGCGACGCTCGAGCACGAGCTCGACCGCTTCGCGGAGGACCGCAGCTTCGCCGTGCGCCAGACGCCCACCGGGATCGTGTCGATGCCGCTCGTCGACGGGAAGCCGCTCTCGCGCGAGGAGTTCGGGCGCCTCCCCCCCGAGCGGCAGGCGGAGATCGCGAGGGCGACGGCGGAGATGGAGGAGCGGGTCGCCGGGTTCGTGCACCGGCTGCGCGAGCTCGAGAAGGAGACCGCCGAGCGGATGCAGCGGCTCGACCGCGAGGTCGCGCTGTTCGCCACCGGCCCCCTCTTCCGCGAGCTCGAGGACGAGTTCGGCGGCGTTCCGGAGGTGCTCGCCTACCTCGAGCAGGTCAAGGAGGACCTGCTCGAGCACGTGCCCGAGCTCCGGGGCGCCGGCGACCTGCCGTTCCCCCTCGCCGCGCTCGCCGGCCAGCGTCCGGAGCGCGTGCAGTTCCGGGTCAACGTCCTCGTCGACAACTCCGCCCTCCGCGGCGCTCCGGTCGTCGTGGAGCGCAACCCGACCTACTACAACCTCGTCGGCCGCGTCCAGTACCGCGCCTCGTTCGGCGCGATGGTGACCGACTTCCGCGAGATCAAGCCCGGGGCGCTGCAGCGGGCGAACGGCGGCTTCCTCGTGCTCGAGGCGCTCGACGTGCTCCGGCACCCGTTCGCCTGGGACGCGCTGGAGCGCGCCCTGCGCAGCCGCGAGGTGCGGATCGAGAACCTCGGCGAGGAGCTGAGCGCGCTGCCGAGCGCGAGCCTGCGCCCGGAGCCGATCCCGATCGACGTCAAGGTCGTCCTCCTCGGCTCGAGCCAGCTCTACCACCTCCTCTACGCCCTCGACGAGGGCTTCCGCGAGCTCTTCAAGGTGAAGGCGCACTTCGCCCCCGAGCTCGACTGGTCGGCCGCGCACGAGCGCAGCTACGCCGCGTTCGTCAGCAGGTGCGTGCGCGACGGCGGCCTCCTGCACTTCGACCGCGGCGCGGTCGCCCGGGTGATCGAGCACGGCGGGCGGCTGCGCGAGAGCCAGCGCAAGCTGTCCGCGCGCCTGCAGGAGGTCGCCGACCTCGTCTCCGAGGCGAGCTTCCGCGCGCGCGAGGCGGGCCACCCGCTCGTCACCGGCGACGACGTCGCGCTCGCCGTGCGCAAGCGCGACTACCGGACGAACCTGCTCGAGGAGCGCGTCCGCGAGCTGATCGCCGACGGGACGATCGCGATCGAGACGAGCGGCCGCCGGGTCGGCCAGGTGAACGGGCTCTCGATCGTCGACCTCGGCGACCACGGCTTCGGCCTCCCGGCCCGGGTGAGCGCCCGGGTCGCGGTGGGCCGCGGGCAGGTCGCGAGCATCGAGCGCGAGATCGAGCTCTCCGGGCCGATCCACTCGAAGGGCGTCCTCATCCTGTCGGGCTACCTCGCCTCGACCTACGGGCAGGAGCGGCCGCTCGCGCTCTCGGCCACGCTGACGTTCGAGCAGTCCTACGACGAGGTCGAGGGCGACTCCGCCTCGTCGACCGAGCTGTACGCGCTCCTCTCCGCCCTCTCCGGCCTGCCGCTCGACCAGGGGATCGCGGTGACGGGCTCGGTCGACCAGAACGGCAACGTCCAGGCCGTCGGCGGCGTGACCCGGAAGGTCGAGGGCTTCTTCGCCACGTGCAGGGCGAGGGGCCTCGACGGGAGCCAGGGCGTCGTCATCCCCGCGGCGAACGTCCCGAACCTGATGCTCGACGACGAGGTCGTCGACGCGGTCCGCGAGGGCCGGTTCCACGTCTGGGCGGTGAGGACGGTCGACGAGGGCATCTCGCTCCTCACCGGCCGGCCGGCCGGCCGGCGCGGCGCGGACGGCCGCTACCCGCCGGGGAGCGTCCACCGCCTCGTCTCCGAGCGGCTCGAGCAGTACGCCGAGCGGCTGCGCGCGTTCGCCGCGACGGGGCCCGACGGGGCAGGCGCGGCGGAGCCCGCGCGGCGCCGCTCCCGGGCGTAGAGGGGACGCGGCTCAGCGGCCGCGGAGCCGCGGCAGGACCTGCTCGCCGTACACGCGGACGGCCTCGAGCACGTTCGGCCCCGGTCTCGCCGGCGCGACCGTCGCCGGCGCCGGCGCGGCGCGCTGAGGGCCGCGCGGTCCTACCGCCGGGCGCCGTCGCCCGCCCGCGCGGGGCCGCGGACGATCACGACCGGGCAGCGGGCGTGCTGGGCGCAGGCCTGGCCGACCGAGCCGAGGAGCAGCCCGCCGAACCCGCCCCGGCCGCGGGAGCCGACCACGAGCAGCTCGGCGTCGGCCGCGGCCGCGACGAGGCACTCGGCGGGGTGCCCCTCGACGACCTGCTGCTCGACGGCGCCGGGCGCCGAGGTCGCCTGCGCGACCGCGGCGGCCAGCCGTTCCTGCGCGACCCGGCGCAGCTCGCTCGGCTCGACGAGCGAGGGGTCGAAGCCCGAGCCGAGCACGAACGGGTCGCCGGCGGCGAGGAGCGGCGGCAGCTGCCAGGCGAGGACGGCGCGCACGGAGGTGCCGCGGAGGCGGCCCTCCTCGAGCGCGAAGCGAAGGGCCTCGATCGACTCGGGCGAGCCGTCGACGCCGGCGACCACGGGCACTCGCTCCTCCTTTCCCTCGTCCACGAGCTCAGGAAGCTCTCACAGGATGACGCACCGGGAGCCGCCGCGCCGCCGTCGCGCCCTCGACTCGCGTCACGCGCCCGTCCTCGAGCCGGAGCACCCGGTCGGCGATCGCCCGCAGGCGCTCGTCGTGCGAGACGACCACCGCGGCGCTGCGCTGCCGGTGGGCGAGCCTCCGGAGGAGCGCCATCACGTCGCGTCCGTGACGGGTGTCGAGGTTCGCGGTCGGCTCGTCGGCGAGCAGCAGGGGCGGGTCGTTCGCGAGCGCCCGCGCGATCGCGACGCGCTGGCGCTCGCCGGCCGAGAGGGCGTGCGCCGGGAAGTGCAGCCGCCCGCCGAGGCCCGCGTCCTCGAGGAGCGCCCGCGCCCGCCTCGCCGCGGCCTCTCCCTTGACGCCGCCGATGTTGAGCGCCACCTCGACGTTCTCCTGCGCGCTCAGCGTGTCGAGCAGGTTGAAGGTCTGGAACACGAACCCGACGAGGGTGCGGCGGACGCGCGGCTGCTCGCGCGGCGGCAGCGCGGTCACGTCCAGGCCGTCGATCTCGATCCGTCCGGACGTCGGCCGCAGCAGGCAGCCGATCATCGTCAAGAGCGTCGTCTTCCCGGAGCCGGACGGGCCCATCACGAGCACGATCTCTCCCGGCCCGACGTCGAGGTCGACGCCGGCGACCGCGGTGACCTGGGTCCGGCCCGTGCCGAACACCTTCGTCAGGCCCCTGGCCCGGAGGAGCGGCTCGCCGGTCATGCGCGGAAGACCATCGCGGGGTCGATCCGGTCGAGCCGGCGCACGGGGACGAACGAGGCGACGACCGACGTCGCGAGCGCCGCGACGAACACCCCGAGCACGTCGAGCGCGCGGAGCTCGGTGACGAACTCCGGGACGGAGCGGCCGATCCGGTCTGCGACCGCCGCCGACACCGCGATCCCGAGCAGCGAGCCGGTGAGGCCGACGGCGACGCTCTGCCAGACGACGATCCGGTAGAGGAACGACGCCGGAGCGCCGACCGCCTTGAGCACGCCGAAGTCTCGCGCCTTCTCGACCGTCGCGGTGTAGGTCGTGAGCGCGATCACCGCGCCCCCGACCACGAAGCCGATGCCGACGAGGACGCCCACCACGCTGAGGAAGCCGCTCGAGACGAGCCGGCTGAACGCGCTCGAGAACTCGGCGCCCGTGTGCGCCTCCGAGCGCGGCACGGCGGCGACCGCTGCGCGGCCGACCGCGTCGAGGTCGGCGCCGCGGGACGTCACGAGCAGGTAGTAGCTCACCCGTCCGGGCTCGCCGAGGAGCGCCGCGCCCTCGGCGGGGTTGAAGAAGGAGAACTGCACGATCTTGTTGCCGCCGCTCGTCGGCGGGTCGACGACCACGCGCCGCCCGAGCACGTCGAGGCGGTCGCCGGCGCCCGCTCCGAGCTCCCCGGCGAGGACGCGGTCGATCACCACGTGACCCGGCGCGGGGAAGTAGCGACGCGCCTCGGCGGGCAGCGACAGCCCCCGCGGCGCCTCGATCGCCATCGCGTAGGTGTCGACGCGGCCGCCGCCGGGCGCCGTGAAGGCGAGGTGCCGCGCGTAGACCGGCAGTGCCGCGACCACGCCGGGCAGGCGCGCGAGCCGGGCCTCGCGGCCCGCGGGTACGAGCGAGGTCGAGTGGAACGGGTCGGTCGTCCCCGTCTGGGCGACCCAGAGCTCGCCCGGGAGCCGCGAGTACACGGAGCCGGCGCCGCTCCAGCCGCGGTAGAGGCCGACCACGATCAGGACGAGGAGGACGGCGAACGCGACCCCGCCCACCGACATCGCGAACCGGCCCTTCTCGGCGAGCAGGTTCCGGCGCGCGACGGGGACCACGACCGTATCGTCGCCGGCCGGGGCGGCCGCCCCATCGGCGCAAGCCCGCATCGCGGCTGCGGAAAGTCCGGCGGGCGAGAGAGAAAAGAGGCCCGCTCTTCGCGGGCCTCGTCGACCTTCGCGGGGCCGGTGTCGCTTTCGTCCCCTTCGCCGGAGGAGCATTCGGTGGGTTCTGCCTGGTGCCCCCTCGACGGAGCTTCGTCCTACTCGCGATCCGTGCTCGGTGCACCGTGGAGTATCGCTCGCGCCGGCGCCCCGCCGCGTCCGCGCGCCCGCGGAATTGGGAACGTGCAAACTACGGGTCGTGACGCTCGCCGCCGCGGCCGCGACCGCCGTCCTCGCCACCGGCCTCGCCGGGGGCGCGGCCGCGCCGGTCAAGGTCACGCTCGCGGCGCCCGGCCACACGCCCAAGGTCGGCGTCCGCTGGCACTACACCGTGCGCGCGACCGCGGGCGGCAAGCCGGTCGCGGGCAGGATCACCGTGCAGATCGTCGACCCGGTCGGCGGCCGCCACGCGGTCGAGTTCGGCAGGAGCACGAAGAAGATCGTCCGGTGGCCGTTCCGTGGGGTCTTCCGCGACTACGTCATCTGGCCGGCGAGCTCCCGCGGCGTCCCCCTCACGTTCCACGTCCTCGTGACCGTGGGCAAGGCGAGGAGGGTCGTCGACTACCGGGTGACGCCGCACGGGTGAGCGACGGCGCGGCGATCGCCGTCGATGGCGTGCGCAAGTCGTTCGAGGGCGGGCGGGTGCAGGCGCTGCGAGACGTGTCGTTCCGGGTCGAGCCGGGCGAGCTCGTCGCGCTCACCGGCGCCTCCGGGTCCGGGAAGAGCACGCTCCTCAACCTGATCGGCGCCCTCGACCGGCCGGACGCCGGTACGATCGTGGTCGACGGACAGCGCCTCGACGAGCTCGACGACCCGGCGGAGTACCGCGCGGCGACGATCGGCTTCGTGTTCCAGGCCCACAACCTGCTGCCGACGCTGACCGCGTCCGAGAACGTCGAGGTGGCGATGTTCGGCCGGCGCGGCCGGCGCGAGCGCGCGGCCCGGGCGCTCGCCCTGCTCGGCGAGGTCGGCCTCGCGGAGCGCGTCGGCGCGCGGCCCGCCGTCCTCTCGGGCGGGGAGCGCCAGCGGGTCGCGATCGCGAGGGCGCTCGCGAACGAGCCTCGCCTGCTGCTCGCCGACGAGCCGACCGGCTCGCTCGACTCGGCCACGGGCCGCCAGGTGCTCGGCCTGCTCGAGGAGCTGCGCGGGCAGCACGGCATGACGATCCTGCTCGTCACGAACGACGACGAGGTCGCCGCTCACGCCGACCGGCGGCTGCGTCTGCGCGACGGCGTCATTCGTGCCGAAGCGCCTCGATCGGCGTCAGCCTGATCGCCCACCAAGCCGGGTAGAGGGCGCCGATCACGCCGACGCCGAGCGCGAAGGCGAGGCCCCAGGCGAACGTCGAGGCGGTGTAGGTCGGGCTGATCAGGCCGGAGAGGGTGCTGCGGTCGACGAACGCGTCCGCCGCGAGGACGCCCAGGGCGCAGCCGACCCCGAGCGCGAGCAGGCAGATGCCGACCGCCTCCGAGACGACCAGGACCCCGACGCGGCCGCTCGACCACCCGACCGCGCGCAGGATCCCGATCTCGCGCGTGCGCTCGAACACGGACATCGCCATCGTGTTGGTGACCCCGATCCCCCCGACGATGAGCGCGAGCAGCGACACGATCCAGCCCGTCGAGATGATCAGCCGGCTCGAGGTGTCGATCTTGATCGCCTGACCCGGCTCCGTGATCGCCGCGATGCCCGGGTAGCGCCGCTCGAGCCGGTCGGCGACGTCCTTCACGCGGTGGCCGAGCTCGACGGCGACGCCGACCGAGGTGACCTCGCCGGGACGCTTCGCGAGCGCCTCGACCGTGCGCAGGGGGAGCACGACGCCGAGGTCCTCGAAGCGGTCGCCCGAGTGGTAGACGCCGCCGACGCGGAAGGGCCGGCCGGCGATCCGCACGACCTCGCCGACCCTCCTGCCGGAGTGGTCGCCCGCCATCACCTCGCCGCGCTCGCCCTCGACCACGACGAGCCGCCGGTAGGCGAACTCGTCCGGGTCGAGCCCGAAGACGAGCGTGCCGCCGTCGACGAGCAGCTTCACCTTCGCCACCTGCTTCACGCCGGGCTCGCGGGCCACCTTCTCGGCGAGCGACTCCGGCAGCAGCGAGCGGGTGAAGTCCGAGACCTCGGACTGGAAGAGGCCGAAGTCGGCGCGCCCGACGTGCATGAGGTCGCTCGCCGTCCGGTGCACCCCGTTCGTGATCGCGAGCAGCGCCACGATCAGCCCGACGCCGAGCCCGACGCCGACGGCGGTCAGCAGCGTCCGCGCCGGGCGGCGGAAGACGTTCCTCCAGACGAGCGCGGTCCACGTCACGCTCCGCGCATCCTCGCAGGCGGGGGCGCGGACGGCCCCCGCGCCGTATGCTCGGGCTGCCCGTGACGGAGGCGGCCCGCAGGCGCTTCGGGGAGACGGCGGCGCTCGTCGCCGCGCGCCAGGACGAGCGCGCCGCCGAGGAGCGGGAGCGGCTGCGCCGGCTGCTGACGCCGACGGGCGACGAGCGCGTGCTCGACGTCGGCACGGGCGCCGGAGCGCTCGCGCTCGCGCTCGCCCCGTTCGTGCGCGAGGTCGTCGGGATCGACGTCGTGCCCGAGCTGCTCGCCGAGGGCCGCAGGCGCGCACCCGCGAACGTCGAGCTCGTCGAGGCGGACGCGGCCGCGCTCCCGTTCGAGCGGGCCTCCTTCGACCTCGTCTGCACCGCCCGGACGCTCCACCACCTCGCCCGCCCCGAGCGCGTGCTCGCGGAGATGAGCCGCGTCCTCCGGCCGGGCGGGACGATGCTCGTCGTCGACCAGCTCGCGCCGAGCGACCCGCTCGCCGCGATCGAGCTGAACGCGTTCGAGCGCGCGCGCGACCCCTCGACGACGCGCGTGCTCGCCGACGTCGACCTCCGCAGCCTGTTCGACGCGAACGGCCTCGTCCTGCGGCACGCCGAGCTCGTCCGCGAGCGGCGCGACCTCGAGCGCTACCTCGACCTCGCGGCCTGCGAGGGGCCGGAGCGGGAGCGGGCCCGCACGCTCGCGCCGCGCGACCCGAGCGCCGAGTACGGCTGGTACGTGCTGCGGAAGCCGTCCGTCCCCACCGGCTGAGCGCGAGCGGCGTCCCCGGAGAGCCGCCGAGGCGATGCGGCCGGAGCCCCCCGCGGGAGCACGCCGGCGGCGCGGCCGCGGGCCCGCTACCGGCTGAGTCGCAGCGCCCGCGCCGCCCAGCCGGGCAGGTACCAGTTCCAGCGCCCCGCCAGCGCCATCGTCGAGGGCAGCAGGAGCCCGCGGACGAGCGTGATGTCGATCACGATCGCGGCCGCGAGCCCGAACCCGAGCTGCTGCATCGTCGGCACGGAGCCGAGCAGCAACCCGCTGAACGTCGCCGCCATGATCAGCCCCGCCGCGGTGACGATGCGGCCGGTGCTCGCGAGCCCGTGCACGACCGCGCCCGTGTTCGAGCGCGTCCGGTCCCAGGCCTCGCGCATCCGCGTGACGAGGAACACCTCGTAGTCCATCGAGAGCCCGAAGAGGAGCGTGAACATGAAGATCGGGATCCAGCCCTCGAGGTGGTCGACCTCGAGCAGTCCGGCCCAGCTCCCCCAGCCCCACTGGAAGACCGCGATCGTGAGCCCGCTCGCGGCCGCCACCGTCAGCACGTTCAGGACGATCGCCTTGAGCGGGAGCAGCAGCGACCGGAACGCGCGGACGAGCAGCAGGTAGGTCAGCGCGAGCACGGCGGCGACGAGCCACGGGAACGACCCGAGGGTGCGCGACACGAAGTCGGAGGCGTACGCGCCGCCGCCGCCGGCGAGGACGCGCGCCGACGCGGGGAAGCGGGCCGCCGGGATCAGACGGCCGCGCAGGCGGTCGGCGAGCGCCTGCGCGCGCTCCCCGGCGGGGTCGTGCCGGGTGACGACGTCGATCCGGAGGTAGCGGCCGGTCTGGTCGCTGGCGGCCGCGGAGACGCTCGCCGCCTCGCGGTCGGCGCGCAGGAGGCGGACGAGGCGGCGGGCGGCGGGCGCCGCCGCCGCCGAGCCCCCGGACCGCCCCGTGTCGACGACGACCGTCGTCGGGTCGAGCCGGTCGCCGCTGCCCGCCAGGAGCGCGAGCCCCTGCGCCGCCGGCATGCGGGGCGGCAGGCTGCTGTGCGAGCCGGGGCCGACGTGGATCCCCACGAGCGGCAGCGCGGCGAGCACGAGCACGGCCGCGACCGCCGGCGCGAGGACGCGCGCGCGTCTCATCACCCAGGCGGCGTGCGCAGCCCAGAGGCGGAGCTCGCCGGCGTGGCGGCGCTCGGCGAGCGCGTGCGGGAGGAGCCGCGCGCGCTCGAGCCGCTCGCCCGAGACGAGCAGCAGCACCGGGAGGAGCGTGAGCGCGCAGACGATGCTGACGAGCGGGACGAGCAGGCCCCCGAGGCCGAAGCCCCGCAGGAACGGAACCGGCAGGACGAGCATCAGCGCGAGCCCGAGCGACACGGCGAGGCCGCTGAACACGATCGTGCGGCCGGCGTGCCGCATCGTCTCCGCGACGGCGTCCCGGTGCGGGCGGCCGTCGCGCCGCTCGTCGCGGTAGCGGTTGACGACGAGCAGCGAGTAGTCGATCGCGATCCCGAGCCCGATCATCAGCACGAGGTTGCGGAGGTAGTCCGAGAGCTCGAGCACGTGCGCGGCCAGCCAGGCGAGGCCGAGCGCGGGCGGGATCGAGACGGCGGCGAACACGAACGGCAGCAGGGCGGACGCCGTCCCGAAGACGAGCAGGAGGATCACGAGCGCCACCGGGACGGCCAGGTACAGCTCGCCGACGCGGAGGTCGCGCGCGAGCACCGGCGCGAGGTCGTGCCGCACGGCGGCGTCGCCGGTGACGAGCACGCCCGGGCCGAGCGCCTCCCGCAGGGTCGCGGTCGCGGCCTCGGCGCGCGCGCCGCCGAGCCGCGAGCCCACGAACGCGGCCGCGCCGCCGGAGGGGAGCCGCTCGACGCGGCCGACCCGCCCGCCCGGCAGGAGCCCGGCCGCCTCGGCGGCGGCGGCGCGGACACGCACGAGCGCGCGGCCGCCCTCGCCGACGAGCACGAACTGCGAGCCGTCGCGGTCGCCGTAGTCGCGGGCGAGGATCTCCTTGACGCGGCTCGAGTCGGTCCCGGGGAGCGAGAAGCCGCTCCGCAGGAGCGGTGTCAGGCGGAGCGCCCCGGCGAGGCCGAGGACGACGGCGGCGCCCCAGAGCGCGGCGACGGCGAGCGGGTGCCGCAGCGACCAGGAGGTCAGGCGCGAGAGCTGGGCGGGAGCGCGGTGAGGGAGGATGCCGGCGGCTTCGTTCGACGTGTTCGCCCGGCAGCGCCTCCACGACTGCGCAAGCTCTGCACCGAGTGTAGCGGCGCCGGCCCGGGCCGGCGGGCGGCGGTCGTCCCGGCGGCTCAGACGCGGCGGGTGAGGGAGTCGGCCGAGGCGGCCGTCCGGCGAGAGAGGTCGTCCAGCCGGAAGCGCAGCAGCGAGCGCACCGAGGCGACGCCGGGGACGAGGCGGACGAAGTGCTCGATCAGCTCGGCCGTCGAGCGGTTGTCGACCTCGCCCGCCACGGTCACGACGCCGCCGGTGACGGCGAGCGAGATGCTGTCGGGGTCGATCCAGAGCGTGTGCAGCAGGACGTCCTCGCTGATCTCGCGCTCGATCTCCTCGTCGGAGCGCTTGAAGGCGCGCACGAGGTCCGAGCGCGCGACGATCCCGACGAGCCGCCCGTCCTCGAGCACCGGCAGGCGGTTGACGGCGTGGTCGATCATGAGCCGCGCCGCGGTCGCGACAGTCGCCCCGGGGGCCACGGTGACCGGCGGCGAGGTCATGGCGTCGCCGGCGGTGACCGCGGCGACGCGTTCGGTGACGCCGTACGCACGGTCGAGCACGCGGGCCAGCAGCCCGCCCCCGCCCGGGCTCCCGCCGAGCTCCTTCCACAGGATGTCGGCCTCGCTCACCACGCCGACGACTCGGCCCTCGGCGTCGCAGACCGGCATCCCCGAGATCCGGTGCTTCGCGAGCAGCGCCGCCACCTCCTTCAGCGTCGTCTCGGGCGTCACCGTCACGACGTCCCGGCACATCAGCTGCTCGACTCGCATGCCCCGATCATCGGCGGCGGCGACCGGCCGGGCATCGTGGCGCGCCACCTTCGGCTTGCGGTCAATTACCGGCCCGCACCGCGCCCTCGGTCGCGCGGAGGAGCGCGGCGAACCGGCCGTCCAGCGCCACGAGGTCCCCGTAGCGGCCGCGCTCCGCGACGCGGCCGCGCTCGAGCACGACGATCTCGTCGGCGGCCTCGAGCCCGTGGAGGGCGTGCGTGACGAGGAGGATCCCCGCCCCGCCGGCGCCCGCGAGCACGTCCGCCACGAGCGCGTCGGCCGTCTCGGCGTCGAGGTGAGCGGCCGGCTCGTCGAGCACGAGCAGGGGCGCGTCCGCGAGGAACGCGCGCGCGAGCGCGAGCCGCTGCCGCTGGCCGCCCGAGACCCGCGCGCCCCCCTCGCCGACGTCGGTGTCGAGCCCCTCGGGAAGCGAGGCGACCCAGTCCCAGACGCGGGCGCGGCGGAGCGCCGCGACGAGCTCGGCCTCGCTCGCGTCGGGGCGGGCGAGGCGCACGTTCTCGCGGATCGTGGTCGCGAACAGGTGCGCCTCCTGGCCGGCGAGGGCGACCGCGCGGCGCACGTCGTCGGCCGCGTACGCACGCAGGTCGCGGCCGTCGAGCGTCACCCGGCCTTCGTCCGGGTCGCGGAAGCGGGGCAGCAGCGACGCGAGCGTCGTCTTGCCGGCGCCGCTCTCGCCGACGAGCGCCACGGTGCGGCCCGGGGCCAGCTCGAGGTCGACGCCGTCGAGGACCCAGGGCGAGCCCGGCCCGTAGCGGACGCGGACGCCCTCGACGCGCAGGAGCCGCCCGGCGGGCGCCGGCAGGGGCCGCGCGGGGTCCCGGACCGGCGGCTCGGCGTCGGTGAGCGCGAACAGGCGGCGGGCAGCGCCGGAGGCGGCGGCGAGCTCGCGTGCGGCCTCCGGGAGGGGCTGCACCGCCTCGAACGCGGCGGTCGCGAGCAGGACGAGCGCGGCGAGCAGCACGCCCCGGAGCGCCCCGGACCCCGCCGCCGCGACGCCCGCGACGAGGACCGCGAGCGCGGTGGCGCCGGTGAGGAGCACGGTCCCGCCCTCCGCGAGGCCGCCGGCGAGCGCGTCGCGCCGAGCCGCCCGCGCGAGGTCGCCGTCGGCCGCCGCGACGCGGGCGAGCTGCTCGCCGGCGCGGCCGTACGCGACGAGCTCGGGCGCGGCCGCGAGCAGCTCGACCACCTCGGTCGCGAGCGCGGCCCGCGCCCCCGCCTGGCGGCGCGCCGCCGCGCCGGCGAGCGCGAGCGCGGCGGCCGGCAGCGCGAGCGCCGCCAGCGCGAGCCCGAGGGCGAGCCAGAGCGCGGCCTGCGGCAGGAGGAGCCCGGCGGCGGCGACCGCGCCGGCCGAGACCCCGACCGCGACGAGCGGCGGCGCGAGCCCGCGCAGGTAGGCGACCTGGAGCAGGTCGACGTCCGCCACGAAGCCGCTCAGCAGGTCGCCGGTGCGGGCCTGCGGCAGCCCCGCCGGGACGAGCGGCTCGAGCCGCTCGAAGAAGCCGACCCGCAGCCGCCCGAGCAGGCGGAGCGCGGCGTCGTGCGCGACGAGCCGCTCGGCGTAGCGGAAGACGCCGCGGGAGACCCCGAAGAAGCGCACGGCGACGATCGCGACGGCGAGCGAGAGGATCTCGGGCCGGAGCGCAGCCTTCGAGATCAGGTAGCCGGACGTGCCCATCAGGGCGACGCCGGCCCCGACCGCGAGCGCGCCGAGCAGGGCGGCGAGGGCGAACCGCGCCCGCAGCGGCGCCGCGAGCGCGAGCACCCGGCGCAGGGGCCGCCCGGTCACGCGGCGGCCGCGGCGCGCTCGAGCAGCCGGCCGCCGCGCAGCTCGAGCACCCGGTCGGCGGCGGCGAGGACGCCCTGGTCGTGGGTGACGACGAGCGCGGTGCGCCCGGGCGGGAGGCCTCGCACGGCCGCCGCGACGGCCGCGGCGCGTTCGGGGTCGAGGTGGGCGGTCGGCTCGTCGAGGAGGAGGAGCGGCGCCTCGCGCGCGAGCGCGCGGGCGAGCGCGGCGCGGCGCACCTCGCCGGCGGAGAGCCCGGCGCCGGCCTCCCCCGCCGTCCGGCGAAGGAGCGCCGCCGCGCCCGCCGCCGCGGCCGCCCCGTCGAGGCTCCGGCCGAGCCCGATCGCGTCGGCGACCGGGCCGGGCTCGAGCCGCGGCCGCTGCGGGAGCCAGGCGACGAGGCGCCGCCACTCGGCCGGGTCGAGCTCCCTCAGGTCGACGCCGTCCACCGTGATGCGCCCGGCCGCCGGGTCGGCGAAGCGGAGGAGGAGCGAGAGCAGCGTCGTCTTCCCCGCCCCGCTCGGGCCCGTGAGCGCCACCCGCTCGCCCGGCTCGAGCGCGAGCGAGACGCCGTCGAGGACGGCGCCGCGCCCCTCGTACCCGGCCCGCACCTCCTCGAGCCGGACGGGGCCGAAGCGCGCCGGTCGCGCCCGGACGGGGACGCGCACCGCCGGCTCGAGCTCGAGCAGGGCGAGCAGGCGCCGCGCCGCCTCGAGCCCGTCGGCGCTCGCGTGGAAGGACGCCGCGACCTGCCGGAGCGGCCCGTAGAGCTCGGGCGCGAGCACGAGCACCGCGAGCGCCGGCTCGAGCCCGATCCCGCCGCCGACGAGCCGGACCCCGATCTCGACCGCGATCACCGCGGTGCCGAGCGTCGCCGCGAGCTCGAGCACGAGCGCCGAGAGGAACGCGACCCGCAGGGTCCCCATCGTCTCGCGCCGGTAGGCGTCGGTGGTCGCGGCCACCGCGGCGACCTGGGCGCGGCCGCGCCGGTGGGCGCGCAGCGTCGCGAGGCCTCCGACGACGTCGAGGAAGTGCGCGCTCATCCGCGAGAGCGCGCGCCAGCGCGCGAGCGTCCGGGCCGCGGCCGCCTTCCCGATCAGGACGCCGAAGACCGGGATCAGCGGCAGCGTCACCCCCATCACGGCCGCCGACGTCGCGTCGCGGGCGGCGACCCAGGCGAGGATCGCCGGCGGGGCGAGCGCGGCCAGCGCGAGCTGGGGCAGGAAGCGCGCGAAGTACGGCTCGAGCGACCGCGCGCCCTCGGTCACGGCGGTCGCGACCTCGGCCGTCGGGACGCTCCCGGGCCGGACGCGCACGACGTGCGCGAGCACGCGGGCGCGCAGCTCGCGCGTCACCTCGAGCGCCGCGAGCCGGCCGCCGCTCTCGAGCGCCCAGGCGACGACGGCGCGCGCGACCGCGAGCCCGCCGAGCGCGCCGAGCTCGGGCGCGAGCTCGCGGACGGAGCGGCCGTGCAGGAACGCGGCGACGACGACGTGCGCGAGCAGCGCCGCCTGCGCGATCGACGCGGCGACCGCGAGGGCCGCGAGCGCGGCGGCGAGCACGACGAACCGCCGCGCGCTCGGAGCCTCGCGCAGGAGGCGCGGGTCGAGCGGCCGCACGCGCGGCTACCCCTCGGCCTTGCGGCCGAGCGGGCCGCGCGCGAGCGCGTCGACCGGGCTCCCGACCCGCTCGTAGTCCTCGCGCCCGAGGCGCGCCCGGAAGACGCGGAACGCCCAGAGCTGGTAGGCGAGCACGACCGGGACGAAGAGAGCCGCGACGATCGTCATCGCCACGAGCGAGTAGTGGTTCGACGCGGTCGAGAAGATCGTCGGGCTCGGCACGGCCGCGTCGTCGGAGACGAGCACGCGGGGGTAGAGCCAGAGGAAGAGCGTCGCCACGAGCAGGACGGTCGCCGCGGAGGTCCCGGCGAACGCGTACCCCGTCCGGCCGGCGCGCGCGAGCGGCAGCGCGGCGGCGGCGGCCGCGAGGGTCGCGCCCGCGAGGACGAGCACGACGATCCGCCGCGGCGCCGTCGAGGCGGCGTCGGCCGCGGTCCAGGCGAGGAACGCCGCGAGCAGCGCCGCGGCCGGGGCCCAGAGGCGGAGCGCGAGCGCCCGGGCTCGCTCCTCGAGCCCCCCGCGCGTGCGCAGGGAGAGGAAGAGCGCGCCGTGGAGCGCGAAGACGGCGACCACGGTCAGGCCCCCCAGGATCCCGTAGGCGTTCAGCAGGTCGAGCAGGTCGCCGGTGTAGTCGCCCTTGGCGTCGAGCGGCACGCCGTGCACGACGTTCGCGAAGGCCACGCCCCAGAGGAGCGCGGTGAGGCCGCTCGCGAGCGGCAGCGCGACGTCCCAGCGCCGCCGCCACGCCGGATCCGCATGCTTGCCCCGGTACTCGATCGCGACGCCGCGCACGATCAGCGCGAGCAGGATCAGGAAGAGCGCCAGGTAGAAGCCGGAGAAGAGGCTCGCGTACCAGCCCGGGAACGCGGCGAAGGTGGCGCCGCCCGCGACGAGCAGCCAGACCTCGTAGCCGTCCCAGACCGGGAGGATGGTGCCGAGCAGCGCGCGCCGCTCGGGCTCGTCCCGCGCGAGCAGGCGGTAGACCATCGCGACGCCGAAGTCGAAGCCCTCGAGCAGGAAGTAGCCCATCCAGAGCACCGTGACGAGCGCGAACCAGAGGCTCTCGAGGTTGAAGTAGCCGGCGGCGAGCATCGGTCAGTAGGCGAGCGGCGGCAGCGCCGCGCCGCGCGGCAGCTCGGGGAAGGGCTCCTCGGGCCCGGTCTTGACGGCACGCACCATCAGCCACGCCTCGACGGCGGCGAGGATGCCGTAGACGGCGGCGAACCCGCCGAGCGTGAGCGCGACCGACGCGACCCCGACCCGGGGCGAGACCGCGTCCCGCGTCAGCAGGAGCCCCTGCACGATCCAGGGCTGGCGGCCCATCTCGGTGAAGAGCCAGCCGGCCGTGTTGGCGAGGAACGGGAGCAGCAGGAACCAGGGCGCGACGCGGACGAAGCGGCGCGAGCGCTCGAGGCCGCGGCCGGCCCGCCCGAGCCAGAGCCCGAGCGCCCCGAAGGCGAGCGCGAGGAAGCCGAGGCCGACCATGATCCGCCACGTCCAGTACTCGGTGCCGAGGATCGGCGTGTAGTCGCCCGGGCCGTAGCGCTGCCGGTACTCGCGCTGCACCTCGTCGATGCCGGTGATCTTCCCGTTCCACGAGCTCGTCGCCAGCACGGAGAGCGCGTGCGGCAGCACGATGTCGACGTTCGTCCGCTTCGGGTGGCGCTCCCACGGCCCGACGGCGAAGAGCGAGAGCGGCGCCGGCGCCTTCGTCTCGTACAGCACCTCCGCCGCCGCCATCTTCATCGGCTGCTCGCGCGTGAGGATCTGCGCCTGGAAGTGCCCGACGACGATCACGCCCGCCGCGGCGGCGACCGTGACCGCGAGCGCCGCGCGCGCGGAGGCGCGGAAGAGCTCGAGCTCCCGCCCGCGCCGCAGCCAGTAGGCGCTGACGGCGAGCACGAGCAGCGCCGCGGTGAGGAGCGACGCGGCGATCGTGTGCAGGAAGTGCGTGACCTGGAGCGACTGGAAGAAGACCTTCTCGAGCGAGACGAGCTCGGCGTGGTCGCCCACCTTCCGGTAGCCGACCGGATGCTGCATCCACGAGTTCGCGGCGAGGATGAAGTACGCCGACGCCGTCGTCCCGAGCGCGACGAGCCAGATCGTGGCCAGGTGCACCCCGGCGCGCAGGCGGTCCCAGCCGAAGATCCACAGGCCGAGGAAGGTCGACTCGAGGAAGAACGCCGCCAGCCCCTCGATCGCGAGCGGCGCCCCGAACACGTCCCCGACGTAGCGGGAGTAGGCGGACCAGTTCATGCCGAACTGGAACTCCTGCACGATGCCCGTGACGACCCCGAGCGCGAAGTTGATCAGGAAGAGCTTCCCGAAGAACCGCGTCATGCGCAGGTGGCGCTCGTTGCCGCTCACGTGCCACACCGTCTGCATGCCGGCGACGAACCACGCGAGCCCGATCGTGACCGGGACGAACAGGAAGTGGTAGACCGTCGTGACGGCGAACTGCCAGCGCGCGAGATCGAGCGCGGTCGAGGCGATCAACCCGAGCCCTCCTCCAGTGGCTCCGCGGGCAGGCTAACAGGCGCGGCGGGCGCCCCGATCGTGTCGGCGACGGTGTCGGCAAGCGGCCGCGCCGTGAAGCCGAGCTCGCGCCGGGCCTTCGCCGCCGTGTAGAACCAGTACCGGGCGGCCGCGCGCACCTCGTCGGGGGAGACCGGGCCGGGCGCGGCGGCGGCGAGCGCGGCCAGGCGCACAGGGAGCCGCACCGTACGGCGCCGGGTCCCGGAGACGGCGGCGACGAGGTCGAAGAACGCGTCCCAGGTCAGGTTGCCGGCGTCCGCGGCGAGGATCGTCCGCTCGCCGGCGCGGCCTCGCTCGGCGAGCGCCACGAGCCCGCGCGCGACGTCGCGCGCGTCGACGAACGAGAGGCCGCCCGCGACCGTCACGCGGACCTTCCCGCGGAGGTAGGCGAGGACCGGCCACGTCGAGACGCCGTGCACGTCGCCGGGGCCGAGCAGGAAGCCGGGGTTGGCGACGACGACGTCGGCGCCGGCGGCAGCGGCCTCGAGCGCGGCGAGCTCGCCGGCGCGCTTGGTGGCCGCGTACGGGAAGCGCGCCGCGTCCTCCGGGAACGCCCGGCTCTCGTCGGCGGGCCGGTCGGGCCCGGAGGCGGGGCCGACCGCGGCGACGCTCGAGACGTGCACGACGCGCGCGCCGGGCTCGACCGCGGCCAGCAGCCGCCGCGTGCCGTCGACGTTCACGGCGGCGAGGAGCGCGAGGTCGCGGCGGCGGTGCGAGACGACCCCCGCGAGGTGGAAGACGAGCCCGCACCCGGCCGCAGCCGCGCGCACCGACGCCTCGTCGCCCACGTCGCCCTCGACGACCTCCGCGCCGAGCGCGCGAAGCGGGCCGGCGTCGGCGCCCGGCCGGGCGAGCACGCGCAGGCGGTCGCCGCGCTCGGCGAGCAGGCGGGCGAGGTGGCGGCCGAGGAAGCCGGTTCCTCCGGTGACGAGCGTGGTCACGCGGCCGCGCTCACGTCATCGGCACCCGGCGGAGCACCCGCGGCTCGATCCGGTCGAGGATCTCGGCGAGGCTCTCGCCCGTGGCCGTGATCCCGTGGTTGCGGAGGCCGACCACGGCGTGGCCGGGGTCGGGCGCCGCCGCGACGAGGCGGGCGACCTCCTCCGCGAGCTCCACCGTGCCGCACGGGTAGTTCACCTCGGTCGCGGCGATGCCCTCCATCCACGCGTGGACGTGCAGGATCGCGCCGACCGAGGGGTTCGCCCGGTAGATCGTCCAGTGCTCGATCGCGTCGACCGAGACGCGCCGCGGCTCGACCCCGGGCGGCACGCTGAGGACGATCCGGCCGGCCCGGGCGTCGTAGCCGGAGACGAGCAGGATGTCGCGTCCGGGCACGGCCAGGCTCGCCTTGTCGACGCCGCTCGCGCTCATCCAGAAGCGGCGCTCGTCCTTGCGCGCGGACAGGTTTCCGTACGAGAGGCCGCCAATCGAGTAGAGCCGGGCCACGTGGCGGAGCTCGCGCTCGCCGAGGAGCTCCTCGATCGGGAACGGCGCGGGCAGCAGGCCGAGGCGGTCGAGCCGGCGCCCGGCCTCGCCGATCTCCCGCGTCAGCTCGTCGCCGTCCCGGAGCTCCGGCTCGAGGTCGGGCCGGAACTCGTTGTCGATCACGAGGCGCGCGGTCGCGAGCGGCCGCAGCCGCTCGACCACCGCCTGCGCGAGGCCCCCGGACTCGGGCACGAGGTAGTAGCCGCGCTCCATCGTGGTGAAGAGCACGCCGCGGCCCGGGACGAGGCAGAGGCTGATGTTCGAGAGCGTCCGCACGAGCATCGGGTAGGTCGCGCGAAGCCCCTCCTCGACGTCCGCGGGCAGGTCGGCACGGCTCCAGAGCGCGGCCACGAAGGTGCCGCGCGACCGGCGCCTGAACGGGCGCGGGCGCTCCGGGTCGACGACGTTCAGGACGACGCCGGCGCCGGCCGCGCCGGCCGCGCGCGCGAGGCCCGCCGCCTCGAGCGCGGCCGCAAGCTCCGCGGCGAACCGCGCCGCCGGCCCGCGCGTCTCGCCGGCGATCGCGAAGGAGCCGGCCGCCGGGGGCGCGCCGGGCGCCAGCGGCGCCGCGGCGGGGGTCGCTCCGCTTCCGCTGCCTCCCATGTGCGACCTCGACCCTAGGCGGACCCCGGCCTGCCGGCATCCGGAGATGTCCGCAGCTTCCGGTCCGGCCTTTCCACGGACCTCCCCCGCTCAGCAGATGCGCGGCAGCGGGTCGCCGACGAGCATGTCGACGATCCGGCCGCCGCCGAGGCGCGTGTCCAGCACGACGAGCCCTTCGGGCTCCGCCTCGACCGTCCCGACGAGCGCGGCCTCCGCCCCGAGCGGCAGCGCGCGGAGCCGTGCGAGCGCCTCCTCCGCCGCCTCCGGGGCCACGACCGCGACGAGCTTGCCCTCGTTCGCGACGTAGAGGGGGTCGAGCCCGAGGAGCTCGCAGGCCCCGGCCACCTCACGCCGCACCGGCAGCGCGTCCTCGGCGATCCGCACCGCGAGCCCGGCCTGCGCCGCGAGCTCGTTGAGCGTGGTCGCGAGCCCGCCGCGCGTCGGGTCGCGCATGAAGCGGAGCGCGGGCCCGAGCTCGAGGAGCGCCGAGGCGAGCTCGAGCACCGGCGCGGTGTCGGAGGCGAGGTCGGCCTCGAGGGCGAGCTCCCCGCGCGCGACGAGCACGGCGACGCCGTGGTCGCCGATCGTCCCCGAGACGAGCACCCGGTCGCCCGGCCGGGCCCGCTCCGGGCCGAGCGCGACGCCGGCCGCCACGACGCCGACGCCCGCGGTGTTCAGGTAGAGGCCGTCCGCCTTCCCGCGCTCGACCACCTTCGTGTCCCCGGCCGCGACGGGCACGCCGGCGGCCCGCGCGGCGGCCGCCATCGCGGCCGCGACCCGCCGCAGCTCCGCGACGGGGAAGCCCTCCTCGACGACGAAGCCGGCCGAGAGCGCGAGCGGCCGCGCCCCCGAGACCGCGAGGTCGTTGACGGTGCCGTTCACGGCCAGCTCGCCGATGCCGCCGCCGGGGAAGGAGAGCGGCTTCACGACGTACGAGTCGGTCGTGAGCGCGAGCCGGGCGCCCCCGAGACCGTCGGCCGCGAGGAGGGCCGCGTCGCCGAGCGGCTCGAGCAGCGGGTTCCGCAGCTCCTCGAGGAAGAGCCGGTCGACGAGCGCCGCCGTCGCCCTGCCCCCCGCGCCGTGCGCGAGCGTGACGACCTCGTCCCGGAGCCTCGGCGCGCGGGGCCTCACCGCCCGCCGCCGGCGGCGTCAGGCATCGGCCGAGGGCGGCCCCGCCGCCCGGGACCCGGCGCCGGCGAGGGGCGCGCGGAGACGGCCGTAGTTGTAGTAGGCGGCGCAGGCCCCCTCGCTCGAGACCATGCAGGTGCCGAGCGGCCGCTCGGGCGTGCAGGCGGTGCCGAAGACCTTGCACTCCCACGGCTTGATCGCGCCCACGAGCACCTCGCCGCACTGGCACGCCTTCGGGTCCTCGACGCGGCGGCCGGGCAGCTCGAAGCGGGCCTCGGCGTCCCAGGCCGCGAACGAGTCCCGCAGCCTGAGCGCGCTCCCCTCGATCCACCCGAGGCCGCGCCACTCGAACGTGTCGCGCAGCTCCATCGTCTCCGCGAGCGCCGCGAGCGCGCGCGGGTTGCCGTCGCGGCGGACGACCCGGGTGTACTGGTTCTCCACCTCGCAGCGGCCCTCGCGCAGCTGGCGGAGCAGCATCACGGTGGCGTGGAGGATGTCGAGGGGCTCGAAGGCGGACACCACGACGGGCCGGCCGTACTCCTGCGCGATGAAGTCGTACGGCCTCGTTCCGATCACCGCCGAGACGTGGCCCGGCGCGATGAAGCCCTGGAGCCGCAGGCCGGGCGAGTCGAGGATCGCGCGCAGGGGCGGGCCGATCGTGACGTGGTTGCAGAAGGCGCTGAAGTTCGGGATCCGCTCGGCGCGCGCGCGCAGGAGCGTGAGCGCGGTCGCGGGCGCGGTCGTCTCGAAGCCGATCGCGAAGAAGACGACCTCCCGGTCGGGGTTCCGGCGCGCGAGCTCGAGCGCGTCGAGCGGCGAGTACACCATCCGCACGTCGGCGCCGCGCGCCTTCGCCTCGAGCAGCGAGCCGCGCGCGCCGGGCACGCGCAGCATGTCGCCGAACGTCGTGAAGATCACGCCGGGGCGCTCGGCGAGCGCGATCGCGTCGTCGACGCGGCCCATCGGGATCACGCACACGGGGCAGCCGGGCCCGTGCACGTAGTCGACCTCGGCGGGGACGACGTCCTCGAGCCCGTGCTTGTAGATCGTGTGCGTGTGCCCGCCGCAGACCTCCATCAGCTTCACCTCGCGGCCGGGCTCGACGAGGCCCTCGAGCTCGCGCACGAGCCTGCGCGCGAGCTCGCCGGACCGGAACTCGTCGACGAACCTCATCCCTCGAGCCTCTGGAGCGCGATCCCCGCGTGGCAGAGGAGCGTCTCCCCGGGGGCGACGGGCGCGACGAGCTCGACGCCGACGCGCTCGCGGACGCCGCCCGCCTCGACGAGCGCGGAGTCCCCGTCGACCTCGACGACCGTCGCGGCGACCGCGACGTCGCCGCACGTGACGCACGTGCCGGGCTCGGGCGTCATCCGTCCGCGCTCGCCCTGAGCTCGCGGAGCTCCTGCTCGTAGGCCTCGCCCATCTGCTCGAGGAGGGCCAGCGTCGCGCGGGCCTCCTCCTCGTCGATCCGCGAGAGCGCGAAGCCGACGTGGACGAGCACCCAGTCGCCGACCCCGGCCTCGGGGCAGAGCGCGACGGACACCTCGCGCCGCACCCCGGAGATCTCGGCCTTGGCGAGCCCGCCCTCCCGGTCGAGGATCTCCACGAGCTGCGCGGGGATTCCTAGGCACATGCGGCGATCCTCCCGGCGGCGACGGCGGCCTGACCGTAGCTTAGCCCCCCGTCCCCCGGCGGGACGAGCCGGTGCCGGAGCACGCGGAAGCCGAGCGCCTCGAGCCTCGCGGCGGTGGAGCGGGCGAGGCGCCGGTTCTGGAAGGTGCCGCCCGAGAGCACGACGGTGCCCGGCCCGCCCGCCTCGGCGCACGCCTCGGCCGCCGCGGCGGCGACCGTCTCGTGGAACGCGGCCGCGACCCCGGCGCGGTCCCTCCCGGCGCGGAGCTCCGCGTGGCAGGCCGCGACGAGCCCGGTCGGGTCGCCGAAGCGCCACGCGAGCGGCTCGGCGGCGACGCCGGCGGCGAGCTGCTCGAGCTCGATCGCGGCCTGGCCCTCGTAGCTCACCCGCTCGCGGACGCCGAGCACGGCGGCGACGGCGTCGAAGAGCCGCCCCATCCCGCTCGCGAGCGGGGCGTTCGCCTTCAGGCTCTCGCGGACGAGCGCCCAGCGCTCCCACGGCGGGTCGATGCCCGCCCGCTCGAGGTGCAGCGCCGCCATCCGCCACGGCTCGCGGATCGCCGCCTCGCCGCCGGGGAGCGGGACAGGGGCCAGGTGCGCGACGCGCTCGAAGCCCTCGAGGTCGCAGCGGAGGAGCTCGCCGCCCCAGAGGGTGCCGTCCGTCCCGAGGCCGGTGCCGTCGAAGACGAGCGCGAGCGCGGGGCCGGTCTCGCCGTGCTCGGCGAGGCAGGCGGCCGCGTGCGCGTGGTGGTGCTGGACGCCGACGAGCTCCGCGTCCTGCTCGAGCGCCCACTTCGTGGAGAGGTACTCCGGGTGGAGGTCGTGCGCCACCACCTCCGGCCGGACGCCGAGCATGCCGAGGTAGAGCTCGAGGTCGGCGCGGAAGGCCCGGGCGGCCTCCTCGCCGTCGAGGTCGCCGAGGTGCGACGAGAGGAACGCCTCCTCGCGCCGCGCGACGCAGAAGGTCGCCTTCAGCTCCCCGCCCGCGGCGACGAGCGGCCGCGCCGCCGGCACCGGGAGCGGGAGCGCGCCGGGCGCGTAGCCGCGGGAGCGGCGCAGGACGACGTCGGCGCGCGCGACGGAGTCCTCGCAGCGGCGGTGGATCGGCCGGTCGTGGGCGAGGAACGCGTCGGCGATGCCGCCGAGGCGCCGGCGCGCCTCGTCGTCGCCGGTCGCGATCGGCTCGTCCGAGCGGTTTCCGCTCGTGAGCACGAGCGGGCCGCCGAAGTCGGCGGCGAGCAGGTGGTGGAGCGGCGTGTAGGGGGCGAGCAGGCCGAGCCACGGCGAGCCGGGCGCGACGGATGCCGCGACCGGGGCGTCCGGGCGCCGCTCGGCGAGCACGATCGGGTGCGCCGGCGAGAGCAGCAGGGCGAGCTCGTCCGCCGAGAGCCGCGCGAGCGTCTCGGGCGCGGCGGTGAGCACGGCGAACGGCTTCTCCTCCCGCTCCTTGCGCGCCCGCAGGCGCGCGACCGCGTCCTCGTCGCCCGCGTCGCACGCGAGGTGGTAGCCGCCGAGCCCCTTCACCGCCACGATCGCCCCGGAGCGGAGCAGGCCGACCGCCTCCTCGAGCGGCAGCGACAGGCGGGGCCCGCAGGCCGGGCAGCAGGTCGGCTCGGCGTGGAAGCGCCGGTTGCCCGGGTCCTCGTACTCGCGCCGGCACTCCGCGCACATCGGGAAGCGGGCCATCGTCGTGCCGGCGCGGTCGTACGGGAGCGAGCGCACGATCGTGAAGCGCGGGCCGCAGCGCGTGCAGTTCAGGAACGGGTACCGGAAGCGGCGGTCTCCGGGGTCGAAGAGCTCGCGCAGGCACTCGTCGCAGGTGGCGACGTCGGGGGGCACGAGCGCGAGCGGCTCGCCCCCGCCGCTTCGCTCGATGCGGAAGCCCGACTCGCCGCGCGGCTCGAGGCGCTCCGCGCTCACCGCGCTCACGCGGGCGAGGGGCGGCGCGGCGGCGGTGAGCCCGGCGCCGAAGGCGTCGAGCGCCGGCGGGGCCCCCTCCGCCTCGATCAGCACGCCCTCCGCGTCGTTGCGGACGAAGCCGGCGAGCTCGTGGCGGCGTGCGAGCCCGTACACGAACGGCCGGAACCCCACCCCCTGGACGACCCCGCGGACGCGGAACCGGCGGCGCTCCCTCACGTCCATCGCAGGCAGCGTCCCCCATCGGCCCCCGGGGCGCAACCGTGGTCTCTGCGGCCGCCGATCCGTGTGCACCCGGATGTACAGTGCCCTCGTCGCAGCGATGCTGCGCTCGTGGCCCGGTGACCGGCGAGCCGACAAGCGTGATCGAGCCGGAGGCGCTCGAGGGCCTCGTGGGCGCGCTGCGGGCACGGGGCTACACCGTGGTGGGGCCGACCCGCCGCGACGGCGCCATCGTCTACGGGGAGCTCGCCTCCGCGGCCGACCTGCCCGCCGGCTGGACCGACGTCCAGGAGGCCGGGAGCTACCGGCTCGAGCGCCGCGACGACGAGGCGCGCTTCGGCTACGCGGTCGGGCCGCACTCGTGGAAGCAGCTCCTCTTCCCTCCGCGCGTCCGGCTCTGGCGGGCGCGCCGGGCCGACGGCGGCCTGGAGGTCGAGGAGGAGCGCCCGGCCGAGGGCCCCTACGCCTTCCTCGGCGTGCGGTCGTGCGAGCTCCACGCGATCGCGATCCAGGACCGGGTGTTCCTGGGCGGCGCCCACGCCGACGGCGACTACGCCGCCCGGCGCGAGGGCGCGTTCGTCGTCGCCGTCAACTGCTTCGAGCCGGGCGGCACCTGCTTCTGCGTCTCGATGGGCACCGGGCCGCGGGTCGAGTCCGGATACGACCTCGCGCTGACGGAGATCCTCGACGGAACGCACCGCTTCCTGGTCGAGGCCGGCAGCGAGCGCGGCGCCGACGTGCTGGGCGAGCTGCCGCGCCGGCCCGCGGACGGCGAGGACGAGGCGGCGGCGGGGCGCGCCGTCGAGGGCGCGGCCGAGCGGATGGGGCGCACGCTCGACGCGCGCGACCTGCGCGACCTCCTCGCCGGCACGCTCGAGCACCCGCGCTGGGACGACGTCGCGGAGCGCTGCCTCACCTGCGGCAACTGCACGCTCGTCTGCCCCACGTGCTTCTGCTCGGGCGTCGAGGACGTGACCGACCTCGCCGGGACCGAGTCGGAGCGGTACCGGAGCTGGGACACGTGCTTCTCGGTCCGCCACTCCCACATCCACGGCGGCGACATCAGGCCCTCCGGCCGCTCCCGCTACCGCCAGTGGCTCACGCACAAGTTCGGAACCTGGCACGACCAGTTCGGGTCGTCGGGGTGCGTCGGCTGCGGCCGGTGCATCACGTGGTGCCCGGTCGGGATCGACGTCACCGAGGAGCTGGCCGCGCTCCGCCACGGAGAGGAGGAACGCAATGGAGACGATTGAGTCCCTGCTCGCGGACGTGCCGTTCTTCGCCCGGCTCGCGCCCGACCACCTCGCCCTCGTCGCCGGCTGCGCGACGAACGTGCACTTCGACGAGGACGAGGTGCTCTTCCGCGAGGGCGAGCAGGCGGACGTCTTCTACCTCGTCCGGCACGGCGCCGTCGCCGTCGAGATGTTCGCGCCGCCGCGAGGGACGACGGCGATCGAGACGATCGAGGCCGGCGAGATCATCGGCTGGTCGTGGCTCTTCCCGCCGTACCGCTGGCACTTCGACGCGCGCGCGCTCGTGCCGGTCCGCGCGACGGCCTTCGACGGCGCCTGCATCCGCGGCAAGTGCGCCGACGACCCCGCGCTCGGCTACGCCCTGATGTCGCAGTTCGCGCAGGTGCTGATCGAGCGCCTGCAGTGGACGCGCCTGCGGCTCCTCGACGTGTACGGGAACGGCCGTGGCGCGGGCTGAGCCGGCGCCGATGACGCCGCGGCCGTACCTCGTCGAGCGACGGCGGCGCGAGACCGCCGACACGTGGACGCTCGAGCTCCAGCCGGTCGACGGCCCTCCGCTCGAGCCGCGGCCGGGGCAGTTCACGATGCTGTACGCGTTCGGCGTCGGCGAGGTGCCGATCTCCGTCTCGCGCACGCGGGGCGCCCGCCTCGTGCACACGGTGCGCGCCGTCGGCGCGGTCACCGAGGCGATCTGCGCCGCCCGGCCGGGCTCGGCGCTGGGCGTGCGGGGCGCCTTCGGCAACGCGTGGCCGGTCGCCGAGGCGGCCGGCGCGGACGTGGTCGTCGTCGCCGGCGGGATCGGGCTCGCTCCGCTCCGGCCCGTCGTCGACCACGTGCTCGAGCACCGTGAGGCCTACGGCGCGGCCGTCCTCCTCTACGGGAGCCGCACGCCGCGCGACCTGCTCTACCGCGCCGAGCTCGAGCGCCTCGCTGCCCGGCCGGACCTCCACGTGGCGATGACGGTGGACGCGGCCGAGGGCGACTGGCGCGGGAAGGTGGGCGTCGTCCCGAAGCTCGTGGCCGACGCGCCCTTCGACCCGGCGTCGGCGGTGGCGTTCGTCTGCGGGCCCGAGGTGATGATGCGCTACGCGGCCGAGGCCCTGCTCGCGCGCGGCGTCCCGCCGGAGCGCGTCCACGCCTCGATGGAGCGGAACATGACCTGCGGCGTCGGCTACTGCGGCCACTGCCAGCTCGGGCCGACGCTCGTCTGCCGGGACGGGCCCGTCTACCGCTGGGACGTCCTCGAGCCCCTGCTGGCGGTGCGCGAGCTGTGAACGGGAAGCCCACGCTCGCGGTGTGGAAGTTCGCCTCGTGCGACGGGTGCCAGCTCACGCTGCTCGACTGCGAGGACGAGCTGCTGCCGCTCGCGGGCGAGGTCGAGATCGCCTACTTCCTCGAGGCGCGCCGCGCCACGGTCGAGGGGCCGTACGACCTCTCGCTCGTCGAGGGCTCGATCACGACCCCGCACGACGCCGAGCGGATCCGCGAGGTGCGGCGGGTCTCCCGGAAGCTCGTCACGATCGGCGCCTGCGCCACCGCCGGCGGCATCCAGGCCCTGAGGAACTTCGCCGACGTCGGCGAGTTCGTCGCCGCCGTCTACGCGACGCCCGAGTACGTCTCGACGCTCGAGACCTCGACGCCGATCTCGGCGCACGTCCCGGTCGACTTCGAGCTCCACGGCTGCCCGATCGACAAGCGCCAGCTGCTCGAGGTCCTGACCGCGTTCCTGCACGGCCGCCGGCCGAACATCCCCTCCACGAGCGTCTGCACCGAGTGCAAGCGGCGCGGCAACGTGTGCGTCACGGTCGCGCACGGGACCCCGTGCCTCGGCCCGGTCACGCACGCCGGCTGCGGCGCGCTCTGCCCCTCCTTCCATCGCGGCTGCTACGGCTGCTTCGGGCCGATGGAGACGCCGAACACGCTCGCGCTCACGCGCAGGCTGCGCGTCCTCGGGATGGACGAGCGCGGAATCGACCGCGTCTTCCAGACGTTCAACGTCGCCGGGTTCGAGAGGGCGCGCGCCGATGAGTGAGCGGACGACGAGGACGATCAGGACGGAGTACCTCGCGCGCGTCGAGGGAGAGGGCGCGATGCGCGTCGAGATCGAGGGCGGCCGCGTCGCCGACGTGAAGCTCCGGATCTACGAGCCGCCCCGCTTCTTCGAGGCCTTCCTGCGCGGCCGCGGCTTCACCGAGGCGCCGGACATCACGGCGCGCATCTGCGGCATCTGCCCGGTCGCCTACCAGATGAGCGCGACCGCGGCGATGGAGCGGGCCTGCGGCGTCGAGGTCGGCGGCCAGCTGCGCGCGCTGCGGCGGCTCCTCTACTGCGGCGAGTGGATCGAGAGCCACGCGCTGCACGTCTACATGCTGCACCTGCCCGACTTCCTCGGCTACGAGAGCGCCGTCGCGCTCGCGCGCGACCGGCCCGACGCCGTCGCGCGGGCGCTCGAGCTGAAGAAGACCGGCAACGAGGTGATGCGCGTCGTCGGCGGGCGCGAGATCCACCCGGTCAACGTGCGCGTGGGCGGCTGGTACCGGGCGCCCCGCCGCGACGAGCTGGCGCCGCTCGTGGAGAAGCTCGAGCGGGCGCGCGAGATCGCACTCGACACCGTGAGGCTGACGGCGGGGCTCGACTTCCCCGACTACGAGGCCGACTACGAGCTCGTCGCGCTCTCCGAGCCGGGCGAGTACCCGATCGACCGCGGCCGCATCGTCTCCACGGGGGGGCTCGACATCGACGTCTCCGGGTACGACGACCACTTCGTCGAGGAGCACGTCGAGTGGTCGAACGCGCTCCACTCCCGCATCGCCGGCCGCGGCTCCTACCTCTGCGGCCCGCTCGCGCGGTTCGCGCTCGGCTTCGACCGCCTCAGCCCGCTCGCGCGCGAGGCCGCGGCGGAGGCGGGCCTGGCGCCGGGCGAGCGCAACCCGTTCCGCAGCATCGTCGTGCGCTCGGTCGAGCTCGTCTACGCCGCCGACGAGGCGCTGCGCCTGATCGCCGGGTACGAGGAGCCGGACGCGCCCGCCGTCGAGGTCGAGCCGCGCGCGGGCGTCGGCTTCGGCTGCACAGAGGCCCCGCGCGGGATCCTCTACCACCGCTACGAGCTGGACGCGGCGGGCACGATCCTCGACGCCAAGATCGTGCCGCCGACCTCGCAGAACCAGCGCACGATCGAGGAGGACCTGCGCGGCGTCGCCGAGCGCTCGCTCGACCTCGACGACGAGGCGCTGCGCCTGCGCTGCGAGCAGGCGATCCGCAACTACGACCCGTGCATCTCCTGCGCGACCCACTTCCTCGACCTCGAGGTCGTCCGCCGCTGACGCTCGCGCGGGTGATCGGGGTCGGCAACCGCTTCCGGCGCGACGACGCGGCCGGCCTCGAGGCGGCCGCGCACCTCCGGGGGACGCTGCCGGAGGAGGTCGAGCTGCTCGAGCGCGAGGGCGAGCCCACCTCCCTGATCGACGCCTGGAGGGACGCGGACGCGGTGTGGCTCCTCGACGCCGTCTCCTCCGGGGCGCCCCCCGGCACCCTCCACCGGCTCGACGCCGCCGCGGGCGTCCTCCCGCCCGAGCTCTTCCGCACCTCGACGCACCACCTCGGCCTCGCCGAGGCGGTCGAGCTCGCGCGCGCGGTCGGCGCGCTCCCGCCCAGGCTCGTCGTCTTCGGGATCGAGGCGGAGCGGCTCGAGGTCGGCGAGGGGCTCTCGCCGGCGGTGGCGGCGGCGGCGGAGCGGGCGGCCGCCGCGGTGCGGGAGGAGGTGCTCTCGTGCACGAGCGCGCGCTGATGCGGGACGTCGTGCGCCGGGTGGAGCTGGAGGCGGCCGCCGCGGGAGCCTCGCGGGTGACGCGGGTGCGCGTCCGGCTCGGCGCGCTCTCGCACTTCACGCCCGGGCACTTCCGCGAGCACTTCGCCGACGCCGCGCGCGGCACGATCGCCGAGGGCGCCCGGGTGGAGGCCGAGCTGCGCACCGATCCGGCCGAGCCCGAGGCGCAGGGGGTCGTGCTCGAGTCGATCGAGCTCGAGACCTGACCCGCGCCGCGCCCCGGGCGCGGGCGGGCTACCCCTCGGGCTGCTCCGCGATCGTGAAGGCGACCCTGTTGTCCTCGACGGTCGCGTCGAGGACCTTGTCGCCGAGCAGCACTGCGGCCTCCGGGTCGAGGAAGACCCGCGCCCCCTCCCGCTCGACGACCTCGTCGTCCTCGGCGGGGATCGCGGCCACGCTCAGCTGGACGTTCGTCTCCGAGCCGGCGCGATCTGCGACCATCCGCAGCCCGCTCGTACCGGCGGCCTCCTCGTCCGAGACGATGGCCTTGACGGCCTGGACCGCGCGGTCGGTGAGTGCAAGCACTGCGCTCACCTCCTTCCTGTCGCTGGCGATCGGAGGACCCAGGCTAGCAGCGAGGGCGTGCGCGCACGGCCTCCTGCTCGAGCGCGGCCAGCTCCTCCAGCGTGTTCACGTTCACGAGCAGCGCCGGCTCGGCCTCGACGACGGCGACGTCGAGGCCCGCGATCGCCCGGTGGATCGCGAGCTCCCCGGCCTCGAGCGCGGGCAGGGCGCGCCGGCGGTAGGCGCCCGGCAGCGGCCCGCGGCTCGTGCGCGCCGCGTCACGGCAGGCGTCGGCGAGCTCGAGCAGGAGCGCGGGCGTCACGCGGGGGCAGTCGACCGGGAGCACGACGCAGAGGTCGGTCGGCGCCGCGCGCAGCCCGGCGGCGAGCCCGACGATCGGCGCGTGCACGTCGCTCCCGTCGTCGAGGACCGGGAAGGGGAGCTCGAGCCGGTCGGCCGCCTTGCCGACGGCGATCCGCTCCCCGCACGCCTCGCCGAGCACGCGCCAGGCGCGCTCCGCGAGCGTCTCGCCGCCGAGGCGGGCGAGCGCCTTCGGCGCGCCGAAGCGGCTCGAGGCGCCCCCGACGAGGAGGACGCCCGTCAGGCCCGGACGCGCCACGGCTCGCTGTAGACGTTGAGCCGCCCGTCCCGCACGAAGCCGCAGAGCGTCAGGCCGCGGTCGCGCGCGAGCTCGACCGCGAGGCTCGACGGCGCGCCGACGCCGGCGAGGAGCGGGCAGCCGGCGACGGCCGCCTTCTGGACGAGCTCGAACGAGAGGCGGCCGCTCACGCAGAGGAGCGCCTCCGCGAGCGGCAGCAACCCCTCGCGGAAGGCCCAGCCGACCACCTTGTCCATCGCGTTGTGGCGCCCGACGTCCTCGCGCAGGCACAGGAGCGCGCCGGAGGCGTCGAAGAGCCCGGTCGCGTGCAGCCCGCCCGTCGCGGCGAACGTCGCCTGCGCCGCCCCGAGCCGCGCCGGCAGGCCGGCGACGACCGCCGCCGGCACGATCAGCCGGCCCGCCACGCGGGCCGCCCCGGCGGCGACCGCCTCGAGCGCCCCCTTGCCGCAGACGCCGCAGGACGAGGAGGTGTAGAAGCTCCGCTGGACGCGGGCGCGGTCGAAGGCGCCCGCCTCGACCTCGACCGTGTTCGCGGCGAGGTCGGCCGGGGCCGCCGCCGCCGTCGCCGGGATCCCCTCCGAGACGCAGAAGCCGAGGGCGAGCTCCTCGTCGTGGCCGGGGGTCCGCATCGTGACGGCGAGCGGCTCGCCGGCGACCCGGATCTCGAGCGGCTCCTCGACCGCGACGACGTCCACGTCGGACCGCCCGCCCGGCACCCGCGTCAGCTCGATCCTGGCGGCGCCGTAGGGCAGCGCGTCGGCCATCGTCCCGGGACCATACTTCCGGGGACGATGGCGACGGACCTCTCGCAGACCGCACGCGCGCTCGTGGCGCCCGGCAAGGGGATCCTCGCCGCCGACGAGAGCACCGGCACGATCAAGCGGCGCTTCGACGCGATCGGGGTCGAGTCGACGGAGGAGACGCGGCGCGCCTACCGCGACCTGCTCTTCACCGCCGAGGGCGCGGAGCGGTGGATCAGCGGGGTGATCCTCTTCGACGAGACGATCCGCCAGTCGTCGGCCGACGGGACGCCGTTCCCGGAGCTCCTCGCCTCGAAGGGCGTGATCCCGGGGATCAAGGTCGACAAGGGGGCGAAGCCGCTCGCGAACGCGCCCGGCGAGACGATCACCGAGGGCCTGGACGGGCTGCGCGAGCGGTTCGAGGAGTACGTCTCGCTCGGCGCGCGCTTCGCGAAGTGGCGCGCCGTCTACTCGATCGGCGACGGGCGCCCGAGCGAGTACGCCGTCTGGGCGAACGCGCACGCGCTCGCGCGCTACGCGGCGCTCGCGCAGGAGGCCGGCCTCGTGCCGATCGTCGAGCCCGAGGTGCTGATGGACGGCACGCACTCGATCGAGGAGGCCTACCGCGCGACGGCGCGCGTGCAGCACGCGGTCTTCACCGAGCTGCGCGACCAGCGGGTCGAGCTCGAGGGGATGCTGCTGAAGCCGAACATGGTCCTCTCGGGCTACGACAGCCCGACGCGGGCGAGCGTGGCGGAGGTCGCCGAGCAGACGCTCCGCTGCCTGCGCCACCACGTCCCGGCGGCGGTGCCCGGGATCGTGTTCCTCTCGGGCGGCCAGTCGGACGAGGCGGCGACCGAGCACCTGAACGCGATGAACGCGCTCGGCCCGCAGCCGTGGGAGCTCTCCTTCTCGTACGGCCGCGCCCTCCAGGCGCCCGCCCAGAAGGCGTGGGCGGGCTCGGCGGCGAACGTCGCCGCCGCGCAGCGCGCCTTCCTCAAGCGCGCGCGCCTGAACGGCCTCGCCCGCACGGGCTCCTACTCGCCCGAGCTCGAGCGCGAAGCGGCCTGACGGCGGGCGCAACACCTCGGGGTCTGACCCCGGGTTGTTGCACGCCGCCTGCTCCTTCGGGGTCAGACCCCGGGTTGTTGCACGCCGCCTGCTCGGCGGAGCCCATGACGGCGGGCGCAACACCTCGGGGTCTGACCCCGGGTTGTTGCGCGCCGACTGCGCGGCGGAGCTCAGGCGGCCGCGGTCACCGGCCGGGGCCCGCCGGCGCCGCGCTCGCCGATCGGCACGAACGGCCGCTCGCCCGGCCCCGTGTAGATCTGGCGCGGGCGGGCGATCTTCTGCTCCGGGTCCTGGATCCCCTCGAGCCACTGGGCGAGCCAGCCCGACGTGCGCGGGATCGCGAACATGACCGGGAACATCGCGATCGGCAGGCCGAGCGCCTGGTAGATCAGTCCCGAGTAGAAGTCGACGTTCGGGTAGAGCTTGCGGCTCACGAAGTACTCGTCCTCGAGCGCGATCTTCTCGAGCTCGAGCGCGATGTCGAGCAGCGGGTCGCGGCCGGTGACCTCGAAGACGTCGTCGGCGACCTGCTTGATGATCTTCGCGCGCGGGTCGTAGTTCTTGTAGACGCGGTGGCCGAAGCCCATCAGGCGACCGTGGCCCGCCTTCACCGCCTCGATGAACTCGGGCACGCGCGCGACGTCGCCGATCTCGCCGAGCATCCGCAGCACCGCCTCGTTGGCGCCCCCGTGGAGCGGGCCGTAGAGCGCGGCGGCGGCGCCGGCGAGCGCGCTGTAGGGGTCGACCTTGCTCGAGCCGATCGCGCGCATGGCGTTCGCCGAGCAGTTCTGCTCGTGGTCCGCGTGCAGGATGAACAGCACCTCGAGCGCGCGCTCGAGCGCCGGGTGCGCCTCGTAGCGCGGCTCCGCGATGCGGAACATCATCGAGAGGAAGTTCGCGGCGAAGCTGAGGTCGTTGTCGGGGTAGACGTACGGCATCCCGCGGCTGTGCCGGTACGACCAGGCCGCGATCGTCGGCACCTTCGCGATCAGCCGCACCACCTGCTGCATCCGGATCTCGTGGTCGTCGACCTGCGACGCCTCCGGGTAGAACGTCGAGAGCGCGGCGACCGCGCTGATCAGCATCCCCATCGGGTGCGCGTCGTAACGGAAGCCCTGCATCAGCCCCTTCACGTTCTCGTGCACGAAGGTGTGGTGGGTGAGCTCGTCCGTCCAGCGCTCGAGCTCCGGCGCGGTCGGGAGCTCGCCGAAGACGAGCAGGTACGCCGTCTCGAGGTAGGTGCTGCGCTCGGCGAGCTGCTCGATCGGGTAGCCGCGGTAGCGCAGGATGCCGCGATCGCCGTCGATGAACGTGATCGCGCTGCGGACGGACGCGGTGTTGAGGAACGCCGGGTCGTAGCTCGCGAGTCCCGGGTCGTCGTCCGAGACCTTCGCCTGCTTCAGCGCCGTCGCGCGGATCGTCCCGTCCTCGATCGGCACCTCGAAGCTCCGTCCCGTGCGGTTGTCGGTGATCGTGATCGTGTCGGCCATCGCTCGCTTTCGCCTCCGTGGGGTCGCTACCAGCTCTTGAGCCTACGCCCGGACTCTGCGGCGCGGATGCGCACGCGCGCGTCCACCGCGACGCAGCCGTCGGGACCGGCCAGGATCGGGTTGAGGTCCAGCTCGGCCACCTCGGGCAGGTCCTCCGCCAGCCGGCCGAGCCGGAGCAGGAGCTCGGCGAGGGCGCGGGCGTCGGCGGCGGGCGCGCCGCGGAAGCCCGCCACGAGCCGGCCCGCCTTGCCCGAGCGCACGAGCTCGTCCGCGTCGAGGTCGGTGAGGGGCGCGAGCCGGAACGAGGCCTCCCCGATCAGCTCGGCGAGCGCGCCGCCGGGCCCGAACGCGACGAGCGGGCCGAACATCGGGTCCTGGACGACGCCGGCGAGGAGCTCGGTGCCGCCCCGCAGGAACGGCTGGACGATCACCGGGAGCCCGATCCGCTCGGCCGCGGACCGCACCTGCGCCTCGTCGCGGAGGTCGAGGGCGACGCCGCCGACCTCGGTCTTGTGCACGCCCGGCGCGGCCGTCTTCACGACCGCCGGGAAGCCCAGCTCGCGGGCGGCCTCGACGGCCTCGTCCGCCCCGGCGGCGACGCGCTCGGGCACGAGCGGGATGCCGTAGGCCTCGAGCAGGCGACGGGTGGCGGCCGGGGTGAGCCAGCCGTCCGCCCCGGCGATCGCGTCGCGGGCCGCGCGCTCGTCGGTGCCGGCGACCTCGGGCTCGCGGCCGGGGGGCCGCGCGAGCCACCTCGTCCGCTCGAGCGCGAGCGCGAGCGCGCGCGCGGCCGACTCCGGGTAGGGAAGCGCGACCACCGGCGAGTCGGGCTCGCGCAGCGCCGCGGGCGTGCCCTCGGCGCTCACGACGACGGCGATCACGGGCTTCTCGCGCGGCCGGCCGGCGACCGCCCGCCGGATCCCGGCCGCCACCTCCTCCGCGCCCGCGACGACCGGCGGCACGAAGAGCACGATCAGCGCGTCGACGTTCGGGTCGGCGAGGACGGGGCCGACGACGGCCTCGTAGGTGCCGGCGGTGGCCGAGCCGAGCAGGTCGACCGGGTTGGCGAGGCTCGCCTCTCCGGGCACCCCCTCGGCGAGGGCGGCGCGCGTCTCCTCCGCGAGCGGAGGCAGCTCGAGCCCGTGCGCCTCGCAGGCGTCGGCGCAGAGGATCCCGAGGCCGCCGGCGTTCGTGACCACGGCGACGCGCGGCCCCTTCGGGAGCGGCTGCGACGAGAGCAGCGCGGCGGCGTCGACGAGCTCCTCGAGCGTCCTCGCGCGCAGCACGCCGGCCTGGTGGAAGAGGGCGTCGACCGCGGCGTCGGAGCCGGCGAGCGCCGCGGTGTGCGAGCTGGCGGCCCGCGCGCCGGCCGACGTGACGCCGGCCTTGAGCGCGAGGATCGGCTTGCGGCGGGCGACCCGGCGCGCCACGCGCGAGAACGTGCGGGGATTGCCGAAGGACTCGAGGTAGAGCAGCACGACGTCGGTCCGCTCGTCCTCCTCCCACCACTCGAGCAGGTCGTTCGACGAGACGTCCGCCTTGTTGCCGATCGAGGCGAACGCCGAGAAGCCGAGCGCGCGCTCGGCCGCCTTCTCGAGCAGCGCGAGCCCGAGGGCGCCGCTCTGGGACGAGAACCCGATGCGGCCCGCCGGCAGCGGCCGCGGCGCGAAGGTCGCGTTCAGCCCGATCGGGGGCACCGCGACGCCGAGGCAGTTGGGGCCGACGAGCCGCGCGCCGTGCGCGCGCACGAGCGCGAGCAGGCGGTCCTGGCGCTCCCGGCCCTCGGGGCCGGTCTCCGCGAAGCCGGCGGAGATGACGCAGAGGGCGCGCACGCCTCGCCGGAGCGCGGCGTCGGCGGCGGCGAGCACCTGCGCGGCGGGGAGGCAGATCACGACCAGGTCGACGAGCTCGGGGAGCTCGTCCACCGACGCGTAGGCGCGCACGCCCGCGACGGGCTCGGCGCTCAGGTTGACGGGGTACGCGGCGCCCGCGAAGTCGGCGTCCAGGATGTTCCTGAAGAGCTCGCCGCCGATCGAGCCGCGCCGGCGCGAGGCGCCGACGACGGCGACCGACCGCGGCTCGAAGAAGGGCCGGAGCGAGGCGACGACGCCGACGTGGTCGCGGCGCTCGACGCGGAGCGCGAGGGCGCCGGTCTCTACGATCGGAAACCGCAGCTGGATCTCGCCGCCTTCGAGCTCGCGCACGAGCTCGAAGCCGGTGTCGGCGAAGACGCTCACGGCGTGCGCGTTGCCGGCGGTCACGTCGGCGACGAACTCGGTGATGCCGGCGTCGCGCGCCCGGACGGCGAGCTGCTCGAGCAGGCGCGTGCCGATTCCGCGACGCTGGTGGGCGTCCGCGACGACGAACGCCACCTCGGCGACGTCGCGGTCGCCCACCCGCTCGTAGTCGGCGAGCGCGACCACCTCGTCGTCGAGGCGGCCGACGAGGGCGCCGCGGTTGCGCCAGTCCGGGTCGCAGAACGGCTCGACGAGCGCGCGCTCGACGCGGCGGGCGCCGTGGAAGCGGAGCGCGAGGCTCTCGGGCGAGAGCCCCTCGAAGAAGGCGAGGACGGCGCCGGCGTCGGCGGGGGCCGGCGGCTGGAGGCGGAGCGTCCCGCCGTCGCGGAGGATGACGTCGACCGCGCCCGCCGCGGCCCCGGCGGAGCTAGCCAACTGCCGCCGGCTCCTTCCGCCCGGGCGGGAGCTCGGCGCACGCGGGGGCGTGCGGGTCGGCGCGGCGGCGGTGGACGAGCGCTCTCACGTGGGGGAATCCTCCCTCTTCCTCGGTTGCGTCGAGTCTTCCCGCAGGTCCGGACGCGGCACATCGGCGCGCCCGCGGAGGCGGCTGCGGCTTTCCCGCAACCCGAACCGCCGGACCGGGGCGGGAGCTGGAGGACCCCCGCCCCGGCCGGGACGCCCGATCACGCCGTGGTGATCGGAACCTTGCGCGCCTTCGCCGCCGCCGGCAGCGGCGCCGTCACCCGAAGGACGCCGTTCACGAAGGTCGAGGCGACCTTCTCGACGTCGACCTCGGGCGGAAGCACGAACGTCCGCTCGAACTCGTCGGCGAGCCGCTCGTGGAGCCGGAAGGCCTTCGTCGCCTCACGCGTCTCCTCGTGCTTGCCCGAGATCGTGAGCATGCGCCCGGAGAGCTCGACGCCGAGCTCGGACTCCGTGAAGCCCGGCACCTCGAGCTCGACCACGTAGACGCCCTCCGACACGTAGACGTCGGCGGCCGGCAGGAACGGCCGGATGAGCGGGCCGAAGCCGATGCCGGAGAGCATGCTGTTCAGCCAGCGCTCCATCCCGTCCAGCTCGAGCGGCGGTCGTTTCACGATCGGGGTCATGGTCGGTCCACCTCCTTCTGCGACCAGCACCATGGTGCGCCGCGGCGCGCGCGGGCGCATCGGGGCTACCGCCGATACCACCTGCGGCGTTCGCGCGGTCCGGTGCGCCACCGCAGGCGGCGCTTCTTCGTCCCGGCGAAGAGCATCGTCAGCCCGGCGCTCGTCGTCACGAGCATCAGGTTCGCGAGCTGGAGGGCGTTTCCCGACACACCCGAAGCCTCCCTCCGCGCCCGGCGGGCGGCATCGGTAGTAGCCCGCAGGAGGGATCGGGACCCTCGCGGATGGCCCGGAGCGCCGCGTGCGCGAGGCTGCCGGCATGCTCGCCGCACCCACCGCCGCGACCCTCCCTCCAGACGCGGCGGTGCCCTCCGGCCGGCCCCCGTCCCTACGCGGGCCGGCCACACGTCGCGCATGACGCCGCCGGGCCTCTCGACCCGAGAGGCCCAGCGGCGACTCCTCCACGACGGCCCGAACGAGCTCGTGCGCCGCCGCCGGGCCGGCGCGGCCCTCGAGCTCGCGCGGCAGCTCTCTCACCCGCTCGCGCTCCTGCTCTGGCTCGCGGCGGCGCTCGCGCTCGCCGCCGGCAGCGCCGCCCTCGCCGGCGCGATCGTCGGGGTCGTCGTCGTGAACGCGCTCTTCGCGTTCCTCCAGGAGCGGCAGGCCGAGCGCGCGGTCGAGGCGCTCGGCCGCTACCTCCCGCCGCAGGCGACCGTGATGCGGGACGGCGCCCGCCGGACGATCGACGCGCGGCTGCTCGTCCGCGGCGACGTGCTCCTGCTCGCCGAGGGCGACCGCATCTCCGCCGACGCCCGCCTCGTCGAGGGCGCGGTCGAGGTCGACCTGTCGACTCTCACCGGCGAGTCCCTCCCCGTCACGCGCTCGGCGGTCACGGCTCCGCCCGACGTCCCGCCGCTCGAGGCGCCCAACCTCGTCTTCAGCGGGAGCTCCTGCACGGGCGGGGAGGCGGTCGCGGTCGTCGTCAACACGGGGATGTACACGCAGCTCGGCAGGATCGCCGCCCTGTCGCAGCGCGTGCGCTACGAGCCGAGCCCGCTCGAGCGCCAGGTGAAGCGCGTCGCCTGGCTGATCGCGGCGGTCGCCGTGGGCGCCGGTCTCGCGTTCCTGCCGATCGGCACGTTCGCGGCCGGGCTGCCGCTCGGCGACGCGCTCGGCTTCTCGATCGGGCTGATCGTCGCCAACGTCCCCGAGGGGCTCCTCCCGACGATCACGCTCGCGCTCGCGGTCGGGGTGCGGGCGCTCGCGCGCTCGGGGGCGCTCGTGAAGCGGCTGAGCGCGATCGAGACGCTCGGCTCGACGACGGTGATCTGCACCGACAAGACCGGGACGCTGACGCAGAACCGGATGCAGGTCGTGCGCGTCTTCGCCGGCGGGCGCACCCGGCCGCTCCCCGCGCCCCCGTCGCCGGCGCTCGCCGAGCTCGCGCGGGTGCTCGCGGCGTGCAACAACGCCGCGCTCGAGCCGCCGGCCGGCGACCCCACGGAGCTCGCGCTGCTCGGGGCGGCGGCCTCGCTCGGCGCGGACGCGGGGCGGGCGGCGCGGGAGGCGGGGCGGCTGAAGGCGTTCCCGTTCGACGCCGCGCTGCGGCTCATGTCCACGGTCGACGAGCGCGACGGCAGGGTCACGGTCGACGTCAAGGGCGCTCCCGAGGACGTGCTCGCCCGCTGCGCGCTCGCGGCGGACGAGCGCCGGGCGCTGCTCGAGCGGAGCGAGCGCTGGGCGCGCGAGGGGCTGCGAGTGCTCGCGGTCGCGACGAGGGAGCTCCCGCCCGGGGCGCCGCCCCCCGCGCGGCGCGAGGACGCCGAGCGGGAGCTCGAGCTCGTCGGGCTCGTGGCGCTGATCGATCCGCCGCGTCCGGAGGTGGCGGCCGCCGTCGCCCGCTGCCGGAGCGCCGGGATCCGGATCGTCGTCGTCACCGGGGACTCGGGCGAGACGGCGGTCGCCGTCGCGCGACGGGTCGGGATCGTGGGCCGCCGGCCCCGCGTCGTGACCGGCCGGGAGCTCGACCGCCTCGGCGACGGCGAGCTCGGACGGCTCCTCGCCGCGGAGCCGGAGCTCGTGTTCGCGCGCAGCTCGCCGGAGGCGAAGCTGCGGATCGCGGACGCGCTCCAGGCGGCCGGCGAGGTGGTGGCGATGACCGGCGACGGGGTGAACGACGCGCCGGCCCTGCGCGCCGCCGACATCGGGGTGGCGATGGGTCGGAGCGGGACGGAGGTCGCGCGCGAGGCGGGGACGATGATCCTCGCCGACGACAACTTCGCGAGCATCGTCGCCGCGGTCGAGGCCGGGCGCCGCGTCTACGACAACGTCCGCAAGTTCGTCGTCTACATCTTCGCGCACGCGACGCCCGAGGTCGTCCCGTTCCTCGTCTTCGCGCTCTCCGGCGGGGCGGTGCCGCCGCCGCTCACGGTGCTGCAGATCCTCGCCATCGACCTCGGCACCGAGACGCTGCCGGCGCTCGCGCTCGGGCGGGAGCCGGCCGAGCCGGGGCTGATGGAGCGCCCGCCGCGGCCGCGGCGGGAGGCCGTGATCCGGGGCGAGATGCTCCTCCGCGCGTGGGGGCTGATGGGGGCGGTCTCGGCGGCGCTCGTGCTCGGCGGCTTCTTCTTCGTGCTGCTCGACGCGGGCTGGCGCCCGGGGGACGACGTCGGCGCGGGCTCGCCGCTGCACGACGCCTACCTGGAGGCGACGACCATGACCTTCGCCGGCATCGTCGCCTGCCAGGTCGGGACGGCCGTCGCCTCGCGGACCTCGCGCGCCTCCCTGCGCGAGGTCGGGCTGCTCACGAACCGCCTGCTGCTCTGGGGGATCGCCTTCGAGCTCGCCTTCACGGCGGCCCTCCTCTACCTCCCTCCGCTCCGGCGCCTCTTCGGCACCGCCCCGCTCGGGGTCCGCGAGCTCCTCCTCCTGCTCCCGTTCCCCGTCCTCGTCTGGGGCGCCGACGAGCTGCGGCGGCGGCGCCGGCGGCTCCGTAGTTTGCCGCGCCCCGATCCGCGGCCGGCCCGAGGTGCCCGGCCGCCGGGCCCGGCGAGAATTCGGGCAGGGACACGACCGAAGGAGGGAACATGAGCACCATCGTCGTCGGCGTCGACGGCTCTCCGGGGTCGGTTGCGGCGCTCCGCTTCGGGCTCGCCGAGGCGCGCCTGCGCGGCGCGGACGTCAAGGCCGTCTCCGCCTGGCACGTGCCCGCGGCCGTGTACGAGACCGGCTGGGTGCCGGTGTCCGTCGACCCCTCGGACTACGAGAAGATCGCGCGGGCCGCGCTCGAGAAGAGCCTCGAGGACGCGGGCGCGCCGGAGTCCGGCGTGAGCGTCACGCCGATCCTGCGCGAGGGGCACGCGGCCGACGTCCTCGTCGCGGAGGCGCGCGAGGCCGACCTGCTCGTCGTCGGCTCCCGCGGCCTCGGCGGGTTCAGGGGCCTCCTGCTGGGATCGGTCAGCCAGCAGTGCGCGCACCACGCCGCCTGCCCGGTCGCGATCGTGCCGAACGGCGGCCGGCCCGACCGCAAGCCGCGCTGACTACGCCGCGGCGGGAGCCGCGCGCACGTGCAGCGCGAGGTGGACGGGCGTGTCGAGCGAGACGGCGACGAGGCAGGTCCGCTCGGCGTCGAGCGCGGCCCTGCGCGCCTCCGCCTCGAAGCCCGCCTCCGTCACGAGCTCGACCTCGAGCTCGACGCCGACGAAGCCGTAGCGGCCGTCGGGGCGCGCCCCGACCTCGCCCGTACCGCTCACCTCGATGCCGCGCAGCGGCGCCTGCAGGCGCCGCGCGGCCGAGACCAGCGTGACCGTGAAGCAGGTCGCCACGGCGCCGACGAACAGGTCCTCGGGGCTCCACACGCCCTCGACGCCGCCGCCGAACTCCGGCGGGGTGGCGACCCGGAGCGGCTCCTTGCCGGGCACGCTCGCCTCCGTCAGCTTGCCCTCGAGCCAGCGGACGCCGACGGGGAAGCGGTGGGTCTTCGCGGTCGCCATCGGCCTCAGCCTGCCCGCCGGACGCCCCTCCCGCATCGGGAGGGAGGCGCGGGCAATTTGCGGGATTCCCGCAGGGCGCTAACGTTCGAGGGAGGGGACCCCGTGGCCATCGAGGAGATCACGACCGCCACGCGCCTTCGGGGGCTGGTCGAGACGGGCATCGCGCTGAGCTCCGAGCTCTCGCTCGAGGCGCTCCTCCGGCGGGTGATCGAGACCGCGGTCGAGCTGACGGGGGCCCGCTACGGGGCCCTCGGCGTGATCGACCGGGCCGGCACCGCCCTGGAGCAGTTCATCACGGTCGGGATCGACGAGGAGCGCAAGCAGGAGATCGGCGAGCTGCCGCGCGGCCGCGGCATCCTCGGCGTCCTGATCTCGAGGCGCGAGAACCTGCGGCTGCGCGACCTCACGCAGGACCCGCGCTCGGTCGGCTTCCCGCCCGGGCACCCGCCGATGGAGAGCTTCCTCGGCGTCCCGATCGAGCTCCGCGGGACCGCGTTCGGGAACCTCTACCTGACCGAGAAGGCGGGCCGCGAGGAGTTCACCGAGGAGGACGAGGAGGTCGTCCGCCTGCTCGCGGCGCAGGCGGCGGTCGCGATCGAGAACGCGCGCCTCTACGAGTCGTCGCGGCAGTGGTCCCGGCAGCTCGAGTCGCTCAACGAGGTCTCGGAGGCGCTCGTCGGCGAGGGCGACCTCGCCCAGCTCTTCGAGCTCGCGGCGACGCGGCTGCGCGACCTGGTCGACGCCCGGGCGGTGATGATCCAGCGTCCGACCCACGACGGCGGGCGCCTGAGGGTGGTCGCGGCGAGCGGCGAGGGCGCCGACGCCCTGCGGGCGCTCGACCTCGACCCGCTGCACTCGAAGAGCGGCAGGACGCTCGAGCGCAGGCGGAGCGAGCGGATCGACTCGCTGATCGACGACCCGGAGGTCGACCAGACCGCGCCGCGGCTCGTCGCGGCGACCGCGGCGCTCTACGTCCCGCTCGTCGTCCGCGGCGAGGCGGTCGGGGTGGTCGTGGCGTACGACAAGCGCGGCGCCAACCCGCGCTTCTCCGACGCCGACATGCGCGTCGCGCAGGCCTTCGCGAACCGCGCCGCGGTGGCGATCGAGCTGTCCGAGCGCGTCCGGCGCGAGTCGGTCAGGGCGCTCCTCCACGGGCAGGAGCTCGAGCGCAGCCGGCTGGCGCGCGAGCTGCACGACGAGACCGGCCAGGCGCTCGCCTCGATCCTGCTCGGCCTGAAGACGCTCGAGGAGCAGGTCGGGGAGGACCCGCTCGCGGTGATCAGGGAGCTCGTCGCCTCGGCGCTCGGCGACGTCCGGCGCCTCACGGTCGAGCTCCGGCCGCCGGCGCTCGACGACTTCGGCCTCGCCGCGGCGCTCGACCGGCTCACGGGAGTCGTGCGCGAGCGCAGCGGCCTCGCCCTCGACGTCAACGTGGCAGTCGGCGCCCAGCTCGACTCCGACACCGAGACGGCGATCTACCGGATCGTGCAGGAGGCGCTCACGAACGTCGTCAAGCACGCGTCGGCACGGTCGGTGAGCATCGTCGTCACGAGCTCGGACTCGCACGTGCGGGCGGTGGTCGAGGACGACGGGTCCGGGTTCGACCCCGCCGCCGTCCGCGAGGGGGCGCTCGGGCTCGTCGGGATGCGCGAGCGCGCGCAGCTCCTCGGCGGGCGGCTCGAGCTCGAGTCCTCGCCCGGAGCGGGGACGGCGCTCGTCGCCGAGCTCCCGCTCGTGCTCCGGCGCGCGCCGTCCGGCGGCGCGTCGTAGGATCTGCCGGTCGCCATGCGACCGGGAGATCCTGGAGGATGAGTCTCCACTACGGCGAGCCGCAGGTCGCGCTCGGCGCCGTCTTCGCGGCGATCGCGCTCGCGCTCGGGGTCGCGTTCGCGGTGATCGGCCTCCAGGCCGGCACCGACGTGTCGGTCGAGCGCGTGCACCGGATCGGCTACCGGCTCCGCAGCCGCTGGCTCGCCTTCCTCGTCGTCGTCGGCGTGCTCGTCCTCGGCATCTCGTTCTTCGCGCTCCCCTACCCGAGCGGCGCGTCGGGCGAGCGGACCGTGGTGCAGGTGGCGAGCGGCCAGTTCTTCTGGACGTTCACGCCGCCGAGCGTGCCGGCCGGCACCCGCGTGCGCTTCGACGTCACCTCCGTCGACGTCAACCACGGCCTCGGCCTCTACGACCCGCACGGTCGTCTCGTCGGCTCCGTCCAGGCGATGCCCGGCTACCACAACCGCCTCGACCTCACCCTCGACGACCCGGGTCGCTACGTCGTCCGCTGCTTCGAGTACTGCGGGCTGAACCACGCGACGATGTTCGGCAGCTTCCGGGTGACGCCCCGCTGATGGAGGCGACGACCGCGCCGGTCGGGATCCCGGCGGTCCTCCACCCGCGGGCGGCCGAGTTCACCCGCGCCGGCGCGCGGGCGCTCGAGCGGCGGATCGGCCTCCTCTACCTCGGCACCGGCGTCGCGCTCGTCGCGGCGATGGGCGTGCTGGGGGTGCTGATGCGGCTCGACCAGGCGACGGTCGTCGGGATCTCCCAGGCCTGGTTCTACCGGCTGATGACGCTCCACGGCGCCGGGATGCTGACCGGGCTCCTCGTCGCGATGATGGGCGCGCTCTGGTACGTGCTCCGCGAGACGGTGCCGCTCCGCGCCGGCCGCATGCTCGCCGCCTACGCGCTCATCGCCGCGGGCGCGCTCGCGGTCGTGGTCGCGACGCTCCCGGGCGGCTTCGCCGGCGGCTGGACGTTCCTCCCGCCGCTCCCGTTCTACCCGGCGGGGCAGTGGTCGACCTGGTCGGAGGCGGCGTTCCTCGCGGGCATGGGGGCCGTCGGCCTCGGCTTCGGCGTCTTCTGCGTCGACGTGGTGGAGCAGGCGACGGCGCGGCACGGCGGGCTGGCGGGGACGCTGGGCCTGCGCTTCCTCCTCGGCCGCGACGCCGAGCCGCCGCCGCCGCAGGCGGTCGCGGCCACGGTCGTCGCGATCGACGGGCTCGCCGCCGCCTCCGCGGGGATGGCGATCCTGGCGGGCCTCCTCTGCCGCACGTACGACGCCGGCGTCGCGTTCGACGCGCTCGTCGCGAAGAACCTCGTCTACTTCTTCGGCCACACGGCGGCCAACCTCGTCATCTACCTCGCCGCCGGGGCCCTGTACGTGCTCGTCCCGAGGTACGCGGGCCGCCCGTACGCGACCACGAAGGTGTTCGTCGCGGGCTGGATGGGCTCCTTCGCGTTCATCCTCACCGCGTACTCGCACCACCTCTACATGGACTTCGTGCAGCCGGAGTGGGCGCAGGTCACCTCGTCGATCGTCTCGTACGCGGCGCTCCTCCCGGTCGCCGTGATCACGATCTACTCGATGACGATGCTCGTCTGGGGGTCGCGCTACCGCTGGACGCTGGCCTCGACCCTCCTCTACGTCGGCTTCGCCGGCTGGGCGATCGGCGGCGTCGGGGCGGTGATCGACTCCGTGATCCCGTTCAACTTCCGCCTGCACAACACCGTGTGGGTGGTCGCGCACTTCCACACCTACCTGATGCTCGCCGTCGTCGTGTGGGCGCTCGCCTTCCTCGCGCACCTGCTCGAGTGGGACTCCGACCGGACCGTGTCCGCGCGGAGCCGAGCCGCGACGGTGGGGCTGCTGCTCGCCGGCGGATACGGCCTCACCGGGACGTGGTTTCTCGCCGGCGCGCTCGGCGTCCCGCGCCGCTACGCGCTCCAGCCCGCCGGGACGAGCGGCTACAGCCTGGCCGGCAGCGTCTTCGCCCTCGTCTTCGCGCTCGGCTTCCTGCTGTTCCTGATCCAGGTCGCCCCGCTCGCCCGCACCGCGTGGGAGCGGCGGGGCGAGCGGCGCGGCCCGGGCCCGGAGGCGGCCGAGCCGGCGCGCCCCGCGGAACGGCGCGTCCCGCTCGAGACGGGGCTCCAGCTCGCGGTCGGGACGGCGGTGGCCGTCGTGGCGGTCGCGGCCTTCACGCCCCAGGTGCGCGACGCCGCCGAGGCGGGGGCGGGCTGGCACCACCTCGCCCACTCGGGCCAGTTCCTCCTCGGCGGCGCGCTCGGGCTCGTGCTCGGCTCGCTCCCCGCCGTCTCCCGCCGGCTCGGCGACCGCTCCTCGCTCGGGCTCTCGGCCGTGCTCGCCGCGCCGGCCGCGATGATGCTCGTGATGATCCCCCGCGTGTACGAGTCGCTCGAGGCCCACCCGGCCGAGCACGCGCTCTTCCACGCCGGGATGGCCGCGCTCGGCCTCGTCGCGGGGCTCGGAGCCACGCGGCTCGGGCCCGTCGCCGGCCGGCTCACGCTCGCGCTCGCGGTCGCGATGACCGTCCTCTACGCCGCCGCGGTGACGGGTGGAGGAGGATGAGGTGGTGAGCCACGGCGACCGGACGGCGCCCGACGGGCTCGGGCGCTGGCTGCTCGGCGGCCTCGCGGCCGGCGGGCTCGTGCTCGGCCTCCTCGTCGCCGCCTACGCGATCGGCTACCACCGCGGCAAGGACGCGGCGCGCGAGCCCGCCGGCGCCGGCGACACGCCCCCGCCCGCGGCCACGACGACCGGAGCCTCCCCCGCCCCGGCCGTCGGCACGGTCACCGTCACGCCCGCCCTCGTCGCGCGCGGGAAGGCGCTCTACTCCTCCCGCGGCTGCGTCGCCTGCCACTCGCTCGCCGGCACGGCGGGGGCGGGGCCGTCGCTCAGGGGGATCGCCGGAGCCGAGGTCGCGCTGGCCGACGGAAGCACGGTCGCCGCCGACGACGCCTACCTCGCCGAGTCGATCACCGACTCGGACGCCCGGATCGTGAAGGGCTACCGCGCCGGCGTGATGCCGGCGGCGATCGCGCCGTTCCGCCTGGAGACGAAGCCCGACGAGGTCCGGGCGCTCGTCGCGTTCATCAAGTCGCAGACGTAGGCGGCGCGCGCCGGCCGCGGCGTCCGGCAGACTCCAGGCTGCGCCCCCGCGGCGCACCCGCGACATGGACAAGCGCAGCCCGATCCTCGAGGCGCACCAGTTCTTCCGGCGCGGGCCGGTCTCGGCCGAGGGCTGGAGCCAGCTCGTCGGGCGCGGGCGCGACTGGGAGTCCTTCTACCGCGACCGCTGGCGCCACGACCGGGTCGTGCGCTCGACGCACGGGGTCAACTGCACCGGGTCCTGCTCGTGGAACGTCTACGTCAAGGACGGCCTGATCACCTGGGAGTCGCAGGCGGTCGACTACCCGTCGACGGGGCCCGACATGCCGGAGTACGAGCCGCGCGGCTGCCCGCGCGGAGCGTCGTTCTCCTGGTACACGTACTCGCCGCTGCGGGTGCGCTACCCGTACGTGCGCGGCAGCCTGCTCGAGCTCTTCCGCCGCGCGCTCGCCGAGCACGGCGACCCCGTCGACGCGTGGGCGTCGATCGTCGAGGACCCGGAGCTGTCGGCCCGCTACAAGTCGCAGCGCGGCCGCGGCGGGTTCGTCCGCGCGTCGTGGCCCGAGGTGGTGCGGCTCGTGGCCTCCGCGCACGTGTACACGATCAAGCGCTACGGCCCCGACCGCGTCGCCGGGTTCACGCCGATCCCGGCGATGTCGATGGCGTCGTACGCCTCGGGCACGCGCTTCCTCTCGCTCGTCGGCGGCGTGATCCTCTCCTTCTACGACTGGTACTCCGACCTGCCGCCGGCCTCGCCGCAGACCTTCGGCGACCAGACCGACGTGCCCGAGTCGGGCGACTGGTGGAACGCCGGCTACCTGATCGTGTGGGGCACGAACCTGCCGACGACGCGCACGCCCGACGCGCACTTCATGGCCGAGGCGCGCTACCGCGGTCAGAAGGTCGTGGTCGTCTCGCCGGACTACGCCGAGCACACGAAGTTCGCCGACCACTGGCTGCCGGCGAGGCCGGGCACGGACGGCGCGCTCGCGACTGCGATGGGCCACGTGATCCTGAAGGAGTTCTGGGTCGACCGCCGCGTCGACTACTTCGCCGAGTACGCGGCCCGCTTCACCGACCTGCCGCTGCTCGTGACCCTGCGCGCGCGCGACGGGGGCGCGCACGTCCCGGACCGCTTCCTGCGCGCGAGCGACCTCGGCTCGCGCGAGGAGCACGCCGAGTGGAAGACGGTCGCGCTCGACGAGCGCACGGGCGTCCCGTTCGTCCCGAACGGCGCCGCCGGCCATCGCTGGCAGGGCGAGGAGGGCGCCTGGAACCTCAAGCTCGAGGGCGCGAGCCCGCTCCTCACCCTCCATGCCGAGGGCTGCGACGTCGCCGAGGTCGACCTGCCCCGCTTCGACGCCGAGGGCGTGCTCCGGCGGGGCGTGCCGGTGCGGCGCGTCGGCGCCCAGCTCGTCACGACGGTGCTCGACCTGCTGCTCGCCCAGTACGGCGTGAGCCGGCCGGGCCTCCCCGGCGAGTGGCCGGCGGGCTACGACGACCCGCAGCCGTACACGCCGGCCTGGCAGGAGCCGATCACAGGGGTCGACCGTCACCTCGCCGTCCGCGTCGCCCGCGAGTTCGCGCGCAACGCCGAGCTGACGAAGGGCCGCTCGATGATCGCGATGGGCGCCGGGACGAACCACTGGTTCCACTCCGACACGATCTACCGCAGCTTCCTCGCGCTCGTGCTCCTCTGCGGCTGCGAGGGCCGGAACGGCGGCGGCTGGGCCCACTACGTCGGCCAGGAGAAGGTGCGGCCGCTCTCCGGCTGGCAGACGGTGGCCTTCGCGCTCGACTGGGTGCGGCCGCCGCGGCACCAGTCGGGCACGCCGTGGTTCTACCTCGCCACCGACCAGTGGCGCTACGAGGGGGTGCGCCCGGAGGACCTCGCCTGGCCGGGCGGCCGCGGCCTCTTCCGCGGCCGGCACGTGGCCGACCTGAACGCGCTCGGGGCGCGGCTCGGCTGGCTCCCCGCCCATCCGGCGTTCGACCGCAACCCGCTCGACCTCGCCGACGAGGCGGGCCGCGCCGGCCTCGACCCGGCCGAGCACGTCGTGCGCGAGCTCCGGGCGGGCCGGCTCGGCTTCGCCTGCGAGGACCCGGACGCGCCGCAGAACGTGCCGCGCGTCCTGACGGTGTGGCGCGCGAACGTGCTCGGCTCGTCGGGCAAGGGCCACGAGTACTTCCTCAAGCACCTGCTCGGGACGCCGGAGCCGGGCGTGCGCGCGACCGAGCTGCCGGAGGGCTCGCGCCCGCGCGACGTCGCCTGGCGCGACCCGGCGCCCGAGGGGAAGCTCGACCTGCTGACGACGATCGACTTCCGGATGACGTCGAACGCGCTCTTCTCCGACGTCGTGCTGCCGGCGGCGACGTGGTACGAGAAGGTCGACCTCTCCTCCACCGACCTCCATCCGTTCGTCCACACGTTCAGCGCGGCGATCCCGCCGCCGTGGGAGACGAAGAGCGACTGGGACGCCTTCCGGCTGATCGCGGCCGAGTTCTCGCGGCTCGCCGAGCGTCACCTCGGCGTGCGGCGCGACGTCGTCGCCGCGCCGCTCGCGCACGACTCGCCCGACGAGCTCGCGCAGCCCTTCGGCGAGGTGCGCGACTGGCGCGCCGGCGAGTGCGAGCCGGTGCCGGGCAGGACGATGCCGAAGCTCGTCGTGGTCGAGCGCGACTACCCGGCGGTCGCGGCGAAGCACGGAGCGCTCGGGCCGCTCGTCGAGGAGCTCGGGATCGTCACGAAGGGCGCGTCCTGGATGCCGCTCGAGGAGCTGCGCGAGCTGGCGGCGGCGAACGGCGTCGTGCGGGGCGGGCCCGCGGACGGGCGGCCCTCGCTCGAGCGGGTCGAGCACGCCTGCGAGGCGATCCTCGCCCTCTCTGGGACCACGAACGGCCGCCTCGCGGTCGAGGGCTTCCGCTCGCTCGAGCGCCGCGCCGGCGTCCCGCTCGCCGACCTCGCGGGGACCCGCGCGGGCGAGCGGATCACGCTCCACGACGCCCAGGTGCAGCCGCGCACCGTCATCACCTCGCCGGAGTGGTCCGGGATCGAGGCGCACGGCCGCCGCTACGCGCCGTTCACGATCAACGTCGAGCGGGCGAAGCCGTGGCACACCCTCACCGGGCGCCAGCAGCTCTACCTCGACCACGCCTGGATGCTCGAGCTCGGCGAGGGGCTGCCGGTCTTCCGGCCGCCGCTCGCCTACACCCGCATCTACGGCGACCAGGGGTCGGGCGACGGATCGCGGCCCGAGCTCACGCTCAGCTTCGTCACGCCGCACTCGAAGTGGTCGATTCACTCCGAGTACCAGGACAACCTGCACATGCTGACGCTCTTCCGCGGCGGCGCGATGCTCTGGCTCTCGCGGGAGGACGCCGAGACGCTCGGGATCCGCGACAACGACTGGGTCGAGCTCTACAACCGGAACGGCGTCGTCGACTGCCGCGCCGCGGTGACGCACCGCGTGCCGAAGGGGGTCTGCATGATGTACCACGCGAAGGACCGGCACCTGAACACGCCGCGCACGGAGCTGCTCGGCAACCGCGGCGGCACCGACAACTCGCTCACGCGGATCACGATGAAGCCGACCCACCTCGTCGGCGGCTACGCGCAGCTCTCCTTCGGCTTCAACTACTACGGGCCGATCGGCTCGCAGCGCGACGAGGTCACGGTCGTCCGCAAGCGCTCGCAGGAGCTCGAGTTCTGATGCGGGTCCGCGCGCAGGTGGCGATGGTGATGAACCTCGACAAGTGCATCGGCTGCCACACCTGCTCGGTCACCTGCAAGCAGGTGTGGACGAACCGGCCCGGCACCGAGTACGTCTGGTTCAACAACGTCGAGACCAAGCCCGGGCTCGGCTACCCGCGCCGCTACGAGGACCAGGAGCGCTGGAAGGGCGGCTGGACGCTCGACCGGCGGGGGAAGCTGAAGCTCAAGGCCGGCGGCCGGGGCTGGAAGCTCCTGAACGTGTTCTGGAACCCGGATCTGCCGACGATCGACGACTACTACGAGCCGTGGACGTACGACTACGACACGCTGATCTCGGCGCCGCTCTCGGAGCGCGACCCGGTCGCGCGCCCGTTCTCGCAGCTCACCGGCGAGCCGATGACCGTGCGCGGCGGCCCGAACTGGGACGACAACCTCGCCGGCGCGCCCGAGCACGCGCACGCCGACCCGCTCCTGCGCGGGATCGAGGACCGCGTGCGGATGGAGTACGAGCAGGCGTTCATGTTCTTCCTGCCGCGCATCTGCGAGCACTGCCTCAACCCGTCGTGCGTGGCGAGCTGCCCGTCGGGGGCGATGTACAAGCGCGACGAGGACGGGATCGTGCTCGTCGACCAGGACCGCTGCCGCGGCTGGCGCTTCTGCGTCTCCGGCTGCCCGTACAAGAAGGTGTACTTCAACCACCGCACCGGCAAGGCGGAGAAGTGCACGCTCTGCTACCCGCGCATCGAGGCGGGGCAGCCGACGATCTGCTCCGAGACGTGCGTCGGCCGCATCCGCTACCTCGGCCTCGTCCTCTACGACGCAGACCGCGTCGAGGCGGCCGCCTCCGTGCCCGACGAGCGCGACCTCCTCGAGGCGCAGATGGGGGTGTTCCTCGACCCGTCCGACCCCGAGGTGCAGGCGCAGGCGCGCCGCGACGGGATCCCCGAGGACTGGCTCCAGGCCGCGCTCCGCTCGCCCGTGTACACGCTCGCCGTCCGCTACCGGCTCGCGCTCCCGCTCCACCCCGAGTACCGGACGCTGCCGATGGTCTGGTACGTGCCGCCGCTCTCTCCCGTCGTGAACGCGCTCGAGACCGACGGCTACGAGGCCGACCCCGACGACGTCTTCCCGGCGATCGACGCGCTCCGGATCCCGGTCGAGTACCTCGCGAACCTGCTTTCGGCCGGCGACGCCGACGTGATCCGCGCCGTGCTCCGCCGCCTGGCGGCCATGCGCGCCTACATGCGCAAGCGCGAGGTGCTCGGCGAGGTCGACGAGTCGCTCCCGGCGTCGGTCGGGCTCGGCGCCGCCGACCTCGAGACGATGTACCGCCTGCTCGCGATCGCGAAGTACGACGACCGCTACGTGATCCCGAAGGCGCACGCAGAGCTCGGCCGGAGGCTGATGGAGCAGCAGGGCGCCTGCGGGCTCGACTTCGCCGGCGGCCCCGGCAACTGCGGCGCGGTCGAGCCGCGGACCGGGAACGAGGGATTCATGCTCACCGCGCTCGAGCACGGCGGCGGGCTCCCGGCGGACGCCGCGCCGCCCCGCGTCCACGACGACCTGCTTCGCCCGCTCCTCGACGGCCGGCTCGCCCCGGAGGCGGGGGGGTGAGGGCGCGCGTCGCGGGCGGCGAGGCGTTCAAGCTCTGCGCGGCGCTGCTCCGCTACCCGGACGAGCGGCTCGCGGCGGCGGGGCCTGAGCTCGCCGCGGCCGTCGCCGCGCTGCCGCGCGGGGCCGCGCGGGCCGCGCTCGCGGAGTTCCTCCGGCACCTGGACGGGAAGGCGACGCTCGAGCTCGAGCAGGCGTTCGTGGAGACGTTCGACGTCAGCCGCCGCACGAGCCTCTACCTCACCTACTACGTGCACGGCGACACGCGCAAGCGGGGCGTCGCGCTGCTGCGGCTGAAGCGGCTCTACGCGGCGGCCGGGCTCGAGCTCGTCACCGGCGAGCTTCCCGACTACCTGCCGCTCGTGCTCGAGTTCGCCGCGCTCGCCCCGGCCGAGGGCGAGACGCTCCTGCAGGAGCACCGGCCCTCGCTCGAGCTCCTCCGCGGCGCCCTGCGGGAGGCCGGGAGCCCCTACGCGCTCGTCCTCGACGCCGTCTGCGCGCTCCTCCCGCGCCTGGGCGCGCTCGAGCGCCGGCGCGTGCTCGAGCTCGCCGCCGCCGGCCCGCCGGAGGAGCGGGTCGGGCTGGAGCCGTTCGCGCCGCCCGAGACGATGCCCGGAGCGCGCGTGTGAGCGAGCGCGCCGACCTGTTCGTGTGGCTGGTGCTGCCGTACGTCTCGGTCGCGGTCTTCGTCGCCGGTCACGTGTGGCGCTACCGCCGCGACCAGCTCGGCTGGACGAGCCGCTCGACCCAGCTCCTCGAGAGCCGCCTCCTCGCCTGGGGCAGCACGATGTTCCACTACGGGGCGCTCGCCGTGATCGCCGGCCACGTGCTCGGCATCCTCGTCCCCGAGTCCGCGACGGAGGCGCTCGGGATCGGCGAGCACGTCTACCGCCTGTACGTGTCCGCGATCCCGGGCGCGACCTCCGGGCTCGTCTGCCTCGCGGGCTTCGGGATCCTCGCCTTCCGGCGCACGTCCGTCGCCAGGGTGCGCGTGACGACGACGGCGACGGACGTCGCCGTCTTCGTGCTGCTCGGGGCGCTGATCGGGCTCGGCGAGGTGCAGACGGCGGGCTACAACCTGTTCGGGTCCGGGTACGACTACCGGGAGACCGTCGGCCCCTGGTTCCGCACCCTCGTGTACGACCCGCACCCGTCGCTCATGGCCGACACGCCGGTCGCCTACCAGGTGCACGCCGCGCTCCCGTGGCTCCTCTACGCGGTGTGGCCGTTCAGCCGGCTCGTGCACGTCTGGAGCTACCCGCTGCAGTACCTCGGCCGGCCGTACATCCTCTACCGCCGCCGCTTCGCGCCCGCGGGCCGCTGACCGCTACGCGGGGCCGGCGTCGTCGCCCGCGGCGGCGAGCGCGAGCAGCCCCGCGGCGAGCAGGAAGCTCGTGAGCGCGAGCGTCGGGATCGTGACGAAGCCGAACTCGTCGATCCACTTGGTCGCGCATCCCCCCGGCGCCGAGGCGAGGCACGCCTGCGTCTGCGAGACGACGCCCTCCTCGACGAGGAGGTGGTAGACGGCGATGCCCGCGCCGACGAGCGGCAGCGGCAGCAGGTAGCGCGCGACGCGGAAGTCGACGGCGAGCGCGGCGAGGAGCGCGACCGGCGTGAGCGGGTACAGGCAGATGCGCTCGTACCAGCAGAGCTCGCACGGGACGTACCCGGCGACCTCCGAGAAGAAGAGGCTGCCGCCGGTGCCGAGCGCCGCGACGCCGAACACCGCCCACAGCTCGTAGCCCCAGAGGGCGGAGCGCACGGCCCGGAGCGGCCCCGGGGCCCCGAGCGCGGCCGCGGCCGCGGCGACGAGGCCGGCGGCCACGAGCACCTGGCCCGCGACCCCGAGGAGGGCGAGCACGACCGTGACGCCGTGCGTCACGGCCTCAGCGACCCCGGGCCGCGGTCATCCGTGCGCCCGCCGCGCGCGCGGCGTGCCGCGCAGCTCGACGCCGGCGGCGGTCCGGATCAGCCACACGGCGAGGGCGAGCGAGAGGCCCGTGGCCGCGAGCAGGCCGACGAAGCCGAGGGTGTAGGTGCCGGCGTGGTCTCTGACCACCCCCATGAGGAGCGGCGGGAAGAAGCCGCCGAGCCCGCCGGCCGCGCCGACGACGCCCGCGGCGGCGCCCGCGTCGTGGGGGAACTCGAGCGGCACGAGCTTGAACACGGCGCCGTTGCCCGCGCCGAGGAAGCACGCGAGCGTGAGGCACGTGATCGTGATCGGCACGATCCGCGGCTCGGGCGCGAGCGCGGCGAGGACGGCCGCGTCGACCGCGACCCCGGCGAACGCGAGCGTGAGGACGGGGTAGGCGCCGACCCGGTCGGCGAGCCAGCCGCCGACGGGCCGGGCGAGCGTGGCCGCGATCGAGAAGCCGGCGGCGCGCAGCCCCGCCTGGAAGAGCGAGTAGCCGAACCAGTCCTTGAGCAGCTTCGGCAGGAGGAGCGCCATCGCGACGAAGCCGCCGAAGGTGATGAAGTAGAAGATCGCGAGCCGGTAGAGGCGCCAGCCGGCCCTGAGCATCGCGCCGTAGCGGGCGGGCTGCGCGCGGCGCGGCGCGTCGCGGGCGCCGAGCGCGAAGGCCAGGGAGACGCCGGCGAGCACGCCGCCCGTGATCCAGCCGAGCGCCGGCCGGCCGAGGCCGTGCACGACCGCGGGCGCCGACAGCGCGGCGACGGCGGTGCCGATGTTCCCCATGCCGTAGACGCCGAGCGCCATCCCCTGGCGCTCGCTGGGGAACCACGCGGCGACGAACGGCACGCCGATCGCGAACGACGAGCCGGCGACGCCGAGCAGGAAGCCCACGCCGACGAGCTGCCAGTACCCCTGCGCGTAGCCGAAGAGCACGGCGGGAACGACGGAGAAGGCGAGCAGGAGCGCGAACGCCCGCCGGCCGCCGAAGCGGTCGGTGAGGATCCCGACGGGGATCCGGAGGAGCGAGCCGAGCACGACCGGCACCGCGGTGAGGAACAGCGTCGCGGTGCTCGAGATGCCGAGCGAGTCCTGGAAGCTCTTCGCGAGCGGCGCGATCAGCCCCCACGCCGAGAAGCACGCCATGAAGGCGAGCGTCGCGAGCGCGAGGTTCCAGCCGGGCGTGTGGAGGAGCAGGCGGCGCTGCACACCGGCGATGATGCGCGACACTTGCGCAACCGGCATCCGGGAAAACCCGAAAGCCCCCGCGCCGAACTACGCGGTGCCGGTCCGGTCTACGCGGAGAGGGCGCGCTCGATCGCGCGTGCGAGGGTCTTGCCGTCGGTCGGCCCCTGCAGGTCGACCGGCTTCCCCGCCGTGCCCGTCTTGCCGACGACGATCGTCGGCGTGCTCGTGATCCCGTTCTCGCGGGCGATCCGGTCGACGTCCTCGCCCTGCGCCTTCACCGCGGCCGACTCGCGGTCGGCGAGCAGGTCGGGCACGCGCAGGCCGGGCACGCTCGAGGCGACGTTGACGAGCAGGTCGTCGCTGAGCCAGCCGGTGTTCTCGGCGCCCTGGTTCGCGTAGAGGAGCTCGAGCACGTCGAAGGCGTGGTCCTGGCGCGCCGCCGCGTGGACGGCGGCCTGGCCCCGGAAGGAGTCGGGCCCGATGAACGCCCACGTCCGCAGCACGATCCTCACCTTGCCGGTGCGGACGTACTGGCGGACGACGCCGGGCAGCACCTGGCGCTCGAACTCGCCGCAGTACGGGCACTGGACGTCGACGTACTCGACCATCGTGACCGGCGCGGAGGCCCGCCCCAGGGTCGTCCCGTCCTGCGGGATGCCGTCGAGGAGCGCCGCCACCTCGGCCGCGCCCGGGAGGGCGTTCGCGAGCGAGCCGACGGCCGGAACGTCGGGCGGGGTGGAGGAGCGTCCGGTCAGGACGACCGCGAGCGCGACGGCGGCGACGGCGGCGGCCGCGACCGCGCCGGCGAGCGCGAGCACCCGCGGGGAGGCGCTGCGGGCGCCGGGCCTGCGCGGTGCCCGCGGCTGGGCCGGGACGTGGCGCCGCTCGCGGCTCCGCCTGCCGCTAGGCACGGGAGGCGCGGACCGGACGGCGACGGGACATCTCGCCGAGTGTGTGCCGCGAACCCGCGGGCGGCATCCGCATCCGCCCGGATCTCCGTTGCGGATCATCCGTATGCTCGCCGCCATGGCCGCGATCGAGGTCGAGCGCCTGTGCGTCGTCCGCGGGGGCCGCGAGGTGCTGTCGGACGTCTCGCTCGCGGTCGGGCCCGGGACGGTCACGGGCCTGCTGGGGCCGAGCGGGTCGGGGAAGACGACGCTGATGCGCTCGATCGTCGGAGTGCAGGTCGTGGCGTCGGGGCGCGTGACCGTGCTGGGCGCGCCCGCCGGCACGCCGAGCCTCCGCGCGCGGGTCGGCTACGTGACGCAGGCGCCGTCCGTCTACCTCGACCTGACGGTGCGCGAGAACCTCGCGTACTTCGCGAGCGTGCTCGGCGCGCCGCGGGAGCGGATCGCGCAGGCGCTCGAGGTCGTCGGCCTCGCCGAGCTCGAGCGCCGCGTCGCCCGCACGCTCTCGGGCGGAGAGCTCTCGCGCGCGAGCCTCGCGACCGCGCTCCTCGGAGCGCCGGAGGTGCTCGTCCTCGACGAGCCGACCGTCGGGCTCGACCCGATCCTCCGCCGCGACCTCTGGGAGACCTTCCGCCGCCTCGCGGCGGGCGGGACGACGCTGCTCGTCTCCTCGCACGTCATGGACGAGGCCGACCGCTGCGACCGGCTCCTGCTCCTGCGCGAGGGCGAGCTGCTGGCCGACGAGACGCCCCGCACGCTGCGGGAGCGCACCGGCCGCGACCGGCTCGACGAGGCCTTCCTCGCCTTGGTGGAGGCCGGATGAGCCGGAGGATCGCGCTCGCGACGGCGCTGCGGGTCCTGCGGCAGCTGCGGCGCGACCCGCGCACGATCGCGCTCGTCCTCGGGGTGCCGCCCCTCCTGATCGCGCTCTTCCGCTACGTCCTCGACGGGCAGCCGGCGACGTTCGACCGCGTCGGCGGGCCGATGGTCGGGATCTTCCCGTTCACGACCATGTTCGTCGTCACGTCGATCGCGATGCTGCGGGAGCGGACGACCGGGACGCTGGAGCGCCTGATGTCGCTGCCGCTCGCGAAGCTCGACCTGCTGCTCGGCTACGGCCTCGCGTTCGCGGCGGTCGCCGCGGTGCAGGCGTCGGTCACGTCGGCGGTGGCGTTCGGGCTGCTCGGGCTCGACGTCCGCGGCGCCGTCTGGGTGGTCGTGCTGCTCGCGGTCGCGAACGCCGTGCTCGGGATGTCGCTCGGCCTCTTCTTCAGCGCCTTCGCCCGCACGGAGTTCCAGGCGGTGCAGTTCATGCCGGCGGTCGTCCTCCCGCAGGTGCTCCTCTGCGGGCTGATCGTGCCGCGCGCGCGGATGGAGCACGTGCTCGAGGGGGTCTCGTACGCGCTCCCGCTCACCTGGGCCTACGACGCGCTCGACCACGCGGTCCGGGGAGGCGCGCACGGCGCCGTCGTGCGCGACGCGGCGATCGTCGCGGGCGTCGCCGCGGCCGCGCTCGCGCTCGGCGCGACCACCCTCCGACGGCGGACGGGCTGAGGAGCCTAGGACGGCCCGCCGGGCTTGAAGACCATCAGCACGACGATCGCCGCCACCAGCGCTCCGGAGAGGTAGTTCGCGGCGAGCGCGAGCCGGTCGTCGAGGAGCGCGCGCAGCTCCGCGGTCGCGCTCTCCCCGCGCTCGGCGAGCGCGCTCGCGAGCTTCCGCGCCCGCTTCGGGCGCTGCCCGCCGAGCGCGCCCGCGACGGCCATCGCGGCGTAGAGGCCGATCGCGGCGTCGACCCACCCGGCGTCGTAGCCGATCTCCTCGAGGTCGACGAGCCAGAGCCCGAACGCGAGCACGAGCAGCCCGCCGAGGCCGACGAGCCCGACGCCGACGCGGGTCAGGCCGAGGAGGAGCGCGACCTCGCGCGGCTCGGCGCGGCGCCGCGCGGCCTCGAAGGCGACGGCGGCGACGGCGGCGCCGGCGACGAGCAGGAACGCGCCGAGGAGGTGGAGGAAGAGCGCCCACTCCTCGGCGCCGGCGGCTGCGACGACCATCGCCCCGATTCTGACGGCTGCGCGCTCAGGCTGCGGCGCCGAGCCGCAGGAGCCGCTCGGCGACCTCGTCGGCCCAGGTGTCGACCGCGTCGCGGTCCGGGACGTCCGACGGCGGCATGGGGTCGAACGGGAAGCGGTGGCCGGACGGCTCGGACGCGCCCGCGAAGAGCGCGGTCGAGAACGGGCGCAGCGCCGGCTCCCGCGCGAGCGCCGCGTCGAGCTGCCGGTGCGAGGCCGCGGCCTGCTCCGGCTCGAGCGGGCCGGGCCGCATCCCGAAGACGGCGGCCGGGAGCTCGGCGAGCCGGTCGCGGTGGCGGCGCAGGAACCTCCGCGCGTCGCGGTGCAGGCCGCCGGCGTCGACCGCGCTCCCGAGGACCGCGCCGCGGTAGCCGTCGAGCGTCACGGCGTCGTCGGCCCGGCGGACGTCGGCGGCGAGGCCGCGGGCGGCGAGGCGCGCCGCCACCTCCCTCGCGACCTCCCCGGCGCAGCCGTGCTCGGTCGCGTACACGACGAGGATCAGGGGCGGGACCGGCATGGGCGGAGGGAAGCGCGCCGGCGGCGCTCCGCCATCGGGCTCGGCGCTGCTCGAAGATCCGTAGAAATCCGTATCCGACCTGCGGGCGCCCACGTGGCGCGGCGGGCGCCGGAGGCGCATCCTGCAGCGGATGGACGCATGGAGGCGGTGACGACGATCCGGGTTCTCGTCTGCGACGACCACGCCCTCGTGCGCTCGGGCCTGAAGCGGCTGCTCGAGAGCGAGCCCGACTTCCGGGTCGTCGCCGAGGCCGCCGACGCGGAGCAGGCGGTCGAGGGCGTCTCGCAGGAGCGCCCCGACGTGCTCCTGCTCGACGTCGTCATGCCGGGCCGGAGCGGGATCGAGGCGATCTCCGACCTGCTCTCCGCCTCGCCCGAGACGCGCATCCTCGTGCTCTCGATGCAGGACGACCCGAGCTACGTCCGCAGGGCGTTCGCCGCGGGCGCGCACGGCTACCTGCTCAAGGAGGCCGCGGACGCCGAGCTCGTGCAGGCGATCCACGACGTCGCCGCCGGCCACCGCTACGTCCACCCGGCCCTCGGCGCCCGCCTGGCCGCCGCCGAGGCGGAGGCGCACGAGCGCGCCGAGGCCGACCCGCTCTCCGAGCGAGAGCACGAGGTCCTCCGCCTGCTCGCGCTCGGGCACACGAACCAGGAGATCGCGAAGCTCCTCTTCATCTCGGTGCGCACGGCCGAGACCCACCGCGCGCGGATCATGCAGAAGCTCCGGCTCTCGAGCCGGGCCGAGCTCGTGCGGTACGCCCTCGCCTCCGGCGCGCTCGAGTCGGACCGCGCCGGCGCGGCGTAGTTCCGTTCGATCCCTGACGGGCAATGCGGGTTCCTGCGGATGCCCGCGCGCACCCGGACGGCGAGGCTTCGGCGAAAGGAGGCCGACATGTCAACGTTCTTCACCGTTCTCGTCCTGGCTCTCGTGCTCGCCGTGCTGGCCGTGATCGCCTACGCGCTGTTCGAGATGAGCCCGTTCGGGCGTCACTCCGACCACTACCGCGACGCGGGCGGGAAGCGGCGCTGGGAGAGCCCGAACCTCGAGGACGGGCACTACTAGCGGCGGCCGCGCGGGCGCGCCGCGGCCGAGGCTCCTCGAGCAGCCGCAGCACCGCCCGCTCGATCGCCCCCTGCGTCGCCGGCGACCGGTCCTCGTCGCGCTCGGCGAGCCCGTCGAGCGCCCGCGAGATCGTCACGCCGGCGCGGTAGCGGTCGAACACCCTCGGGTCGACGTAGGAGGCGCGGCAGACGGCCGGCGTGTTCCCGAGGTGGTGCGCGACCTCCGCGACCGCACGGTTGACGGCACGCCCGCGGGCGGCCGGCGACGACGCCCGCTCCGCCACCGCGAGCGCGACGGCGGCGAGCACCGTCGCGTGCCAGGTGCGGAAGTCCTTCGCGCTGAACTCGCCGCCCGCGACCTCCTTGACGTACGCGTTGATCTCGTCCGACCGGACCGCGAAGAGCCGGCGCCGGCGCCGCGCCCGCAGCGACGCGACCACCGCGTGCACGTCGGGGTCGACGACCGCATGCACCCGCCGCCTGCTGCCCTTCGCCGGGTAGTCGAAGACGAGCCGCCCGCCGTCCGCGAGGCGCACGTGCCCGCGCTCGAGCGTCGCGAGCCCGTAGCCGCCGTTCTCGTCCGCGTACTCCTCGCCGCCGACGCGGAAGAAGCCGCGGTCGAGCAGGCGCACCGCGCACGCGAGCTCCCGCCGCGGGCCGCCGGCGAGCAGGTCGGCCGCGGCGGCGGCGCGCAGGCGCGGGAGGGCACGCGCGAACGCGAGCATCCGGTCGAACTTCGCCTGGTCGCGTCGCTCCCGCCAGCGCCGGTGGTAGCGGTACTGGCGCCGGCCCGCGGCGTCGGTGCCGACGGCCTGCAGGTGGCCGTTCGGGTCCGGTGAGATCCAGACGTCGTCCCAAGCCGGCGGGAGCGCGAGCCCGCGGATGCGCGCGAGCGTCGCGGCGTCCTCGACGCGGCGTCCGTCCGCGTGCTCGTACGCGAAGCCCCGGCCGCGCCGCCTGCGGGTGATCCCGGGCGCGCCGCAATCCGAACGTCGCAGTCGCCCGGGCATCGCCGGTTGAACGGTGCCGGCCCGCATCCGGGTGCGCGGCCGCTCAGCGGGCGAGCAGCTCGGCGAGCGCCCGGCCCAGCTCGCCGACGGTGAACGGCTTCTCGACGAAGGCCGAGCGGGGCGTGAGCCCGCTGCGGCGCACGAGCACGTCCTCGGTGTAGCCGGACATGAAGAGGACGCGCAGCGAGGGGGAGCGCTCGAGGAGCTGCTCGGCGAGCAGCGTGCCCGCGAGCTCCGGCATCACCACGTCGGTGACCAGGACCTCGACGCCTCCGGCGCACGCCTCGAACGTCTCGAGCGCCTCTCGCGGGGACCCGGCGACGAGGACGTCGTAGCCGAGCTCCTCGAGCATGCGCGAGACGAGGCCCCGCACGGCCGGCTCGTCCTCCACGAGCAGCACGCTGCCCGCGCCCCGGACGGGCTCGGCCTCCGCCTGCCCCTCCGCCGCCGGCTGCTCCTGGGCGCGCGGGAGGTAGATCTTCACGGTCGTCCCCAGGCCGGGCTCCGAGTAGAGGTGGACGGTGCCGCCCGCCCGGTCGACGATGCCGTAGACGGTCGCCAGCCCGAGCCCGGCGCTCGTGCCGGGCTCCTTCGTCGTGAAGAAGGGCTCGAGCGCGCGCCGCCGCGTCTCGTCGTCCATCCCGGCGCCCGTGTCGGAGATCGTGAGCGACACGAACTCGCCGCCCGCCGGGAGGTCGGGCCAGCCGGGCTCGACGGTGACGTTGCGCGTCTCGATCGTGAGCTGCCCGCCGTTCGCCATCGCGTCGCGCGCGTTCAGGACGACGTTCGTCACCACCTGGTCGAGCTGCCCGGGGTCGATCTTCACCGGCCACACCCCGTCGTCGAGCCGGGCCTCGACCTCGACGTCTTCCCCGATCACGCGCGCGAGCAGCACCTCGAGGTCGCGGACGCGCCGGTTGAGGTCGAGCACCCGCGGGCTGACCGGAAGGCCCCTGCTGAACACGAGGAGCCGGCGCGTGAGGTCGGCGGCCCGCTGCGCGGCGGCGCGGATCTCGAGCGCGTCGTGGTGCGGCCGGCTCCCCTCCTCGAGCTCCGCGAGGAGGAAGCCGGCGTAGCCGAGGATCGCCGTGAGCATGTTGTTGAAGTCGTGCGCGATCCCGCCCGCGAGCCGGCCGACGGCCTCGAGCTTGCGCGTCTGGACGAGCGCCTCCTCGAGCCGGTGGCGCGCCGTGATGTCGGTGATCACCGCGGCGACCAGCAGGCCCTGGTCGGTGCGGACGGCGCTGAGGCCGATCTCGACCGGCAGCTCCCCCCCGTCCTTGCGTCGCGCGGTCAGGTCGAGCCCGGAGCCCATCGGGCGGTTGTGGGGCTCGTCGACGAATCCCGCCCGGTGGCCGCGGTGGAGCTCGTGGAGGTGCTCGGGCAGGAGCAGCTCGACGGAGGCGCCGACGAGCTCCGCGCGGTCGTAGCCGAAGAGCGCCTCCGCCGCCGCGTTCACGAGCACGATCTCGCCGCGCTCGTCGACGACGACGACGGCGTCCGTCAGCACCTCGATCACGCGATCGAGGCTGATCTGCCGCCCGGCTCCCGCCGCCTCCGCCACCCCTCGGCGCACGATACCCACGGCCTGCCAAATGGCAAGCGCGCGCGGCGGCGCGCGTCAGGCCGCGAGCGGGTCCTCGTCGGGGAGGAGCGCGGCCACGAGCTCCGCCACGCGGGCCGCGTCGCCGTGCTCGAGCCCCGCGCGCACCGCCGCCGAGAGCTGGCGGACGAAGCTCGAGGTGCCCTCGATCGCGCTGCGCAGCTCGGCCAGCTCGGGGCCGACGTCGCCCCCGGAGGCGGCCGTGCCGGCCGCGAGGTCGACGTGCGCCCGCAGCACCAGCAGGTCGTTCGCGAGGCGGTGGGTGACGGCGCGGGCGGCGGCCGCGAACGCGAGTTCGTCCATGCTCTCGTTGTCGGCGCCGAGGGGCCCCGCCGAGTCCCCCGTTCGTGTCGGGTTCAGGCCTCGAGCGCGAGCAGGGCGTCCACGACGGCGGGGTCGAACCCGCGTCCGCGGTCGGCCCGGATCGACCGGAGCGCCTCGACGGTCGAGAGCGCCGGCCGGTAGGGCCGGTCGGAGGTGAGCGCGTCGAAGACGTCCGCGACGGCCGCGATCCGGCCCGCGATCGGGATCTCCTCGCCCGCGAGCCCGCGCGGGTAGCCGCTGCCGTCGAAGCGCTCGTGGTGCGTCCAGGCGATCAGGTCCGCGAGCTGCATGAGCTCGCTCTCGCCTCCGGCCAGGATGGCGTGGCCGATCGCCGCGTGGGCCTCGATCCGGCTGCGCTCGGCGGGCTCGAGCGGAGCCTGCTTGAGCAGCAGGTCGTCGGCGACGCCGACCTTGCCGACGTCGTGGAGCAGGCTGGCGAGGCGGAGCGTCTCGGCGTGCTCGTCGCTCCAGCCGAGGGCGCGCGCGAGCCTGGCGACGAGGACGCTCATCCGCTCGAGGTGGGAGCCGGTCTCGGGGTCGCGCGAGTCGACGGCGCGGGCGAGCCGCTCGACGGCCTCCGCGCGCGAGCTCTCGAGCTCGCGCGTCCTGCGCTCGACGAGCTCGGCCAGGCGCTCGCGGTGCATCCTGTTCTCCTCGGCGAGCGCGCGCCGCCGCAGCGCCCCGGCGACCGCGATCACGAGCTCGTTCGGCTCGAAGGGCTTGATCACGTAGCCGTACGCGCCGCCTTCGAGCGCCTCGTCGGCGACCTCCGGGTCGTCGCGCATGGTGACCATCACGGTCGCGACGTGCGGATGCCCCGCCGAGACGCGCCGCACGAGCTCGAGGCCCGACTCGCCCGGCATGTTGACGTCCGAGACCATCACGTCGGGCGGAGCGGCCTCGACGGCGGCGAGCGCCTCCGCCGCGTCCGCGGCCTCCGCACAGGCATACCCGTGACGCTCGAGCACACGCACCGCGAGCCGCCGCGCGACCGGCTCGTCGTCGACGACGAGCACGTGGGCGGATGCGGCGGAGGCGGCGCTCATCCGGGCGCGATCCGGTCGAGCGCGCCGCGCACGTTCAGGGCGAGCGACTCGGGGGTGAACGGCTTCTCGAGGAAGGCGCCGCCGAGCCTGTCCTCGCCCGGGGCGTAGCCGGTCATGTAGACGGCCGCGCGGACGCGGCCCTCGGCGCGCAGCGTCTCGACGAGCTCGCGGCCGGTCATGCCCGGCATGAGGAGATCGGTGAGGACGAGGTCGTACGGGCACTCCGCGCCGCGCGCGAGCTCGAGCGCCGCGGCCCCGTTCGGCGCCGGGGTGACGGCGTAGCCGAGCCGCTCGAGCAGCGTCCCGACGTACCGCCGCACCGCCGGCTCGTCCTCGACGAGGAGCACGCGCTCCGTCCCGCCCTGGGAGCGGCGCTCGGGCGGCGCCTCGGCCGGCGCGGGCCGGACGGCGACCTGCGGGAGGACGAGGGTCACCGTCGTCCCCTCGCCCGGCGCGCTCACGACCTCGACGCGCCCGCCCCACTGCTCCGCGACCCGCGCGACGATCGCGAGCCCGAGCCCGGTCCCGCGGCCGGGACCCTTCGTGGTGAAGAACGGCTCGAACGCCCGGGCGAGCGTGTCGCGGTCCATCCCGGTGCCCGTGTCGCTCACCGAGAGCCGGACCTCCCCGGCGCCGGCGCTCGTCGCCACGACGAGGTCGCCGCCGCGGGCCATGGCGTCGCGGGCGTTCACGGCGAGGTTCACGAGCACCTGCTCGAGCTCCGCGCGGTCGCCGAGGACGCCGCAGCCGCGCTCGTCGGCCTCGATGCGCAGGCGCACGTGCTCGCCGATCACGCGGTCGAGCATCGTCGCGACGTCGGCGACCACCTCGTTCGCGTCGAGCACGCGCCGCTCCGCGGTCTCGCGACGCGCGAACGAGAGCAGCTGCCGCGTGAGCTCGGCCGCGCGGGCGGACGCCTTGCAGATCTCCTCCGCCTCGGCGGCGCCGAGGCGGTCGCGCAGCGCGGCGCCGTAGCCCCCGATCACCTGGAGCAGGTTGTTGAAGTCGTGCGCGATCCCCGGGGCGAGCCGGCCGAGCGCGTCGAGCCGCTGCGCGCGCTCGAGCTCGGCCTCGCGCCGCTCCAGCTCGCGCACGATCGGCTTGCCGGCGCGCAGGCGCGCGCAGCGCGCGGCAAGCTGGGCCGGAAGGCTCTCGACCGCGGGGAGCCCGGGGTCGAGGGCGGCGTCGACCGCGGCGAGGAGCTGGTGCGGGAGGACCGGCTTCGCGAGCACCAGGCAGCGCGGGTCGAGCCCGAGCCCGGCGAGCTCCTCGGGCTTGTAGTGCGCCGTCAGGATCAGGATCCGCTGCTGCCTCGTGGACGCGTGCGCCCGCAGCTCCTGGACGACGTCCAGCCCGTCGAGCTCGGGCATGAGGAGGTCGAGCACGACGAGGTCGGGCGCGTCCTGCTCGACCGCCTCCAGCGCCTTGCGGGAGCTCTCGAAGGCGACCGTCTCGTAGCCGCTCGCCTCGAGGACGAGCGACACGAGCTCGCGGTCGGCGAGCGTGTCGTCGACGACGAAAACGGAGCTCATCGCGGCGTCTCCTCGGCGTCGGGGGGCGGCGGGAGGAAGCTCGCGATCTGGCCGGCGAGGCGGTCGGCCTCGATCGGCTTCGCGATGTAGCCGGTGAACCCGGCCTTCAGGATCAGCTCGCGGTCGCCCGGCATCGCGAGCGCGGTGACGGCGACGAAGGGGACGCCGTCGAGGTCCTCGTTCTCCCGCAGGGCGCGGGCGGTCTCGAAGCCGTCCATCTCGGGCATCTGGATGTCGACGAGGGCGATGTCGGGCACGCGCTCGCGCGCGAGCTCGACCGCCCGCGCGCCGCTCGGCGCCGGGATCGGCTCGTGGCCGAACGCCCTCAGCAGGAAGACCATCAGCTCGAGGTTCTCGCGGTTGTCCTCGACGACGAGCACCGTGGCCACGTCACGCCTCCTCGAGCTCGAGCGTGAAGCGGCTGCCCTCGCCGGGCCGGCTCTCGCAGCGGATGCTGCCCCCGAGGCTGTGCGCGAGCTTCTGGCTGATGTAGAGCCCGAGCCCGGTCCCGTCGTGCCGGCGCGTGGCCGACGAGCCGCCCTGCTCGAACGCCTGGAAGAGCTTCGCCTGGTCCTCGAGGCTCATCCCGGCGCCCGTGTCGGCGACGCTCAGCTCGACGGCCGCCGGCCCGCGCTGGGCCTCGATCGCGATCGTGCCGGCCTCGGTGAACTTGATCGCGTTCGAGAGCAGGTTGAGCAGGATCTGGGCGAGCGCGCGCCGGTCGGCCACCACCTGCACGTCGGGCGCGACGTCGCAGCGGACCTCGAGGCCCTTCTCCTCGGCGAGCGGGCCGAGGGTGGCGACGACCTCGTCGACCGCCTCGCGGCACGAGAGCCGCTCGGGGACGAGGTCGAGCTTGCCGGCCTCCACCTTGGCGAGGTCGAGCAGGTCGTTGATGAGCGAGAGGAGGTGCTTGCCGCTCGACTGGACCGTCTCGATCTGGCCCCGCTGCTGGCCGGTGAGCTCGCCGGCGTAGCCCTGGAGGAGCGCGCCCGTGTAGCCGATGATCGAGTTCAGCGGCGTGCGCAGCTCGTGGCTCATGCTGGCGAGGAAGCGGTCCTTCGAGAGGTTCGCGCGCTCGAGCTGCGTGTTCGTCTCGCGCAGCGTCTCCTCGGCCTGCTTGCGCTCGGTGACGTCGCGGGCGGCCGCGACGACGCCCTGGAGCTTGCCGTCCCGGTCGGTGAACGTCGCCGCGTTGAAGAGCACGACGGTCTCGTCCCCGTGCCGGCTCCGGGCGACGAGCTCGACGTTCGTGACGAGCCCTTCGCGCACCGCGGCCCGGATCGCGTCGTCGACCCGCTCGGGGTCGGTCACGTACTCGCGGAACGGCGTGCCGACCAGCTCGGCCCGGCTTCGGCCCGTGAGCTCCTCCATCTGCTGGTTCACGTCGGTGATCACGCCGAGCGGGTCGGTCGCCATCATCGCGTCGGTGTTCGCCTCGATCACCGACCGCGTGTAGAGCTGCGAGTCGCGGAGTTGCTGCTCGAGCTCGCGCTGCGCGGTGATGTCGCGGGCTGCGGCGAGGATGCCGAGCGGGGCACCGTCGGCGTCGGTGAAGACGCCGGCGTTGAAGCTCACGGCGACCTTGCGCCCGTGGCGGGTGACGAAGACGAGCTCGTAGCCGAGCACGCGTCCGTCGGCGAGCGTCTTCTCGACGCCCCTGCGTGCCAGCTCGGGGTCGGTGAAGTAGTCGGCGAACCTCGAGTTGACGAGGTGCCGCCGCGAGTAGGCGGTGAGGCTCGTCGCCTCCTCGTTGACGTCCGTGATCGTCCCGTCGGGGGCGATCGCGAACTGCGCGTCCGGCGACGCCTCGATCAGCGACCGGTTGTAGGACTGCTGCTCCTCGAGCTTCGTCTGCAGGCGCGCCTGGTCGGAGGTGTCGCGGGCGGAGGCGAAGATGCCCTGCGTGGTGCCGGTGGCGTCGTGGTAGGTCGAGGCGTTGAAGGACACGACCGTCTTGCGCTCGTTCTTGGCGAGCAGGACGAGCTCGTAGTTCGTGACCGCGCCGTCCGAGAACGTCTGCTTCACGCCGCGGTCGGCGAGGTCCGGGTCGGTGAAGTGGTCCTTGAACGGCGTGCCGATCAGCTCCTCGCGCGAGCGCGCGGTCAGCCGGCACATCTGCTCGTTGACGTCGGTGACGAACCCGTCGGGGTCGACCGTCACGAGGCCGTCGAGCGACGACTCGATCAGGCCGCGCAGGTACGACTGCTGCTCGCGGAGCCGGTCCTCGAGACGCACGCGGTCGGTGATGTCGCGTGCCGACGCGAAGATCCCTCGGACCTCGCCGTTCTCGCTCTGGAAGACGGACGCGTTGAACGAGACCTGGAGCTGGCGGCGCGTGCGCGAGACGATCGTGAGCGCGTACTCGGTGACGAACCCCCCGTCGAACGTCTTCTGGACGCCGTCGCGGGCCCGCTCGGGCTCGCTGAAGTAGTCGGCGAACGGGGTGCCGATCAGCTCGGCGCGGGTGTAGCCCGTCATCTCGCACATGCGCTCGTTGACGTCGGAGATGAAGCCCTCCCGGTCGACGGTGACGAGGCCGTCCACGGAAGACTCGATCAGGCCGCGGTTGTAGGCGTGCGACTCGCGGAGCTGCTCCTCGAGCGCCTTCTGCTCGGTGATGTCGCGCGCCGCGGCGAACACGCCCTCGAGCTCCCCCTCGCGGTCGTGGAACGTGCTCGCGTTGTAGGAGACGACGGTCTCGCGGCCGTCCTTCGCGCGCGCGGTCAGCTCGTAGTTCGTGACCTGGCCCTTGCGCAGCACGAGGCGGATGCCCTCCTCCGCGCGGTCCGCGTCGGTGAAGTAGTTCTTGAAGGGGGTGCCGATCAGCTCGTCGCGGGTGCAGCCGGTGAGCAGCTCCATCTGCCCGTTCACGTCGGTGATGACCCCGAGCGGGTCGGTCGTCATCAGCGCGTCGATGTTCGACTCGATCAGCGACCGGGTGTAGAACTGCGAGTCCGACGCGCGCTCCTCGAGCGACTTCTGCTCGCCGATGTCGCGCGCCGAGGCGAAGACGCCGCGCACGTCGCCGGATGCGTCGCGGAAGACCGCGGCGTTGAACGAGACGGGGATCCTCCGCCCGTCGGCCGACAGGAGCGTGAGCACGTAGTTCGTGACCGAGCCGGCCTCGAAGGTGAGGCGGACGCCCTCCTCGGCGAGCTCGCGCTCGGCGAAGTGCTCCGCGAACGGCGCGCCGATGAGGTGCGCCCGCGGCCGGCCCGCCATCCTGCACATCGTCTCGTTCACGTCGGTGATCGTCATCGACTCGTCGACCGTCAGCAGCCCGTCGACCGACGCCTCGATCAGGCCACGGTTGTACGCCCGCTCCTCGGCGAGCTGGCGTTGCAGCGCGGCCTGCTCGGTGACGTCGCGCGCCGAGGCGAAGATGCCGCGGACGACGCCCGCCTCGTCCCTGAACACCGCGGCGTTGAAGGAGACGAGGATCTCGGCCCCCCGCTTCGTGCGCAGCGTGAGCTCGTAGTTCGACGCCGACCCCTGGTCGAACGTGAGCCGGACGCCGCGCGCGGCGGCCTTGGGATCGGTGAAGTAGCTCGGGAACGGGCTCCCGATCAGCTCCTCCCGCGTGTACCCGGAGAGGCGACACATCGTCTCGTTCACGTCCGAGACCACGAGCATCGGGTCGACGGTGACGAGCCCGTCGAGGGAGGCTTCGATGAGGCCGCGGTTGTAGCCGCGCTCCTCGGCGAGCTGGCGCTGCAGCGCCGCCTGGTCGGTGATGTCGCGCGCCGAGGCGAAGATGCCGTTCACCTCGCCGCCGGGGCCGCGGAAGACGGAGGCGTTGAAGGAGATCTGCCGCTCGTTTCCGTCCCGGGTCCGCAGCGAGAGCACGTAGTCGGTGACGACCCCCTTGGCGAACGTCTCGCTGACGCCGGCCGAGGCGTCGTCCGGCTCGGTGAAGTAGTCCGCGAACGGCGTCCCGATCAGCTCCTCGCGGGTGTGCCCCGACATGCGGCACATGCCGTCGTTCACGTCGGAGATGATCCCGGCGGGGTCGACGGTGATCAGCCCGTCGACCGGCGCCTCGATCAGGCCGCGGTTGTAGCGCTCGGAGTCGCGGAGCTGCCGCTCGAGCGCCTTCTGCTCGGTGATGTCGCGGGCGGCGGCGAAGACGCCCTGGAGCCGTCCCTCGCGGTCGAAGAAGGTGCTCGCGTTGTAGGAGACGACGGTCTCGCGGCCGTCCTTCGCGCGTGCGGTCAGCTCGTAGTTCGTGACCTTGCCCTCGCGCAGCACGAGGCGGATGCCGTCCTCGGCGCGGCCGGGCTCGGTGAAGTAGTCCTTGAACGGCGTCCCGATCAGCTCCTCCCGGCCGTGGCCGGTGAGCAGCTCCATCTGCCCGTTCACGTCGGTGATGAGGCCGAGCGAGTCGGTCGTCATGAGCGCGTCGACGTTCGACTCGATCAGCGAGCGCGTGTAGAACTGCGTCGCCTCGAGCTCGCGGGTGAGGCGGAGCTCGTCGGAGATGTCCTTCGACATCAGGAGCAGGCCGACCGGCTCGCCGGCCGAGTCCGTGCGGGGCGTCACGACCACGCGCGCGACGAACGTCGAGCCGTCCTTGCGGACCCGCTCGACGACGCCCTCCCACTTCTTGCGCTCGAGCGCCGAGGCGATGATCTCCTGCGGGAGGCCGGCCGCGATGTCGGCCGAGGTGTGAAGGACCGACGACTCGCGGCCGAGGATCTCGTCCGGCTCGTAGCCGTAGAGGCGCCGGGCGCCCTCGTTCCAGACGAGGATGCGCCCCCTCAGGTCCTTCCCGATGATCGAGTACTCGGTCGACGCCTCGAGGACGTTGCCGATCAGCTCGAGCGCCTCGACGGGGTCGTCGACGATGTGCGAGGGGACGAGCGTCTTCGGCCTGGCCATGCCCGCAGGATCGCGCGGAGCGCGCGCGTCCGTGTCCCCCTTTCGTGGCCGGCCCGCTACGAGGAGAGGAAGCGGTCGAGCACGGCCGCCGCCCGGTCGAGCTCGAGCGGCTTCGTCAGGTAGTCGTCGGCCCCGGCCTCCAGGATCCGGCGCACCGTCTCGCGCGCGCCGTCGCCGCTCAGCGCCACGACGGGCGTCGCCCTGAGCGTCTCGTCGCTCCGGAGCTGGCGGAGCACCCCCTCGCCGCTCCCGTCGGGCAGCTCGAGGTCGAGGAGGACGAGGTCCGGGAGGAGGGCCCGCGCCAGGCGGACGCCCTCGGCCGCCGTCCCGGCGCCGACGAGCTCGACGCCGCGGCCGCGGAGCATCAGCTCGACGAGCTTCCGGCTCGTGGCGCTGTCCTCGACGTAGAGGACGCGCGCCGTCCCGCTGCGGCGCCGCGGCCTCGACGGGAGCTCGGCGTCCGCGGCGGCGAGCTCGACGCGGAAGCAGGTGCCCGACCCGGGCTCGCTCTCGACCGCGATCCGTCCGCCCATCGCCTCGACGATCCGGCGCGTGAGCGACAGGCCGAGCCCGAGCCCGCCCGGCTCGGCCTCCCGCCCGAGCCGGTCGTAGGGCACGAAGAGCCGCTCGAGGTCCTCGGGGGCGACCCCCTGGCCGGTGTCCTCGACCTCGACGTGCACGCGCCGGCCGCCGGCGCGACGCGCCCGGACGACGACCGAGCCGCCGCGGCGGTTGTACCGGACCGCGTTCGTGACGAGGTTGAGGAGCGCCTGCTTGAGCCGGCTCGCGTCGGCGGCCACGAGCAGGCCCGGCTCGAGCCGCGGCTCCTCGAGCGTGACGCCGTAGTCGGCCGCGAGCGTCCGCGCGAGCTCGAGCACGTCCCCGACGACCGCCGCGAGCCCGACGGAGCCCACCTCGACGCGGAGCTGGCCCGCCTCGATGCGCGCCGTGTCGAGGAGCTCCTCGACGAGGGCGGTCATGTGCTCGGCGGCGCTCGAGAGGTGGCGCGCCGCCTCGAGCTCGTAGGGGGGGAGGTTCCCGCCCGTCGCGAGCAGACGCGAGAAGCCGCGCACCGCGTTCAGCGGCGTGCGCAGCTCGTGGCTGAGCCGGGAGAGGAACGCCGTCTTCGCGGCGTTCGCCCGCTCGGCCTCGGCGCGCGCCTCCGCGAGCCTCGCGGTGCGCTCCTCGACCCGGCGCTCGAGGTCGCCCGCGAGCCGGCCGAGCTCGGCCGCCGACCGCTCCCGGTCGACCGTCCGCCGCTCGAGGCTCGCCGCCATCGAGTCGACGGCCTCGCCGAGCTCGCCCAGCTCGCCGTCCCTCGCCGAGAGGCCCGTTCGCGCGGCGAGGTCCCCGGCGCCGAGCCGCCGGGTCGTGTCGACGAGGGCGCGGAGGGGGCGCTGGAGCGTCACCCGGGCGAGCCAGAGCGCCGCGGCGAGCCCGGCGAGGCCGAGGAGCGCGGCGATCGCGAGGTTGCGGCGGAGCTGCGCGTCGACGCTCGCGTACGCCTCGCCGGCGGGCACGCCGACCGCGACCTCCCAGGGCCCCACCGGCTCGAAGCCGTAGACGCGGCGGACGCCGTCGATCCCGCGCACCTCGGCGAGGCCGCCGCCCTCCTCGAGCGCCGCCCGCAGGCCCGCCCCTGCGCCCTTCCCCACCCAGCGGGCCGCGTCCGGGCGCCGGGCGAGCACCCGGCCGTCCGCGTCGAGGAGCGTGAGCGCCGCGCCGGCGCGCAGGGGCCCGCTTCCGAGCAGCCGCTCGAGGAGGGCGACGTCGATCTCGCCCACGACCGCGGTCGCGGCGCCGGCCGGCGCCCGCACGGGCTGCGCGAGCGGGACGCCGAACCCGCCCCCCGGCCGCCGCTCGAGCCCGCCGACGGCGAGGCGGCCCGTCGCACGGGCCGCCGCGGCGGCCTCGGTCCCGACGGCCTCGCCGCGCGCCGCCAGGGGCGCGCCGCAGAGCGCGCGGCCCCGGGCGTCCACGACCGCGAGGCGGGCGAACTGAACCGGGCCGCGCGCGACGGAGGCGAGCAGGCGATCGCACGCCGGGGAGGGCGCGTGCCGCGCCTCCTCGGCGCCGGCCGCCAGGCCGAGCACGACCGCGGCGCCGTCGAGCGCCTGGCGCTCCGCGCCGGCGACGAGGTTCACGTCGCGCCGGAGCTCGGCCTGCGCCTGCGCGCGGGCGCTCGAGCGCCCGTGGACGGCGTCGTAGACCGCGATCCCGAGCGCCGGGACGATCGCGACCGCGGCGAGGACCGCGACCCGCCCGGCGAAGCTCGACGGCAGCGGCCGCCTCCCTGCGGCGGGCGCCGGCGCCCCGCGCGAGGCGCCGAGCCGGTCGCGCTCCCGTTCGACCAGGCGCAGGGCGGCCGCGACCTCCTCGAGGTCGGCAGGCTCCTCGGCGAGCAGCTCCTCGATCGAGGCGCAGAGGCCGGCGAGCGCCTGGTCGCCGACCGTCGCCGCCGCGCCGCGCAGCGCGTGCGCCTGGCGCGCCGCGTCGTCGCGCGCGCCGGCCGCGCCGCCGACGAGCCGCTCGAGCGCGGCCGCGAGCTCCTCGAGCCGCGCCGGAGCGTCGGCGGCGAACGCCGCCGCGAGCTCGCGGCGCAGCTCCCGGTCGAGCGTCGTCACCGCGTCTGGTCCGGGGGCCGCAGGAGGAGGCCGCGCCGCTGCGCCTCGGCGACCGCCTCGCCGCGGCGCTTGACGCCGAGCTTGTCGAAGGCGCGGTAGACGAGCGTCTTCACGGTCTCGCGACCGATCCCGAGGCGGGCCGCGATCTCGATGTTCGTCGCGCCCTCTGCGACGAGCAGCAGCACCTCGCGCTCGCGCGGCGTGAGCGACACCTCGCGCGCGGCCCGCGGGTGCGCCGCCGCGATCGACTCCGCGCCCGCGGCGACGCGCCGGAGCGCGGCGACGAGCTCGTCCGCGTGCGCCGACTTCAGCACCGTCCCCTGGATCCCGGCGGCGCGGGCCGCCTCGTTCAGCCCCTCGCGCGGCGCGGCCGTCATCAGGAGCGCCGGGGCGTCGCTCCCGAGCCGGCGCAGCTCGCGCACGAGCTCGGTGCCGCTCCAGTCGGGCAGGAGGTGGTCCACGAGCAGGAGCCCGAAGCGGCGCCGCTCGACCAGCGCGAGCGCCTCGGCCGCGGTCGCCGCCTCCCCGGCCACGCGGAACTCGGAGCCGGCGAGCGCGGCGGCGACCCACGACCGGACGATCGCGTCGTCGTCCACGATGAGCAATCCGACCTGCCGCTCGCCGGCCACCCTGCTACCCGCCCCGCGGCCCGCGTCTACGCGCGGGAACTGCGCCCTGGGCGGCCGCAGCCCGAGGCTCCTCCCTCCGGACCGCCTCTCCAGGCCGCCCGGGCGCGCCTAACGCAGGCCCCCTCGTCCACGCGCCGACCTCCTCGGTAGCTCCGTTCACCATACTCCTCTCCCCCTCGTTTTCAAGAGGTCGCGTCCCCGTTTGCAGGAGCCCTCGCCCGATCGGCCCCGGCCCGGCGAGCGACCTCGCCGGAAGCGGCATCCTCGAGCGCCTCGTCGGCCTCGCGTCCGGCGGACCCGCGCGAAGCCGTCCGTCGACGTGCGCGCGGTCGCCCGCCCGCTCGCAGCCGAGCACGATGCCGGCGCGCGCAGCACCGCTCGCCGAGCGCCGTCCGCGTCGCGTCGCGCGACGGCTCGCAGCCGCGACGTCGTCGCGTCGCGTCGCGCAATCGCGCGTGCGCTCGTTCGCACGCTGCGGAACTCGTCGCCGACACCGCACGCTCGCGTTCCCGTCTCGCTGCAAGGAAAACGACGGCGAACGGAAAAAGTGGTGCACGCACATGACACGAATCACCCGCAAATGCGAGCTCGGATGTCTCGAGCTGTCCGTCACGCCGTCTGCGGCGCGCAATGCTGTCAGGTCGGTACCTCATGCTTGACGGGACTGCGGAAGCAGCGGATAGTTCAAACCCCTAAGGAGGTGTGGCATGCCGCCACGCAGTTCGAAGAAGTCAGCTGCGAAGCGCAGCACCGCGAAGCGCTCGGCCGCGAAGCGGACGACGGCGAAGCGCAGCACCGCGAAGCGGACGACCGCGAAGCGCACCACCGCGAAGAAGACGACCGCGAAGCGGAGCAGCGCGAGGAAGAGCGCCGCGAAGAAGACGACCGCGAAGAAGAGCACCGCCAAGCGCTCGACCGCGAAGCGGAGCACCGCGAAGAAGAGCGCCGCGAAGAAGAGCACCGCCAAGCGCTCGACCGCGAAGAGGAGCACCGCCAAGCGCTCGACCGCCAAGCGGGCGCCGGCGAAGCGCTCGGCGGCGAAGAAGACCGCCGCGAAGCGGAGCACCGCCAAGAAGAGCACGGCCAAGCGCAGCACGGCCAAGCGCTCGTCGGGGCGGAGCACCGCCAAGCGGAGCAGCAGTCGCAAGAGTCGACCCGAAGCACCCCCCGCCCCCGCACCTCCGCCCGGCCCCGCCGGCCGGTTCGGAAGCCGGGGGCTCTGATCGGCAGCCGGGCCTAGCGCCGCCGTCGAGCGATCTCGGCGGCGGCGAGCCCGGCGACCGCCGCAGCCGCCGCACCTCGCACGCCGCGCCCCGCGCGGCGTCCGGGCGAAGGCGCCGGTTCGCACCGCCGCGCGAGCCTCAGCGCCTGGGCGACGTGCAGCGCGCGCTGCCCGTCGCCCACCTGCGCGATCTGGCTGCGGCACGAGAAGCCGCTCGCGACCGCGACCACGCCGGCAGGAGCCGCGCGGAGCGCGGGCAAGAGCGCGCGCTCGGCGCACGCGACCGAGACGTCGTAGTGCGCCCGCTCGTAGCCCCACGCGCCGGCCATCCCGCAGCAGCCGGTGTCGGGAGCCTCGACCTCGAAGCCCGCGCGCTCGAGCAGCAGCCGCTCGGCGTCGAATCCGTTGGTCGCGCGCGCGTGGCAGTGTCCGTGCAGGAGCGCGCGGCCCGCGTGCGCCGGAGACCGGTAGCCGTCCGCGTCCGCGAGCAGCTCGGCGAGGTGGAACGCCTGCCGTGCGAGGCGCGCCGCGTCCTCGTCGTGCGGAAGCATCTTCGGAAGCTCGTCGCGGAAGACGGCGACGCAGCTCGGCTCGAGGCCGACGACCGGAACCCCGGCGCGGATCTCCTCGCGCAGCGCCGCGAGCGTGCGCTCGAGGTAGCGGCGCGCAAGGCCGAGGAAGCCGTAGTCGTAGAGCGGGCGGCCGCAGCACACGCGGCCGGAGGGCAGCCGCACCTGGAAGCCGGCCTCCTCGAGCTCCTCGACCGCCGCGATCCCGACCTCCGGCTCGAAGTGGTTCGTGAACGTGTCGGGCCAGAGGAGGACGGGCGCGCCCCCGGGGCGCCTCGGCCGGCGCGCGAACCAGGCCTGCAGCGTGACCGCCGCGAACGGCGGCAGCCGGCGCTCGGGCGCGGCGCCCGCCGCGCGCTTCGCGAGCGCGGACAGACCCGGCGCCTGCGTGAGCAGGTTCGCCGCGCCCGGCGCGTGCGCGGCGAGCGCGGCGACGCGGTCGATCAGGCCGAAGGCGTACGCCTGCCTCGGGCGCAGGCGGCGGCGGTAGTGGTGGGCGAGGAGCTCGGCCTTCAGCGCCGGCATGTCGACGTTGACGGGGCACTCGCTCGTGCAGCCCTTGCAGGCCAGGCAGAGGTCGAGCGCGTCGAGTGCGTCCCGCGCGCGCCGCCCGCCGAGCTCCCCTTCCTGCAGCAGCTCCCACAGCAGGTGCGCGCGCCCGCGGGTCGAGTGCTTCTCCTCGCGCGTGACCATGTAGCTCGGGCACATGACGCCTCCCTTCGTGCGGCGGCACTTGCCGACGCCCACGCAGCGCACGGTCGCGTGCGCGAAGCTGCCGCCGTCGTCGGAGAAGGCGAAGTGCGTGCGCACACGTGCGGGCCGGTAGCCGGGCCCGAGGCGGAGGTCGGACGTGATCGCGCGCGGGGCGACGACCTTTCCGGGGTTGAGCTTCCAGTCGGGGTCCCAGAGCGACTTGAACTCGCGGAAGCCCTCGACGAGCTCGTCGCCGAACATCTTCGGGAGGAGCTCCGCACGCGCTTGGCCGTCGCCGTGCTCGCCGGAGAGCGAGCCTCCGAACGACAGCACGAGGTCGGATGCGTCCTCCAGGAAGGCGCGCCACCTCGCGATCCCCGGCGCGCTCGTGAGGTCGAAGTTCCAGCGCGCGTGCACGCAGCCCTGCCCGAAGTGGCCGTAGAGCGCGCTCCGGTACCCGTAGCGGCCGGCGAGCCGCTCGAGCGCGCGCAGGTAGTCGCCGAGCCGCTCTGGCGGCACCGCGGAGTCCTCCCAGCCCTCGTAGCTGTCCGCCCGGCCCGGAAGGAACGCCGTCGCGCCGAGACCCGCCTCGCGCACCTCCCACACGTGGCGCTCGCTCGCGGGGTCGTCGTAGAGCTTCGTGCCGCGGAGGCCGCCGCCCGCCCGCTCGAGCGAGGCGATCACGTCGTGGCCGCGCGCCTCCGCCTCCGCCCTCGTCGCGCCGCCGACCTCGACGAGCAGCCAGCCGCGCCCGTCGGGGAGGAGCGAGAGGTCGCGGACGTGCTTGCCGAGCAGCGTCATGTCCTCGATCAGGACGTCGTCGACGCCCTCGACCCCCAGGGGGCGGTGCTCGAGCACCTCCGCCACGTGGTCGGCGGCGGCGGCCGCGTCCTCGTACCCGGCGGCGACGAGCGCGCGGCACGGCGGGCTCTCGATCAGGTGGACGGTCGCCTCGAGCACGGTCACGCACGTCCCCTCCGTGCCCGCGAGCGCGCGGCCGACGTGGAAGCCCTCCTCCGGCAGCAGGTCGTCGAGGTTGTAGCCCGAGACGCGCCGCGGGATTCGCGGGTAGCGCTCGCGCACGAGGTCGCCGTACCGGTCGGAGAGCTCCTTCAGCCGTGTCGCGAGCGCGTCGGGCAGCGCGGCGCCGCCGGGCCCGGCGCGCAGCCGCTCCCCGCGGTAGGTGAGCACGTCGAGCTCGTGGACGTTGTCGGAGGTGCGCGGCCCCGGCCCGTGGAACTGAGCCATCACCGAGCGCACGCCGCAGGAGTTCGCGCCGATCATGCCGCCGAGCGTGCAGTACTCGTGCGTCGAGGGGTCCGGGCCGAACGTGAGCCCGTGCTCCTCCGCCGCCTCGCGCAGCCGGTCGAGCACGGCGCCGGGCTCCACTCGCGCGAGCCGGCGCTCCGGGTCGAGCTCGAGGATCCGGTTCAGGTACTTGGAGAAGTCGATCACGACCGCGACGTTGACCGCCTGCCCGGCGAGGCTCGTGCCGCCGCCGCGGGAGACGACCGGCGCCCCGTGGTCGCGGCACACCCCGACCGCGGCGACGACGTCGTCGACCGTCCGCGGGACGACCACGCCGATCGGGAGCTGCCGGTAGTTCGAGCCCGTGCTCGAGTAGAGGGCGCGGTCGCCGTCCGAGAAGCGGACCTCGCCCTCGAGCGCCGCGCGGAGGTCGGCCTCGAGCTCAGACGGCATGGCGCTCGGCGTCGGCGCGCCGCAGCTCGACGCCGAGCCCCGGCCGGCTCCGGTCGGGCCTGAGCACGCCGTCTTCCGGCTCGAGGAAGCCGTCGAAGAGCAGCCGCTCGACCCGGACGTGGTCGTGGAACCACTCGAGGTGCCTGAGGCGCGGGACGGCGGCGAGGACGTGCGCGTGGACGGTCGGCGCCGTGTGGCCGGAGAGGTCGAGCTCGTGCGCCTCCGCGAGGGCGGCGGCGGCGAGGAGGCCGGTGACGCCGCCGCAGCGGGTGGCGTCCGCCTGGAGGCAGCCGACCGCGCCGGCGAGCGCACGGAAGTCGGCGAGGGTGGAGGCGTGCTCGCCCGCGGCCACCTCGATCCCCGCAGGCGCGCGGTCGCGCACGCGGCGCAGCCCCTCGAGGTCGCGCGAGGAGACCGGCTCCTCGAGCCACGTGACCCCCCACGCCGCGTAGACCTCCGCGTGGCGCAGCGCGGCGTCCGGCGTGAACGCGCCGTTCGCGTCCACGTAGAGCTCCGCGTCGTCGCCGATCGCCCGCCGCGCGACCGCGACGCGCTCGTGGTCGCGCTCCGGCTCCCGGCCGACCTTCATCTTCACGCGCGGGATGCCGCTCTCGACCCACCCGGCGAGCTGGCGCGCGAGCCGGTCGCCGGAGTAGGTGCAGAACCCGCCGCTTCCGTACACCGGCACCTCGCCGCGGACGGGGCCGAGGAGCGCCGCGAGCGAGAGCCCGAGGAGCTTCGCCTTCAGGTCCCAGAGCGCGACGTCGACCGCGGAGACGGCGGTCGCGCCGATGCCCGGATAGCCGGCGTTGCGGAGCGCGCGCCGCATGGCGAGGGACGCCGCGCCGGTGTCGAGCGCGCTCGTGCCCGCGACCGCGTCCGCGAGCTCCCCCTCGACGACGGCCGCGGCCGCCGGCGAGCCGTACGTCCAGCCGAGCCCGGTCTCGCCGGCGGCGTCGACCTCCGCGAGCACGACCGTCGTCCGCTCCCACGCGAAGGTGCCGTCGGACTCGGGCCCGTCGGTGGGGACGGCGTAGGCAAGCGCGCGGACGGCGGTCACCGGCGCCTCGACGCGCGGTGCGGCGAGCGCCGGCACCTACCGCCTCGGCAGGACGGCGTCGAGCAGCTGACGGAGCGACTGCCGCACGACGCGGCCGGCGTGCGGGTCGCCGTGCGCGAGCGCCTGCGTGAGGTGCCTCGCCTGCTCGAACGTGACGTGCGGCGGGAGCGGCGGCACCTCCGGGTCGGTGACCGCCTCGAGGACGGCGGGGCGGTCGGCCGAGAGCACCTCGTCCCACGCGTCGCCCACGCGGTCGGGGTCGTCGACGCGGACGCCCTTCAGCCCGATCAGCTCCGCGTAGCGCGCGTAGGGGAAGTCGGGGATCCGCTGCGTCGCGGGGTACATCGGGTCGCCCTGGAGGGCGCGCTGCTCCCAGGTCACCTGGTTCAGGTCGCGGTTGTTCAGCACGAGCACGACGAGCGTCGGGTTCGTGAAGCGGTCGCGGTACTTCGCGATCGTGAGCAGCTCGTTCATCCCGTTCATCTGCATCGCGCCGTCGCCCACGAGCGCGATCACCGGCCGGTCCGGGTGCGCGAGCTTCGCCGCCGCGGCGTACGGCACGCCGGGGCCCATCGTCGCGAGGGTGCCGGAGAGCGACGCCGCCATCCCCCGCCGCAGCTTCAGGTCGCGCGCGAACCAGTTCGCGGCCGAGCCGGAGTCGGACGTGAGGATGCAGCGGTCCGGCAGCCGGGGCGAGAGCTCCCAGAAGACGAGCTGCGGGTTGATCGGGTCGGCCGGCTCCTGCGCGCGCTCGGCCGTCAGGTGCCACCAGTCCTGGACCGACGCCGCGATTCGCTCCTGCCACGAGCGGTCCCGCTTGCGCTCGAGCAGCGGGAGGAGCGCGCGCAGCGTCTCGCGGGCGTCGCCGACCAGCTGGGCCTCGATCGGGTAGCGGATGCCGATCCGGCGCGCGTCGAGGTCGATCTGCACGCCCCGCGCCGCGCCCTCGCGCGGCAGGAACTCCGAGTACGGGAAGCTCGACCCGACCATCAGGAGCGTGTCGCAGTCGCTCATCAGCTCCCAGCTCGGGCGGGTGCCGAGCAGCCCGATCGAGCCGGTCACGAACGGGAGGTCGTCCGGGACGACGGCCCGGCCGAGCAGGGCCTTCGCGATGCCGGCGCCGAGCAGCTCGGCCGCCTCGACGAGCTCGTCGGCCGCGCCGAGCGCGCCCTGCCCGGCGAGGATCGCGACGCGCTCGCCCTCGTTCAGCACGCCGGCCGCGCGGTGCAGCTCCCCGTCCGGCGGCACCACCCTCGGCGGCACGTAGCCGGCGCTCGAGTGGATCGTCCCGTGCTCGTGCGGCGGCTCCTCGACCGCCTCCGCCGAGGCGAGGTCGTTCGGGACGATCACGCAGGTGACGGTGCGCTGCGAGAGCGCGATCCGCACCGCGCGGTCGATCAGGTGGCGGATCTGCGCGGGATGCGTCGCCATCTGGACGTACTCGTGCGCGACGTCCTTGAAGAGCGCGACCAGGTCGACCTCCTGCTGGTAGTCCCCGCCGAGCGCGAGGCGCGACTGCTGGCCGACGACCGCGACCACCGGCGCGTGGTCGAGCTTCGCGTCGTAGAGCCCGTTCAGGAGGTGGATCGCGCCGGGTCCCGACGTGGCCATGCACACGCCGACCTCGCCGGTGAACTTCGCGTGGCCGCAGGCCATGAACGCGGCCATCTCCTCGTGCCGCACCTGGATCAGCTCGGGGTCGCCGTTCGCCCGGTCGAGCGCGCCGAGGAGCGCGTTGATCCCGTCGCCGGGGTAGCCGAAGATCCGGTGGACGCCCCACTCGCGCAGCCGTGCGAGGACGTGGTCGGCGACGGTCGTGCTCATCTGCGCACCTCCTGGGTCACGGCGCCCGCGAGCGCGGCGAGTCCCGCGGCGAGCAGCGGCACGCGCCGCTTGACGAGCGCGAGCTGGACGCTGCGGCCGCGCGCGCCGGCGTCGAAGGGGCCGCGCGCGGCCTGGTCGCCCGGGACGGGCTCGAACAGGTTGTCGCGCCTCGCCGGCTCGACCGGCCGGTCGGTCTGCTGCGTCTCCCAGCCGGTGACCGCCAGGTAGCGGTCGACGAGCGCGGGCGCGATCGCGTTCCCGACCACCGCCTTCACGGTGGGCCACCCGACGAGCAGCTCGCGGCGCGGGTGCCCGGCCGCCCAGACGATCGCGCCGGCCGCGACCTCCGGCTGGTAGATCGGCGGCACCGGCCGCGGCGCGCGCGGCAGCTTGGCGCGGCTCCAGGTGAACTGCGGCGTGTTCAGCGCCGGGAGCTGCACCATCGTCAGCCGCACCCTCGACCCCTCGTGCATCAGCTCGGCCCGGAGCGATTCGAGAAAGCCCTGGAGCGCGTGCTTGGCGCCGCAGTAGGGAGCCTGGAGCGGGATGCCGCGGTAGGCGAGCGCGGAGCCGGCCTGCACGATCACGCCCGCGTCGCGCGGCCGCATCCGCCGCAGAGCCGCCATCGTCCCCCACACCGAGCCGAGGTAGGTCACCTCGGTCGCGCGCCTGAACTCCTCCGGCGTCGTGTCCGCGACGGGCGCGAAGACGGTCGCCATGGCGTTGTTCACCCAGACGGCGATCGGCCCGAGCTCGTCCTCGATCCGCTGCGCCGCGGCCTCGACCTGCCCGGCGTCCGCGACGTCGGCCGGCGCGACGGCCGCGCGGACCCCGAGCTCCTCGAGCTCGCGCCGGGCCGACTCGAGCCGCTCCCCCCCGCGCGCGATCAGGCCGACGTCCGCGCCCGTGCGCGCGAACGCGAGCGCCGTCGCGCGGCCGGCGCCAGCCGACGCCCCCGTGATCGCGACGACGCGCCGGCTCATTCGGCGACGGCGGCGGGCAGGAGCGGGACGACGACCGTGACCACGCACCGGCGGATTCCCCCGCGGCGGCGGCGTAAACGCCGCCGGGCGCGCGCGGGCGGTTGCGCCGCGGCTACGCGCCCGGGAGCCAGCCGTCGCGGTAGCGCGCCGGCCGGGACGCCGGGAAGCGTGCGTACGCGAGCGCCGAGTCCGCCGTCTCCTCCTCCACGCCGGCGCCGTGCCGGAGCGCGACCTCGCTCACCGTGTACGCGCCCCAGGCTCCGCTCTGGTGCTCGCGGGCGCCGACGGCGAGGATCGTGCACGGGCCGCTGCCGGCGCCGACGATCATGTGCTCCGTCCGCGGCGGGCAGTGGACGAGGTCCCATTGCCGCAGGGGCCGCTCCTCCCCCTCGACGAGCAGCAGCGCCTCCCCGGCGAGGACCAGGAAGTCCTCCTGGTCGGCCTCCCAGTGGTACATCCCGATCGGCTCGCCCGGGCCGAGCACGACGAGCGCCACCCCGAGCTGCGGGAAGAGCGTCTCCGCCTCCTCCTGCGTCCAGCCGGTGAACGGCAGGTTCACGCCGCGTCCGGGGCGCTCGACCCAGCGCGCCTCGCGAGCGTTCAGGACGAACCAGCCCTCGCCCGCCGGCACGAGCCCGGCGTCCGTCTGCTCGAGCCGCGCCTCGGGGACCATGCGCGGAGTCTAGTGTGGACCGTCACCGAGATGTGCCGACAGTTGCGGCTCATCTCGTCTTCACCTTGTTGGCACCGTAGACGATGTCGGCGGGGATGCGGCCGCGGGTGAGGCGGCCGTTGTGGACGCGGCGGAAGTTGTAGTCGTCGAGGTAG
>DASRHI010000044.1:0-164647 GCA_035650615.1 Gaiellaceae bacterium | reverse complement strand
ACCACGGCCACCGGCTCTGGTGCCTCTGCATGCTCGAGCTCTGGCAGCGGACGCACGTCGACGCCGGCCGGCCGCAGCTCGCCGCTGCGTGAGCAGGCGCCACGCCTGGGCGCTCGTCGTCGCGGCGTCCGCGCTGCCGCGCGTCGCCGTGCTGCTCCACGAGCGCGGCGGGATCCTCGCGAACATGGAGAAGTCCGACGCGCTCGCGCGCGTGTTCCTCGACTCCGGCACGTTCGGCTACGTCCCGGGCGAGCCGTCCGCGAACACCCAGCCGCTCTACGGCTGGTTCCTGGTCGCGGTCTACTGGATCCTCGACCGGCGCTGGTGGTCGGTCGGCTTCGTGCAGGCGGCGGTCGCGGTCGCGACCGCGCTCCTCGTCTACGAGATCGGGCGCCGCCGGCTCTCGGCCCGCGCCGGCCTGCTCGCGGCGCTCGCCGCGACGCTGCAGCCGTACCTCGTCTGGCACGACGTCCACGGCAACCGCGAGATCCTCGACCAGCTCCTCGCCGCCGGCATGTTCGCGCTCGCGCTCGGGGCGCGGAGCGCGGCGGGCGGCGCCGCCCTCGGCGCCGTCAGCGGCCTCGCGATCCTCTCCAACAGCCGCCTCGCGCTGCTGCCGCTCGTGCTCGCCGCCTACCTCGCCTGGCGCGGCGCCGGCGCCGCCGCCGCGCTCGCGGTGCCGGCGCTCGCGGCGGTCGTGCTCGCGCCGTGGGTCGTGCGCAACGACGTCCAGGTCGGCTGCCTCGCGATCACGACCGACGCGCGCGCCCTCTGGAAGGCGAACAACCTCGGCACGTACGACACTCTCCGCGGCGGCGGCTGGATCGACGACGTGCCCGACATCCCGCAGCGCCGGCCCCACCCGCGGCCCGGGCCGTGGTACACGCCGCAGGAGGCCGGCGTCTACTACGCGAACACGGGCCGGAAGGTGCGCCTCGACGAGTGCGCGCAGGAGGCGCACTACGAGCACCTCGTGTGGCGGTTCTGGCGCGAGCACCCGGGCGCGAAGGCGAAGCTCGCCGCGCAGGCGACGTGGATGCTCTGGAGCCCGCGCGTCGAGCGCGAGGGCGGGCCGTCGGCGGGCGTCGACCCGGCCCGGCGGATCGTCGAGCCGATCTGGGCGATCGGGGTGTACGTGCTCGCCGCGGCGGGCCTCGCCGCGGTGCCCTCGAGCCTCCGCGTCCTCGGGCTGGCCTTCCTCGCCTACGAGACGCTCGCCGCGTGGGTGTTCGCCGGCACGACGCGCTACCGCGTCCCGTTCGACTTCGTGCTGGCGCTGCTCGCCGCCGCCGCCGTCGACCGGGCGCTCGCGGGCCGGCCGCCGTTCAGGCGGCCGCGGAGCCAGAAGCGGTAGACCTCCTCGGTCCGGTCGGTGCAGCGGCCCTCCGGGAAGCGCTCGAGCGCGCGCCGCCGCGCCGCGCCGCCCATCGCCGCCGCGAGCGCGCGGTCGGAGGCGAGCTCGAGCATCGCCTCGGCGAGCGGCTCGGCCTTCCCCGGCGGCACGAGCAGCCCGGTCTCGTGCTCGGCCACGAGGTCCTCGAGGCCGCCGATCGAGGCCGCGATCACCGGGCGCGCGCGCTCCATCGCCTCGAGCGCGACCATCCCGAAGCCCTCGCCGAGCGACGGCACGACGACCGCGAACGAGCGCTCGACGGCGGACTGGATCGGCGTCACGTGCCCGAGGAAGCGGACCGCGTCCGCGAGCCCGAGCGAGCGTGCGAGGTCCCTGAGCCCGTGCTCGAGCGGGCCCCGGCCGGCGATGTCGAGCCGGGCGTCGGGGCGCTCGTCGAGGACGCGCCGGAAGGCGCGCAGCAGGACGACGTGGCCCTTGATCGGGATCAGACGGCCGACGCAGAGGAAGCGCGGCTCGGCGTCGTCGTACGGCTCGGGCTCCGGCCCCGGCGCGATCCCGTAGTGGACGATCTCGAAGTCCGGCTCGACGAACCCCTCGGTCTCCGCGAGGTAGCGGGCGAGCCCGCGCGAGATCGCGATCTGCCGGTGCGCGAGCGCGCCGAGCATGCGGTCGCCGAGCGCGAACAGCTTCCCCTCGCGGAACTCGTTGAAGCCGTGCTTGGTCGAGAGGCGGATCGGGATCCGCGCGAGCGTGCCCGCGGTCTGCCCGTACGCGTCGGCGTGGATCAGATGCGTGTGCAGGATCGTCGGCCGGCGGCGGGCCAGGTACGCGAGCACCCGCACGAACGTGCCGGGGTCGACGTCGGCGTGCATCTCGACGCCGTCCACCGGCACGCCGCCCGCCTCGAGCTCGCGCGCGAACTCCCACGCGCCCGGCTCGTCCTCGTGGAGCATCAGGAAGCGGACGTCCCAGCCGCGGCGCCGCAGGTCGGGCAGGAGCTGGAGCAGGTGCGCCTCCGAGCCGGAGATCCCCGCCACCTTCTGCACGTGGAGGACGGTCATCCCGTCACCGCCGCGACGACGCCGTCGGCCCAGTGCTCGACGGAGTGGCGCTCCGCGACCGCGGCGCGGAGGCCGATCCCGATCGCGTTCCGGTCGGCCTCGCGCAGGCGCCGCAGCTTCGCCGCGAGGTCGTCGGGGTCCTCGCGGCCGAAGCGCAGCTCGGGCGGCAGCACGTCCTCGAAGCCGCTGTTCGACGCGAGCACCGGCATGCACGTCGCCGCGGCCTCGTAGACGACCTTGTCGAGCGCCCCCTCGCGCATGTTGTTCACGAGCACATCCTTGCGGAGGAGGAGCGCGGGCACGCCGGCGTACGGCACCGGCTCCTCGACCCGCGCGCCCAGCGCCTCGAGGCGGGCGCGCTCGGCCCGCTCCTCGGCCGTGAGCGAGGGGCCGCGCAGCTCCAGGTCGACGTCGGCGAGCGCGGCCGCGCGGACGATCGTCTCGTAGCCCTTCGCGGGCGAGGTCCGCCCCAGCGCGACGACGCGGAGACGCGCCGCCGGCTCCCGCCGGCCGCACGCGAAGCGCTCCAGGTCGATCCCGTGGCCGATCGCCGCGACCTTGCCCGACTCGAGCGGGAACGAGCGCCGGTCGACGGTGAGCACGCGCGACGCGACCCGCTCCGCGAGCACGAGCGTGCGCGAGCGGCGCCAGTGCGTGAACCAGAGCAGGATCGGCACGCGGCGCGGCCGCGCGAGCGGCGCCGCGAGCACGGCGAGGAGCGGGACCATGTGGACGAGGACCGCCGCCGGCCGGCGCGCGAGCTCGCGGTTCAGCGCCGCCGCGTAGAGGCGGCCGCGCGCGAGCCGCGAGTCGGCCCCGTAGGCGACCACGCGGCAGTTCCCGGGCAGCGCGCCCGGGACGGCGGAGGCCGCCAGCACCGCGACCTCCTCGAAGCGCCGGGCGAGCGCGTGCAGCTTCGGCACCGTCGCCGCGAGCACCGGGTGCTCCGGGTCGACCCGCTGGGTGACGACGACGAGCCGCATCAGGTGAAGTCGAGGTCGCCGAGCTCGAGGTGCGGCCGCCGCGGCAGCGGTCCGCCGTCGAGCGCCTTCCCGAGCAGCGTGAGCGTCCGCGGCGTCGGGAGGAAGCCCGCGCGCGCGTAGCGCCGGCGCTCCCAAGGCGGCGGGGCCGCGACGAGCGCCGGGCCGCGCGCGGCCGCGGCCGCGTCGAGGAGCAGGTCGCCGGAGGCCGCGGCGAGGACGCCGAGCCGCCCGCGGCGGCCGACGACGGCGTAGCCGTCGCGCTCGAGCAGGGCGTAGGGCCGCGGCGCCTCGGCGAAGCGCCAGTTGAGCCAGGCGCCGTCCCGCAGCACCCGGTCGCCCCCGCCGGGCGCGCGGCGGGCCGCGGCGTCCTCGCCGAAGCGCTCGACGAGGCGCGCGCGCAGCCGCGGGCGCAGGAGGCGCGGGCGCAGCCAGATCCGGAGCGGCGGGAGCGCCGTCCAGCCGAGCCGGCCGAGCAGGACGCGCGCGGACGCCGGGGTCGGCACGGTCAGCAGCAGGCGCACCCCGAGCGCGCGCGCCCGCTCCTCGTTGGCCGCCTGCAGCGCCGCGAAGTGGCCGCGACCGCGGTGGTCGGGGTCGGTGGCGAGGCCGACCGCCGTCCCGACCTCGAGCTCGCGGCCCCCGACCGCCATCCGCTGGAAGGCGATCGCGACCGAGGCGACCACGCGCCCGTCCTCCTCGCCGAGGAGGACGGACGCCGGGCGCACCGGGTTGCGCTCGTAGAGCCACTCGAGCTCCGCCTCGTCCGGGCGGTCGCCCCAGACGCGGCCCAGCAGGTCGGCGAGGTCGGCGCGGCGCGACGGCCCGTAGTCAGCGACCCTCACGCGACGTCGCCGTGCCGAGCGCCTGGTTGAAGAGGCGGCGGGCGTGCGTGCCGGCGACGGTGTCCTTGACCGACATCAGGTCGCACGCGCCCGAGAGCACGAGCTCGAAGGTGCGCCGCGGGTAGGGCTCGACGTTGTAGCGTCCGAGGCGGAACCGGTTCGTGTCCGGCCCGTTCGAGCGCGTGATCGACGTGAACCCGAGCTCGTACCCCGACTGCTCGAGGATGCTCTGGTGGACGGGGTGGAAGTGCGCCTCGGAGCCCTTCACGTACGCGTAGGCGCGCACCGGCCGGCCGAGCTCCTCCTCGAGCCGCAGCTTCGAGACGGCGATCTCGCGCACGGCCTCGTCGAGCGGGACGTCGGCGAGCGGTCGGTGCGCGATCCCGTGCGACTCGACGCGCACGCCGGCCGCGTCGAGCTCGCGCAGCAGGCCCCAGTCGAGCGTCGGGTTGCGGACGCCGCGCTCGACGAGCAGCGCCTCGTGCGGCAGCGGCATGTTGTCGTCCATGTAGGCGACAGGAACGAAGATCACCGCGGGGTAGCCGTGCTGCTGCAGCACGGGCAGGGCGTTCTCGAGCGTGTCGCGGTAGCCGTCGTCGAAGGTGATCAGCACGGCGCGGTCGGGCAGCGGGCGCCCGAGCACGTAGTGGTCGAGGACGGCGTCGAGCCCGACGACCCGGTAGCCGAGCTCGCGGAGCTGCGCGAGCTGCTCGTCGAAGCGCCCGACCGGGACCGTCGTCGGGTTGTCGGGGATGTCGTTGACCTTGTGGTACATGAGGACGCGCAGCGTCGCGCGCCCGTTCGGCGCGAGCCCGAGCGCCGACGACGCCTCGCCCACCGTGCGGTAGAGCGCGTTCTTGACGGCCTGCTTCGCCCGCTGGGCGCTCGCGCGCGTCCCTCGCGGCGCGGGGCTCGGCCCGTGCGTCCCTCGCCCGGGGCAGGTGGTCGCGGCGGCCGCTCTCATCCCGGGGCAGTGTACGGCGGCGCGACGCGGGCGACGAGCTCGGCGATCCGGTCGGCGTACTCCTCCGGCGTCGCGAGCCAGCGCCCCGCGCGCTCGCGCGCGGCCGCCCCCAGACGCTCGGCGAGCGGCCGGTCCGAGAGCATGCGGACGAGCGCGTCCGCGAGCTCCTCCTCCGACGAGACGAGCAGGCCGTTGACGCCGTCGGCGACGACGTCGCCGATGCCGCCGACGTCCATCGCCACCGCCGCGCGCCCGCGCAGCGACGCCTCGATCAGCACCCGGCCGAGCCCCTCCGAGCGCGACGGCAGCACGAGGCAGGTGGCCTCGTCCAGGGCGCGCGCCACCTCGGCCTGCGTCAGCCGCTCCGACCACGCCGTCTGCTCCGGCAGGTCGTGCAGGAGGCCGCGCACGACGTCGGGGCGCGAGCCCCGCCCCACGATCCGCAGCCGCGCGCCCGGGAGCCGCGGCGCGGCGAGCCGCCACGCGCGGGCGAGCCCGTCGACGTTCTTGTAGAGCTCGAGCACGCCCACGAAGAGCGCGGCCGGCTCGGCCGGGAGCGGCGCGGGCGGGCGCCCGGCGAAGAGCTCGAGGTCCATGAACGCGGGAAACTCGGCCGCGGGCTCGACGCCGAGCGCGCGCACGAGCCCGCTCGTGTACGACGAGATCGTCCGCACCGCGTCCGCGCGCCGCAGCCCGAACGCGCCGACGCGGTCGGCGAGCGGCGAGAGCGCGCGCCGCAGCGGCGAGCCGTAGAGCCGCGTCGCCGTCCGCCAGTCGCCGTGCAGCTCGACGACGACCGGCGCCCCGGCGCCGGCGAGGCGGACGCACGCCGCCTCGTACGGGCTCTGGGTCACGATCGCGGCGGGGGGGCGCTCGCGCGCGAGCCGCCGCACCCGCAGCGGCAGCAGCGCGTAGAAGAGCGGGCCGTCGGCGAGCGGCAGCCTCCCGACGAGCCGGAACGTCCCGTCGTCGCGGGCGCGGCCGTCGGCGGCGGTCGCGAGCACGCGGACGTCGAAACGCTCCCGCAGCGCCGCGAACTTCCGCTCGAGGCTCGGCGAGAGCGGGAGCTCGTAGCGCGTCCGCGCGACGAGCAGCAGGCGGGGCCGGGCCGTCACCGAAGCACCGAGCGCACGACCGCGAGCACGCGGTCGGCGTACTCCTCCGGCGTCGAGAGCCACTCCGGCGCCGACTCCTGCGCCCCGCGCCCGAGCCGCTCCGCAAGCCCCGGCTCCGCGAGCACGCGCTCGGTCGCCGCCGCGAGCGCGGCCGCGTCGCCCGGCTCGACGAGGAGGCCGTTCCGGCCGTCCTGGACGATGTCGGGGATGCCGCCCGCCCGCGCGCCGACGACGGCGCGCCCGCGCACGAACGCCTCGATCGCCACGCGCGGCAGGCCTTCCGAGGCGGAGGGCAGCAGCAGCGCCCTGGCGCCGTCGAGCGCCGCCGAGAGCTCGGCCGGCTCGAGCCGCCGCCGCCAGCGGACGCCCTCCCGCGCGAGCCCCTCGGCGACCGCGGTGAGCGTGCCGTCGCCCACGAGCTCGAGCTCCGCTCCGGGCACGCGCGCGGCGACGAGCCGCCACGCCGCCGCGAGCGTCTCCACGTTCTTGTAGCGCTCGAGCACGCCCACGAAGAGCGCGCGCGGCGCCGGCGGCACCGGCGCGACGGGCTCGCGCGTGAACGAGGCCAGGTCGGAGTAGGTGGTGAACACGCCGGCGGGCGGGCGTCCGGTCGCGGCGACGAGCGAGGCGGTGAAGCCGGAGACGGCGCGGTGGGCGTCGGCGCGCCGGACCGCCCAGCCCGCGAGCGCGTCGGCGGCCGGCGTCAGCAGCCGCCGCAGCCGCGAGCCGTAGAGGCGCGTGTGGGTGCGCCAGTCGCCGTGCACCTCGACCACGAGCTGCGCGCGGGAGCGCGCGGCCCGGCGGGCGAGCTCCGCGGCGGCGGCCTCGTACGGGCTCTCCGCGACGATCGCGTCGGGCCGGAACTCGCGCAGCTCGCGGGCGACCGCGAAGGGGAGCGCGGCGTAGAAGCGCGGCCCGTCGAGGCGCCGGGGCGGCAGCAGGCGGAAGCGCGGGTCGGACCCGGTGCCGCTCGCGAGCACGCGCACGTCCATCCGCTCCGAGAGCGCGTCCCACTTGCGCGCGAGGCTCTCGGCGAGCGGCAGGCGGTAGCGCGTGCGGCCGACGAAGAGGACCTTCGGCCGCGTCACCCGGCCGCCTCGAGGAGGATCCGCTCGAGCCGCTCGTAGACGCGCTCGGGCGCGTAGCCCGCGACCGACGGCGCCGCGTTCGCGCGCAGCCGCTCGGCGAGCGCGCCGTCGGCGAAGAAGCGCCGGATCGCGGCCTCGAGCGCGGCGGTGTCGCCCGGCTCGACGACGAGGCCGTTCTCGCCGTCCCGCACGACCTCGGCGACGCCGCCGGTGCGCGTGGCGATCACGGGCGTCCCGACCGCGAGCGCCTCGACGACCGTGTGCGGGAAGTTCTCCCACGAGGACGGCAGGAGGGCGGCGTCGGCGGCGCGGAAGAGCTCGAGCACGGCCTGCCGCGGGCGCGGGCCGAGGAAGCGCGCGTGACCGAGCCGCTCGAGCGCCGCGCGGTCCGGGCCGTCGCCGGCGACGAGCAGCGCGACGCCCGCGCGCCGCGCCGCCTCGATCCCCGCGTCGAGCGACTTCTGCGCGGTGAGCCGGCCCGCGAACGCGAGCGCCGGGCCCTCGATCCCGAGCTCGCGCCGGAGCTCCTCGCGCGGGCGCAGCTCCGGCAGCGGCGGCGCCGGGTTCGGGAGCACCGTCGCCCGCTCGGGACGGACGCCCCAGCCGAGCGCGAGCTCGCGCAGGTACGACGACGGCGTGACGACGTGCGCCGCGCGCCGGACGTCGGCGTCGCGCGCGAGCCGGAGCGGCAGCGTCGAGAGCGGCGCGGCGCGCTGGAACTCCTCGAGCGAGCCGTGCCAGAGGCCGAAGCGGCGCGCGCGCTCGAACGCCGGGTCGGCCGTCAGCTTCACCACGAACGGCGTCCGCGCGAGCAGCGCCCCGAGCGACGAGCGTCCGAACATGCCGGTCGTGTAGACGACGGAGCTCGCCGCCGCCCGCGCCCGCACGAGCCGCAGCCCCTCGACGTGCCGCGCCCCCGGCGGCAGCGACCGGCGCACGAACCGGACGGGGTACGCCTCGGGCGCGGGCTCGGCGTCCGCCGTCGTCACCACCTCGACGTCGTGCCCGCGCGCCGCCAGGAACCCCGCCACCTCGGGCGCGTGCGACGCCGGCCCGCCCACGTCCGGCGGCCAGATCCCCGACACGATCAGCACCCTCATCCCGTCACGGCTCCGTCGCGGCGGCTCTTCGCCTCACGCCTCGCGCACGGCGGCCGCCGGCGGCGGCGGCAGGCGAATCCCCTGCGCACGGGGGTGGGAGGCCGGCGGCGCGACTCACGCGGGGGTCACCTCGGCGCGCGGGAGCCGCAGGAGGCCGACCGTCCAGAAGGCGGCGAGCACCGCCGAGCCGGCGAGCACGCCGCCGGCCGCGCCGGTCGCGCCGTAGACCCCGCCGAGGACGAGCACCGCGGGCACGAGCGTGCCGACCTCGAGCAGCTGCCCGACCGTGCGCTGGCCGACGCGCCCGATCGAGACCGGGAAGCTCTTCGTCCAGCCGAACACGAACTGGAGCACGGAGGCGAGCAGCATGACGCGGAAGGCGTCGGCGGCCGCCACGTACCTCGAGCCGTAGACGAGCCGGACGAGGTCCGGCATGAAGACCCAGAGCGGGGGCGTCGCGGCGCAGGCGATCGCGACGGCGCCGGCGATGTAGCGGCGCAGGAGGGCGTGGGCGCGGTCGAGGCGGCCGCGCTCGACGTCGCGGGTCTGCTCGGCGAGGAGCACGAGCCGCGCGGGGGCCGAGAGCGTCTGGAAGCCCGTCTGCGGCGCCTGCGCGGCGCGGAAGTGCGCGACCTCCGCGCCCTTCGCGACGACGCCGAGCAGGACGGTCGGCACCGAGGTGCGCACCGAGGTGAGGCCGGAGGCGATCGTCGACTGGATCGCGAACGACCTGATCGCCGCGGCGTCGCCCGCGAGCGGCTCCGGGGCCGCGCGCGGGTAGCGGCGGTAGGCGGCGAGCGCGAGCGCGCTCACGGACGCCGTCGCGACGGCCTGCGCCGCGACCATCCCCGCGAGGAGCGGCAGCAGCCCGTGGCGCGCGCCGATCCAGACGCCGGCGAGGCGCAGCCCCATCGCCCAGAGGAGCGCGAGCCCGCGCAGGTCGTAGCGGTTGCGGAGCGTGAGCACGGCGCCGGCCATCCCCTCGGGCTGCTGGATCAGCGGAATGAGCGACGCGACGAGGAGCGCGCCCCGCACGCCGCCCGTCTGCCAGAGGTACGGCGAGAGCAGCGCCGCCCCGGCGACCGCCGCCGTGCCCGCCGCCCCGCCCGCGAGCTTCACCGCCAGCCCGATCCGGAAGAGCCGGTGGAAGCGCCCCCAGGCCTCCCGCGCCGCGTAGCGGTTGCCGTACTTGATCACGACCTCGTCGATCGTGAGGTCGACGAAGAGCTGGAGCAGCGTGGTCGTCCCGAACGCGAGCGCGAAGCGCGCGAAGTCGGCCTTCGAGAGCTCGCGCGCGGCGACGACGGTGGCGAGGAACCCGAGGACCGCCGACCCGTACACCCCGAGTGCCGTCGCGGCGCGCCGGCGGAGGGTCCGCGAGGCCATCGGTGGCTCCGAGTATAGTGGCGCACCTTGAAGGCCGACGCCCGCTCGCGCGCCGCGGACCTGCTCGCGCTCGTGCCGGCGGCGGCCCTCCCGCTCGTCTTCCTCCACCGCCGCTACCAGGCGCACACGGCGTTCGGGCCGGTCGACGTCTTCGGCTCGGACGTGGCCGTGCTCGTGACCGTGCTCGTCGCCGCCGTCGCCGGCGTCTGGTTCGGCTGGCGCCCGCTCCGCCGGCCGCTCGCGCTCTGGTGCGTCGCCGGCGCGCTGCTCGCGCTCCTCGGCCTGTCGTGCCTCTGGCGTCCGATCGAGAGGCCGACGACGCACCTCGTCACGTTCGCCAAGGTGGTCGAGTACGCGCTGCTCGCGCCGGCGCTCGTGCTGCTCCTGCGCCGGCCCCGGCAGGTCGACCGCTTCCTGGTCGCATTCGTCGCGTGGAGCGTCGCCGCGAGCGGCTGGGGCCTCCTCCAGTTCGTCGGCGCCGTCGGCGAGTTCGAGGGCAAGCGGCCGGGGCAGCGGGAGGTGTCCTTCCTCGGCATCCACGACTTCGCCGCGTTCTCGGGCGCGACGCTGGCGATCGGGCTGGCCGCGGTCGCGCTCGCGGAGCGGCGCCGGCTCGCGGGCGCCGCCGTCGGCGCCGGCGCCGTCGGGGCGATCCTGGCCGCGTCGGTGTTCGCGCTCGCGGGGATCGTCCTCGCGGCGGTCGCGGCGCTCGCCGTCGGGCGGCGGGTCGGCACGCTCACCCGCGCCCGCGCCGGCGCCGTCGCCGCGGTCGTGGCCGTCGTCGCGGCGGGGACGCTCGCGCTGCGAAGCTACGACATCGCGAACTTCTTCTCGTTCCTCGGGATCAGGACGACCACGGCGGCCGCGGCGGAGGACGTCCAGACCGGGTCGCAGCGCGCGATGCTCGCGTACATCGGGTTGCGGATCTGGGAGGACCACCCGCTCCTCGGCGTCGGCTTCGAGCGCTCGGCCGACCGCTACGAGCCGTACCTGGCGGCCGCGAAGCGGAAGTTCCCGGACCAGCCCGCGCAGGCGTACCCGAGCCCCGCGCACCCGTGGGGCGTGCAGAACCTCTGGGTCCAGCTCCTCGCCGACGCCGGCGTCGCCGGCTTCGCGCTCGGCGCCGCGACCTTCCTCGCCGCGCTCGCGCTCGCGCTGCGCGCCCCGCCGCCGGCCGTCTTCCTCGGGCTCGTCGCGGCGGGCTTCGTGCTCGTCGCGGCCGGCACGTGGAACGCGGTCGGGATCGTCGCCGGGGTGCCGCTGCAGGCCGTGACCTGGCTCGGCTTCGGGCTTGCGGCCGCCCTCAGGGGGCTCGAGTGACGACCGTGCTCGTCACCGGCGGCGCGGGCTTCATCGGCTCCAACCTCGTCCGCGCGCTGCTCGAGCGCGGCGACCGCGTCCGCGTGCTCGACAACTTCTCGACCGGCAGCCGCGCGAACCTCGACGGGCTCGACGTCGAGGTCGTCGAGGGCGAGCTGCGCAGCTACGAGCGCGTCCACAACGCCGTGCGCGGGGTCGAGGTCGTCTACCACCTCGGCGCGCTCGGGTCGGTGCCGCGGTCGGTGCAGGACCCGCTCACCTCGAGCGCCGTCAACGTCGAGGGGACGCTGAACGTCCTCCTCGCCGCGCGCGACGAGCAGGTCCGCCGCGTCGTCTTCTCCTCGAGCTCGTCCGTCTACGGCTCGGCCGGCGAGCTGCCCCGCACCGAGGACATGCCCGCCGACCCGATCTCGCCCTACGGCGTCGCGAAGCTGGCCGCGGAGCGCTACTGCGTCAGCTTCAGCCGCGTCTACGAGCGGTTCGAGACCGTCGTGCTCCGCTACTTCAACGTGTTCGGGCCGCGCCAGAGCCCGCACTCGCAGTACGCGGCGGTCGTGCCGCTCTTCATCACGCGGATCGCCGCGGGCGACCCCGTCGTCGTGCACGGCGACGGCGAGCAGTCGCGCGACTTCACGTACGTCTCGAACGTCGTCGACGCGACGCTGCGGGCGGCCGACGCGCCCGGGGCGAGCGGCCGGATCTTCAACGTCGCGGCGGGGCAGGCCGCGAGCGTCAACGCGCTCGCCGACACGATCGGGCGCATCCTCGGGCGCACCGTCGAGAAGCGCGGCGCGCCCGCCCGCCCCGGCGACGTGCGCCACTCGTGGGCCGACGTGAGCGAGGCCAGGCGCGTGCTCGGCTACGAGCCGGCCGTGGCGCTCGAGGAGGGCCTGCGCCTGACGGCGGAGGCCCTGCTTGCCTGAGAAGGTCCGCATCCTGCGCCTGATCGCCCGCCTCAACGTCGGCGGCCCTGCGCTGCACGTCGCCTACCTCACGAAGGGCCTCGCCGAGCGCGGGTACGAGACCGACCTGCTCGCCGGCTCGCTCGCGCGCGGCGAGAGCTCGATGTCGTTCGTCCTCGAGGAGCTCGGCCTCTCGTGGCACGCCGTCGCGCCGCTCCACCGCGAGATCTCGCCGCTCTTCGACACGCTCTCGATCGCGCGCCTCGTGCGCTTCATCAGGGAGGCGCGGCCGCACATCCTGCACACGCACACGGCGAAGGCCGGCGCCGTCGGCCGGATCGCGGCAGCGCTCGCGGGAGACGCGCGCCCGCCGATCGTCGTCCACACCTTCCACGGGCACGTGCTGCGCGGCTACTTCGACCCGGCGACGACGGCGTTCTTCCGCGGCCTCGAGCGCGCGCTCGCACGCTCGACGACGCGGCTCGTCGCGGTCAGCCCGGAGGTGCGCGACGACCTCGTCGAGCTCGGGATCGCGCCGCCCGGGCGCTTCAGCGTGATCCGCCTCGGCATCCCGCTCGACGCCCGCATCACCGGCGGCGGCGACGGCGCGCCGCTCCGGCGCCTCTTCGGCGTCCGCGAGGACGAGTTCGTCGTCGGCTGGATCGGGCGGATGACGGGGATCAAGCGCCTGCCCGACGTCCTGGCGGCGTTCCGGCGGCTGTGCGAGCGCGGGATCGACGCGCGGCTCTGCCTCGTCGGCGACGGCCCCGACCGCGAGCAGGTCGAGCAGGCGGCGCACGACCTCGGCGTGGCGCGCCGCACGCTCTTCGTCGGCTACCAGCGCGACGTCGCCCCGTACTACGCGTTCTTCGACGCCCTCGTGCTCCCGTCGGGGAACGAGGGGACGCCGGTGGTGGCGATCGAGGCGCTCGCGGCCGGGCGGCCCGTGGTCGCGACCCGCGTGGGCGGGATCCCGGACGTGGTCGAGGACGGCGAGGACGGCTTCCTCGTCGCGCCCGGGGACGTCGACGGGATCGCCGCCGCGCTCGAGCGGCTCGCGCGCGACCGTGCGCTCCGGCGCCGGCTCGGCGAGCACGGCCGGGCCCGCGTCGTCCCGCGCTACCGCGTCGAGCGGCTCGTCGACGACGTCGACGCCCTCTACCGCGAGCTGCTCAGCGAGCGCGGGCTGCCGCTGCCGCCTCCCGTCCCACCGAGCTGAGGAGCCGGCCGAGCCCCTCCTCGAGCGGGATCGCCGGCTCCCACCCGAGCAGCTCCCGGGCGCGCGTGATGTCGGGCCGGCGCTGCTGCGGGTCGTCGACCGGAAGCGCCTCGAAGACGATCTCGCTCGCCGTCCCGGTGATGCGCTTGATCGTCTCGGCGAGCTCGAGCAGCGTGCGCTCGTCCGGGTTGCCGAGGTTGACCGGCAGGTGCTCGCCGCTCTCGGCGAGCAGCACGATCCCGCGGATCAGGTCGTCGACGTAGCAGAAGCTGCGTGTCTGCGAGCCGTCGCCGTAGACCGTGAGCGGCTCGTTCGCGAGCGCCTGGCGGACGAACGTGGGAATCGCCCGCCCGTCGTTCGGCCTCATCCTCGGGCCGAAGGTGTTGAAGATCCGGACGATCGCGGTGTCCACGCCCTGCTGGTTGTGGTACGCCATCGTGAGCGCCTCCGCGTACCGCTTCGCCTCGTCGTAGACGCCGCGGGGGCCGATCGGGTTCACGTGGCCCCAGTAGCTCTCGGGCTGCGGGTGCACCTGCGGGTCGCCGTAGACCTCGCTCGTCGAGGCGAGCAGGAAGCGGGCCCGCTTCCACTTCGCGAGCCCGAGCGCGTTGTGCGTCCCGTGCGAGCCGACCTTCAGCGAGTGGAGCGGCATGCGCAGGTAGTCGACCGGGCTCGCGAGCGCCGCGAAGTGGAAGACGAAGTCGACCGGCTCGGCGATCTCGAGGTGGTCGACCACGTCGTGGTTGCGGAACTCGAAGGCGTCTCCGCGCAGGTGCTCGATGTTCTCGAGCGAGCTGGTGACGAGGTTGTCCACGCAGATGACGCGGTGGCCTCGGTCGACCAGGTGCTCGCACAGGTGGGAGCCGAGGAAGCCGGCTCCGCCGGTGACGACGGACGTGGGCATCGCCGAAGCGTATCGCGGGCCTACGCCGGCGCTCCCTCGCCCTCGCGCAGCTCGCGGTAGACGAGCACGAACATGCCGGCGAGCAGCGCGTTGCGCGCGAGCAGCACCCAGACGGTCCAGTTCTGGTCGCGCAGGCCGTGGTTGCCGAGGAAGTACTCGGCCTGCGTGAGCACGAGCGCCGCGAGCAGCAGGCACGTGGCGTTGAGTCCGCGCCGGCCGGCGGCGAGCGGGACGAGCGGGACGAGCCAGGTCAGGTACTGCGGCGAGAGCACCTTCCCGAACACGGTCCAGGCGGCGACCGCGGCCGCCCAGGCGGTGACGAGCCGCTCGTCGGTGTCGGGGCCGCGCCAGTAGGCGACGGCGACCCGGACGACGAGCGCGAGCGCGAGCAGCGAGCTGAGCGTGGCGACGACGTCGGCGGTCGCGCCGCCGAGGTCGATCGAGCCGGGCTTGCCCGCGATCCAGTCGACGCGGTGGACGCCGAGCTTCGAGGCGGCGAGCAGGAGCGAGGAGCCGAGCGTCTCGATCTGGAGGTGGCGCTTGGCCTGCGTCCAGAAGCTGAAGCCCACCCCGCCCGGGGCGAGCGCGAAGAACGGGAGCACGAGGATCGCGACCGCGGCGACGAAGGACGCGGCCGGCCCGGGGGAGCCGCGCAGGCGCCGCGCGGCGAGCGGCGCCGCGACGGCGCTGTAGACCTTGACCGCGGTCGCGACCCCGAGCAGCGCGCCGGTCGCGCCGCCGCGCGCGCGGAGGAGCGCGACGAGCGCGAGCGAGGTGAGCAGGGCGGGCAGCGGGTCGTAGCGGTTCAGGAAGACCGGGCCGAGCGCGAGCGGGACGAGCACGGCGGGGGCGAGCCGGAGCGGCGAGAGCCGCAGGCGCCGCGCGAGCCACGCCGTGCAGGCGACGCAGCCGAGGCCGCATGCGGCCATCAGCAGCTTGAAGACGAGCACGTAGTGCGCGTCCCAGATCACGGCGGGCGCCGCGAACACCGGCACCGAGCCCGGCGGGTACTCGTCGTAGAAGTCGGCGTACGGGACGCGGCCGTCGTCGACGAGCGCGCGGCCGTAGGCCGAGTAGGTCGCCGTGTCGCCGGGGTAGGCGTGGCTGAGCAGGCCGCCGTAGCCGAGGGCGCAGGCGACCAGGAAGAGCGCGCAGGCGGCGAGCCCCGCGCGGCCGGTCGTCATCCCGCCACGCGCACGCGCAGCAGCACCCAGATCGCGCGGAAGCCGTCGCGCCAGGTGATCTTCTTGCCCTCCGCGAAGGTGCGGCCGTAGTAGGAGATCGGCAGCTCGTAGATCCGCAGCTTGCGCCTGCAGATCTTCGCCGTGATCTCCGGCTCGACGCCGAAGCGGTTCTCGCGCAGGTCGAGCGAGCGGAGGATGTCGGCGCGGAACGCCTTGTAGCCCGTCTCCATGTCGGAGAGCGTCGTGTTGTAGAGGACGTTCGTGAGCAGCGAGAGGAAGCGGTTGCCGACGAGGTGCCAGAAGAGGTAGGCGCGCTGCGGCTTGCCGCCGCGCAGCCGCGAGCCGTAGACGACGTCGGCGACGCCGCGGAGGATCGGCTCGATCAGCTCCGGCACCTCGACCGGGTCGTACTCCATGTCGGCGTCCTGGATCACGGCGACGTCGCCGTCGAGGTACGGGATCCCCGCCCGCAGCGCGGCGCCCTTGCCCGCGTTCGCCTGCCGGACGACGGTCGCGCCGCGCGCCGCGGCGATCTCGCCCGTGCGGTCGCTCGAGCCGTCGTCGACGACCACCACCTGCGAGTCGAGCTCGAGCCCGGCGATCCGGTCGAGCACCTCGCCGATCGTCGCCTCCTCGTTGTAGGCCGGGATCAGGAAGGAGACCCTCACCGCCGGGCGATCCTACTCGCGGCCTCGGCCGCGAGCAGCGGCGCGAGCGCACCCGCCCCGACGAGCACCGAGTCGACGACGCGGTCGCCGGAGTACGAGAAGTAGTTCGACCACTCGGTGCGCGACACGACGTAGATCCAGGTCAGGCCGAGGAACGACGCCAGCGCCCAGGCCCACGCGAACACGGCGAGCCGCGACCCGGCCGCCGCGAGCACCGCGGCGAGGAAGAGCGGCAGCAGCAGCGGCCAGGCGTCGAGCGCGAGCGAGCGGTCGAGCAGGGCGTGCAGCGCGAGCGGCCCGATCCCGGGGTGGTGGATCCGGAGCGCGTGCAGCGTCAGCAGCGTGTCGGAGTGGACGTGGTGGACGGCGAGGAAGAGCTGCCACGGCGCGAGCAGCGCCTCGACGGCGAGCGCCGAGAGGGCGAGCGGCCGCCACCGGCCGGTGGCGAGCAGGAGGCCGAGGTAGGCGGCGGCGACGAAGACGAGGCCCTCGTTCTTCGTCAGCCCGGCGGCGGCGAAGAACACCGTCGCGAGCGCGAGCGCCCGCGTGCCGCCGCCCCCGAGCCACGCCGCCGCGGCGAGCAGGCCGGCGGCGACGAAGAGCGCGAGCGGGACGTCCGCGTACGCCGTCAGGAGCTGCGCGTTCAGCCCCGGCGCGGCGGCGAGCGCGAGGAGCGCCGGCCAGAGCAGGCGGCCCGGGACGCGCCGGGCTAGCAGGCCGTGGAGCGCCGCGACGCCGGCGGCGCCGAGGAGCAGGAACTGGAGGTGGATCGCCCGCGGGTCGAAGCTCCCGAGCGCGCGCGCGGCGACCGCCTCGAGCGACGGGAGCAGGAGCGGGTAGTCGAGGTGCGCGGGAGTCGCCGCGGAGCTCGCGAACAGCGACGGGTCGGCCCACCCGAGCTGCGCGAGCGCCTTCGCCTTCATCCCCCAGATCGCCCACGAGTCGTAGTCGACGAGCGGACGCGACGCGTACGCCGGCCATGCGCGGACGGCGAGGGCGACGAGCAGGCCGGCGCCGGCGAGGTCGAGCAGGCCGGGCCGCGGCAGCGGCGGCCGCCGCACGAGCGCCGCCGCGGCCCCCGCGCCCGCGAGCACGCCGAGGACCGGCCAGCCGACCGCGACGTGGACGAGCGCGAGGTGGGCCGACAGCACGCCCACGACCGCGAGCCCGAGCAGGTAGGCCGTCGAGAGCGGCGCGCGCAGGAGCGCCGCGGCGCCCGCGCCGGCGACGAGCTCGAGCGCGTTCGCGAGCAGGAGCCGCGCGGTCACGAGACGGCGCCGAGCCGGAACACGACGTCCGCGGCGGCCTCCGAGCGCGCGGGCAGCGCCGGCAGGAACCAGTAGAGGGCGTAGGCGCGGTAGACGGCGCCGCGGTTCGTCAGCCCCTCGGGCGGCCCCGGCGGGAGGTCGAGCCACCAGCGCTCGCCCGGCCGCAGGCGCGCCTTCCAGCGGTCGAAGAGGGCGACCGGCAGCCCCTCGTGCACCGCCGTCGCGCGGAGCGCCTCCCGCCCGGAGAGGCGGAAGCGCGCGTCCCCGAGGTCCAGCCAGGTGTGCCGCGCGCCGAGGACCGCCGCGGCGACCGCGGCGAGGGCGCTAGCGGCGAGGAGCGCCCTGGCGCGCACGCGTGTCGACGGCGATCGCGACGATCGCGGACACGATCAGCCCGATCAGCGCCGCCACGAGGATCGAGTTCCGGCGGGAGCGCGCCGTCGTCTTCACCGCCGAAGCGCGGCCGATCAGCTGCGCCTTCTCGATGTTCTGCGCGAGCGTGAGCTGCTGGTCGGTCGCGGCGACCTTGTCGTTCAGGTTCCCCTGCCTGGCGATCGCCGCGTCGAGCTGGTTGACGACGATGAGCTTGGTGAGGAAGTCGAGGCGCTGCGTCGCGAGCGTCTGGTTGTAGCTCTCGATCAGCCGCGCGAGCGAGCCGAGCTGGGCGTTGTAGCTCGCGAGCTTGCGCTGGTAGGTGGCGATCGACTTCTGGACGTACGTGCTCGTCGTGTCCGCGATCACGATCGCGCCGAGCGCGTTGGCCGCGTCCTCGGCGTGCTTCGGCTTCCCGGCCCGCACGGTGATCCGGATCAGGTTCGCGCCGCGGCTCGACGAGGAGGTGCCGGCCCCGGTGGAGACGCTCTGGGTGCTGACGTGGCCGCGGAGCTTGGTCACGGGCACGTGCGCCCTGACCGCCGCCCGCCGGAGCGCGTTCTCGGAGGTGACGAGGACGTCGATCGCGCGCGGGCTCGACTGGTAGGTGAGGACGGGCGAGCCGTTCGGCGAGAACGGCTGCCCGGGCGCGACGAGCACCGAGGCCTCCCAGACGCTCCCGCCGGCAAGCGAGTAGAGCGCGCCAACGACCGCGCCCGCGACGATCCCGGCGACCACGATCCACCAGCGGGTTCGCACCGCCTCGCGCCAGCGCGAGAGGTCGATCTCGCGCTCGGCGGCGAGCTCAGGCGCGGAGGTCATCGGGCGGCGACTCTAGCCAAGGCCCACTCCCACTGGCGGCGCAGACCCTCCTCGAACGGCACCTTCGGCTCCCAGCCGAGCTCGGCGCGGATGCGGCTCGTGTCCGCGCTCGTGCGGCGCTGGTCGCCCGGCACCGGCGGCTGGCGCGAGACGTCGAGCGTCCGCCCGGAGATCCGCTCGAGCAGCGCGATCGCCTCGTTCATCGAGGCCTCGACCGCGCCGCCGACGTTGTAGGTGCCGCTCCCGCCGGCCATCGCGAGCACGGTCGCGTCGACGACGTCGCCGACGTACGTCCAGCCGCGCGACTGGTCGCCGTCGCCGTAGAGGTCGAAGCGGGTCCCGGAGGCCAGGGCGAGCGCGATCCGCGTGAAGGCCATGTCGGGGCGCTGCCGCGGCCCGAAGGCGTTGAAGTAGCGGAGGACGACGCAGTCGAGCCCGAACTCGCGCGCGTAGGCGGCGGCGAGGTGCTCGCACGCGAGCTTCGTGATCCCGTACGGCGAGAGCGGCTTCGGCACCGTGTCCTCCGGGGTCGGGAAGCGCTCGGCGGCGCCGTAGACCGACGACGAGGAGGAGAAGACGACGCGCACGCCGTCCCGGGCGGCGGCCTCGAACAGCCGCTGCGAGGCGAGCACGTTGCGGCGCAGGTAGAGCGGGAACGCGTCGCCGAAGCTGCGCACGCCCGGCTGGCCGGCGAGGTGGAAGACGCCGTCGAAGGCGGCGAGGTCGAGCTCGTCCTCGGCCAGGTCGACGCGGCGGACGTCGAGCTCGCGCGCGTTCTCCTCCTTGATCGCCGGATCGTAGTAGTCGGTGTAGCAGTCGAGCCCGACGACGTCGTGGCCGGCGGCGACGAGCGCCTCGGCGAGGTGCGAGCCGATGAAGCCGGCCGCGCCGGTGACCGCGTACCGCATCGGCGGAGCGTAGCCGGGCGGCCCGCTACCGCCTCCGCTCGAGCCCGTAGACCCGCGTGTAGCCGGTCAGGTAGACGCGGTCCCGGTCGGCGACGACCGGCGAGTACTTCCCGTCGGGGAAGCTCCAGAGGGGCCGCCCGGTGCGGGCGTCGAGGGCGTACGTCCGGCCGCGGAGGGTCGAGAAGTAGACCCGCCCCGCGAGCACGGTCGGCGACCCGGAGATCGGCCCGTTCGCGCGGAAGCGCCAGCGGACGTCTCCGGTCGCGGCGTCGAAGCAGTAGAACGAGCCGTCGTAGGAGCCGGCGAGCACGCGCCGGCGCCACACCGCCGCCGACGAGTAGACGTAGCCGCCGGTCGACTGCGACCAGCGCAGCCTGCCGCTCGCGGCTCCGAACGAGTACATCTTGCCGTCGGTCGAGCCGATGTAGACACGCCCGTACGCCACGGCCGGCGTCGCGTAGAAGGTGCCCCGGTTGCCGAGACGCGGCTGGGCGCTCGCGCGCCAGACGAGCCTCCCCGTCCGGGCGTCGAGCGCGTACACGTGCGAGTCGTAGGCGCCGAAGAAGACGCGCCCGCCGGCGTAGGCGAGCCCGTCCTTGACGCGGCCGCCGGCGTGGAAGGTCCAGCGCCGCCGCCCGGTCCTCGCCGCGTACGCGGAGACGTCGCCGTTCCAGTCGCCGACGTAGACGAGCCCGTCGTGGAGGAGGGGCGACGACTCGGACGGGCCGATCCTCCTGCGCCAGCGCACCTTGCCGGTCCGCTCGGCGAGCGCGACGAGCGTGCCGTCGCCGCCGGAGGCGTTGCACGGCGGGCGGTTGAGGAAGGTCGCGTAGACGGTGTGCGCGCCGAGCGCGGGCGACATCGCCTGGCAGCGGCGCGAGCGGTAGCTCCAGAGCCGCCGCCCCGTCTTCGCGTCGACCGCGAAGAGCGTGCCGTCGTTGTTCGCCACGAAGAGCCGGCCGTATCCGACCGCCGGCGGGAACTCGACGAGGCTGCGGGCGCGGAACGTCCAGACGCGGCGGAACGGCGGCGCGAGCGAGCTCCCCTCGGCGACCCGGAGGCGCTCGGCGTCGTGGCCGTACATCGGCCACGCGACCCCCGGCAGCCGCGGCGGCCGCGGGGGCTTCGGGACGAACTCGACCGTCGGCGAGCCGCGGATGTCGCGCTCGGCGTGCCTCAGGCGCAGGTACCAGACGGCCGCCGCCGCGGCGAGGGCGAGCAGGACGGCCGCCGCGCCGGCGAGCGCCCGCCGCCTCATCGCGGAGCGACGGCGTAGAGGCGCGAGTACCCGTGGAGCAGCAGGCGCCCGCCGTCCCCGGAGACGGGGACGTACGCGCCGTGCGGGAAGTCGAGCAGCACCCGGCCGCTCGCGGCGTCGACGCCGACGATGCGGTGCGCGAACGAGCCCGCGTAGGCGACGCCGGCGACCACGACCGCGGCGCCGGAGATGGCGCCGCCGGTCGGGACCGACCAGAGCGTGCGCCCGCTCGCGGCGGAGACGGCGCGGAAGACGCCGTCGTAGGCGCCGAAGAAGACCCGGCCGCGCCACACCGCGGGAGAGGAGTAGACGTACGAGCCGAAGGTGCGGCGCCAGAGGAAGCGCCCGCCGGTCGAGAACGCGGTCAGCGAGCCGCCGGTCGAGCTCGGCACGAAGACGCGCCCGCCCGCGACCGCGGGCGTGCCGTAGATCCGCCCGCCGACCGCGCCCGACCAGCGCTCGCGCCCGGTGGCGGGCGAGAGCGCGAGCAGCCGGCCGCAGTAGTCGCCGATGTAGAGGGTGCCGCCGGCGATCGACGCGGACGAGGTGATCTTGCAGCCCGAGGAGAACGTCCAGCGCAGGCGCCGCCGGCGCAGGTCGAGCGCGTAGACGCGGCCGTCCCAGGCGCCGAAGTAGTCGACCCCCCCGCGTACGATCGGCGAGGACTCGACCGGCGAGCCGACGCGGTAGCGGGCGAGCAGGCGGCCGGTGGCGCGGTCGAGGACGCGGACGGCGCCGTCCATGCCGTGCACGACGAGGCGGTCGCCCCAGACCGCGGGCGAGGAGGCCATCTTCCCGCGGTGCGTCTCGCGCCGCCAGAGCAGGCGCCCGTTCGCCATCGCGAGCGCGGTCACGGTCCCGTGGAAGTTGCCGATATAGGCGACGCCTTCGGAGACGACGGCCGGGAACTCCGTCAGCGAGCCGGTGCCGCGCGACCAGAGGACCCGGAAGGGCGGGCGGAGCCTGATCTCCGTCTGCGCCTGCGTGCGCCGGGCGTCGACCCCGTAGACCGGCCACTGCAGCGCCGGCCGGTAGAGGCGGACGGTCGAGCGCGGCCGCCTGCGGAACGGCAGGCGCAGCTCGCGCTCGAGGTAGCCGCGCGCCCTCACCCGCGTCACGAGCGCGACGTGACGGCGGAGCGGGATCCGCGCGACGCCGCGCGCGTCGGTGCGCGCGGCGCGGCCGCCGACGCGGACGACGGCGCCCCGGACGCGGGCGTGCGTGTCGCCGTCGACGACGGTGACGAGCACCGCCCGCACCGGCTTCGGCGCCGGCGCCGGCGCGGGCGGAGGCGCGGGCGCGCGCCCGACGGTCGCGCCGCCTCCGCAGCCCGCGACGAGCGCCGCGAGCAGGACCCCCGAGAGCCGCCTCACTCCTCCGCCGGGACCGCCAGCTCCTCGGTCGAGACCGGCTCGAGCGCGCCCCCCGACTCCTCGAGGAGGACCTGCGAGAAGAAGCGGGTCATCACGAGGCCCTCGCGGAACTCCCCGAGCGCGGGCTCGGGCCGCTCGCCGGCGGCGAGCGCGAGCGCGAGCTCGGGGTAGCGCGAGCCCGCGGCCGTCGGCAGCGGGAAGCCGCCGCCGAAGCGCGGGTTCACGTCGGTGACCGGCAGCGAGCCGTCGGGCTCGCGGAAGCACTGGATGTTCGCCGGGCCCACGATGCGCAGGGCCTCGGCGACGAGCCGCCCGTGGTCGACGAGCTGCGGATCCCTGGTCGTCATGCCCTTGATGGATTCGCCGCCCTTCGACTCGATCATCGTCCGCGGGATCGCGTTCAGGCAGCGGCCGCCGGCGTCGCAGAAGACGTCGATCGAGAACTCCTCGCCCTCGCAGGCCCGCTGCACCATCGACTCCTCGGTCGTGTAGCCGAGGAAGAAGCCGAGCTCGCGCCGGTCGGCGGCCCGGTAGATGTGGCGCGAGCCGAAGCCGCGCCGCGGCTTCACGAGCACGGGGAAGCGCAGGTCGTCCGGGAGCTCGTCCGGGAGCCACGTCGGCGGCGTCGGGATCCCGCGGCTCTCGAAGAAGCGGTGCGCCGCGTACTTGTCCTCGCAGAGGCGGATCGTGTCGGGGCCGGGGAGCAGCAGGAAGGCGCCGAGACGCTGGCGCTCGGTCGCGAGCAGGAGGTGGTCGACGTCGGCGAGCGGCACGATCAGGCCGACGTCGTGCGCCTCGACGAGCGCCCGCAGCGCCTCGACGTAGCGGGGGTCGCCGACCCGCGGCACGGAGGCGCGCCGGTCGGCGGCGTAGAGCGCCGGTGCGAGCGGGTTCGCGTCGACCGCGAGCGTCGTCGCGCCGGCCCGGGCGAACGCGGTCACGATGTCGACGCGCTGGCCCGCGCACGTGAAGAGGACGACCACGCGCCCCTAGTACAGCAGGAACGGCAGCTGTGCGACCGCGCAGCCGGCGAGGGCGGCGGCGGCGACCGGCCGCGCGCGCCCGCGGAGCCGGTCGAGCCCGTAGCCGAGCGCGAGCCCCCACGCGACGGTGGTCGTGAGCATGTAGGTCGCCTTCAGCACGTCGCCGTCGGGCGTCGGGTAGGAGACGGTGAAGTAGAGGTAGCCGAGGAGCCCGAGCGGCGGGAGCAGCGCGACCGCGAGCCGGGGCGGGCTGCGGAGCGACGCGAGCAGGAACGCGACCCAGCCCGCGAGCGCGGCGAGGGTCGGGAGGATGCCGGCGACCGACTGGACGACGAGCCAGGGACGCGCGCCGGCGGGAGGCGACGGCCCGCCCTTCCAGGCCCAGATGCCGAAGTAGTCGCCCCAGAGCTCGGCGTACGTGGTCGGGAGCGCGAGGTTGCGGAAGTTGGGCGCGTACGGACGCGCGACGACGTCGGGGAGGCCGGGGTCGACGTAGAAGCGGGCCGGCCTGCGCTCCCAGAGCGGCTTCGAGACGGTGGGGCGGTCGAACACCGGCGAGCCTCCGTACTCGAGCCGCTGGTGGACGTACCACGGCGCCGCCACCGCGGCGGCGAGGCCGACCGCGACCGCGAGCTCGCGGAAGCGCCGGCCGGCGGCGAGCGCGAGCGCCGCCGCCGCGAGCGTCCAGAGCGAGAACGCGCGCACGAGCTGGGCGGCGCCGAGCGCGAGCCCGAGCGCGACCGCGTAGCGGCGGTCGGCGAACGTGCGCACGCAGAGCCAGAGCGCGAGCGCGCAGAGGAAGAGCGACATCGTCTCCGGGTGGAACATCGCCTCCGCCTTCACCGTCACCGGCACGAACGCGACGAAGGCGGCGGCGGCGAGCGCGACGGCGTCGCGGCCGGGGAGGAGCTCGCGGGCGATCAGCCACGCGAGCACGACCGTGCCGAGCAGGAAGAGCACGTTCACCGCCATCCCGGCGCGGTGCGCGCCGTAGGCGCTCGCGCCGAGCTGCCGCGCGAGCCAGTCGAGCGACCCCGCGAGGGCGTAGTAGCCGGGCGGGGTGTAGTACTCGCCCGTCCCGTGCGGCAGGTGCCCGCCCGGGACGAGCCCGTCGGCGTACGCCATGTGGTCGACGGCGTCGTAGCCCTGGCCGGGCGGGTAGCGGAGCACGTTCCAGGCGCCGAGCGCGACGGCGGCGAGGCACACCGCCGCGAGCGCGCGGCTAGCCCGCGGGCTTCCAGCCACCCGTGTCGCCCTTGTAGGTGCCGCCGAGCAGGGCGAGCGGCGTGCGCAGCAGGATCTTCGCGTCGAGCAGCGCCGAGCGGTGCTCGACGTACCAGAGGTCGAGCTCGATCCGCTCGGCCCACGAGAGCCGCGCGCGGCCGTGCACCTGCGCCCAGCCGGTCAGCCCCGGCTTCACCTCGAGCCGGCGCCGCTGCCGCGCGTCGTACTGCTCCACCTGGTAGCGGAGCGTCGGCCGCGGCCCGACGAGCGACATGTCGCCGCGCACCACGTTCCAGAGCTGCGGCAGCTCGTCGAGCGAGAGCCGGCGCAGCACCCGGCCGACGCGGGTGATCCGCGGGTCGCCCTCGTTCACGGCGAAGCCCGCGCCGAGGCGCTCCGCGCCGACCACCATCGTGCGCAGCTTGAGCAGCTCGAAGTCGGCGCCGTCCTTGCCGACGCGGGTCTGGCGGTAGAGCACCGGGCCACCGTCGGAGAGCTTGACCGCGAGGGCGGCCAGCGCGAGCGCGGGGCTCGCGACGACGAGGCCGGCGCCGGCGAGGGCGACGTCGAGGGCGCGGTTCACGCGTCGGGCGCAGCGGGACGCGAGCGCGCGCGCGCGGCGGACCTCGGCCGGCCGGCCGGCGGAGAGTCGCGGTCGGCCCGCGTCGCCGGGACGGCGAGCACGGCGCGCAGCACCGGCACCGCCGCCTGCCGCGCCAGCACGAGCGAGGGGCGCCGGCCGGCGTGGGGATGCTCCACCCGCCACATGCTAGATCGCCTCGCGCGTCCCCTCCGCCGGCGCCCAGGTCGCGGGCACGCCGCGGCGGAGGTAGTTCCAGAGCGCGACCACCGTCGCCCAGGTCACGAGCGCGTAGTAGCGGGCGACCCCGGCCCCGGCCGCCGCCGCCGCGAGCAGGAGGACCTGGGCGGCGAGCACGGCGGCGTAGACCCAGCCGCTCGCGGCGAGCGCGGCCGAGCTCGCGAGCAGGACGAGGTGGAGCAGCCCCGAGGCGTAGCGGAGGTGGCGGTGTGAGAGGAGGGCGAGCAGGTAGCCGGGCGGCTGCCCGCGCAGCATCCTGCCGCGCAGCACGATCAGCCAGCAGTGCTCGAACATCCGCACCTTGCGCCGGTACTCGGTCTCGTTCGAGGGCGTCGGCTTCTCGTAGGCGACCGCCGCCGGCTCGTACACGGCGCGGCGGCCGCGCTGCACCATCAGGTAGGGGAGCGAGAGGTCGTGGCCGAAGCGCGGGTCGACCTCGACGTAGTCGGAGCGGCGCACGGCGTAGATCGCGCCGTTGCCGCCGGTGACGGAGCCCAGGCGCGACTCGGCGTCGCGCACCGCGAGCTCGTAGCGCCAGTAGAGCCCCTCCCGGTTCGAGCCGTCGGCCGGCTGCAGGGAGAGCCGCCCGCAGACGTAGCCGACCTCGGGGTCGGCGAACGGGCGCACGAGCCGGCGGAGCGCGTCGGGGGCCCAGGTCGCGTTCGCGTCCGAGAAGGCGACGAGCTCCGACTCCGTCTCGCGCACGGCGCGGTCCTGCGCGGCCACCTTGCCGCCGCGCGGGTTGCGGACGACGCGCGCGCCGGCGGCGGCGGCGACCTCCTCGGTGCGGTCGGTCGAGGCGTCGGAGGTGACGACGACCTCGAGCTTCTCCGCCGGGTAGTCGAGCGCGCGCAGGTTCTCGACGCGCCGGCCGATCACGGCCTCCTCGTCGTGCGCGGCGACGATCACGGCCACCGAGGGCGTCCAGTCCGCGGCCCGCGGCGCGCGGCCGCGGAGCCGCGCGAGCGCGGCCGCGACGAGGGGGTAGGCGGCGTGGGTCCAGACGAGCGCGCCCAGCGAGGCCCAGAAGACGACGCGGAGGATCACGCCGCGAGGAGCTCGTGCACGACCGCGCGGTAGCGGGCGTGCGCGACGCGGCGGTCGGCCTCGGCCTCGACGTAGCGCCGGCCGCGCTCGCCCAGCTCCGCGAGCTCGCCGCGGCGCCCGTGCAGGTCGCGGATCGCACGCGCGAGCAGCTCCGGCCGCGCGGGCGGCAGCACCACGCCGCAGCCCACCTCCGCGACGACCTTCGCCACCTCGCTCGACGCGTCCGCGGCGACGAGCGCCGGCCGGGCGACCGCGAGGATCCCGTAGAGCCGGCTCGGGACGACGTAGCCGGCGAGGCGCGGCGCGAGCCCGACGAAGTGCACGTCGGCGCTCGAGAGCGACTCGGCGAGCACCTCGCGCGGCTGGTAGGGGAGGAAGCGGATGTCCGCCTCGAGGCGGCCGGCGAGCTCCACGATCGCGGCGTGGCGGGCGCCGAAGCCGGCGATCACGATCTCGAGGTCCTCGAGGTCGCGCAGGAAGGTGGCTGCGAGCACGAGCGTCTCGAGGCTCTGCGCGTGCCCGACGTTGCCGGAGTGCATCACGACGAACTTCCCGGCGAGACCCTGCTCGCGCGCCCACGCGTTGTCGCGGGGGCGCGGCGTGAGCGCCTCGGTGTCGACCCAGTTCGGGATCACCTCGATCCGCTCGGCCGGCACGCCCTTCGCGACGAGCCGCTCCCGCATCGTCTCCCCGATCGCGACGACGCGGTCGGTGCGCTGCAGGTAGAGCCGGACGAGCCGGCGCAGCGCGCCGACGAGCACCGGGCTCTCGAGCCGCTTGAGCTCGACCGCGACCTCGGGGAAGACGTCCTCGCTGATCACGAGCAGCGGGACGCGGAAGCGGCGGGCGACCACGAGCGCGACGTCGCCGACGATCGGCGGGTCGGTCATGCAGACCACGAGGTCGGGGCGGCCGTCCGAGAGGCCGCGGACGAGCGCGCTCGCGAGGAACGTCGCGTAGTTGAGCGCGCGCCGCGTGAGGCGCGAGCGCTCGAACGCGAGCGACGGCACGCGGACGATCTCGACGCCGTTCCGGCGCTCGCGCCGCGGCAGCCCCTCGTGCCCGTGCAGCTCCCCCGTGACGACCGTGACCTCGAACTCCTGCGCGAGGTCCTCGGCGAGCTCGGTGAGCAGGTGCGCGGTCGCCTCGACGCCGGGCCAGTAGTACTGGTTGATGACGAGCAGCCTCGGGGGCACCGGGCGCTGACACTAGCTCGAACGGCCGCGGGCCACCGGGCCACGCGCCTCCTCACCTCGATGCGCATTTTCGTGCATCATGATGCTAGAGTGAGCGCATGAGGACGACGGTCTCGCTGGACGACGACGTCGCCGCCGCGGTCGAGCGGCTGCGGCGCGAGCGCTCGCTCGGGCTGAGCGAGGCCGTCAACGAGCTGATCCGGGCCGGGCTCGGCGCCCGCCGCTCCAGGCGCCGCTTCCAGCAGCGCTCCTCCCGGATCGGCCTGCGCCTCGACGTCGCCAACGTCGCCGAGGCCCTCGAGATCCTGGAGGGCCCCGGGCGCCGCTGATGCTCGTCGACGCGAGCCTGCTCCTGTTCGCGGTCGACGAGTCGAGCCCGTTCCACGCGACCGCGTCCCGCTGGCTCGCGCAGCAGCTCAACGGGCGGCGCCGCGTCGGGCTGCCGTGGCAGAGCCTCGGCGCCTTCCTGCGGATCAGCACCAACCCGAGGGCCGCCGAGCACCCGCTCTCGCCCGACCAGGCCTGGGCGTACGTCGAGGCGTGGCTCGAGGCGGACGTGGCGTGGGTGCCCGAGCCGACGCGCCACCATGGCGAGGTGCTCGGGTCGCTGATCCGCACCCACCAGCTCCGCGGCAACCTCGTCGCCGACGCGCAGCTCGCGGCGCTCGCGGTCGAGCACGGGCTCGCGATCGTCTCGGCCGACACCGACTTCGCCCGCTTCCGGGAGGTGCGGTGGTTGAACCCGCTGGCGGAGGGCTCCTGAGCTGCCCGCCGCCTGCGACCTCGCCGTCCTCGGCCAGGACCCGCGCTTCGGCGGCGGCGGTCCGGCCCAGACCGAGGCGTTCCTCGCCGCCGCCCGCGCGGCCGGGCGCGAGCCGGTCCTCCTCCACGACCCCCATCCCGGGCTGGACGGGCGCCTGACCTGGCGGCGAGTCGAGGCGCTCCGCCAGCTCGCCGCGGCGCGCCGCCTGGCGCCGCGCGTGCGGGAGGCGCGCTCGGCCTGGGTCGCCGCCTCGCTCGCCCAGCACGGCGCGGCCGCGCCGCGGAGCGGACGCCCCTACGGCTGCTGGGTGGGGACGACGATCGGGGCCGAGTGGCGCGGGCGCGCGCCGGGCCTGCCGCTGGCGCGCCGGGCGGCGGCCGCCGCGAGCCTGCCGGCGCTCGAGCGGCTGGAGCGGCGCGTGCTCGCGGGGGCGGCCGCGCTCTACGCGACGAGCCCCGCCAGCCGCGCGCAGGTCGCCGCCGCCGCGGGCCGCGACGCGCGCGAGGTCGGGCTGCTCCCGCTCCCGGTCGACTGCGAGCGCTTCTCCCCCGCCCCGGAGGCCGAATGGCTGGACGCGCTCGAGGCCCCGGCGCTCGTCTTCGTCGGGCGCGCGGGCGACCCGCGCAAGAACCTGCCGCTGCTGCTCGAGGCGTTCGCGCTCCTGCGCCGCTCGCGGCCGGCGGCGACGCTGCGCCTCGTGGGCGACCCGCCCGCCGGGCCCGTCCCGCCGGGGGTCGAGCTCGCCGGCGCCGTCGCCGACGTCGCCGCCGAGCTCCGCCGCGCCGCGCTCTTCGTGCTCCCCTCGCGCCAGGAGGGGTTCGGCCTCGCCGCGGCGGAGGCGCTCGCCGCCGGCCTGCCGGTCGTGACCACCCCGTGCGGGGGGCCGGAGGAGCTCGTGCGGGGATCGGGCGGCGGCCGCGTCCTCGCAGGCTTCGGCGCGGCCGAGCTCGCGGCGGCGCTCGAGGAGCTCGCGGGCGCGCCCGAGCAGGCCGCCGCGATGCGCGCCGGCGGGCGCGCCCACGTCGCCGCCGTCCACGACCCCGCACGCTTCCGCGCGCTCGTCGCCGCCGCGCTCGAGGAGCTCGATGGCGGCTAGCGTCGCGGTCGTGATCGGAAACCACCAGGGCGAGCGGCTCCTCCCGGACTGCCTCGCGAGCCTGCGCGCGCAGACCCGCCCGCCCGCCGAGGTGATCGTCGCCGACGGCGCCTCGACCGACGGGAGCGTCGCCGTCGCCGAGCGGGAGGGCGCGCGCGTCCTCCGCTGCCCGAACGCCGGCCTCGGCTTCCTCTACAACCGCGGCGCCGAGGCGGCGGCGGCGACCCTCGTCCTCTTCCTGAACAACGACGTCGCGCTCGACCCCGGCTGCGTCGAGGCGCTCGCCGCCGCGCTCGAGGACGATCCCGCGCGCTTCGCCGCCGACGCGCGGCAGCTCGACTGGGAGGGGCGGGGCCTCGTGCACGGGCGCACGACGCTGCGGCGCGGGCGGCTGTGGGGCGAGTACCTCCCCGGCCTGCACCTCGACCCGCTCGCGCCCTCCGACGGAACCGCCGTCACGGTCTGCGCGAACGGCGCCGCGATGCTCGTGCGCCGCGACCGCCACCTCGAGCTCGGCGGCTTCGACGAGACCTTCTTCCTCGAGTGGGAGGACCTCGACCTCTGCTGGCGCGCGTGGCTGCGCGGCTGGCCGACGGTCTTCGTCCCCGAGGCGCGCGTCCGCCACCGCGTGGGCGCCGCGACCGCGCCGGGGGCGCGCGCCCGCCGCAGCGCCTCGTCGCACCACAACCTCGTCCGCTTCGCGCTCAAGTGCCTGCCCCCGGCGGCCGCCGCGCGCGTCGTCGCCGGGGAGCTGCTGCGCCTGCCGCGCCATCCCCGCGCGGTCGCGCCCGGGCTCGCGGCGGCGGCCCGCGAGGCGCCCGAGATCGTCCGCCTCCGCCGCTCGCTCCGGCCGAGCGCCCGCGTCTTCGACGAGCTCCTGTCGGCATGAGGATCCTCGTCGTCGCGAGCGACCACGTCGGCTCGTCGATGGCGGGCCCCGGGATCCGCTACCTCTGGTTCGCGCGCGAGCTCGCGCGCCGCGGCCACGAGGTCACGCTCGTCGTGCCCTTCGAGACCGACCTCGCCGAGGACGGCTTCGCCGTGCGGGTCGACAACCCGTGGCACGCCGGCCGGATGACGAGGCTCGCGCGCGCGCACGACGCGGTCGTCGCGCAGCGGCTGCCGGTGCCGACGATGCTCGCGCTGGCGCGCTCGCCCACGCGCGCCGTCTACGACCTCTACGCGCCGCTCACGATCGAGCACGCCGCGCTCGCGAGCCGCCGCGACCGGCCCGCCGGCGCGAGCTTCGAGCTCGACGAGCTCACGCTGCGCGTCGCGCTCGAGACGGGCGACGCGTTCGTCTGTGCCGGCGAGCGTCAGCGCGACCTGTGGCTCGGGGCGCTCGCAGCGCTCGGGCGCGTCGACCCCGAGACCTACCGGCGCGACCCGTCCTTCCGCTCGCTCGTCGCGGTCGCTCCCTTCGGCGTCGACCCCGACCCGCCCGCCGCCGGGGCCCGCGTCCTGAAGGGCGTCGTCCCCGGGATCGCCGAGACCGACGCCGTCGCCCTCTGGGGCGGCGGCGTGTGGGAGTGGCTCGACCCGCTCACGGTGATCCGCGCCGTCCACCTGCTGGCGCGGGACGACCTCAAGCTGTACTTCCTCGGCACGCGCAGCCCGAACCCGGCCGTCCCCGCGATGACCATGCAGCGCCGGGCGCGCGAGCTTGCGGCGGAGCTCGGGCTCGCCGGGCGGACGGTCTTCTTCAACGACGGCTGGGTGCCGTACGAGACCCGCGGCGCCTACCTGCTCGAGGCCGACGTCGGCGTCTCCGCGCACTTCGACGAGCTCGAGACCCGCTTCGCCTTCCGCAACCGCCTGCTCGACTGCGTGTGGGCCGGCCTCCCGATCGTCACCACGGAGGGCGACGAGCTCGCGGAGCTCGTCCGCGCGCGGGGCCTCGGCCGCGCCGTCCCTCCCGAGGACGCCGAGTCGTACGCGGCCGCGCTCGCGGCCGTGCTCGACTCCGGGCGGAGCGCGTTCGCCGCGGCTGCGGCCGAGGCGAGGCGCGGGCTCGCGTGGCCCGCGGCGGTCGCGCCGCTCGCGGCGCTCGTCGCGGGCGCGCGGAGCCCCGCCGGCGCGAGCCCGCGGCCGGCGCGCCTGCTGCGCTACGCCGCACTGCGCGGGCGCGCCGCCCTCGACGCGCGCGGCGCCGGCGGAACGGCGGCGCGGCTCGCCGCGGGGGTCGTGCGGCGCGCCCGGGGAGAGCTCGCCGCGCGCCCGCCGGCCGCCGAGCGCCGGGAGGACGAGCCGTTACGCTAGGACGAATGGCCACGGCAGCACGGGAGTCGCGGGCGCCGGCGGCGCGCTTCACCGTCGCCCACCAGCTGCGGACGCTGCTCGTGATCGCCGCCGCCGACTTCAAGCTCAAGTACGCCGGCTCGGCGCTCGGCTACGTCTGGTCGGTGGTCAAGCCGCTGGCGCTCTTCACGATGCTGTACCTCGTCTTCGGGCGGCTGTTCCACCTCGGCGACATCTCGCCCTACTACCCCGTGTCGCTGCTGATGGGGATCGTCCTCTTCTACTTCTTCTCCGACGCGACCGTCCTCGGCATGAACTCGATCGTCTCGCGCAGCGACCTGATCCGGAAGATCTCGTTCCCGCGCATGATCGTGACCGTCTCGGCGACGCTGACCGCGCTCCTGACCCTCTGCGTCAACCTCACCGTCGTCGCCGGCTTCATCGCCTGGAAGCACGTCACCCCCCGTTGGGACTGGCTGCTGCTCGTACCGCTCCTGCTCGAGTTCTACGTCTTCACGCTCGGCATCGCGCTGATCCTCGCCACGCTGTTCGTCCGCTTGCGCGACGTCGGGCAGGTCTGGGACCTCGCGCAGCAGCTCTTCATGTACGCGACCCCGATCGTCTACCCGGTCGGGTACCTGCCCCCCTGGGCACGCCACATCGCCTTCCTCAACCCGTTCGCGCAGGTGCTGCAGGACACACGCTCGATCGTCCTCTACGACGACGCGGCGCCGAACCGCATCACCGCGGCGAACGCGTTCGGGACGCCGGCGGGCGACCTGATCCCGATCGCCGTCGCCGTCGGGATCTTCCTCTTCGGCGTGGCCCTGATGAAGCGCGAGGAGCCGTGGTTCGCGGAGCGAGTCTGATCGCCTCGCCGGCCCGCGTCGCCACGGCGATCGAGGCGAGCGGCGTCAGCAAGGCGTTCCGGCTCCCCCACCAGCAGCGCACCACGCTCAAGGAGCACTTCCTCCATCCCTTCGACCGGACGACGTACGAGCGCCAGCAGGCGCTCAGCGACGTCTCGTTCACGATCGGCGACGGCGAGTTCTTCGGCATCATCGGGCCGAACGGCAGCGGCAAGAGCACGCTGCTGAAGATCCTGGCCGGCATCTACCGCGCCGACTCGGGCTCCGTTCGGGTCAACGGCCTCCTCTCCCCCTTCATCGAGCTCGGCGTCGGCTTCAACATGGAGCTCTCGGCCCGCGACAACATCCGCATCAACGCGACGCTGCTCGGGCTGGGCGCGCGGCAGCTCCGCGAGCGCTTCGACGAGGTCGTCGGCTTCGCCGAGCTCGAGGCGCACATCGACAAGAAGCTGAAGAACTACTCCTCGGGGATGCTCGTCCGGCTTGCGTTCTCGATCGCGATCCAGGTCGACTTCGACATCCTGCTCCTCGACGAGGTGCTCGCCGTCGGCGACCAGGCCTTCCAGGAGAAGTGCCTCGACACCTTCGACCGCTTCCGCGACGAGGGGAAGACGGTCGTCTTCGTCAGCCACGACCTCGACCGCGTCTCGAAGCTCTGCGACCGTGCGCTCCTCCTCCGCGACGGCGTCCCCGTCGCGCTCGGCCCCGCGCCCGACGTCGTGGCGGCCTACTGAACGGAGGCGCCGGGTCGTGCCGTGGACGGGTGAGAGCCTGCTTGCGCGAGCACAGCGACTCTGGGCGTCGCGGAAGCCGAGAGAGGCGCTCGTCGCGGAGGACGTCCCGAGCGCGGTGACGCCCGAGGAGTGCCGCCGGCTCGCCGAGCTCGCACGCGACCGGCGCGTGCTCGAGGTCGGCTCGTACCTCGGCCGCTCGACGATCGCGCTCGCGTCGACGGCGGCGGTCGTCCACACCGTCGACCTGCACCCGCCCGACGACCTGGGGCTCGGGCTGCGCTCGACGGTCGGCGCGCTGATCGAGAACCTCGAGCGCTACGACGTGCGTCACCGAGTCGTCGTCCACGTGGGCTTCTCCCAGCTCGTCCTCCCGGAGCTGCCCGCGGCGTCGTTCGACGTCGCCTTCCTCGACGGTCAGCACCAGCGCGACCCGGTCGAGGAGGACCTGGCCGCGCTCCTTCCCCTCCTCCGGCCCGGCGGCGTCCTCGCCCTCCACGACTACGGGGTGCCGGGCGTCGAGCACGAGGGCCGCTGGGACCCGTTCGCCGTGACGGAGGTCGTCGACGAGCTGGCCGCCGAGCGCGGGCTCGACGTGGAGGTCACGGGAACGCTCGCGGTCCTGAGGCTCCCGTGAGCCCTGCCGGCCGGCGGGCGGAGCTCAGCCCCGGAGGCTGGCGGGCGGCCCCGCGGCGATCCGCTCGGCGAGCGGATAGGCCCGCGGCCCGGTGCGCAGGACGACCGCCGCGAGGAACCGTCGCACCGGCTGCGGGCTGGGCGACGACGAAGCCGTCGAGGATGCGGCCGAGCAGGTCGCGTCGCGAAGCACGCCGTCGACGCCGAGCCGGAGCAGGCGCGCGAGCAGTGCCGGATCGACGAAAAAAGCGCTCCGGCTGGAGCACGGGCCGCTCGAGCCGGGGCCGCGTCCAGGCGGGAACCTGCTCGATCACAGAGGCGGCTCGCCGCAGCGCGGCGGGCCGGTCAGCCGCCCGCGGCCAGGCTCCCGACCGTCCGCCAGGGGGCGCGACCGTCGGCCCACAGCCGGTTCAGCTCGTCGCGGTCGCGCTGGGTGTCCACGCACGCCCAGAAGCCGGGGTGCCGCCAGACGGCGAGCTGCCGGTCGCGCGCGAGCCCGGCGAGCGGGTCGCGCTCGAGCACGCAGCCGTCCTCGTCGCTCAGGTAGTCGCGGAACTCGCGGCGGAAGAAGAAGTAGCCGCCGTTGATCCAGGCGCCCTCGAGCTCCGGCTTCTCGACGAACTCGACGAGCTCGTCGCCCTCCATCCGGAACTCGCCGAACCGGGAGGGGGGGTTGACGCCGAGCACCGTGCCGATCTTGCCGTGCCGCCGGTGGAAGTCGAGCTCGGCCTCGAGGTCGGCGTCGGTCACGCCGTCGCCGTAGGTGACGGCGAACTCCTCCGCGTCGCCGAGGTAGCGGTCGAGAGCCCGCGCGACGCGGGCCCCGGTCATGGCCGCCTCGCCCGTGTACGCGAGCGTCACCTCCCAGTCGAGCGAGTGGTCGACCGAGTGGACCGTGACCTCGTTCGTCGCAAGGTGGACGGTCGCGTCGCTGTTCATCGCGTAGAAGTTGAGGAAGTACTGCCGGATCACCTCGTGCTTGTAGCCCATGCAGAGCACGAAGCGCCTGAAGCCGAAGGCCCCGTACGCGCTCATCACGTGCCACAGCAGCGGGTGGCTGCCGACCTCGACCATCGGCTTGGGCCTGAACTCGGTCTCCTCCCGCAGCCGCGTCCCGAGGCCGCCGCAGAGGATGAAGACGGGGATCTCGGCCGGGCCCGCGGTCATCTCGAGCGCCGCCCCTCCGCCTCCCGTCCCGGAAGCCCGCGCCGCCACGGGTAGTCGACGCGCGGCGGGAACGACGGCCGGTTGAGGTCGCGGAGGGAGAGGTTCGGGTTGTAGTGCGGGTCGGCGAGGAGGCGCTCGCCCCACCGCCGCACCATCAGGCGCTCCTCGTACTCGAACTCCTCGCGGCGCTCGGGGGAGTTGTGGCGTCCGACCGACACCGACTCCCGATGGTACAGCTCGGCGTCCGGCGTCCAGACGACGCGCCAGCCCGCGTCCACGAGCCGGAGGCAGAGGTCGACGTCGTTGAACGCGACCGCGAGCTGCTCGTCGAAGCCGCCGACCTGCTCGAACGCCTCGCGCCGCAGGAGCGTCACCGCGGCGGTGACGCACGAGAGGTCCTGCGAGAGCCAGGCGCGCGCGTGGTAGCCGGGGTCGGGGCGCGGAAGGTGCTGGTGGTTGTGCGCGGCGATCCCGCCGCCGCCCACGATCACGCCCGCGTGCTGGATCTGCTCCGTCGGGTAGTAGAGCTTGGCGCCGACGGCTCCGACCCGGTCCTGGAGCGCGTGCCCGACCATGACCTCGAGCCAGTCCTCCTGGATCACGAGCATGTCGTCGTTCATGAGCAGGAGCAGCGGCGCGTCGAGCTCGGCCGCCGCGGTGTTGTTCAGCCACGAGTAGTTGAAGGGCCTGTCCTCGTAGACGTGGAGCCGGACCCGCTCGTCCTCACGGATGCGCTCGAGGAAGCGCGCCTGGGCCGGCACCTCGAAGCGGATGCTGCTGACGACGAGCGTCACCCTGAGCCCGTCGTAGGCCGTCTTCGAGAGGAGGCCTTCGAGGCACGGCTCGAGGAGCTCGAGCTTGCAGGCGGTCGGCATGACCACGTCGACGCGCGGGGCCGGCGAGGGGACGGCGTAGCGCACCCGCTGGTAGGCGCCGTGGACGGTCGACACCGTCGCGCTCGCGCCCGCGCGGGCGAGCGCGTCCTCGACCGCCCGGCGGCCGGCGTCGACCGCCTCCGGCTTCGCCTCGCCCCGCTGCGCGGTCGACCGCTCGGTCTTGCGCCAGTGGTAGAGCACGTGGGGGACGTGGCGGATGCGCTCGGGCGGCTGCCCTTCCGTCGCGCGCAGCACGAGGTCCCAGTCCTGGCTACCGTCGTACTCGGAGCGGAACCCGCCGACCTCGACGAGGCGCTCGCGCCGGACGACGGTGAAGTGGGCGACGTAGTTCTGGCAGAGGATCAGCGCCGGGTTCCAGTCGGGCTTGAAGTGGTGCTCGCACCGGTTGCCGTCCGCGTCGAGCTTGTCCTCGTCCGAGTACACGAGCACGGCGTCCGGGTGCCGCGCGAGCTCGTCGGCGACGAGGAGCAGCGCATGCGGCCGCAGGACGTCGTCGTGGTCGAGCAGGCCCACGTAGTCGCCGGTCGCGAGCGCGGCCGCGTCGTTGGACGCCGCGGCGATGCCGCCGCGCCGCTCGCGGCGGACGACCTTCACGCGCGGGTCGGCGGCGGCCTCCTCGAGCAGCTCGTGGACGGCGGGCGAGCGGGACGCGTCGTCGGCGACGCAGAGCTCCCAGCGGTCGTAGACCTGGTCGCGCACCGACTCGATCGCGGCCCGGAGGAGCTCCGCCGGCGGGTCGCACACGGGCAGGAGGACGGAGATGAGCGGCTGGGACTCGAGCGCGCGCGCGTGGGCCGCCATCGCGAGACGCTCTCCCTTCCCGAGGGTGTCGTAGAGCGCGACCCAGCGCTCGTACCCGACGTCCGGGTCGAACGCGGCCTCGCCGCGCCGCCGGCGGCGCGCGGCCCGCCGGAGCGCGCGCCACGCGGACCCGAGCGCGAGCCGGAGGAGCCGGCGCAGGGTCTCGTGGCGGGCGAGGAACGCGCGCGGCCGCTGCGTGAGGCGCCAGGTGGTGCTGCTCTCGATCTCGACGAGACGGTCGTGGAGGCGGCCCGCGTCCTCGGCCCGCGCGACGAGGTTGTCGTAGGCCCACTGGAGCTCGGCCTCGAGCCGGGCGGCGCGGGCGGAGGCGTCGGGGTCGGAGCGCTCGGCCGTCCCGCGGTCGCGCAGGGCGGAGCCGAGCCGCTCGTACGCGAGCCGGACGAGGCCGGCGCCCCCGCCCTCGTCGAGCTCGAGGAGCGCGCGCAGCTCCTCGGGCGCCTCCCCGGCGGCGACGACCCCGAGCCCGCCGCCGTGCACGAACTCGAAGTGCGGCTGCACCGGGGCGAGCTCGCGCCACAGGTCGCGGGCGTCTCCGTCGCGGGCGTTCGTGCCCTCGAGCAGCAGGACGGCCCGGCGGGAGAGCTTCGGCAGCCACGCGGCGTAGAGCTCGCGCGCGCCGCGCAGGCGGAGCACGTCCACGGACTCGTCCTCGAAGCCGGACGCGGCCTCGACCGGGTCGGCCGGGAGGAGGGTGGAGAACGCCGCGTACGGCCGGTTCCACCGCGCGAGAGCGCCGGCGGCGGGCCCGACCGCGTAGAGCCGGGCGTCGGCTCCGCCGGTCTCGGCGGCGCGGCAGAGGGCGAGGTAGAACGAGCCGGGAGCCAGGTCGACCACGGTGGCGGGCCGGAGCGCGCCGAGCAGCCAGCACCCGAACGGGGCGTGCTCGAGCCCGGCCGGGTCGTCGAGCCGCGGCGGGACGAGGAACGAGGCGGCGGACAGGAACGAGCCGAGCCCGGTCGCGCTTCCCTCGCGGGCGACTCTCATCGTCCGGCGGCCGTCAGGGAGCGGGCGTAGTAGCGGGCGAGCTCGTCCCAGGCCTCCCGTTCGTCCCAGCCCGCGGCGAGGCCCTCGACCCGGTCGAGGTTGACGCGCGTGCGCGGCTCCGGGAACTCGGTCTGCTCCGCGAGCTCGAGCGGGCACTCGAGCCCGAGCCGCGGCCCGAGCTCGGCGGCGAAGCGGCGGGCGAACGCGCCCTGGGACTCGGCGTACCCGGACGGCGCGAGCCGCGTCGCCGAGCCCGCACGCACCTGCTCGACGAAGGCGCCGTACGCCCGGGAAAGCAGGGAGACGTGGATGTTGTCCCGCACGTAGACCGGCGTCGCGACCCGGGCGACCTCGCCGCTCGCCCACGTGCGCACGAGGTGGGAGGTGAAGCGGGGCTCCTCGAACGGGCCGAAGGGGTTGGGGATCACGAACTTGCCCAGCCGCACGCCTTCGCGGTGCGCGTAGAACGCGAACGCCGCCGCGGTCAGGCTCTTCGAGAGCCCGTACGGGTTGAACGCCCGAAGCGGGTGCTCGCCGGCGCCCTCGCCGGCCTCGAACACGGTGCCAGTGAGGACGAAGCAGCCCCGCCGGCGCGCGAGGGCGCGCAGGACGTCCGCGGCGCGGCGCGTGTTCGAGGCGAGCGCCGCCGCGACGTCGAAGTCCGGGCTGCGGTAGTCGGCCGCCTCCGCCGCGTGGTGGCAGAGGACGTCGAACGGCTCGCCCGCGACGAGCTCGAGGAAGGCGTCGTCCCCGAACGAGATCCCGAAGCGCGTCTCCGCGCATTCCCCGACGAGCGAGACGCGCTCCGCTCGGAGCCCCTCGTAGGCGTCTCGGTCTCGCCGCAGCGCCGCGACCACCTCGTGGCCCCGCTCGGCGAGGTGCCTGACGAACCACGCTCCGGTGAAGGAGCTCGCGCCGGTGAAGAGGATCCTCACGGACCGCCGGCGCTCCCGCCCAGGTGGAACCCCTCGTCGAAGTCCGGATGGGCGCGGTCCTTGTCGGAGACGACGGCCGGCTCGGCCGGCCACCCGATCGCGAAGCGCGGGTCGTCCCAGCGGACGCCGCGCTCGCGCTCCGGGTCGTAGAAGGCGGAGACGAGGTAGAGCGCCTCGGTGTCGGGCTCGAGCGTCATGAAGCCGTGCGCGAAGCCTCGCGGCACGTACATCATGCGCCTGTTGCCGGCGGAGAGCTCGGCGCCGAAGTGGGTCCCGAACGTGGGCGAGCCCGGGCGGAGGTCGAGGATGACGTCCCACAGCGCCCCGCCGATCACCCGCACGACCTTGACCTCGGCCGACGGCTCGAGCTGGTAGTGCATGCCGCGAAGGGTGTGGGGAATCCGGCTGAGCGAGGTGTTGATCTGGACGAAGCGCGTCTCGAGGCCGTGCTCGGCGAACTCGCGCTCGCAGAAGAACCGGGCGAAGAAGCCGCGCTCGTCCTCGCGCTTCTCGAGGTCGATCGTCCACGCCCCCGGGAGGGGCGTCTCGGCGAACCGCATCAGGCGGCGGCGCCCTCGCTCGCGCGGGCGAGCAGGGAGAGCCGGTGACGAAGCGTGCGCAGCCGGACGAACCGGTCGCCTTCGAAGTCCGCGCGCGAGAAGCCGAAGTCGCGGTAGTGGCCGTGGAGCTCGGCCATCCCCTCGCGGAGCGTGTACTCGAGCCGGAAGCCGGGCAGCAGCTCGCCGAGGAGGCCGAACCGCACGCGGTAGTCGCGCGGGTCGTGGCCGACCTCGCCGGTGAAGACGACCTCGGCCTCCGGGACGAGCTCGCGCGCGATCTCCGCCACGTCGCGCACCTGGTAGTTCTCGCCGTCGGCGCCGACGTTGACGGCGCGCGCGTGGACGGCCTCGCGCGGCGCCTCGGCGAACGCGAGGAAGGCGCGCGCGATGTCGCGGCAGTGGATCAGCGGCCGCCAGGGCGCGCCGTCGCTCATCACGCGGACCTCGCCGTAGACGAGCGCGGAGGCGAGCAGGTTGTTCGCGACCAGGTCGACCCTCAGCACCGGGGAGTCGCCGTAGGCGGTCGCGTTGCGCAGGAAGACGGGCGAGAAGGCGTCCGTCGCGAGCTCCGCCAGCCCCCGCTCGGCGTCGATCTTCGACTGCGCGTACGCGGACACCGGGTTGAGCGCCGCCGTCTCGTCGAGGTCCATGCTCTCGCCGCGGCCGTAGATCGAGCAGCTCGACGCGAACAGGAACCGCGGCACCCCCGCGTCGCGGGCGCGCCGCGCCAGCTCGATCGAGGCCCTGGCGTTGATCTCGCCGGTGAGGGAGGGGTCGAGCTCGCCCATCGGGTCGTTCGAGATCGCCGCCAGGTGCATCACGACGTCGTGGCCCTCGAGCTCCTCGACCGTGAGGTCGCGGACGTCCTTCGAGAGCTCGGCGGTCGGCGGGGTGAGCTCGCCCCACTCGCAGCCCGCGTAGAGGCCGAGGTCGCAGCCGGTCACCTCGTGGCCCGCGTCCCGTAGGACGTCCACCAGGTGCGACCCGATGTAGCCACGGCTTCCGGTTACGAGCGCTCTCACTGGGTTCCTCGTCCGATCGTCCTTCCCGGGCCCCTGCGCGGCGCCGCCGGCCCCTCCCCCAGCATAACGAGCCCTCCAGTCGCGTCCCGACCTGCCCTGCGTAGACTCCGCCCATCGACGCCGGCAAGCCGATGGTGCCGCCCGGAGGCGTGCGCGACCTCTACCGCTCCCGGTTCCGCGCGAGCGACCAGGCCGCGAGACAGGAGCTCTGGAACGTCCTCGTCGACGTCCTCCTCGGCAAGTGGATCCCCCGCGACGCGACCGTGGTCGACCTGGGCGCGGGCCGCTGCGAGTTCCTCCACGCCATCGCGTGCAGGCGCAAGATCGCCGTCGACCTCAACCCCGACGTCGGCGAGCACGCCGGCCCGGACGTCGAGGTGCTCGCGACGGCGAGCTCGGACCTGCACGCGCTCGAGGACGGCTCGGTCGACGTCGTGTTCGCGAGCAACTTCTTCGAGCACCTGCCCGGCCCCGGCGAGCTGCTCGCGACGCTCGGCGAGGCTCGCCGCGTGCTCGCGCCCGCCGGCGTGCTGCTCGTGCTGCAGCCGAACGTCCGCCTCGTCGGCGGTGCGTTCTGGGACTTCCTCGACCACACCCTCCCGCTCACCGAGCGGTCGCTCCGCGAGGCGGTCGAGACGAGTGGCCTGCGGATCGTCGAGCTGCGCACCCGCTGCCTTCCCTACACGACGGTCGGGCGGCGGCTGCCGCCCGCGTGGCTCCTGCGGCTCTACCTGCGCCTGCCGCCCGCGCAGTGGGCGCTCGGCAAGCAGACGTTCATGGTCGCCGAGCGCCCGTCCGGCGCGTGAGCTCAGCCGTGGGGCCAGACGTCGCCCGCGCCGTAGGAGAGCTCGCTCGCACGGCCGCCGGCGACGCCGAAGACGCGGACGTCGAGGCCGTCCCGCCACCGGAAGCGGACCCGGTACCCCGAGCGCACCGCGGCGGGCGCACCCTCGGCGGCGGCCACGTCGGGTCGTGGCACCGTCGGACGGGCGAGGCCCGCGAGGCGTCCTGCGACGAAGACGGCGACCTGCCGCGCGGGCACGCCGCGGCGCGCGTCGACCGCCCAGCCGGTGAGCGCACGTCCGCCGCGGCCCCAGTCGAGCGAGGCGTCCACGAAGCCGCTGACCGCCCCCGGGACGACGCGCACGCGGCGGCCGCCGAGCACGAGCGCCCCGGGCTCGAGCGTCCCCGCGGGCGGCCGGGGCGGGGCCGCGGCCGCCGCCCGCCCGCGCAGCGCCTCGGCGTAGAACTCGACGCGGAACGGCGACGGGACGTTCAGGAGCGTGAGGCGGTCGTAGTCGACCCGTCCACCCGCGTAGGCCGAGAGCTCGGACGTGGAGGGGAGCCGCAGCAGGAGCGGGTCGGCGGCGGAGGCGGCGACGAACCGGTAGGTCATGGTGCCGAGCACGATCCTCGGCTCGTGGAGCGGCTTGAAGAGCGTCCGCGCCAGCCGGTCCGCGACGCCGCGGCGGAGGCGGACGCGCGCGTAGACGAGCTCGCCCGGCCGCCCCCGGGGGACGGCGACGGGCTCGCCCGCGCGCGCGCTCGCCGATGCGAGGCGGCGCGGCGGGCCGCAGCGGTCGGCCGTCCGCGCGAGCACCTCCCACTTGCCGTCGACGCCGAGGCTGCGGTAGCGGCAGATCCGCGCGAGCGAGGTGGCGGGCGCCTCGAGCAGCGGGTGGGTCGCGTCGAGGGTCGGCCAGACGAGGTCTCGCAGGATGCGGTCGGCGCCGTGCGCCTCGATCTCGCGGGCGTTCTCGCGGTCGAGGTGGGCGTCGAACGCCGCGTAGTCCTGCAGGACGGGCTCCGGCCGCCACGCGAGGTCGTAGGCCCAGACGGCGGACGACTCGTAGGGCACGACGTCGACGCTGCGCCCGCGGAGGAGCGCGAGCGAGCGGGGGGAGACCGCGAGCTGGGCCCTCGCCTGCGCCCTGCCCGTGTCGATCTCCGCGCGGACGCGCCCGGGCGAGGCGACGAGCCGGACGTCGTCGAGCGCCCGCGACGCGTGGCGCAGCGGGTGGAAGAGGCCGCCGAAGCCGAGCTCCGGGGTCGCGACGACCGCGGCCGTCGCCGCGAGCACCGTGACGCCGGCGAGGACGCGCGCGGCCGGCGCGCGCCAGGCGAAGGCGAGCGCGCCGAGTCCGAAGGCGGCGAAGAACTGCACGTCGTGCGCGTCGTGCCGCACGAAACCCTCCTTGAGGTAGGCGTACGCGTAGCCGAGACCCGCGAGCCAGAGCGCGGCCTCGCGGCGGCCGAGCTGCAGCGCGAGGAGCAGGATCCCGACGGCGCAGAGGGCTCCCGCCCAGCCGTACTGGGCGAGGCGGGCGTGCGAGTCGGCCGCGGCGGTGTCGGTGTAGCCCGTGACGACGTGCACGGCGTCGTGGAGCCAGTGCGGGAGGAGGGAGAGCGCGTTCCCGGTCGAAAGCCACAGCCCGGCGACGGCCGCGGCCGCGGACGCGAGCAGCGCGAGCTCGCTGCGAAGCGGTCCCGGGCGCAGCCGCCAGACGGCGAGCGCAAGCAGCACCAGCGCCGTCACGCCGCTGCTCAGCTTGACGAGCAGGACGAAGCCCGCGTAGGCGCCGGCGGCGGCCGCGATCGCGAGCCCGCGCCGCTGCCCGGCGCCGCGCTCGAGCAGCCACACGGCCGCGAAGAACGCGATCACGGTCGTCGTGTCGGGGAACTGGAGGGGCAGGGAGAGCGCCGCGTAGGCGAGGAGGACCGCCGCCGGCGCCGGGAAGGCGCGGGCCGCCCCGGCGAGGACCGCGGCCGAGAGCACGAGCCAGACCGCAAGGGAGACGGCGATCGACGCCGCGGCCGTCGCCGTCGTCACGGCTCTCGGCACCAGCAGGAACCCGAGCGGGCCGTACGTGAAGACGACGTCGCGGCCGTGGTCGAGCCCGCGCGCGGCCGCGAGGTGGAGGCCGATCACCCACGACGAGTCGAGATCGGCTCCGGCGCGGACGCTGAGGAACGGCCAGGTCGCGAGGGCCAGGCCGGCCGCGGCGGGAGCGCGCCACCACCGCCGGAGGCCGACCGCCGCGATCGGGCGGCCGGCGAAGGCGGCACGGTCGCCGAGGCGCCGGAGCCGGGCGGCGATCAATGGATCAGGGGGGACGAGCGGCCGGTCGCCGCCGTCGCGCCGGGGCGCATCACCGCTCGCCGCCCCGGTCGTGGGCCGCGGCCGGAGCGCGGGCGGCCACCTCGAGACCGGGGCGCAGGCGCACCTTCCTCGCCGACCCGGGGAGCCGGTAGTCGCCGCGGCTCAGGTGGTGCTCGAGGAAGACGTAGAGCACGATGAACAGGTAGCGGCTGCCCATCTCCTGGAGCTTGAGCTTCGACGCTCCGGCGCGGCGGTTCGTCCACGAGATCGGGACGATCCCGTAGCTGTGACCCCGGACGATCGCCTTCAGCGGCAGCTCGACGGTGAGGTTGAAGTGGTGCGAGAGCAGCGGCTGGACGGTGTCGATCACCTCCCGCCGATACGCCTTGAACGCGTTCGTCGTGTCGTTGTAGCCGTGCCGGAAGAGCAGTCGCACGACGAGGTTCGCGACCCGGTTCAGGACGAGCTTGAGGCGCGGATAGTCGTGCACCCGGGCGCCGGAGACGAACCGCGAGCCGAAGGCGCAGTCGTAGCCCGATTCGAGCAGCCGGTGGTAGCGGACGAGGTCGGCCGGGGAGTCCGAGCCGTCGGCCATCACGATCGCGACCGCGTCGCCCTCGAAGGCCTCGAGCCCCGCCCGCACCGCGAGGCCGAAGCCGGGCGGGTACGGCGACCGGATGCAGCGGACCGCGGGATTCCCGATTCCGGCGACGACGTCGGCGGTGCGGTCCTCGCTCCCGTCGTCCACCACGATCACCTCGTGCTCGATCTCCTCCCGCTCCAGCTCCTCCACGACGCCCCGCACCGTGGCGGCGACCGACTCCTCCTCGTCGTGGGCGGGGATGACGACCGAGAGCTTCAGGCGCGCACGCTCCAGCGCTCGACGTTCCGCTCGTGGATCTCCCGGAGGATCTCCTCGACGCCGTACTCGAGCCGCCAGTCGGGGTAGTCGCGCTCGAACGCGCTCAGGTCGCTGATCCACCAGCGGTGGTCGCCGATCCGCGGCGCGTCGCCAAGCGTCCAATCGAGCTCGCGGCCGGCGATGCGCTCGCAGAGCTCGATCGCCTCGAGCATCGAGCAGTTCGAGCGGCGGCCGCCGCCGATGTTGTAGACGGCGGCGGCGCGGGGCGCGCGGTGGAAGGCCTCGAAGGCGGAGACGAGGTCGGCGCTGTGGATGTTGTCGCGCACCTGCTTGCCGTCGTAGCCGAGCACCGTGTACGGCTCGCCGGTGACGGTGCAGCGCATGAGGTAGGAAAGGAAGCCGTGCAGGCGCGCGCCGGCGTGGTTGGGACCGGTGAGGCAGCCGCCGCGGAAGCAGACGGTCGGCATCCCGAAGTAGCGCCCGTACTCCTGCACGAGCAGGTCTGCCGCCGCCTTGGACGCCCCGAAGAGGGAGTGCAGCGACTGGTCGATCGGCATCGAGGCCGGGATCCCGCCGTACCACTCGTGCCCGGCGGGCAGCTCGAGCCTCGTCTCGAGCTCGACGAGCGGGAGGTCGTTCGGGCGGTCGCCGTAGACCTTGTTCGTGGAGCAGAAGACGAACGTGGCGTCGGGCGCGTGCCGGCGGGTCGCCTCGAGCAGGTTCAGCGTCCCGTTCGCGTTGACCGAGAAGTCGGTGTGCGGCTCGCCGGCCGCCCAGTCGTGCGAGGGCTGCGCGGCGGTGTGGATCACGAGCTCGAGCCGCGGGGCATGCGCGGCGAACACGCGGTCGACCGCGCCGGCGTCGCGGATGTCGACCTCGAGCGAGCGGAAGGAGCCTCCGTACCGCTCGAGCAGGCGCGCGGTCTGCGGAGCGGTCGACGCCTCGGACCCGAAGAAGTAGGCACGCATGTCGTTCTCGATCCCGACCACGTCGAAGCCGCGCTCGACGAAGTGCGCGACCGACTCCGAGCCGATCAGCCCGCCCGAGCCGGTCACGATCGCTACCGGCATCCTTCCCCCCTTTCGTCGAAGCCGAGCGCCACGGCCACCGCACGCTCGTGCTCGCGTACCCAGCCGAGCACGCCGGCGAGTATGGCACGGGCGTCTCTGCGCGGACGCCAGTCTGTGTGCTCGAAGAGTCGGCTGCAGTCCGACACGTAGTAGGGCACGTCGCCCGGACGGTCCGCTCCTGCGGGCGTCACGGCGACCTCGCGCCCGGTGAGCTCGCGGCAGAGAACGGTCGCCTCGCGCAGCGAGAGGCTGACCGCGCGACCGCCGCCGACGTTCGCGGTCACGCCGCGCCAGTGCTCGGGTCGCACGAGCTGGTCGTCGACGAGGTCGGCGAGGTCGTCCACGTGCAGCAGGTCGCGCACCTGCTTGCCAGAGCCGCCGAACCCGATGTACTCGAGCGGGCGTCCGAACCAGTGCGCGAGCAGCCACCAGGTGAAGACGCCCTGGTCGACGCGGCCCATCTGCCACGGTCCCGCGATCACGCCGCAGCGGTCGACGACGGCGCTCACGCCGAGCGAGTCGGCGTACTCGGCGATCAGGAGCTCGGCGGCGAGCTTCGTCGCCCCGTACGGCGTCCGCGCCCCCTCGAGCGGAAACCGCTCGGAGATCCCTGCGTCCGAGATGCCGGGGAGCTCCTGTTCCGCGGCCGGCTCGAAGCGCGTCTCGCCCTCGTCGAGGGCGATGCCGCGCAGGGCGCCGACCGGGTAGACCCGGCTCGTCGAGAGGAAGACGAGGTGCGCTCCGCGGCGCCGCGCGAGCTCGAGGCAGTGGTAGGCGCCGAGCAGGTTCGTCCGGACGAGGTAGTCGAGGTCGCCGTCGAGCCCGGCGAGCGCCGACGGCTCGGCCGAGCACTCGACGATCGCGTCCACGTCCGCGAGCGCGTCGAGGTCGGCCGGCTCGCGCACGTCGCCGTGGACGAACTCGACGCCGGCCTCGCGCAGCCGGGCGAGGTTCAGCTCCGCGCCGCGCCGGCGGAGGTTGTCGAGGGCGACGAGCCGCCAGTCCGGGTGCCGGAGCGCGAGCGTGACGGCCACGTTGGCGCCGACGAACCCCGCACCGCCCGTGACGAGCACGCGCACCGTCCAAGGCTACTCGGCCGGTCAGCCGGCCTCGCCGCGCCACGTGCTTGAATCAGCCCGAGCAGTCGCGCTGCGAGTCGTTCGCGGGCGCATCCCGGATCTCTCGACCGTCCAGGCCAGCCGTGCCGTCAGCCAAGCTCGAGAGCAAGATCCCGCCTCGGGCCCGAACGGTGACGCCGCGGGCTCCGGGCCGCAGGCGCGCGGGACTCGCTCGCGACGCCGCCGCCGCGATCTGCTTCCTCGGGGCGACCGGGCTCACGGCCGGCGTCGCGATCCGCATCCAGGTCGCGTCCTTCTCGACGATCCCCTACTGGGACTTCTGGGACGAGCTCCGGAGCGTGGAGGACGCCTTCGACGGGAAGCTCGGCCTGCAGGAGCTCGTCGCGCAGCACAACGAGCACCGGATCCTGCTCTCCCGCCTGCAGTTCATCGCCGACTACATGTTCTTCGGCGGCCGCTCCGTCTTCCTCCAGGCGACCATCTTCGCGTCGTTCGCGCTGCTCGCGCTCGCGCTCGCGTGGCCGGCCGCGCGAGTCTGGAACGGCCGGGCCGTCGGCCTCGGCTTCTACGCGGTGGCTCTCGCAGCGGTCCTGAGCCCGCTCGGGCTCGACAACCTCACGGCGCCCTTCCAGATCGGCTTCGTGCAGGTGTACGCGTTCTCCGTCGCGGCGATCGCGCTGGCCGCGTGCTGGCTTCGCTCGGAGCGGGACCCGCCCGGCGGCCTGCACGTACCGGCGCTCGCCGCGATCGTCGTCCTCGGCGCGGCGGCGACGTACTCGATGGCGAACGGGCTCGTCGCCTGGCCGGTCGTGCTCGCGGTGATGGTCTGCCGCCGCGCCGGTCCCAGGTCGATCGCGGTGGTCGCCCTTGCCGGGATCGCGTTCGTCACCGCCTACCTGTGGGGTTACGAGCCGGTCCGCGGTCACTCGCCGTACGGCTGGAGCATCCGTCATCCGCTCGAGCTGGCCCGCTACGTGCTCGCGTTCCTCGGCCATCCGGCGCTCGCGCTCGGCCTCACCGCCGAGCAGGTCGTGGGCGGCGCCGGGGTCGCGCTCCTCGCCTGCGTGCTCGCCGTCGGGTTCCGGAGCGGCGCCCTGCGCGAGAGCCGCGCGCTGCTCTTCGGCTCGGCCGTCGGAGTCTTCGTCCTCGCGACGGCGGGCGAATCCGCCCTCGGGAGGCTCTCGTTCGGCGTGGAGCAGGCACTCGCGTCGAGGTACACGATCGGCGCGAGCGTGTTCTGGATCGGGGTGGCCGTGGGCGCCGCGCCGCTCGTCGCGCGCCACACGTCGGTCTCGCTGACCCTCGGGGCGCGCCGAACCGACGTGACCGGGATCGCCTACGTCGCGCTCGGCCTCGCGGCGTGGCTCTCCGTCAACCTCGCGTCGAGTCCCTCCGACGAGGCGCTCCGCGCGATCCAGACGCGCGGCGAGTCCATGATCGCCGCATTCGTCTCCGGCGTGCAGGACGACGAGGCGACGAAGGCGAGCTTCCCGGACCCGCACGGCATCGTCACGAAGCTCGCGTGGCTCCGCACCGAGCGCCTGGGCCCCTGGGACGGCGGTCCCGGGAGCGAGCTCGAGGGGGCGTCACGGCGCGTACCGCGTCCGGATGCCCTCGAGCCGTGCACCGGTCGCGTCGAGTCGGTGACGCCGGTCACCGCCGGGGAGCGGCTCAGCGGGTGGATCGCGTCCCCGTCGGGCGCTCGGGCCTCGCGGGCGCTCGACGTCGTCGGCCCAGACGGGTTCTCGGAGGGCGTCGGCCTCGTCGACGTCGACCGGCCCGACGTCGAGGCGGAGGGGGCGAGCCGCTCGAGCCGCGTCGGCTTCGTCGCCTACGCCCGCGGGACGCCGGCGAGGATCGTCCTCCTCGGCGCGGGGTCGAACGTCGCGCTCTGCGCGCTCCAGGTCACCTGAGCGGCGTCCCCGAGCTCAGACGTCGAGCCGGTAGAGCCGCGTCCGGCTGAGGTTCGGGTTGTAGTAGGGGTCGCGCGTGCCGCGCCAGCGCTCGTAGAACGGCGCGGTCGTGTCGTCGTCGGAGGCGGGCTGGAGGTCGGCGCTCGTGACGAGCTCGGCGAAGGGCGTGTAGACGATCCGGTAGCCGCGCTCGCGGAGCCGCAGGCAGTAGTCCACCTGCGCCAGCACCGGGTGCATCCGCCCGTCGAGCCCGCCGAGCTCGCGCAGCAGCGACGCGCGCGTGAGGACGCAGCCCGCGACCGCGGACACGTTCCGGACGACCTCGCCGAGCCCGAGGTAGCCGTGCCCCGCGGGCGCCATCCGGCAGTCGGACCCGAGGCCCACGGTGACGCCGTCGTGGACGATCCTTCCCTCCGGCGAGACGAGGCGCGCGCCCACGGCCCCGATCTCCTCGCGCTGCGCGTGCTCGAGGAGCGCCTCGAGCCAGCCCGGCGCGGCCGGCGCGCACGCGGCGGCGAGGAGGAGCACGTGCTCGGCCGCCTCGCCGGCGAGGGGGTCCGGGGTGGCGAACGCGCCCTCGTAGCCGGTCGCCGCGCAGAGGCGGTCGGCACCCGGCCCTGCGACCGCGACCGCCGGGCGGCCGCGCAACGCGTAGCGGACTCGGTACGAGCCGGCGAAGCGGCCGTCCTCCACCGTCGCGTCGATGCCGCGCCGCTCGACGGCCTCCCGGAGCGCCCGCTTGGCGGCCTCGAAGGCGTACGGCTTCGCGAACGTCTCGCCGGCGGCGGAGCCGTGCCGCACACGCCACCTGTACAGGACGCACGGCACGTGTTCGATGCGATCGGTCGTCTCGGCGACGCGCAGGACCAGGTCGTAGTCCTGGCTTCCGTCGAACCCCGTCCGCAACCCGCCGAGCCGCTCCAGGAGGTCGCGCCTGACGACGCTGAGGTGGTTCACGTAGTTCATGGAGAGGAGCGTGTCCGGCGACCAGTCGGGCTTGAAAGCGGGCTCGGTGCGAACGCCGCCTGGCGACAACTTGTCCTCGTCGCTGTACAGGAAGTCGGCCTCCGGCCGCTCGTTCAGACGCTTGACGACCTGCTCGAGCCCGTCGGGCTCGAGCAGGTCGTCGTGGTCGAGGAAGGCCACGAAGTCGCCGCGCGCCTGCGCGAGGGCGGCGTTGCACGCCGTGGCGATGCCGCGGTTCTCGCGTAGGCGAACGGCCCGGACGCGGAACGGATGGCGGATCCGCAGCCGCACGAGCTCCAGGCGCAGCTGACGACTCCTCGAGCCATCGTCCGCGATGCAGAGCTGCCAGCGCCCATACGTCTGCGACCGAAGCGACCGGACCGCGTCACGCAGCAGACCGGCCGGCGTTTCGTAGACAGGCATGACGACGCTGACGAGGGGCCGGTAGTCGAGCCGCGCGGCGGAGCGTCCGGCGTCCGCCACGGAGCCCCGGCGCCACTCCCTGTACTCGCGATCGAGGTCGTCGACCGCCCTTTCCACCAGCGTCAGAGGATGTAGCCGGAGACGTCGATCACGACCTGCGCCCGGGACGCTTCGACGTACAGTCGGATCTTCCCGTCCGAGCCCAGCCGCACCGTCGCCGAGTTCGCGAGGGTCCAGCCCGGCCACCAGTTGAGGTTCGACCCCTCGCGCGGCCGCTCGCCCTCAGGCCACGCCTGGAGGAAGCCTCCGGCCGAAGTCTCGGTGACGGTGAGATTGCAGACGATCCCGAGGGCCTGCGGCGGAACCGCCAGCGGCACACCGAGCACGTCGTTCGCTCCGATGATGTCGATCGTCCGCGTCGAGTTCTCGGTCATGATCCCCCGCGCCAGGTCGAGCCGGCTGTCGTAGATCCGCTGCGGCTGGTCGAGGAGGCGGATGCCGCCGTGCGAGACGCGGATCCACGTCCCCGGCGTGCCGTCGGCCACGCAGAGCCAGAGCACGCCGTCGGCGTCGACGAGCACGTCGCCCTTGAGGCTCTGCGTGCTCGTCGGGGGGCCGCTCGTCCCAGTCGGGGTGAGGCTGATCGCGGTGTCGGTGCCGGAGAAGACGCCCCCGACCGCCCCCTCGCCGAGGACGCCGATCGGGCCGCTGCCGTAGACGCCGATCTCCGCCCCCGTGCTCTTCAGGCCGTAGTCGGCGTTCGGCGCGTCGACGACGAACGCGCCGTCGTTCGTGATCGCCCCCGAGGTCGAGAGCGTCGTCTTCGACGTGGCGGCCGTCGTCGCGCCCGCCGCGATCGGGTCGCCGTTCGCCGCCTGCGCCTCGTCGTGCGAGGTCAGCCGCCCCGTCACGAGGCCCGCGACGGCCCCCGCCGCCAGCCCGAGCAGGCCTCGGCGGCTCGCGCGCGGCCCCTGCCGAGACGGCGGGGCCTCCGCGTCCCCGGAGCGCTCCACGTCCGGCTCCCCGGTCCCGCTCACGGCGCCTGGCCTGCTCTCAGCCGCTGCTCGACGGCGATCCGCACGCTCGAGCCGCCGGCGGGCGGAGCGGGGATGGCAGCCCGCACGCGGGTGCTCGCGGGCTCGAGCATGACCTCGCCGAACTGCGGGTAGACGGCGTTGACGTCCGGGTCCGGCCCGAGCGGGTACTCGGCCGACTGGGCTCCCAGCGACGGTGCGAGCGCACGGATGGAGCCGCTCGGCTCGGCGCTGAAGCGCGCCTGGAAGATCCCGTCCGCGTCGCTCGACACGGTGCCGAGGTAGGTCCAGGCGCCTCCGGTCGAGCGCTGGATCGTCACGGTCGCCTGCGCGCCTCCCGGCGTCCGCCCCCACACCTCGAGCTGGTCGCGGTGGTTGATCCCGACAACCGGGAACGCGAACGCCTGGGCGTACGCCTTCTCGGAACCGTTCTCGTAGAGCAGTCCGGACTGGTTGCGGTACGAGAGCGGCAGGTCGCCGAGGGTGTACCACGCGACGAGCGACACCCCGCCCTGCCACATCCGATAGAGGGCTTCCGGGACCCAGCGCGCCAACGTGGTCACCGGGACACCCCGGGGGTCCGGGGGGTTCGAGTCCCAGCTGAACTCGGTGGCCCAGAGCTCGACGTCTTGACTCGAGACGACGTGCCCGGCCGCAATCGCCGCTTCGATCAGACCGCGCATCTTCGCGAGATCGGCGACCGAGACGTCGTTCGGCAACGAGGCGTGGTGACGCGGTCCGCCCTCGACGTACGGATGCGTGGCCCAGACGTCGAACTTCGTCGCCGTGGCGCATGTCGACTGAAGGTCGTCCGATAGACAGAGCAGCTTGCGCATGAAGGAGAGCGGGCCCCAATCGCTGTCGACGTCGGTCACGCCGTTGTCGAAGTACGGGGCCGTCTCCCCGGCGACGACGAGCATTGCCGGATCCACCGCCTTCACCGCGTCGTAGACGCCGTTCACCATCGACCGGTACCACCCCGGCGAGAAGGGCGTGCCGCCCACGAACTGCGGTACGAGCCCGAGGCTGATGTTGGGCTCGTTCCACACAGCCCACGCGCCCACTCGCGGCAGGCTCAGGTACGACCCGCTGTAACGCGTCGCCGCGGCGGCGGCGAAGTCGGCGAGTGCGCCGGGGTCGGGGAGCGTCGGCTCGCCGCCGGGGCTCGCCGGAACGAGGGCCCAGCTCGGCGCGCTCTCGAGCAGGCCGACGACGCTCAGGCCCTCCGCGGCGGCCGCCTGGACCCGCCCGTCGTAGGCGGACCAGTCGTAGCCCGAGCTGCCCGGGTCGGTCGGGTCGGAGGGCGCGTGATCCGGTGCGACGCCCTTCCACGAGAGCGGGAGGACGACGCTCGTGGCCCCGAGGCCGGCGATGCGGTGCAGTGCGGGCCCGATCTGGGCCGGCGAGACCTCGGCGGGCAGGTCGGCTGTCCGAAGCGGCCGGCTCGCCAGCGCCGCGGCCGCGCCAACGAGTCCGAGCGCGGCGACGAGGAGAGCGACCCTGAAGCCGGGCCGTGACATGGAGATCACCGTAGCGCCCGTTCCCGATGGCCGCCCGCAGGGCGCCGCCGCGGGGCCTATCCCCGCTTCTTCGGACGCGGCTCGAGCCGCGTCGTCTCGCCGAAGGGGTTGTAGAACCTGTCCTGGGGCTCGGCGAGCGCGTACGGGACGGATGCGCCCTCGCCCGCGACGCGGGCCCGCAGGTCGCCGGTGCCCCGAAGGGGGAGCGTGGCCTCGAACGTGCCCCTCGCCCCTGCCTGGACGACTCCGAGCCGGCGCCACGCCCCCGCCGCCGTCCGTTGCTCGACGACGACGCTCCTCGCATCTCCGGCCGGCGCCCTGCCCCACACGGTCGCCTCTCCGCCCGCAGGGACCGCCACGAACGGGAACTCGAAGGCCCGGAGGATCGGCTTGGGTCTCGCAGCCGCGAAGGAGACGCCGCGCGCGTAGAGCCCACCCTGGTTGAAGCTCCTCGCGAGCGGCTCGTCGACGAGCTGCAGCCACGTGACCTGCGTCACGCCCGCTGCCCACATGCGGTAGAGGCCCTCGGCCACCCACCGAGTGAGCAGGCCCATCGGCACGCCGGCCGGGTCCGGGGGATTCGAGTCCCAGCCGAACTCGCCGACCCAGAATTGCGGCCTTCCCTTGCTCGTCCGGACGTGGCCCGCTCTGAACGCAGCGTCCAGCACGGCTTTCATCTTCCCGAGGTCGGCGATCGAGACGTCGTCGGGCAGAGCAGCGTGATGCAGGGGGCCACCGGACGTGTAGGGGTGGTGCGCCCAGATATCGAACGTCGCTCGGGCCTTGCACGTTGGGTGGAGTGCCCGCGAGAGGCAGAGGAGCCTCCGCATGAACGAGAGCGGGCCCCAGTCGCCGTCGATGCGCTTCACCTCGGGCGTGATGTCTCGAAACGGCGCGGTCTCGCCGGCGATCACGAGGTTGCCGGGCGCGGCGGACTTCACGCCGCTTGCGAACGCGTTCAGCATCGCCCGGTAGAGCGCCGGGGAGTACGGCTTCCCGCCGACGAACTGGGGTCCGAGGAAGAGCGAGATGTTCGGCTCGTTCCAGGCATCCCAGTAGCGCACGCGCGGCAGCCCCTCGAAGCCGCCGCTGTAGCGCCTCGCGGCGGCCTTTGCGAAGCGCCCGTACGCGTCCGGATCGACGTTGGCACCGCCGCGCGGCGCCGGCGTGGCGCCCGTCGGGAGGGGGCGCTCGGCCCACGAGGGCGCGTCGCCGATCTCGGCGATCGGCTCGAGCCCACTCCGGGCGATCTCGACGAGCCGGCGGTCGGTGTCGCTCCAGTCGTAGCCCTCGAAGGCCGGATCGGCCTGCTCGCGGGGGGTCGGCCGGGCAGCGCCGACCGTCTCGGCCCAGTCGAGGTCGATGCGAACGGCCGTGGCGCCGGCGGCGCGGGCGCGGGCGAGGAAGCGCCGGTAGTCGGCGGTCCTGATCCCGAAGTCGGAGAGCGACGTCGCGAGCGGCGCCGGCGACGCGTCCCTCCGCGCGGGCGACGCGCCGGGAGCGAGCACCGTGGCGACGAGCGCGACCGCCGCCGCGCCGACCGGCGACAGCCGGCTCACGCGAACGCGCTCGACATCCGCGGTGCGAGCCGGCGTCGTGCAATCGCGGCGACCCTCGATTCGCCAGAAGGCAGCGTCCACCACGAAGTGGTGTACGCTCGCACGTCGTGAGGGCGGAGGCATCCGGATCGAGCAGCCGCGAACCGGCCGCGCCACCCTCGGACGCGAGCGCAGCGAGTTCCAAGCACCCGATTCTCGTCACCGGAAGTCACCGCTCCGGGACGACCTGGGTCGCGCGCATGTTGTCCGCCGCGCCTGGGACCGCTCATGTCGAGGAGCCGCTGTCCGTGCGCCGTCACGCGCAGGGCGTCCTCAAGGTGGCCGTGAATCGCTGGTACACGTACGTCTGCGACGAGAACGAGGATACATACGCGGACGCGTTCGCCGACACGCTGGCCTTCCACTACCACCCGATACGAGCACTCCGTGTCGCCCGCACGAAAGGCGAGTTTCGGCAGGCGGCCCGGGACTTCGTCTCCTTCAACCGGGCACGCGTCCTGGCTCACCGACCGGTGCTGAAGGACCCGTTCGCGGTCTTCTCCGCGCGGTGGTTCGAGCGGCGGCTCGGCTGCGTCGTGGTCGTCGTCGTGCGCCGGCCCGAGGCCGTCGTGAGCAGCCTCAAGCGGCTCAACTGGCCGTTCGACTTCCGGGATCTCCTCGAGCAGCCTCTCCTGATGCGGGACGTTCTGCATCCCTGGCGCGACCGACTCGAGGAAGGCGACGCCCTGCCGGGGGACGATGTGGTCGGCCGAGGCGCACTTCTCTGGTCGGCCGTCTACGGTGCCGTGGCTCGGTACCTCGACGGAGACGACCGCTTCCAGATCGTCCGGCACGAGGACCTCGCGCGGAATCCACTTGCCGGATTCGAGCGTCTGTACGAAGCCACGGAACTCGAGCTCACGGACCGCGCGCGCGACACGATCGTCCGCAGCACCCGGCGGGGGAATCCGGTCGAGCCGCCCCCGGGCAACCCGTTCACGACAAGCCTCGACAGCGCGTCCAGCCTGGACAACTGGCGGCACCGCCTGAGCGACTACGAGGTGGCGAGGATCCGTGCGCTGACCTCGGAGACGGCGCGACTCTTCTACGGCTCCGACGAGCTGCGCTGAGGGAGCGCGAGGCGGCCCGGCCGTCGCCTGTCGCCGTGGAAGGGACGCCAAGCTCGAGCCTGGTTCCGTGCGTGGTCTGCGGGGAGGCCGCGAGCGTGCGTCCTGCCCACGAGGGCGCGGTGGCGACGTGCGGCGCCTGCGGCGTCACGTTCGTGACGCCGCCGGTCGACGAGTCGGGCCGGACGGCGGACCACGGCGAAGGCGTGGTCATCGACGAGACCGGGCGTGGGGCGACGTTCCGGCAGGTCGAGTCGCTCATGCGCGAGCGGCTCGGCGGCCCCGGGAGGGTGCTCGACATCGGATGCGGCGGCGGACAGTTCATGCTCGCGCTGGAGGAGCTCGGGTGGAGCGTCTCGGGAGTCGACATCAACCCGCGGGCCGTCGCGCTCGCTCGCGAGCGCGGGCTCGACGTGCGGCTCGGCACGATCGCCGACGCGGTCAGGCCTCGCGACGGTTTCGACGCGGTCGTCGCGCTGCACGCGCTCGAGTACTTCGCGCGCCCGCTCGCCGCCCTCGACGCCGCCGCGGCCTCCGTTCGGCCGGGCGGAGTGCTCGCCCTCGAGACGCCGAACGTGCTGTGGCACCGGCGGCAGGCTGCGATCGGACGACTGCTCCGGGTCGACCCGGCGAGGCTCATGATCGTGTCGCCGGCCCCCGACCGCCGGCTGATCGCGTTCAGCCCGAAGGCGCTCACGATCGCGCTCGGGAACGCCGGCCTCGTCGACGTCGCCCTGCTCCCGGCGGCCCCGCGCGCGAGCGGGGGTGCCGCCGAGCGGGTCGTGCGGCGCGCGATCCTCGCCACGGCGGCACTCGTGGCCGGCGTGAGCCGGGAGCGAATCCTCGCCGCGCCGTCGCTGGTCGCCGTGGCGTCGCGGCCCTGAGGCGATCAGACGGCGACGGGGCGAAGCGCGCAGATGGTCGCCACCACCGACTCGATCTCGGCCCGCGTGAGTGTCGGAGACGACGGGAGGTAGCATCCGCGGGCCCAGAGTCCCTCGGCCACCGGGCACGGCACGTCCCGGAACCCCGGTTGCGAGCGCAGGAACGGCTGCAGGTTCATCGGGCAGAAGAAGGTGCGCGACTCGACGCCGCGCTCCGCGAGCTGCCGTGCGAGCTCGTCGCGCGAAAGCCCGAAGCCGTCCTCGACCTCGATCGCGTACATCCAGTAGACGTTCCTCGCCCAGGGGAGCTCCACCGGTCTTCGGATCCCTTCGACGTCCTCGAGCAGCTCGTCGTACGTCTCCGCAACGAGCCGCTTCCTCTCGAGAATGCGGTCGATCTTCCTGAGCTGCGCACGGCCGAGCGCGGCCTGCATGCCCGTGAGACGGAAGTTGTAGCCCGGCTGCTCGTGGTAGAAACGGGGAGTCTGGAAGGCGAGGTTGCGAAGCAGCCGCAGGCGCTCGGCCAGCGCCGGGTCCTGGGTGACGACCATGCCGCCCTCGCCGGTCGTGATCACCTTGTTGGCGTAGAAGCTGAAGCAGGCGAGATGGCCGAACGACCCGACCCGCCGGCCCCGGACGGCGGCGCCGTGCGCCTCGGCGCAGTCCTCGATCACGGCGAGACCGTGACGATCGGCGATCTCGAGCAACCGATCCATGTCGACGGGGTGACCGAAGAGGTGCACCGGGATGACCGCGCGCGTCCGCTCGGTGACGAGGGACTCGAGCAGGTCGAGATCGAGGTTCCAGGTGACCGCCTCGGAGTCGACCGGCACCGGAACGCAGCCGTTGCGGTAGACACAGAGCGCAGTCGCGATGTTCGTGCAGGCGCTGACCAGGATCTCGGAGCCGGGCTCGAGGCCGAGCGCGCTCACAGCGAGCTCGAGCGCCGTGGTGCCGCTCGACACGGCGACGCCGTGCGCGGCGCCGACGTAGTCCGCGAACTCGCGCTCGAACGCGGGCAGATTCTCCCCGAACGAGCCCGAGATCTCCCCGGCCCGCACGGCGGCCGCAACCGCCTCGACGTCCTCCTCGTCGACGACCGGCTCGTAGACCGGGATCACGCGGCCGGATCGGTGTGGACGACGACCTTGTCCTGGTCGTCGCCGAGGAACGGGCCCTGCTTGACGCTGATCGCCTGGAAGTCCTCCACGACGCGGATCGCGTGTGCACCGTGTACGAGCGTGATCGCGTCGCCGGTCTCCAGCCTCACGGTGCGGAAGCGCTCGCCGTCCGGCGAGTAGAAGTCGACCTCGACGACTCCCCGCTGGACGACGAACATCTGCTGGAGGTCGCCGATCGCGCGCCTGACGGGACTGTGGACGTGAGGCGGCTCGTGGTAGCCCGCTTCGTTGGCCAGGAGCCCGAACTGAAACGACGACCCCGGCGGCGAGACGAACCGCGTCCGGTCGACCGTCACGCCGGCTCGGATGATCTCGGCGTACGTCGTGCCCTGACGCTCGACGGTCTCGACGAGGAGACCTGCTTGCGCCTCGGGTGGTTCTGCGACCGGCGACCGCACGATCGCGCAAGCATAATCGACAACTGTCAAACGCAATCCCCTCCGCCGCGCCCTGAACCCCGACTCCACCGACTCGACCGCACCCGATCGGCCGCTGCGCGTCGCCGTCCTGAGCGAGTTCGTCCACCCCTTCCACAAGGGCGGCGCGGAGCGTCGGTACTACGAGATCGCCAGACGCCTCGCCGCCCGTGGGCACGAGGTGCACTGGTATGCGATGCAGCACTGGCCCGGGGGACGCACCGAGCTCTTCGAGGGCATCCGGCTCCACGGAACGCGAACGGCCGTGGACGTCTACGCGCCGACCGGCCGCCGGTCCGTGACCGCCGGGCTTCGCGTCGGGCTCGAGCTGACGTGGGCGCTCGCACGAAGCCGCCGCGACTTCGACGTCGTCGACTGCAGCCTCTACCCGTTCTTCCACGTCTTCGGCGCTCGTGCGGTCCGGCCGCGCACCGCGCTCGTCGTGACCTGGTACGAGTACTGGGGCGACCACTGGTACGAGTACCTCGGACGTCGCGGGCTCGTCGGCAAGCACGTCGAGCGGCTCGCGGCGGCGGTGCCGCGACGCATCGTCTCGGTCTCGGATCTCACGACGTCCGCGCTCCTCGAAGCCGGCGTCCCGGCGCGCCGCGTCACGACCGTTCCGCTCGGAGTCGACACCGCATGGGTCGACTCGATCCCGCCGGCGAGAGACGAATCCGACGTCGTGTTCTTCGGACGCCTCAAGAACCACAAGAACGTCGACCTGCTGCTGCGGGCGCTCGCGGTCGTGAAGAGCCGCAGGCCCCGCGTTCGGTGCGCCGTCATCGGCGACGGCCCGGAGCGAGAGCGGCTCGAGCGGCTGGCCGGCGAGCTCGGCCTCGACGGGAGCGTCCGCTTCCACGGAGAGCTCTCCGACGAGGACGTGATCGCCACCGCCAAGGCCTCGAAGGTCTTCGTCCACCCGTCGACGAAGGAGGGAGGCGGGAGCATCGCGCTGCTCGAGGCGAACGCCTGCGGCCTGCCGGCGATCGCGATCCGGCACCCGCTCGGGATCGACTCCTCCCTCGTTCTCGACGGCGAGACCGGCTGGTGGGTCGACGAGCCGGCCCCCGACGCGCTCGCCTCGGCGATCTCGTCTGCACTCGACGACCAGGCCGTCGCAGGTCGCCGCCCGGCTCGGTCGGACGCCTGCCGCGCCTTCGCCCGCGGCTACGACTGGGACAGGGTTGCGACTCGCTGCGAGGAGATCTACCGCGACGCCGTCGCGCCCGTGCTCCGTCACCAGAGGGTGCCGGCCTGAAGCCGCCGCCGGAGCTCGCCGCCGAGCCACACGACCAGCCGCGTGGAGCGGACCCGGTGGAGCGGCACGCCGGCAAGGCCGTGGAGGAGCGCCGGGACATCGGGGACGAGGCGCGAGTAGTCGTCCCACACGATCGCCCCGTCGGGCTTGACCATCCGGAAGGCCGCGTTGGTGTCGTTCTCGACGTACTCGCGCGAGTGGGCGCCGTCGACGTACACGAGGTCGATCGCCCCGGCGAACGGAGAGAAGTCGAACCTCGCCGAGTCGCCGAGGTGCTGCGTGATGCGATCCGCTTCCGGCCTGCCTTCGTAGCGGCGCGAGGCCGCGCGCGAGAGATGCAGCTCGTCGGACTCCGCGAGCGGCAGCTCCGGCACGAGGTCCGGCGGCAGGTCGAGCGTGTCGATTCGCACATGCGGCAGGTTGGCCGCGAGCGCGAGGGCCGTGAGCCCGTTGTACGTGCCGATCTCGAAGATGCGCTCCGCCCGGGTCGCCTCGGCCAGCGCGACGAGACAGGCGACTCCCTCGATCGACTGGTTGCCCGGGGCGACGGCCCCGGGCGCTGGGACGACCAGGAGGTCGCGGCCCGCGCTCGCGGGCGGCGGCAGGCAGGGCAGCGGCGACGAGGCCTCGAAGGCGGCGTCCAGGATCCCGGACGCGAGCCGGGAGAGCAGCGGCCCTCGCGGGGCCCGCACGAGCGCCACCCGCGCCAGGTCGCGGACGGTACGGGCGCCGCGCCGGCCGCGCCCGGCTACCACCACGGCCGCCTCGTTCGGGCTCGTGGCGTGCCGAGCACGACAGCGTGGCGCTCGTCCCAGCCGGCCTCGCCCGATGCGGTCTGGTTGTCTCGTTGCCGCAACGTCCGCAGCAGAACAGCGGGAGTTGCGAACATGATCCAGTACGCCGCGTTCGCCCAGGCCGCCCCGATCAGGCCCCAGGGCCGGGAGAGGACGACGATCAGCGCAACGGAGCTGGCCCCCCCGGCGAGCGCCGCGGCCGCGTTCACCCACGGAAGGCCGATGCCGTTCGCGACGTGGTACGCCGGAGCGCAGATCGCGGTCAGCGCGTAGACGACGACCAGGATCCGGAAGGCGTCCAGCGCGTGGTCCGTGAAGTCGCGGCCCATCCAGAGGCGCAGGAGCGGCTCCGAGGCGGCGACCGCGACCGCCGCGGCCACGAGCGAGCCTGCCGCCACCCGCATGGTCGCCCTGACGAGGACGGCTCGCGCCACCGCGTCCTCGCCGCGGGCGAGCCATCTGCTCGCCGCCGGCATCAGCGGCCGCGCCGCGACGTCGGCGACGTAGTGGATCTTGTTGGCGACGCTGACCGAGACCGAGTAGTAGGTGACCGCGCGCACGCCGAGCGTGGCTCCGACGGCGATCCGGTCGAGCGAGTCGAACATCAGCGACCCGATGCTCGTGGCGCTCGTGAACGCGAGGTACGAGCTGAGTCTCCGCACATGCGCTCGCGCCACGACGGGCTTCGCCCCATGCCTCGCAATCGCGCGCAGCCCGGCCGCGAGGCTCGCGACGGCGACGGCGACGAGGACGCAGAGCGAGCTCAGGACGACCGCCTCGACCGAACCGCCGAGCGCGGTGACGGCCAGCGCCGCCCCCACCGTGAGCACGTTCTGGACGAGGGAGGCGGCCATCGGCACCTCGAACCGTTGGAGCCCGACCGCGAGCGCGAGCCCTGCGCTCTTGAGCAGGAGCGGGAGGAGCCCGAGGGCGGTCAGGCGCAGCACGGACTCGACCTGGGAGACCGGGACTCCCGAGCCCGCGAACAGCCGCGCGAAGAGGTGGGCGCCCAGAAAGAGCGGCGCGCCGAGGGCGAGCGCGAGCGCGGCGTAGAACGCGAGCGCGGTTCCGACGACCTCGGAGAGCGCGCCGGCGTCGCCGCGGCTCACGTACTCCGAGACGTACTTCGAGAGCGCCGTGCCGAGCCCGAGGTCGAGCGCCCCGATCAGCCCGAACGCGGCCAGACTGATCGCCCACAACCCGTACTCCGAGACGCCCATGCGGTGCACGAGGAGCGGGGTGAAGACGACGAGCAGCAGGCTCGAGCCGGCGAACCCCGCCACGCTGTACGCGGAGCTCCGCCTGAGGGAGGGGGGAAGCCGGTCGGTCCCGCCGGTCATCCGCCCGCGCCGCCCAGCGCCCGCCGGACCGCAGCCTCGAGCGCGCCGCACTGCGCCTCGAGCGTCCACGAGGCGAGCACCTCGGGCGCCCGGCGGGCCAGCTCGTCCCGCAGCGGCGGATCCTCGAGGAGACGCCGGAGCGCGCCGGCGAGCGCGGCCTCGTCGCCGGCCGGCACGACGATCCCCGCCCCGTCGATACAGGCCGACGTTCCTGCGGCGTCGGTGACCACGACCGGCACACCGTACGCCAGCGCCTCGTTGACCACCAGCCCCCACGGGTCCCACAGGGTCGGCAGCACGAGCGCGTACGCGCCGGCGAGGAGCTCCGCCTTGCGGGCGCCGTCGACGTGGCCGACGAACCGGATGCGCCCGTCCCCCTCCGCCGTGGCACGGAGCGCCCGCTCGTGCTCGCCGCTGCCGGCGATCACGAGCGCGGCGTCGCCCTCGACCGCCCGGAACGCCCGGATCAGCACGTCGAGCCCCTTCCTCGGCAACAGGTAGGAGATCGATACGAGCTCGCGCGTTCCCGGGCCGGCCTGCAGGCCCGAATTGGTCGCCGGCTGCTCGACCGGGTAGAAGTGCGGGCCGGAGAAGACGCGGTCGGGCGGGACCCCGCACTCGGCGAGGTACGCGCTCGCCTTTGGGTTCCAGGTCGCGAAGGCCGCCGCGCGCCGATAGACGAAGCGGCGGACCGCGAGCGCGACCCGCGCGACCACGGGCCTAGAGCGCAGGTACCAGCTCGTCGGGAAGAACTCCTCGCAGACGACGACGGGCGTCCGGCGGACCGCGGCGGCGACGAGGAGGACGAGCACCTGCGGGAGCGTGATCAGATCGATCACTCCGACGACGACCGCGTCGAAGCGCCCACGTCGGAGCTCGCCCAGGAGCCCGCGGTTGACGACGATCGGGCCGGCCCGCAGGTGCGGGAGGACGCGGGCGCGGAAGGCGGTGCTCTCGAGCATGTCGGCGGTCTCCCAGCGCCGGAAGGCCTTGGAACGCACGCAGAAGAGGACCGTGAGGTCGAGCGAGCGTGCCAGCTCCTCGAACACCGGCCGCCGGTACGGGTAGATCGCGTGCTGGAGCAGGAGCACGCGGGGGCGGGAGCCGGGCCCGCTCACCACGACCGGCCGCGCGCTCGGCTCGAGGCGAGGAAGTAGCGCGGCAGGAGGAGCGCGCTCCCGCGACTGCCGAGGAGCCCGGCCTGGTAGAGAGGCCGCAGGCCAGCGGGTGGAAGGTCGAGCTCGACGAGCCAGCGCGGGCGGTGCAGCGCGCCGGCGCGGAACTCGCCCAGGCCGCGCAGCTTCAACCCCGCCATGAGGCCGAGGTCGGTGACGGTGCGCCAGCGCGTGCGCCGGGAGGCCTGCGAGACGCTTCGCACGGCGGCGTCCTCGCTCCAGTGACGCTCCCTCGCCCGCACGCTCTTCGCGTCGGCGTGGTAACGCATGGCTGCGAGGTAGTCGTCGAGACGGACGAATCCGCGTCCACGGGCGAGCATGCGGAGCCAGAGGTCGTAGTCGAGCGCGAATTCGAGCGTCTCGTCCACGAGCGGCGCCTCGAGGCCGTCGCGGCGGAAGAACGTCGCCGGCTGCGAGATGTAGTCGAACCGCCCGAGACGCTCGGCCGAGAACCGCGGCCGTGGATGCACCTTGACGACGCGGCGCGCCTCGTCCACCCACACCGAGTGTCCGTACACGACGGCCGCGTCCGGCTCGCGCTCGAAGGTCTCGACCACTGCCGAGACGACGCCGTCCCAGAGGTAGAAGTCGTCCGAGTTGAGCCAGCCGACGATCGACCCCCGCGAGGCCGCGAAGGCCTTGTTGAGCGCGTCGGCCTGCCCGGCATCGGGCTCGGAGACCCAGCGAACCCGGTCGCCGTAGCCGCGCAGGATCTCCTGCGTCCCGTCGCGCGAACCGCCGTCGGCCACGACGAGCTCGAGCCGCGGGTAGTCCTGCCCGAGCACGGACTCGATCGTGTCGCGGATGAACCTCGCCTGGTCGAGCGAGGGCGTGAGCACCGACACGAGCGGGCGGGCCGGTCCGCTCATGCAGGACGCGTGCGCGCGAGCCGGAGCGTGCCGAGGAAGAGCCCGGCGCCGAGGCCGAGCTCCACTCTCGTAAGCGATCCCCACTCTGAGACGAGCAGGAGGACGAGGTAGAGGAGCGTCGCGAGGCAGGCCCCGAGAAGGTATGGGCGTGGATCGGGCCCAGCCGGGCCGGCAGGCGGGACGGCGGACGAGGCCCGCCTCAACGCGAGCCACGGCGCCGCGAGGACGGCGGCGACCCAGGCCAGGTGCAACAGGAGGCCGGGGGCTCCCATCTCGGCGGCGAACTTCGCGAAGGTGTCGTGGGGGTCGCGCGGGATGACCGTCACGCCGATCCTGAAGTCCACGGGCGAGCCGTTCGCGAGGAGCCACGTCTTGAAGTTCCCCGGCCCGACGCCGGTGAGCGGGTGGCCTTGCAGCTCGAGCTCGGCGGCGTGCAGCATCGAGAGGCGGGTGTCGACGCTCTGGTCGTGGCCCGAGACGAGCGCGTCGAGCCGGCCTCGCACCGAGGGCAGCAGCAGGACGGCCGCGACGAGGAGGACGGTCCCGACGCCGAGCACCGCCGCGGCGGCGCGGCCGACGCTGCCGCGGAGCCCGCGCTGCCCGAGCACGAGCGCCGCCACGGCCACCGCGGCGACCCACCCGCCGCGCGTGCGCGCGACGACCAGGAGCACGCCGCCGGTGCCGATGAGGGCCGTCACGGGCAGGCGCGAGGCGAACGGCAGGGCGAGGACGAGGAAGACGAGCGGCGCCTCCGTCTGGAGGGAGTCGGTGGCGAGCACCTCGCCGCCGTGCGTCAGGACGGGCTTCACGGCGCTGACGAAGACGAGCGCCGCGAGCAGCACGTAGGCCCGGGCGAGCCGGGCGGGCCTGTCGACGTAGGCGAGGACCGCGAGCGCGAGCGCGACGATCTCGGCGTTCTTGCCGAGCTCTTTGCGCGGAACGCCGAGCCCGAGGCCGGTCGGAGACCAGAGGCTGTAGAGCACGCCGAGCAGCAGGAGCCCGAGCGACGCGGCGAGGAAGAGGCGGAGCGCCGGCTCGTTGCGGGCGGCCGCGAGGAGCTCGCCCGAGGAGGAGGCGATCAGGTACAGGGACGGGAGCACGGCCGCGACCTCGAAGAGCGTCACCTCCGGCGAGTGGAAGACGACCACGCCGTAGCCGGCGGCGAGAGCGACGCCCGCGGACGCGAGGGAAACCGGCGCCTGTGCGAGCAGGGCGACGGCGGCGACGCCGCACGGAAGCACGACAAGCGCGGCCACGAGGAGCCCGGCGACTCCCTGTGTCGAGCCGAGCGTCCCCGCCGCGACGCCGGCGAGCGCGGCGAGCGCGAGCGGAGCCCACGCCGGCCGCGCGGCGAGCGCCCCGGCCCACCTGCGGGCGCGCGCCGGGAACAGCCCGGACAGGCCGAGCACGCGGCCCCCCTCGTCGTCGACCGGCGCGTGCATCCCGAGCGTCCCTCGCGGCGGCCGGCGCCGCTAGCTCCCGGCCGCCCAGTGCGCGAGCGAGCGCCCGAGCATCTCCTCCAGCCGCGGCAGCTCGGGATCGAGCTGGGCGTGCAGCCAGGCCCGGTCCTCCGGCGAGAGCCGCGGCCGCTCCGCCTCCGGGTACTGGACGTAGAGCAGGCGGGCGACCGGGCTCGACTTGACGCGCCCGACGAGCGTCGGGAAGCCCGCGCCCCGCGTCACGGTCGCCGCCGCCTTGACCCCGCGCGCGATCACCCGGCTCCGCGGCCGGGCGGCGCCGAGCGCCCGCTCGCCGTAGGGAAGGCCGTCGACGAAGCCGACCCCGAGGAACTCGAACACCCGGCGGGCGAAGGCGGCGGGGTCCTGCTGGAGCTCGTCGTAGAGGAACACGCCCACCCGCTCGCGGGGGAAGCGATCGAGGTAGGCGTGGAGGTAGCGGGCGTAGCGGCTGTGCTCGACCGGGTCGGGATTCTCCGCGAGCGTACGCCGGAGCTCGCCGCTCCGGACGAGGCCGCTGCGGACGAGGAAGAGGTATTCGGAGAAGGCCCGGTCGACCGGGTGCCGCAGGAAGACGAGCAGCCTTGCGTCGGGCAGGACGCTCGCGATACGGTCGGCGGCCTCGGGCGAGTAGAGGTAGTCGTGCGAGAGCTCGCCGGCCACGGCCGAGGCGGGCGCCTCCCGGAAGAACGCCGCGTACCAGTCGAGACCGCGCCGGTAGAAGCGGTCGAAGTAGTAGAGGTCCTTCGCGGGCGGGACGAAGCACTGCGGGTGCGCGCGCAGGACCCTGAAGAGCCACGTGGAGCCTGATCTGTCGGCGCCTATGAACAGGAAGTCGGGCAGGCGCACTACGCGTCCGTACCCGCCCCGACCGCGTTCTCCGGCGCCGGCAGGAGCTCGAGGGCGGACGGACCGGCGGGTTGCCGGCGCTCGCCGGCGACCACGCTCGCGTCGGCCCCGAGGCGCTCGAGCAGCGAGCCGATCGGGATCTCGCGACGCGTCGCGACGGCGACCAGCGTCCGCAGGGCGATTGCGAGGTCGCAGCGCAGCGACCAGCCGCGGGCGTAGGCGAGCTCCACGTACGAGCGGCCCGGATACGGCAGGTGGTCGGTGAGCTGCCAGATCCCGGACAGACCCGGCCGGACGTGGAGGAGCTCGTCCGCAAGTGGACCGTACCAGACGAGCTCGGCCGGGATGATCGGCCTGGGCCCGATCATCGACATCTCCCCGCGGAGGACGTTCCAGAGCTGCGGGAGCTCGTCCAGGTACCCCCGCCGGAGCAGCGAGCCCACGCGGGTGATCCGCGGGTCCGGATCCCTGATCTTGAAGTCCTCGCGAGCGTACGTTGCCCAGGCGTCCGGGTCGGCGTGGAGCGCGGGTGACACCTCGGGTCGCATCGTCCTCAGCTTCCGGCAGTCGAAACGCTCGCGCCCTCTCGTCAGGCGTTCGTGCACGAAGAACGCGGGCCGGCCCGTCTCGAGTAGGACCGCGAGCGCGGCGGCTGCTAGCAGCGGCGCCGCGAGCACGAGGAGCAACGACGCGACGACGACGTCGGCGAGGCGCTTGAGCGCGAGCGACGCCCGCCCGTGGGCTCGCGGGGGCGGCAGGCTCGCGGCGAGGTCGGCCCAGAGGCGGTCAGAGCGCGGCCGGCCGGAGGCGCCCTCCGAGCCGGCGAGCTGGCGACGGACCGTCGAGTCGAGGCGCTCCAGCACGTGCCTCGTCGCCTCCGCACGGGCCGGAAGCGCGCTCTCGACGCCCGTGCTGTTCACGAGTCGGGACATTACTCGTTTCGGGTCACCCATCGGCTCGGGGAAGATCGGCGAACAGCGACGACCGCGGGTTCAGCGTCGCCGCCCGTCTCAGCGCCCGCCGCGCGGCCTCGCCGTGCCCGAGCTCGAGCTCGATCCGTGAGCGCACGAGCCAGAGCTGCCAGTCGCCGCTGTCTCGCGCGATTGCCGACCGGATCGCGCGCGCGGCGGCGCCGAGGTCGCCACGCTCCTCCTCGAGCAGCGCGAGCTGGAGACGCGGAGCCGTCGACCACGGCTGCGCGCGCTCGGCGAGCCTCGCGTCGCGCAGCGCGGCGGCGAGGTCTCCTCGCTCAGCGGCCGCGTAGCTCGCCCCGAGCCACCGTCCCGACGCGAGGCCGACGAGCAGCGCCGCCGCCGCCGCGAGCCCCCCCGCCGCGAGGAGCGGGTACGGCAGCCCGACCGGCCGCAGCAGCGCCGGGCCGTAGGGGGCCCCGGCCACGAGCGCCCCGAGCGCGGCGACCCCGACCAGAGCCACGGCCGTGAGCTGCCAGATCCAGTCCACCTGGAGCCCGACGAGGAACGCGGAGAAGGTCCCGAGGAACGCGGCCGCCAGGTGCCGCGTGCGAGGCGCCGTCAGGACCCGCGCGAGGCCGGCGGCCACCCCCGCGAGGAGCGCCGCCGCGAGCACCGCAAGACCGGTGGCGCCGAGCTCGCCGAGCGTCTCCAGGTAGAGGGAGTGCGCGTTCCGAACGTGCAGGGAGAGCGAGCCGTGCTCGAGCCACCAGCGGCCGAACGAGCCCGCACCGCGCCCGAGCAGGGGCCGCGAGCGCCACTCATCCAGCGCCGCCGTCCAGAGCTGCCAGCGCCCGCTCCCGTTCGTCGCGAGCAGGTGCGCCTCGACGGAGACGCTCGCAGAGGCCTGCGGCGAGCGGGCGAAGCTCCTCGCCGCCGCGACCGGGTCGAGCGCGGCGAGGGCCACGGCGATCGCGGACGCCGCCGCCGCCGCGAGCGCCCACCCGAGGAGTGGCCGTCGCGTCGGGCTCGCCGGCTCGGCGCGCGCGAGCAGCGCCTGCGCGGCGGAGGCCGCGACAGACGCGAGGACGATGGCGACGGCCGCCCGATGCCCCTCCGAGCGCGCGGCCGCCGACCCGAGCGGCCCGTCGGCGAGCCGCGGCGAGCGCACGAGCAGGGCGACGACGGGTGCCGAGGCCAGCGCCCCGATCGCGAGCGAGCCGCACAGCCGCCAGCGCCGGTCGGTCAGAGCGACGAAGGCGGCCGTGCCCGCGACGAGGACCGCGGCGCCGCCGCGCGAGGACGCGAGGTACACGGTCGCGGCGATCGCCGGCAGCGGTGCGGCGGCGAGTGACCGCCGCACGAGGGAGCCGGGACAGCTCGCCCGCCAGAGCAGGAGCGGCACCGCGAGCGCCACGAGGATCGCGAGCCCGTTCCAGTAGTCGAGCGGGTAGCTGAGGCGGTTGGACGAGATCGTCACGAACGTCGGCGGCGTGCGATCAGCGCCGATGCCGCCGAGGCAGCGGCTCGCGAGCGCGAGGTAGGCGATCGCGCCGAGCCCGAGCGCAAGCCCGTCTGCGAGCACCCCTGCCCCCAGCTTCTGCACGACGGCGAGCGCGACGAGGCCGGCACCGGCGTACACGAGGTCCCGGTCGAACTCGGCGAACGCCGAGGTGGCGTCGTGCGACCACAGGAGGGAGACGAGGTTCAGCACGGCGAGGGCGCCGAGCCCGCCGAGCGCGACGAGACCCGCGGGGCCCGGCCTGACCGCTCGCGCGCCCGCGACCGCGAGCAGCACCACCAGCCACCACGCGACGGCTCCGACCGTCGTCCGGGCGACAGTCGAGTAGCCGCCGTGCGCGAAGCCGACGGCGAAGACCGCGGCCGCGATCCCGAGGCGGACGAGATCGAGCCGCAGCGTCGCGTCGCGCCGGCGGCCGGGCGCCGCGACCGCCGTCACCGGGGCGCGGGCACGGCTACGGTTCCAGCGACGAGGTTCGCGTTGAGAGTCCCCGCCATCGTTGCCGGCACCCTAGTCGCCGCCGGGATCGCCGTGGCCGCGCCCGCGCCGGCGCCCGCGCGAACGCCGGGACTCTCGGCGATGTGGCAGTACGTCGAGATGGTCCCGACAAGCTCGGGCCCGCGCGAGGAGAAGCCCGGCTCTCGGCCGCCCGCGAAACTACCTGCCCCGGCGAGCCGGGCGATCGGACGATCGCCCGGCCGGGAGAGCGACGTGCTCCGCAAGGTGGTGACGTCGCCCGCCTACGGCGCAGCGCAGCAGCCGGCTCGGGCCGCTACACCGGGCGGAGAGGCCGGCGAGCCATCCGCCCCGGCGGCATCGCTGGCCGACCTGGCGGACGACGGGTCGCTCGACGCCCTCGTCGGCGCGATGCTGCTTTCGCTCGCGGTCGCCCTCGCCTACCGCCTGGCCCCGCTCCGGCGCGGCGAGAGGTCAGCCCGGTGAGCGGCCCGGCGCTCCGTCGGACGACGACACCGACACGCCCGGACGAGGGCGCGCCGCGCCGGAACGCTCCAGCACGATCGACGCCAGCACTTCCGCGAGCCGCCGGTGCCCCTCGCCTGACAGATGCGTGCCGTCTGGGCACACCTCGTCGTGCGAGCTCCCGGCCGCCTGTTCGAGCGAGAGCCACACTGCGCCGAAGCGACTCGCAGCGCGCTGCGATACGTCGTTGTAACGCGCAATCTGGCCGAGGGAGCCGGGTCCCCAACGCTCGATCCGGTCGTTGCCCGGACTCGCCTCGACGAGGATCAGGGTGGCGAGGGTCTCTGACCGCAGGTAGCCGAGCAACTCGTCGAGAGCTCGTTCGTAGCTTGCCAGCGTCATCCACTGCCGCCGTAGGCCGACAACTCGTCTTGCCCCCGCGGAACGCACGCGGAACCAGTTGAGGAGCGGCCGCCACCGCGGCGATCCGGGGCGTACCTCGTGAATGCGGTACCAGCTCGCCCGGGAGTGGGGCCGGCGCACGGCCTCCACGTGCCCGTAGTGGATGACGATCGCCTCGGGCTGGTCGGCCACGAGCCGGTCGGCGTACGTGCTGGAGTCCGACGCAATCGCAGCGACCCGGCTCAGGTTGTCGACCACCCAGACCTCTCCCGTCGTCTCGCTCAGGATGCTCTCGAGGACTCTCGGATACGGCAATCCGCTGCCCCTCGGGCGGACCACCATGCTGATGGAGCTTCCCAGGACTGCGACCCGTCGCATCCGAGCCGTCAGTCGCCCCGGCCGAGATTTGCTGCGACGGGGGGAGGCGGACCGCCCGTCCTCCGGGTCCGCATGGCGCTGGGCGCTTGCATCTCGATACACGAGCTCCCTCGCCTGGGAAGTCAACCACAAGCTCGGCGACGATCGGACGGGCGGGGTCACCGGTCGCCCGGGAGGGTCAGCTCGGCCCTCAGCCTCGCCAGAAGAGCGTCCACCGACCCGCTGTACCAGCCACTGAGGGCGGCCGCCGCGGGCCGAAGCGCCTCGCCGTAGAGGAACGTGACGTTGAGTCGAGCGTCTCCTCCGCCCGACGGGCGGAGGTAGAAGACGAGGTCGGCGAACCGCGACTGTCGCGTGCGCCAGGATGCGTCGACGCGCTCCAGACCGTGCCCCCACACGACGATCGTGCAGCGCGCGTTCGTCAGGGCCGCCCAGGGTCGCCCGGTGCGAGCGGACGCCGCGCGGCCGTGGACCTCGCGGACACCCGGAACTCTGACCTGGAACCCCCGGACCGTGACCGCCAGGCCCACGCGCCTCACGGGCACCCCTCCGGAGAGCCGAGCTCGAAGGGAAAGCTGAGCGGTGCCGAGCTGCGGGAGCACGTCGACCTCGTACCTTCCGCGCCGCCGCGCGTGCGAGCTCGTGTCCCCCAGCAGGACGACGGCGTGGGCTCCCCGGGCGTTCGAGCCGAGCGGCGCACGGCGCGCCTCGTCGAACCAGGCGCCGGCCACACCGACGAGGGGGTGCGTATCGCCGGCCGTGACCGACGAGTCGATCAGAGACAACTGCGCCGTCATCTGGTCCCCTGACTGGAGCTCCAGAAACGCCGGAACAGTGCCGACGAGACGCTGCCGGACGCCGTCGACTCCGCATGCGTTCAGAGCCGGCAATCGTGGGTCCTGGATGAAGCCCCGCTCGGATCTCACCCATGCGGTGAGCGCCAGGACGACCGTCGAGAAGACGACGATCCGAGCGAGGATCGGGTGGCGGCGCGCTGGCGTCATCGTCGGCGCTCGAAGAGGACCAGCGTCTGATCCGCGGCCGGATAGCCAGCGCGCTCCTCGTACACCTCGTCGTACCTCGTCGCATGAGCGACGTTCGCCGCCGCGAGCGCCGCCCGCGCCCGCCGTTCCGATCCGGGGCCGTACGGGACACCGACCACGACGAAATCCGTCGGGAAGTCCGCCGGGGCCCCCTGCTCGAAGAGAACGAGCTTGGGAGCAGCGTGGAGCAGCGTCGCGCGCCCGATCGGCAGCCTGAGCGCGGACGTGACCACCCGATCGGCCAGGATCCTCACCGAGGCCGTCCCCGTGGGCTCGCGCTCGCGGATCCGGTCCACGAGCACGCTCGGGTCCCACGCGTGCCGCCGAACCCGCCGCACGTTCGCCTGTCGCTGGCTGAACAAGGTCGGTCGTTCGTGCGGGCTCACGACCCCGTCGACCATCCTCCCCTGCGGCAGCCACGAGATCCCGAAGACGCAGCCGTAGAGCTGCGTACCCAGGTACGCGGCGAGCGCAGCCGCGAGCGCCGCCATCGCGACGCTGCGGCGGCGGCCGAGCCTGGCGACCTGCTCCATCCCGCCAGCGGTGGCGAGGGCTACGGCCGGGAGCACGGCCGCGAAGTACCGCGTCTCCTTGTTGAAGAGCGCTGTCGAGCCCAGGTAGCCACCGGCCATCCACGAGCCCAGGACGAGCCTCGCGCCGGCCCGACGCGTGAAATAGACGGCCCCGAAGGCGACGAAGGCCACCGCGAGCGGCAGGGAGGCGATGTGCCACAGGCTCCGCACGTAGTAGAGGAGACCCTCGGCCGAGAGAGCGGCAGGATGAGGATGCCCCTGCGCCAACGCGTTCCGCTCCTGGGCGACGCGGAAATCACCGAAGAGGAACTCGAGGCGCGGCAGGTACCACGGCACCGCGATCGCCAGCGCGACCAGCACGCCGTCGAGAGCGTTCCAGCGCCACGCCGTCTGGCTCGCGCGGCCCGGCGAGGCCGGGCTCGCGCGCCTCGCCGCGAGGTCGTGCCGGAACCGCGAGGCGATCACGGTCGCGACGGGCAGCAGAACCCAGACGACGAAGGGGTAGCGCGTGAAGCTGCCGAGACCGGCGGCCGCTCCGGCGAGCAGGGAGTATCGCCGGTCCCGGAAGCCTCGGCACTTGACGAGAAACAGCATGGTCAGGGCGACCATGAAGGTCATCGGGAGGTCGAGCAGGTACGTGAGCGAGAGACCGAAGGTCTCGGGATAGAGACCGACGAGCACCGCCGCCAGCAACCCTCCCCGGGAACCGAAGAGCTCGCGGCCGAGCAGGAACGTGACGGCGACTGTCCCGCTAAGGAAGAGAGCTCCGAGGCACGCCGAGGTGAAGGCGTAGCTGTACGAGCCGGCGAGGTTGAACGGAATCGCCGCGACCGACGTCAGGAACGGGTACCACGCACGCCACTGGAGGAGGTAGCTGCGAGACGGCTCGTGGAGCAGGTAGATGCCATCGAGGAAGTGCTCGACCGGGTCGAAGAACGGCGGCGTCCGGTCGAGGAAGTCGACCGCGAAGATCGCGCCGTCGAGCAGGACGCAGAACGCGCAGACGGCCAGGAGGTACGGGTCGCGGAGACGACCCGGCCGGGCGAGTTCTCGGTCTCCATGCTCCACCGCGAACCGATCACGCGAACCGAACGGACCCGCGCTTTCATATCATGGACCGCTGCTGCGGCCACGTCGCCGGAGCGGCCCGGCCAGAGGCCGCTCGCCGTACGCCGAGTGCAGGGCGTCCCCGGCCGCGCGCGACTCGAGCCGCGCTCGGGCGGCCGCTGAGGCGCCGAGGCTCGCCGCGAGCGCCCGATCGCCGAGCAGCCGTTCGACCGCCGCCCGCAGCGCCGCGGCGTCGCCGGACTCGACGAGGAGCCCGGTGACCCCGTCCTCGACCGCGTCGGCGAGGCCGCCGACGCGGGTCGCCACGACCGGACGCCCGTAGGCCATCGCCTCGCGGGCGACCATCCCGTAGCCCTCGCGGCGCGACGGCACGCAGACGACGGCCGCGCGCTCCAGGTAGGCGCCGACCTCCGCGTGGGGGACGAAGCCGACCGCCTCGGGCACCCGGTCGCGCAGGGGCCCGTCGCCGACGATCACGCGCGGCAGCCCCTCCGTCGCCTCGAGGAACTCGAGGATGCCCTTCTCCTCGGAGAGGCGGCCGACGAAGAGGACGTGGGGCGGCTCGGCGGGCGGGCCGACGTGGTCAGGCACGTCGACCCCCGGCGGGACGACGCGCACGTCGCGGGCGCCGAGCCCCCGAGCGGCCTCGGCGAGGAACGAGGAGGCCGCGACCACGACGCGGGCCCGGCGCACGAGCGGCCGCGCGAGCCACGGCGCTCGGCGGGCGAGCTCGACGTCGGTGCCCCAGACCTGGAGCACGTACGGCTTGCCGGTCGCGAGGGCGGGGAGCGCGGACGGGATCCAGTGGGCGTGCACGACGTCGGCGTCGCGGGCGGCGCGGCGCGCCGCGCGCGCGAACGCGGCGAGGAACGCCGGCAGGAGCAGGAGAAGCCACGGGCGCGCGCGCAGGTTCTGGAGGATGCCGCCGCCGTAGGCGATGCCGAAGTGCCGGAAGGAGGCCGGCGAGACGACCTCGACCTCGACGCCGGCCCCGCGCAGATGGCGCACCGCGCCGGCGACGAAGACGCCCGCGACGTCGCCGGCGTGCCGCGGGTAGGACGTGGTGAGGACGCAGACCTTCACGGTCCCGCGACCACGATCTCGACGCGGTGGCCGTGGGCGCGCGCGAGCCACCGGCGCTCCGCCTCGATCCGACCGGTCGCGACAGCCCGCCGGAGCGCCGCCGCGAGGTCGAGATCGATCGGCCGAGGCGCGTGAAGCGAGTCGGCCTGCGCAAGCTGCCTGTCCACGGCCCCGGCGACCTTGGTGGCGCTCAGCTCGGCCGGCGTCTGGCGCTGCGCGAGACCGGCGACCTCCCGCAGCAGGTGCTCCGACAGCGAGACGCCCTCCCCCGCCGCGCGCGCCTCGAGCGTCCGGTGGACGTCGTCGGGGACGGTGCGGATCCGGATCTGGCCCATGCGCTGGGCCGTATCACATGCGATTTGCATGTCCGGCTGCGGCTTGCCCGGAGAAGACGAGCGGCACCGCGAGCGCGAGCGCGAGGAAGGCGTAGAAGTAGTAGAACTGCATGGTCAGGTAGAAGGCGTTCGCGGCCATCGTCCCGGCCAGGGCCGCGGTCATGCCCCACGCGAGCGGGCGCACGCGCGCGGCGAGCGGGTCGCGCAGGAGCGTGAGCGCGCGGCCGAGCCGGCGCGCCCTGCGCAGGCGCGCGAACACCCACACGAGGAAGACGGCGAAGAGCGTCGTGCCCACGAGGCCGGTCTCGACGATCAGCGAGACGTAGAAGGAGTGCGGGCCCCAGTTCGTCTTGCCGGTGACGAGCTCGTAGTAGATCGAGAAGTTGTTCAGGCCGAGGCCGAAGAGCGGGTGGCTGTGGACGATCTGCGGGACGAAGTCGTAGACCTGGAAGTGGGCCGACTGGGAGCCGCCGCTCGTGTTGATGCGGGAGCGGATCACGACCTCGAAGTAGTGGAGGCGCGTGACGACGACGGCGCCGAGCACGGCGAGGGCGGCCGCGAGCGGCACGAGGAAGGCCCTCGAGCGCAGGTGGCCGCGGTAGGGGAGCCCGAGCACGAGCGCGCCGACGCCGAGCCCGACGAGCCCGCTGCGGGAGAGCGTCGCGACCTCGACCACGAGCAGGAACGCGAGCAGCAGCCCGAGGCGCCAGCGCAGGCGATGGCCGCGCTCGAGCCGCAGGTAGAGCGGCGTCAGGACGAGCAGCGGGACGACGAGCATGATCCCGAGGTGGTTGGGGTCGCCGGTGAGCGCGTTCGGCCGGTAGACCTTCCCGCCCTCGACCGCGCCGTAGATGTTGATCTGGCTCGCGCCGCCGGTGATCGGCGAGAGCACCTGCGCGTCGAGGTTGCCGCCGCCGCGCGCGACGAGGAGCTGGACGACCCCGTAGGCCGCGTTCACCGCCATCCCGCCGCAGAGGAACCCCAGCGCGCGCCAGTAGTAGCCCTGGCCGCGGCGCCAGAGCCAGGCGACGCCGGCGGCGAGGAACGCGAAGTGGATCAGGAACTTGACGAGCCCCTTCACGAACTGCGTGAGCGCGTCGTGGGTCTCGAGGTTGTAGAACCCGACCAGGTCGACGAGCACGAACGCGGCGAAGAAGCCGAGCAGGATCACCGTCGTGTGCGGGAAGCGGGGCCGGGTCAGCGCCGCGTAGCTGGCGACGAAGCAGAGCGCGAGCAGGTCGGCGAGCGACACCGAGCCGGCGACGTCCCAGTGCACCTTCTCGTACGTGCAGCAGAAGATCGTCGCGAGGAAGAAGAAGCTCGTGAGCGAGCGCAGCGTCATGCCACCCGCTCGAGCAGCCTGGCGAGCTCCTGGACGCGGGCGCGGCGCGAGACCCTCGCGCGCCACTCCTCGCCGAGCGTCACCGGCTCGAGCGCGCCGGCGCGCCAGCGGTCGCGCATCGCCTGGAGCTCGCGCGCGATCCCGTCGACGTCGTCGGGGGCGACCACGACGCCGGCGCCGGTCGCCCGGACGAGCTCCGCCGCGGCGCCGTCGGGCGGCACGACCGCGAGGATCGGGCGGCCGGCGGCGAGGTACTCGAACAGCTTTCCCGAGAGCACTCCCCGCCCGCGGCCGCCCGCGTCCGGGATCAGGAGCAGGAGCGCCTCCGAGTCGCGCTGCAGCTCGAGCGAGCGCCGGTGCGGCGCGTAGGGGACGAGCTCCATCCGGTCGAGGATTCCCGCCGCCCACTCGCGGTCCGCGGCGCGGAAGTCGCCGACGAAGCGCGCCACGACGCCGTCGACGCGCGCGAGCGCGGTCAGGAACGGCCTCGGGTCGCGCTTGCCGAAGAACGAGCCGGCGTGCGTGATCCGGAAGCGGTCCGGCGACGGGTGGTACTCGAGCCCGTCGAAGTCGTCGAAGTCGGAGCCGTTCGCGATCGCGGCCACGTGCCCGCGCGGGCCGCGGGCGCGCATCTCCTCCGCGATCGCCTCGGAGACCGCCACGACGGCGTCGGCCTGCGAGGCGACGAGGCGCGCGATCGCGTGCTGCCCCTGCTCCTTCGCGCGCACGAGCAGCCGCTCGGCGTCGCGGTGCGGGTGCGCGACGAGCGAGTCGCGGAGGTCGGCGACCCAGCGCGCGCCGGTCGTGCGGCGCACGGCCGCGCCCACGAGGTGCACCGACCCGGGCGGTGACGTCGTGAGCACGACGTCGATCCCCTCCTGGCGCACGAGCCGGATCGCGGCCGGGACCGCGGTCAGGTTCCAGGGGACGCCCTCGTCGGGGAGGAGCCGCCGCCCGAGGAGCTGGAGCCGGCGCGAGTAGCGTTCGAGCCCCCTCGTCCCGTGGAGCTCCTCGGCCGGCCGGCGCCCCCGCGGGCCGACGTAGCGGGCGCGGTGCACCCAGGCGAGCGTCGGCATCGGCAGGTGCTCGTCGCGGTGGACCCACTGCGGATCGTCGGGCGCGAGCACGTGCGTCTCGATCCCGAGCTCGGGCAGGTGCGTGGCGAGCTTGAGCGGCCGCTGCACGCCGCCGCCGCCCGCCGGCGGGAAGTACATCGTCACGAGCAGCACCTTCACCGGGCGCGATCGTAGAGACTGGAGCCGTGAGGAGCGCCGGAGCCTACGACGTCGCCGTCGTCGGCGCCGGCATCCTCGGCCTCGCGACCGCCCGCCGCCTCCTCGCCGGGCGGCCCGGGCTGCGCCTCGCGGTGCTCGAGCGGGAGCCGGAGCCCGCCGCGCACCAGACCGGGCACAACTCCGGGGTCGTCCACTCGGGGGTCTACTACGCGCCCGGGTCGCTGAAGGCGCGGCTCTGCGTGGCGGGCAAGGAGGCGCTCGAGCGCTACGTCGCCGAGCGCGGGCTCGCGCTCGAGCGCTGCGGGAAGGTGATCGTCGCGCTCGAGGAGGCCGAGCTGCCGCGGCTCGCCGAGCTCGAGCGGCGCGCCCGCGCGAACGGGGTGCCGGGGCTGCGCGTGCTCGGGCCGGAGGAGCTGCGGGAGGTCGAGCCGAACGCGGCGGGGATCCGCGCCCTCCACGCGCCGGGCACCGCGATCGTCGACTACAGGCAGGTCGCGGCCGCCCTCGCCGAGGACGTGCGCGCCGCTGGCGGCGAGCTGCTGCTCGGCACGGCCGTGGCCGGGCTCGCCGAGGGCGCGCGGTCGGTCGCGCTCGAGACGACGCGCGGAGCGCTCGAGGCGGGCGCGGTCGTCGCCTGCGCGGGACTCCAGTCCGACCGGGTCGCCGCCCTCTCCGGCGTGCGGCCGCCGGTGCGGATCGTCCCGTTCCGCGGCGACTACTACACCCTGCGGCCGCGGGCGCGCGAGCTCGTGCGCGGGCTCCTCTACCCCGTGCCCGACCCCGCCTTCCCTTTTCTCGGCGTCCACTTCACGCGCACGGTCGACGGGCGCGTGATCGCCGGGCCGAACGCGGTGCTCGCGCTCGCGCGCGAGCGCTACGGCCGCGCCGGCGTGAGCCTGCGCGACGTCGCCTCGACGCTCGGCTACCCGGGCTTCTGGCGCTTCGCGCGCCGCCACCTCCGCTTCGGCGCCGGCGAGCTCTACCGCGACCTCTCGAGGCGCGCCTACGTGCGCGAGCTGCGCCGCTACCTGCCGGCCCTCGGCGAGGACGACGTCGAGTTCGGCCCCTCGGGGATCCGCGCGCAGGCGCTCGCGCCGGACGGGAAGCTCGTCGACGACATCGTGCTCGAGCGGCGCGGCCGCGTCCTGCACGTGCTGAACGCGCCCTCGCCGGCGGCGACCGCCTCGCTCGCGATCGCCGAGCACCTCGCCGGCGAGGCGGCGGCGCTGCTCGCCTGAGCCAGGCCTCCCCCGGCGGGAGCCGGAACGGCCCCCTGCGCGTCGCGCCCTACCTCGGCAGGCGGTACAGGTGGCCCCTGCGGACGGCCCAGGTGGCGCCGTAGCGGCGCGCCACGCCGGGGTCGCGGCCCGCGAGCCAGGCCTCGACCTCGCGCACGCGCTCGTAGGGCCGGTTCGCCTCGGTGTTCGCGACGTGGACGGGCGGCGCCGCGACCACGTAGACCGGGGCGGCGGCGAGCAGGCGGTAGCCCACCTGCGGCGGGGCGATGATCACCGCGCCGGGCGGCACGGCCCGGAGCTCGCGCTCCAGGGCCGGGGTGAGCGCCTTCGGGTCGGACGGGTGCAGCGGCGTCCAGCGACGGGCGCCGTGGACGAGCACCGGCAGCACGAAGAGCGCCGCCGCGAGCGCCCCGAGCGCGTGCCGCTCGCGCACCGCCCGCCGCCGCAGGAACGCCGCGCCGGCGACGAGCGCGACGGCGGCGCCGCCGACCGCGATCCAGGTCGCGGTCTCGGGCCCGCTCCCGGCGAGCCCGTACGAGAACTCGCCCGGCCAGGCGAGCTCGAGCGCGATCCCGGCTCCGAGCGCGGCCGGGAGCAGCGCGACCGAGCGCGCCGCGAGCGCGAGCCCGCCGGCGAGCGCGAACTGGAGCGGGACGAACCCCGCCGCCCGCCGCGACTGCGAGAGCGAGAAGAGGTCGGAGAAGCGGACGAAGAGGGCCGGGACGAGGAGCAGGAGCCCGAGCGCGAGCGTCCCGCCGAGCACGTACGCGGCCCAGCGGCGGCGGACGGCGAGCCCGGCGAGCGGCACGAGCACGAGCGCGGCGACCGCGACCGCCCCGGTGCGCGAGAGCAGCTCCGGCGCGATCCGGTACCGGTGCGGCGACCAGACCTCGAGCTCGAGCGCGTACTTCCGGAGCCCCGCCGCGAGCGCCTGCGCGCTCGGGTTGCGCGAGAGCGTCTCGTCGGCGAGCGGGCGCAGCCAGGCGAGGACGGCGAGCGCGGGCAGCGCCGCCGCGGCGAGCGCCGCCGCCGACGGCCGCCACTCCGCGGCCCGCACGAGCGCGTACGCGCCGAGCGGGATCAGCGCGAAGACCGCGTAGGTGACGTGCACGAGCGTGAGCTCGCCGAAGACGGCCGCGACTGCGGCCGCGAGCGCGGGCGAGCGGGTGCGGACGAGGGCGAAGAAGAGCGCGACCGCCGCCGGGACGAGCAGCTGCCGCGCGGCCGTCGCCGGCAGGGCGAGCGAGGTCCAGGAGCCGCCGTGGCCGGCCGGGAAGACGTAGAGCCCGAGCTGTGCGGCAAGGACGGAGAAGCCGGCGGCGGCCGAGCCGAAGACCGCGACGCCGGCCTCCCAGGCGACGAGGCACGCGAGCGGCGCGAGCAGCGACGACTCGTGGTTCACGACCACCTCCGGGTCGAGCCCGGAGACCTTCGCGAGCAGCGCCTCGAAGCCGTGCCAGAGCGGGAAGGCGTAGCCGGGGTGGAGCCCGCCGCCCGCGAGCTCGTCGACGCTGCGCAGGTGGAGGTCGCCGAGCTCGACGAGCTTGCGCACCCGCGCGAGGTGGAAGAGGCCGTCGCCGGTGACCGTCCCGGCGACGTGCCAGAGCGCGATCCCGAGCGCGAGCCCGATCCCGAAGGCGAGCCCGGCGCCGCCCGGCCGCGGCGGCCGCGCCGGGCGGCGGAGGCCGGCTGCGAGCGCGGCGGCGCCGAGCGCGGCGAGGAGCCAGAGCGCGAGCGCGGCGTCGCCGTGGACCGCGAACACGACCGCCCACGCGGCGAAGATCGCCGCGAGCCCGTAGGCGAGCGCCGCCGAGGCCGAGCGCACGCCGAGCGCGCGCGCCGCGAGCGCGCCCGGGAGCAGGACGACCGCCGTCGCGAACGCGAGCCGCAGGTAGTCCGTCACGTGCGCGAGAGGAGCGAGCAGACGTCGCCGGAGGCGAGGAAGCGCGCGCCCTCGCGGTAGGCGCGCCGGCGCTCGCCGCGGAAGACGAGCGCGCGCAGCCGGAGCGCGGCGAGCAGGAGGCGGCGGGCGCGCTCGGCTTCGCGCACGCCCCGGTGCTTGGCGAGGAAGCGGAGGATCCCGCGCAGGTTCTCGACGTAGAGGCGGCCGCCGTGGGAGGCGCCGCCGACGTGGACGACCTCGGCGTCGTGGACGAAGACGGTCTTCCACCCGGCCCGGCGGAAGCGGTACGTCCAGTCCGTCTCCTCGCTGAACATGAAGAAGTCCTCGTCGAAGAGGCCGACGGCGTCCACGGCCTCGCGCCGCACGAGCAGCGCCGCGCCCTGGAGCGACTCGACCTCGCGCGTGTCGTCGTGGCCGAAGCCGCCGCCGTAGAACGCGTTCAGCGCGCGCGAGCGGGGCGCCAGCTTCCGGAGGAAGAAGTACTCGGTCGCGAGCCGCCAGAGCGTCGGGAAGCCGCGCACCGAGCGCTGGAGCGAGCCGTCCGGATTCGAGAGGCGCGGGCCCGCGACCGCGACGTCCGGATGCTCGTCGAGGTGGCGGGCGAGCCGCTCGACCGCGTCGCCCACGACCCACGCGTCGGAGTTGAGCAGGAGGGCGTAGCGGCCGGACGCCGCGCGCATCCCGGCGTTGTTGCCGCCGCCCATGCCGCGGTTCTCCTGCTGGAGCACGCGGACGGCGGGGAAGCGCTCCCGGACGAGCTCGAGCGTCCCGTCGGTCGACCCGTGGTCGACGACGACCGTCTCGTAGCCCGCGACCGACGCGAGGCAGCGCTCGACCCAGGGCAGCGCGTTGAAGGTGACGACGACGACGGTGACGTCGGTCACGACTCGGGCACGGACGCCGGCGCGCGCCGGACGCCCTCCCAGAGGATGATGGCGAGCCCGGGAGCGGAGAGCAGGAGCGTCATCACGAAGAAGATGAAGCCGGTCGCGAAGGCGGGGTCGGCGCCGACGCCGAGCTTCCCGAGGAAGCTGACGAAGAAGGCCTCGCGCACCGCGAGCCCGTTGACCGTGAACGGAACGAGCATGACGAGGAAGAGGAGCGGCCCGAGCACGACGTAGGGACGGAGCGAGAGGTGGATCCCGACCGACTCGGCCGAGGCCCAGATCGCGACGATCCGGCAGCCCTGCTGGAGCGCGGTGACCGCCGCGACCACGAGCAGCGTCGAGACGTGGTCGCGGTAGCCGTGGATCCCCTCGTAGACGGCGCGCACCGGCCGCTCGACCCGCGCGCGGCGGAGCAGCGGCACCGTCGGCCGGATCAGGCGCCGCGCGCGCCTCGAGAAGAGGACGACGCCGGCGAGCGCGGTCAGCACGACGAAGAGCGCCTCGACCCAGAGGTAGGCGCCGATGTCGTAGCGGCCGAGCGCGAGCAGAAAGCCGAGCGCCGCGAGCGCGAGCGTGACGGCGCCCCCGAGCGCGCGCTCGAGCAGCACCGAGCCGGCGATCGGGGACCCGAAGCCTGGGTGGCGGCGCGTCGTCTCGAAGATCCGCGAGGCGTCGCCCCCGACCGAGGTCGGGAGCACCTGCCCGACCGCGTACGAGACGAAGTAGGCGCGCTGCAGCCAGACGAACGACTCGGTGACCCCGCGGACGCGCAGCAGGAGCTGCCAGCGCCACGCCTGCGGCGGCACCGTCCCGACCGTGAGCGCGAGCGAGAGCGCGAGCCACCACGGATCGGCGGAGCCGATGATGTGCGCCGTCCTCGAGACGTCGATCTTCGAGACGATGTAGAGCGCCGCGACCCCGGTGACGACGAGCGTCGCCCCGAGCCGGAACGCACGCGTGCGCAGGATCATCCGGCCAGCCGCTCGTGCACCCGACGCACCGCGTCGACCGCGTCGCGGAGGTCGGCGTCGGAGTGCGCCGGCGAGAGCGGCAGCGAGAGCACCTCGGCGCCCGCGCGCTCGGTCTCCGGCAGCGGCGGCTGGCGGGGGTGGAGGCGGTCGCGGTACGCCGTCAGGAGGTGCACCGGGAGGAAGTGCACCGACGTCCCGACGTTCTCCTCGGCGAGGGCGCGGCGGTAGTCGTCGCGCGTCCCGCCGGCGCGCTCGGGGTCGATCCGCACGACGTAGAGGTGGTGGGCGTGCACGTCGCGCGGGTCGCGGGCGACCGGCTCGATCCCGTCGAGCCCGGCGAGCGCCTCGTCGTAGGCGGCGACGTGGCGCTCGCGGATCGCCCGGTGGCGCTCGAGCTTGTCGAGCTGCGCGAGCGCGATCGCCGCGAGCACGTCGGAGAGGTTGGCCTTGTAGCCCGGCACGGCGACGTCGTAGAGCGAGCCGTGGCCGCGGCGCATCACCCGGAGGTCGTCGACCGCGCGCGCGAGCGCCGCGTCGTTCGTCGCGAGCAGCCCTCCCTCCCCCGCGGCGACGTTCTTCGTGGCGTAGAGCGAGAAGCAGGTCGCGGTCCCGATCGAGCCGACCTTGCGCCCGCGGTAGCGCGACTCGAACGCGTGCGCGGCGTCCTCGACGACCGGAAGGCCGAGCGCGAGCAGCGGGTCGAGGTCGGCCGGCTGGCCGTAGAGGTGGACGGGCAGGAGCGCGCGCGTGCGCGGGCCGACGAGCTCGCGGACGCGCTCCGGGTCGACGTTGAGGTCGCCGGGGCGCACGTCGGCGAACAGGGGCGTCGCGCCGCAGTGGACGATCACGTTCGCGGTGGCGGGCCACGTGAGCGACGTCGTGATCACCTCGTCGCCCGGGCCGACGCCCGCGGCGAGCAGCGCGAGGTGGAGGGCCGCGGTCCCGGAGGAGAGCGCGAGCACGTGCCCGGCCTCGAGGTACTCGGCGGCGCGGCGCTCGAGCTCGGCGGCGCGCGGGCCGCTCGTGAGCCAGCCCGACCGGATCGCGGCCGCCGCGGCGGCGACCTCCTCCTCCCCGACCGCCGGCGGCTGGAAGGAGAGGAAGGTGGAGCGGGTGGCCGTCCCGCTCGCTCCGCTAGACGAGGGCGCCTGCATCGGCCGAGACGAAGCGTATGCGCTCGGCCGCGGACTCGGCCCGCGCGAGCGCCTCGGCGCGCGTCGCCCCGACCGCGAGCAGCGCCCCGGCGCGGTCCGAGCCGCGCCGGAGCGGCGTGAGCACCGCGCCCGGCCCGCGGTAGATCCGCGTCCAGAGGACGCCCTTCTGCCCCTGCGGCACCTCGACCGACTCGAGCACCCCCGGCGGGGCGACGAGGAAACGCGTGACGGCGCCGCCCACCCGGGGCCGGTAGCCGCTCGCCACCTCCGCGGGGGTGGGCGGGTCGCCAAGGGCCGCGGCGAGGGCGAGCCCGTTCAGGTCGACGCCGACGGCGGCGTGGACGAGCTCGGCGTCGTGGCCGCCGCCCAGCCTCGCGGCGACCTCGATCACCTCGGGCCCCCCCGGGCCGACCCGGAGCTGGGTGTAGCTCGGGCCCTGCTCGATCCCGAGCGCGGCGACCGCGCGGCGGGCCACCTCGACCGCCGCCTCGGCGTGCGGCGAGGGCCACACGTGGGCGAGCGCGACGCCGAACGCGGGCGGGTCGGCGGTGATCCGGTCGGTGACCGCGAGCGGCACGAGCTCGCCGCCGGCGGAGAAGCCGATCACCGTCACCTCGGGCCCGTCCACCCGCTCCTCGACGAGCGCGAGGCCGCTGCGCGCGGCGCCGCGCGCGTGCTCGATCGCCGCCGGCAGGTCGGCGTCGTCGAGGACGAGCGTGAGCCCCTTCTGGCCCTGCCGGTCGGGCGGCTTCACCACGCAGGGCGCGCGCAGCCCGGGGAGCGAGCCGTCCGCGACGACCTCGAAGCGCGGCTGCGGGACGCCCGCCGCGGCGAGCGCCTCGCGCTGCCGCAGCTTGTTCGTCGCGAGCACGGCGGTCGCGGGGTCGACGGGGTGCGCGAGCCCGAGCCTCTCCGCGATCCGCGCCGCGACCGCGACCGGCCAGTCGGTCCCCGGCGCGATCACGCCGTCCGGCTCGAGCGCCGTCGCGAGCCGGTCGAGCGCCGGCTCGTCCTCGGTCGAGACGATGCAGCGCCGGTCTGCGAGCTCGAACCCCGGCGCGCCGGGGTCGCGGTCGCAGACCGCCGTCCAGACCCCGTGCGCGCGCGCCGCCTCGAGCAGGCCGAGCTGCGCCGGCCCCGCGCCTAGGACGAGTAGGCGCGGGTCTCTCTCGCGAGGATGCCCCGCCACCAGACCTCATTGTCGCGGTACCACGCGACGGTGCGCTCGAGCCCGTCCTCGAACGCCGTGCGCGCGCGCCAGCCGAGCACGCGCTCCGCCTTCTCGGTCGACCCGACGTGCCGGTCGACCTGGCCCGGGCGCTCGTCGAGGTGGCGCACGAGGTCCGGGGGCCTGCCGAGCAGCTCGAGCACGAGCCGCGCGACCTCGGCGACGGAGACGTCGACGCCGGTCGCGACGTTGAAGACCTCGCCCGCCACGTCCTCGAGCGGCGCCTCGACCACCGCCTCGATCGCCTCCGCGTCGTCGAGGACGTAGAGCCAGTCGCGGCTCGCGTGGCCGTCGCCGTGGATCGTGAGCGGCTCGTCCGAGAGCGCCTGGGTGACGAAGCGCGGGACGACCTTCTCCGGGTGCTGCCGCGGCCCGTAGTTGTTGAACGGCCGCACGATCACGACCGGCAGCCCGTAGGTGACGAAGTACGAGTAGGCGAGCCGGTCGGCGCCCGCCTTCGTGCCCGCGTACGGCGAGCGGGGGTTCAGCGGGTGCTCCTCGTCCATCGGGGCGCGCTCCGCGGTGCCGTAGACCTCCGAGGAGGAGATCAGGACGAAGCGCTCGACCGGCGTCTCGCGGATCGCGTCGAGCAGGATCTGCGTGCCCTCGACGTTCGTGCGCACAAACTCCGACGCGCCGTCCTCGATCGACTTCGCCACGTGCGACTCCGCCGCCGCGTTCACGATCACGTCCACGCCCGACACGAGCTCCCGCACGAGCCCGCGGTCGCGGATGTCGCCGTGCACGAAGGCGAGGCGCGGGTGGGCGAGCACGTCCGCCAGGTTCTCGAGGTTGCCGGCGTACGTGAGCGCGTCGAGCGAGACGACCTCGTGCGGGGTCGCCTCGAGCAGGTGGCGGATGACGTTGGACGGGATGAAGCCCGCCCCCCCGGTCACGAGCACGCGCTTGCGCACCTCACAGCTCCTCGGCGACCGTGTAGAGCGGCCGCCCTTCGACGTCGCGCTGGATCCTGCCCAGGTACTCCCCGATCAACGCCAGGATGAAGCCGTCGAGGCCGAGGACGAAGACGATGCCGGTGCCTGCGAAGAGCGGGCCCGGGAAGTCGCCGTTGTCGATCCAGTAGACAAGCCCGTAGACGCCGAGCGCGCCGGCGGCGAGGGTGCAGACGACGCCGATCGCGACGCCGATCCACTGCACCGGCTGGGGCCAGAAGCCGGCGATCACGTGGAGCGCGAGCCGGACGAGGCGGACCGGCGAGTAGCGCGAGCCGTCGCGCGCGGCCGCGTGGCCGACCTCGACCTCCTCGACGGTGGCGCCGCTCGCGAGCACGACCGCCTTCGTGAACTTCTGCTTGCCGATCGAGCCGAGCAGGGGCTCGATCGCCTCGCGCCGGTAGGCGTTGAAGGCGCAGCCGAAGTCCGAGATCGGCACGCCCGTGAAGCGGCGCAGGAGGCCGTTGACGACCCGGGAGGGGAGCGTGCGGGCGAGCGAGTCGCGCCGGCCGGTGCGACGACCCGAGGCGACGTCCGCCCGCTCCAGGGCCTCGACCAGCCGCGGGATGTCCTCCGGCGCGTTCTGCAGGTCGCCGTCCATCGTCACGATCGCCCGCCCCCGGGCGCGCACGAGCCCGGCGTGCATCGCCGGATGCTGCCCGAAGTTCCGCTTCAGCCGGACGGCACGCACGCGCGGATCGGCCTCGTGCAGACGCGCCAGCTCCGCGAAGGTGCCGTCGGTCGAGCCGTCGTCGACGAAGACGAGCTCGAACGGCCGCCCGTCGAGCGCGGCGACGGCTCGCCGGTACAGCTCCGGCACGGCCGGCGCCTCGTTCAGGAGCGTGACGACCACCGACAGCGACGGGTCCTCCGGCATCCCGGAGGACCCTATCGCCGCGGCGGGCACGAATCAGGCCGCGAGCTCCAGCGCCGCCTCCGCCTCCTCGCCGGCCCCCGCGGCCGCGAGCCGCCGCCGGATCGCGAACGCCGCGAGCGAGCCGAGCGCCACGACCGTCGCGCCGATGAAGACCGCGGGCACCATCCCGTCGGTGAACGCCTGCCCGCTCTCGTAGCCGCCCGTGTGGGCGAACACCGCCGCCAGCACCGCGACGCCGAGCACGCCGCCGAGCTCGCGGATCGCGTTGTTCGCGCCCGAGGCCTGGCCCTCGGCCTCCGGCGCGACCGCCGAGAGGACGACGTTCGCGACCGGCGCGAAGAAGAGCGCCATGCCGACGCCGGAGATCGCGAACGGCGCGACCAGGTCGGCGTACGGGGTCGCCGGCTCCGAGACGGCGGCGATCCAGGCGAGGCCGGCGGCCTGGAGCGCGAGGCCCGTCCCCATCAGCCGGTGCCCGCCGATCCGGTCGGAGAGGGCGCCGGCGATCGGCGCGACGATCATCGGCATCGCCGTCCACGGCAGGATGCGCAGGCCCGAGCCGAGCGGCGAGTAGCCCTGCACCGTCTGGAAGAACTGCGCGAGCAGGAAGATCGAGCCGAACATGCCGAAGCTCATCAGGAGCGAGGCCGCGTTCGCGAGCGAGAAGGTGCGGTCGCGGAAGAACGCGAGCGGCAGCATCGGCGCCGGGGCGCGGCGCTCCCAGGCGAGGAAGGCGGCGGTCAGGACGGCGCCGGCCGCGAGCGCGCCGAGGATCTCGGGCGAGCCCCAGCCGACCGTGTTCGCGCGGACGAGCCCCCACACGATCCCGAGCAGGCCCGCGCTCGCGAGCCCGAGGCCGGGCAGGTCGACGCGGTCGTGGGCGCCGCGGCTCTCGTCGAGCCGGGTCAGGACGAGCGGCACCAGGGCGACGCCGATCGGCACGTTCAGCCAGAAGACCCAGTGCCAGGAGATGCCGTCGACGACCGCGCCGCCGACGAGCGGGCCGAAGGCCACCGCGAGGCCGCTGATGCCGCCCCAGGCCCCGAGCGCGAGGCCGCGCCGCTCCGGCGGCACCGCCGCCGAGAGGATCGTCAGCGTGAGCGGCATCACGATCGCGCCGCCGAGGCCCTGCACCGCGCGGGCCGCGTCGAGCGCGCCGATCGTGGGCGCGAGGGCCGCGGCCGCGCTCGCGAGCGTGAAGATGCCGAGCCCGAGCGCGAGCAGGCGCCGGCGGCCGAAGCGGTCGCCGAGCGCGGCGCCGGTGAGCAGCAGCACCGCGAAGGTGAGCGTGTAGGCGTTCACGGTCCACTCGAGCCCGCCGATGCCGGCGTCGAGGTCGCGGCGGATGACCGGGATCGCCGTCGTGACGACGAGGTTGTCGAGCGTGACCATGAAGGCCGCCGCCGAGGTGAGGGCGAACGCCCACAGTGTTTTGTGACTCATCACTTACCTCCAGGTGAAAAGAGAGAGGGTCACCCGAGCTCCCGGCAGCCGGCGAGCAGGCGCTCGGCCCACGGCTCGGACTCCCCGACGGTGAGGCCCATCGAGGCGAAGACGTTCAGCAGCATCCCCTGGGCGAAGAAGCGCGAGACCGCCGCCGGGGACAGCCCGGACACGCGCTCGACGTAGGCGACGAGGTCGCCGTAGCCCGCCCGCACGACCTCGCGGATCTCCGGGTCGTCGCAGGCCGCGTAGGCCTGCATCTGGGCCAGGAGCCGCTTGCGGTCGACGAGCAGCCGCTCGATGTAGGCGCCGCCCATCGCGTCCAGCGCCGCCTCGCCCCGCTTGCCCTCGGCCGCCCGCTGGAAGAGCTCGAGCGCCTCGCGGAAGCAGCGGGCGACGACGGCCTTGAAGAGCTCGCGCTTGGTGCCGAAGAGACGGAAGACGTAGGGCTGGGAGATCCCGGCCCGGCGGGCGATGTCCTCGGTCGAGGCGCCGTGGTAGCCCCGCTCGGCGAACTCGTCGAGGGCGGCGTCGAGCACCGCCTCCCGCCGCTCGGCGGCCGAGTGCCGGGCGGCTGCGGCGGGCGGCGTCATGGAGCGGGATAGTAAGTGATCGCTCACATCTTGTCAAGGGCGCTGCGGAGGGCCGCGGCGACGCGGTCGAGGTCGGCCTCGGAGAGCCGGGTGTGGAACGGCAGCGCGAGCGCGTGCTCGTAGGCGTGGGTCGCGCCCGGGAAGAAGCCCTGGTCGCGGTAGGCCGAGAGGAGCGGCAGCGCATAGGTGCCGATCTGCGCCTCGATCCCCCCGGCGCGCAGGGCCGCGAGCACCTCGTCGCGGCGGTCGACCTGGACGACGTAGGCCTGCCAGCCGTGGACGTCGCCCGCGTCCGCGGCCGGGAGCACGAGCGGGAGGTCGCGCAGCCGCTCCGCGTAGCCGGCCGCCACGCGGGCCCGGGCGGCGTGGAGCTCGCCGAGGCGGCGGAGCTGGGCGGTGCCGATCGCGCAGAGCAGGTCGGAGAGGCGGTAGTTGAGCCCGGGCGCGGGCATGTCGTCGCCGTGCCAGCCGTGGTGGCGCAGCGTGCGCACGGTTTCCGCGACCCGGTCGTCGTCGGTCGTGACCGCGCCGCCCTCGCCCGTCGTGACGATCTTGCGCGGATGGAAGGAGAGGCACGCGGCGAGCCCGAGCGAGCCGCACGGCCGGCCGCGGCGGCGGGCGCCGAGCGCGCCGGCCGCGTCCTCGACGACGGGCAGCTCGGGCAGCTCCTCGACCCGGGCCGGCCGCCCGAACAGGTGCACCGCCACGATCGCCTTCGTCCGCGGCCCGACCGCGACCCGTGCCGGGTCGAGGTTCATCGTCTCGGGGTCGACGTCGACGAGCCGGGGGCGCAGGCCGGAGAGCGCGACGACGTTCGCCGTCGCGGGGAAGGTGTACGCGGGCACGAGCACCTCGTCGCCCGGGTCGAGTCCGAGCGCGAGCACCGCGAGGTGGAGCGCGGCGGTGCCGGACGAGACGGCGACCGCGTGGCGGGTACCGCACGCGCGCGCGAGCCCGGCCTCGAACTCCGCCACGCGCGGGCCCATCGTGAGCGTGCCGCTCTCGACGACCTCGGCGAGCGCCTCGAGCTCGGCCGCGCCGACGTCGGGCCTGGCTAGACGGATGCGGCCAGCGTCTCCCGGTACCACGCGATCGTCCGCCGGAGCCCGTCGTCGAGCTCGACCGCCGGCTCCCAGCCGAGCCGCTCGCGCGCCTTCTCGACGTTCGGGATCCGCAGCTCGACGTCCGTGTAGCCGAGCGGCGCGAAGACGATCTCGCCCGGGCAGCCGGTGAGGCGCTTCACGCGCTGCGCGAGGTCGTAGATCGTGACGGCCGAGCGCGGGTTGCCGATGTTGAACGCCTGGCCCACCGCCTCCGGGCGCTCGAGGCAGGCGAGCACGCCCGTGACCATGTCGGTCACGTAGCACCAGGCCCGGATCTGCGAGCCGTCGCCGCGCACGGTCAGGTCCTCGCCGGCGAGGGCGGCCTCGATGAAGGCGCGGATCGCGCCGCCGCCGATCTGCCCCGGCCCGTAGACGTTGAACGGGTGCACGGTCACGGTCGGGAGGCCGAGCTCGTCGTGGTAGGCGTGCGCCATGTGCTCGCCCGCGAGCTTCGAGACGGCGTACGTCCAGCGCGCCTCGCCGACCGACCCGATCGTCGAGACGTGCCCCTCGCTCACGTTGTGGGCGTGCGTGCCGAAGACCTCGCTCGTCGAGAAGTCGACGAAGCGCTCGAGCGTGCCGAGGGTGGCGAGGGCGGCCTCGAGCGCGTTGTAGGTGCCGATCACGTTCACGCGCATCGTCCGCACCGGGCTCTCGAGCACCGTCTCGACGCCCGCGATCGCGGCGCAGTGGACGATGTGGGTCGCGCCCCGGGCGAGCTCGGCGAGCCGCTCGCCGTCGAGCACGTCCGCCTGGTGGAAGGTGAAGTTCGGGTGCTCGCCGAGGTCGGTGCGCGAGAGCGCGTCCCGGTGGAGGTTGTCGATCGCGACGACCTCGTTCCGGTCGACGAGCTCCCGGGCGAGGGTCGTGGCGATGAAGCCCGCCCCGCCCGTGATCACGATCCGACGTCCCTCGAGCACGGCGACCGAGTGTAGTGGTCGCGCGCGGGGGCGCGGGCAGGGCCGTATCGTCTCGCCGGTGAAGACCGTCCTCTTCGTCGGCGCGGGCCGGCACCAGCGGCACGCGATCAGGCGCGCGAAGGAGCTGCGGCTGCGCGTCGTCGCGGTCGACCGGAACCCGGACGCGCCCGGCCTCGCCGAGGCCGACATCCGCCGCGTCGTCGACTACGCCGACCCGCGGGCGGTGCTGAAGGCGGTGGCGCGGCTCCGCATCGACGGCGTCCTCACGGTCTCGGCCGACAGCGCCGTCCCCGCGGTCGCGGCGGTCGCCGAGGCCCTCGGGCTGCCGGGGATCGGCGTCGAGACGGCGCACCGGATGACGCACAAGGTCGCGATGCGGCGGCGGCTCGCCGAGGCGGGGGTGCCGCAGCCGCGGTTCGCGGCGCTCCGGACGCTCTCGGAGCGCCGCCGCGCGCTCGACGAGGTCGGGCTGCCGGCCGTGCTCAAGCCCGCCGACTCCGGCGGCCAGCGGGGCGTGTTCCGGATCGAGTCGCCGGACGACGTCGAGCTCCACCTGCACGAGGCGCTCGCGGTCTCGCCGACGGGCGAGGCGATCCTCGAGGAGTTCGTCGAGGGCACGGAGATGAACGGGATCGTGGTCGCGCGCGGCGGAGAGCCGTTCACGCTCACGCTCTCCGACCGGCTGCGGCCGCCCGGGATCGGCTTCGGCGTGGGCTGGGTCCATCTCTACCCGGCGACCGCCCACGGCCACCAGCTCGAGGAGGCCGAGCGGGTCGCGGCGAGCGCGGCGAAGGCGCTCGGCCTTGGCACCGGGATCGCCTTCCCCCAGCTGATCGCGACCCCGGGCGGCGGCGTCTCCGTGGTCGAGTGCGCGGCGCGGATCCCGGGCGGGCAGATGGCCGACCTCGTCCGCCACGCGGTCGGGGTCGACCTCGTCGAGGTGCAGCTCCGGATGGCGCTCGGCCGGGAGCTGCCGGACGAGCTCGTCCGGCCGCGCTTCTCGCAGCCGCTCGCGATCCGCTTCCTGACGGCGTCGCCGGGGCCGCTGCCGGAGGGGCGGGTCGTCCGCGTCGGGCCGCTCGAGAAGGTGCTCGCGTTCCCCGGGGTCGTCCAGGCGGACACGTACCTTCAGGTCGGAGAGGTGATCCGGCCGGTGCGCCTCGACGGCGACCGGCGCGGCTACGTGATCGCGACCGGGGAGACGAACATGGAGGCGCTCGAGCGCGCGGAGGCGGCGGCGCGCCTCGTCGACGTGGAGGTCGAGCCGGCGTGAGCTGCGGCTTCACGCTCGGCCACTACCGCGAGCTGCTCGAGGCGGCGCGGGCGGGCGGCTACCGCTTCGCCGGCTTCGACCGGCCCCCCGGCGAGGGCGACCTGCTCCTCCGCCACGACGTCGACCTCTCGCTCGAGGCGGCGGTCGCCCTGGCGGAGGTCGAGGCCGCCGCGGGGGCGTGGTCGACGTGGTTCCTGATGACGCGCTCGGCCTTCTACAACCTGGCCTCGGCGGAGGGCGAGCGCGCGCTCGCCCGGCTGCGCGAGCTCGGCGGGCGGATCGCGCACCACGCCGTCTGGCCGCACGTCGACCTCGACGGGCGCTTCGAGCCGGTCGTCGCGTGGCACAACCCCGACCCGGAGTACATGAGCGAGCCGGTCGAGGGCGCGGTGAACGCGATGGCCGCGCCGTGGTTCGACCCGGAGCGCTACCGGTCGGACTCGAACCAGCGGTGGCGCCACGGCTGCCCGCACGACGCGCTCGCCCGCGGCGAGTTTCCGTGGCTGCAGCTCCTCGTCCACCCGGAGATCTGGGTGTACGAGGGGGCGACGATGGGCGAGACGATGCGCTCGTTCCTCGACGCCGACCGCGCCGCGCGGCTCGAGCTCCTGCGCGGCGACAGGATCGAGCTCGGGTGAGGCCGATCACGGTGATCGTGACGGCGTCCGGCGCGCCCGGGACGGCGGCGCTCCTGCGGGCGCTGCGCGAGAACGGCGAGCGGGAGGTGCGGCTCGTCGGGACGGACATGAGCGAGCGCTCGGTCGGCGCGCACCTGTGCGACGCGTTCCACCTCGTGCCGGCGGGGTCCGACCCGGGCTTCGCGGACGCGGTGCGCGAGGTGGCCGAGCGCGAGGGCGCGGACGCGATCCTGCCGCAGTCGTCGTTCGACCTCGAGGGGCTCGCCGGCGCGGCCGGGCGGTTCGACGGGGTCGCGGTGCTGGTCTCGCCGCTCGACGCGATCCGCCGCTCGAACGACAAGGCGGAGACGTACGCGTTCCTGCGCCGGCTCGGGCTGCCGGCGCCGGACTTCCGGCGCGTCCGCGGCGCGCGCGAGGTGGAGGCGGCGGCGCGGGAGCTCGGCTACCCCGGGCGGCCGGTGTGCTTCAAGCCGGTCTTCTCCTCCGGCTCGCGCGGCTTCCGGGTGCTCGACCCGACGGTCGACCGGGCCCACCAGCTCCTGCACGAGCGGCCGGGGTCGGTGGCGATGCGCCTCGAGGAGGCGCTCGAGCTGCTGCCGGAGGAGGGCGGCACCGAGCTGCTCGTGATGGAGCTCGCCCGCGGCGGCGAGCGCACGGTCGACGGGATCGCGAACGGCCGCGAGATCGTGCTCGGGCACCCGAAGACCCGCGAGTCGATGCGGGCCGGGCTCGCGATGTACTTCGTCACGCTCGAGGACGCGGGTCTGATGGAGCTCGCGGGCGCGATCGTGGCCGAGCTCGGGATCGAGCACTTCTTCAACATCCAGCTCGTCGGCGAGCACGTGATCGAGGTCAACCCGCGCATCTCGACGATCGTCTACCAGGCCGACCTGAACCTCCCGTATCTCGGCGTCAAGCGCGCCCTCGGCGAGATCTCCGACGAGGAGCTCGCCGCCCTGCGCGGCCGCATCCGCCCCGGCCGCACCGCCCTCCGCTACTTCGACCAGCTCGAGTGGGACGCCTGAGCGCCCTTGAAGCACGGCGGCCGCCGGCGGTCCCGTCCCGGCCCCGGACATGACCGCTCGGGACACGACGCTTCGGGTCACGCACTGCCCGGTGAACGTGGCCGGGATTCCGTGGACGAACGTGGAGGCGCTGCGGCGCCTGGGCGTCGAGGCGCGGCTCGTCGTCTTCAACCGGGCGCGGCTGCACCCCGAGGCGGACTGGTCGCTCGAGCGGCGCGGGCCGCTGCCGCTCCGGCTCGCGACGCAGGCGGCCGCGTTCGCACGGCTGCTCCCGCGCACCGACGTCTTCCACTTCTACTTCGGGCTGACCCTCCTGCCGAGGTCGCTCCAGCTCCCGCTCCTGCGGCTCGCCGGCCGGAAGAGCGTCGTCCACTGGCTCGGCTCGGACATCCGCGGCCGCTCCCCCGCCGAGCTCGCCTGGGCGCGGAAGGCGGACGCGCAGGTGGTCGGCTCCTACGACGCGGTCCGCTGGGTGCCGGAGGCGCGCGTCGTCCCGCCCGGCCTCGACCTGCGCGGCTACGTGCCGCGGCCGCCGTCCGACGCCGAACGGCCCCTCGTCGTCCACGCCCCGTCGAACCGGGCGAAGAAGGGGACGGCGCACGTGGTCGAGGCCTGCGCGCAGCTCCCCGTCGAGCTCGACGTCGTCGAGGGCGTCCCGCACGACGAGGCCCGCGAGCGCTACGCGCGCGCCGACATCGTCGTCGACCAGCTCAACGCCGGCTGGCACGGCGTCTTCGCGCTCGAGGCGATGGCGCTCGGGAAGCCCGTCGTCTCGCACCTGAAGCCGGACGTCGTCGAGCGGAGCGCCGAGGCGTTCGGGGCCCGCGTCCCGATCGTGCCCGCGACCGCCGGGACGCTCGTCGAGGCCCTCCGCCCGCTCGTCGAGGACCCCGCCCGCCGCCGCGAGCTCGGCGCCGCCGGCCGGGCGTACGTCGAGCGCGTCCACGACGCCGACCGCGTCGCGGAGCGCCTGCTCGACCTCTACCGTTCGCTCCGGTGACGCTCACGCGCGAGCTCAAGCGGCTCGGGACGCAGTCCGCGATCTACGGCCTCGGGGGCGTCGTCTCCCGCCTCATCGCCGTCTTCCTGATTCCGGTCTACACGGTCTACCTCGGCCGCGTCGGCTTCGGGAAGATCGAGACGATCGTCGCGCTCACGAGCGTCCTCGTGATCCTCCTCCGCATGGGGATCACGAGCGCCTTCTTCCGCTTCTACTTCGACTCCGAGGACGAGCGCCGGCGCACGCTCGTCGTGCGCACGTCGTTCTGGTTCACGATGGCGACGGCCACCCTCGGGCTCGCCGCCGGATGCGCCCTCGCGGGACCGCTCGCCGATTGGCTCCGGCTCGACGACCCGTGGCTCGTGCGCGCGGGGTTCGTCGGGCTCTGGGCGCAGATGAACTACGCGCAGCTCACCGCGCTCTTCCGCGTCGAGGAGCGACCGGTGCAGTTCGCGGTCGCGAGCGTCGCCAACGTGCTGATCACGATCGGCTCGACGATCGCGCTCGTGATCGGCGCCCACACGGGCGCGATCGGGGCCGTGATCGGCAACTTCCTCGGCACGCTCACCGTCTACGTCGCGCTGCTCGGCTACCGCCGCTACCAGCTCGGCCTCGAGCTCGACCGCCCGCTCCTGCGCGCGATGAACCGGTTCGGGATGCCGCTCGTGCCGGCGGCGCTCGCCCTGTGGGCGATCAACCTGATCGACCGCTTCTTCATCACGGGCTACAAGGGCCAGGCGGAGAACGGCGTCTACTCGCTCGCCGTCCGCATCTCCTCGGTGATCGTCTTCGCGATGACCGCGTTCCAGCTCGCCTGGCCGGCGTTCGCGTACTCGATCAGGGACGACCGCGAGGCGCGGCGCACCTACGCCTACGTGCTCACCTACCTGCTCTTCGTCACCTGCTGGCTCTCGCTCGCCCTCGGCGTCCTCGCGCCGTGGCTCGTCCGCATCCTCGCCACCGACGAGTTCCACCGCTCGGCCGACGCCGTCCCGCTCCTCTGCTTCGCGACGGCCGCCTACTCCGGCTACAGCGTCCTCGCGATCGGCGTGGGCCGCATGCGCCAGACGCAGCTCAACTGGGTCGTCAGCGGAGCGGCGGCCGCCGTCAACGTCGTCCTCAACGTGATCCTGATCCCGCCCTACGGGATGATCGGCGCGGCGGTCGCGACCCTCGCCGCGTACGTCGCGCTCTTCGCCGGCATGTGGCTGCGCAGCCGGCGGATCTACGAGGTCCCCTACCAGTGGCGCCGCCTGCTCACGCTCGCCGCGGCGGCGGCCGCCCTCACCGTGGCCGGACGCGCGGTCGGCTCGCTCCCGGTCGCGATCGTGCTCGCGCTCGCCTACCCGCTCGTGCTGCTCCCGCTCGGCTTCTACCAGCCCGCCGAGCTGAAGCGGCTGCGCCGGCTCGCGCCCGGCTGGTAGGAGCCGCCGCGCCGCCCGCGCTCACGAGGCCGCGTCGAAGAGCGCGGCCGCCTCGGCCAGCGACCGCCGGAGCGCGAGCGCACGGTTGACCGCGTTCACGACCGCCCGCAGCGACGCGGTGACGATGCTCGAGTGGAGGCCGACCCCCCAGACCGGGTCGTCGTCGACGTCCGCCTCGACGTAGGCGGCGGCGGTCGCGTCGGCAGACGCCGCCATCGCGTGCTCGTGGTAGTCGCGGATCCTGACCTGGATGCCGAAGTGGCGCTCGAACGCGTCGACGAGCGCGGCGATCGGGCCGTTGCCCACGCCGGTCACCTCCTGCTCCTCGCCGTCGACGGCGATCCGCGCCGCGATCCGGTCCTCCTCCGCGCTCCAGTGCGTGTACGAGACGATCTCGTAGGGACGCGTCTGCGCGAGGTAGTGCTCGTGGAAGGCGGCGAGCAGCTCGTCGGCGGTGAGCTCGTCGCCGCGGGCGTCCGTGATCGCCTGCACCTTCTGCGCGAAGTCGACCTGCAGGCCGCGCGGGAGCTCGAGGTGGTGCTCGGTCTCCATCAGGTACGAGACGCCGCCCTTGCCCGACTGCGAGTTGACGCGGATGATCGCCTCGTACGTCCGGCCGATGTCGACCGGGTCGATCGGCAGGTAGGGGACGTCCCACACCTCCGAGCCGGAGCGCTGCTGCGCGTACATCCCCTTCTTGATCGCGTCCTGGTGCGAGCCCGAGAAGGCGGTGTAGACGAGCTCGCCGGCCCACGGGTGCCTCGGGTGCACCGGCAGCTCGTTGCACTCCTCGACGATCCGCTTCGCCTCGTCGATCTGGGAGAGGTCGAGCTGCGGGTCGACGCCCTGCGTGAGCAGGTTGAGCGCGATCGTGACGAGGTCGACGTTGCCGGTGCGCTCGCCGTTCCCGAACAGCGTCCCCTCGACGCGGTCCGCTCCCGCCATCAGGCCGAGCTCCGCCGTCGCCACGGCGGTGCCGCGGTCGTTGTGCGGATGCACGCTGAGCACGACGTGGTCGCGGCGGGAGAGGTGCCGCTGGAACCACTCGAGCCGGTCGGCGTAGACGTTCGGCGGGAACGCCTCGACCGTCGTCGGGAGGTTGACGATCATCTTCTCCTCGCGCGTCGGCCCCCACTCGGCGATCACGGCCTCGCACACCTCGAGCGCGTAGTCGAGCTCGGTGCCGTGGAAGCTCTCGGGCGAGTACTCGAACACCACCTCGGTCGCGGTCTCGCCCGCGAGCTCCTTGCAGAGCGCGGCGCCGCGCACGGCGAGGTCGCGGATGCCGTCCCGGTCGAGCCGGAAGACGACGCGCCGCTGCGTCTCCGAGGTCGAGTTGTAGAGGTGGACGATCGCGCGGCGCGCGCCCTCGATCGCCTCGTACGTGCGCGAGATCAGCTCGGGGCGGGCCTGGGTGAGGACGGCGATCGTGGTGTCGGGCGGGACGAGGTCCTCCTCGACGAGCCTGCGGACGAAGTCGAAGTCGGTCTTGGACGCGGACGGGAACCCGACCTCGATCTCCTTGATCCCGAGCCGCACGAGCAGCTCGAACATGCGCTGCTTGCGGGCCGAGTCCATCGGCTTCACGAGCGCCTGGTTGCCGTCGCGGAGGTCGGTCGAGCACCAGATCGGCGCGCGGTCGACGACGCGGTCGGGCCACGTGCGGTCGGGCAGGTCGACGGTGGGGTACGGGCGGTATTTCCAGTAGGGCATCGGCATCGGAATCGGCTCCTCGTCGAGGACGGACGTCTCCCCTGGGCGCGGGGAGCGGGAACGGATATGTCGCGCGGTCGCCTCCCCTTAGCGGGGAAGGGCGAGTCCGAGGAGCAGCCCGGCGCGCATGTGCGCCTCACGATACCCTGCGGCGCCGCCCGCCGCAATTCCGGCGGCCGTTTGCAGGGAGGCAGACGTATCCTTGCCCCCCGTGGACGAGAGGACCGCCGCCGAGGTGCGGCTGATCGGCGCGACGACCGAGAGCCCGCCGGGGGTGCACGAGCGCGACACCGTCGCGGCACGCGTCGAGGCGCTCCTGGCCGACCCCGACGACCCCGAGGCCCGCCGCACCTTCGTCGGCTGGGCCGAGCGCACCGCCGTGCGCGCTCCGACCGCGGAGATGCGCTCGGCGGCGCGGCTCCTGCTCGCGCTGCTGCGCGACGGCGAGCCGCCGGCGGCGCTCCGCACCGTCGACCCGCCGGTGCGGATCGGCGTCAACCCGCGCGTCGCGCTCGCGGCGGCGCTCGCGGTCGCCGCGCTCACCGCAGGCGGCGTGACCGCGGCGCGCGTCGTCACGGCTCCGACCCTCGACGTCGCGGGCCCGGCGGCCGACACGCCGGTCGGCCCCGGCCGGAACGGCCGGATCGTCTTCACCGCGACGGGCAGCCCGTCGCTGCTTTCCCGCGAGCGCTGGCGGCTCGACGGCCGCGACGTGACGCGGCTCGTCCAGCGCCGCGGCCGGCATGCGACCTTCCGCCCCGGCCACCTCGACGAGGGCGGGCACGAGCTCGCCGTCAGCGCCGGCGGCGGCCTCTTCGGCGCGACCGGACGCGCGCAGCTCGACTTCACGGTCGACCTGACCCCTCCGGCCCTGCTCGTGCCCGGGCCGCTCAAGGTGGCCGCGTGGCACACGCTCCGCGTCGAGGGGCGCACGGACGACGACGCCCGCGTCACGGTCGCGGGCCGGCCCGCCGCCGTCGACGGCGGGCGCTTCGAGGCGCTCCTCCCGGCGCCGCAGCCCCGGGTCGTCACGGTGGTCGCGACCGACCCGGCCGGGAACCGCACCGTGGCAGAGCAGCCGCTCACGGTCGTCCCGCGCCGGCCGCCCGCGCCGATCCGCGCCGTGCACGTGACCGCCGGCGCGTGGGCCGACGCGGAGCTCCGGCGCGGGGTCCTCGCGCTCGTCGCGACCCACCGGGTGAACACGGTCGAGCTCGACCTCAAGGACGAGAGCGGCGTCGCGGGCTGGAACCCGCCCGTGCCGCTCGCGCGCGGGATCGGCGCCGCCCGGCGCATCTACGACCTGCCCGCCGCGGTCCGGCGCCTGCACGCGCTCGGGGCGCGCGTCGTCGGCCGGCTCGTGTGCTTCCGCGACCCGATCCTCGCCGACGCCGCGTGGCGCGGCGGCCGCCGCGACGAGGTCGTGCAGACGCCCTCGGGCGGCAGGTACGCGACCTACGGCGGCTTCACGAACCCGGCGAGCCCGGCGGTGCGCGCCTACAACGTCGCGCTCGCGGTCGCGGCCGCGAGGGCCGGCGTCGACGAGATCCTCTACGACTACGTCCGCCGGCCGGACGGCCCGCGCTCGGCGATGCGCTTCCCGGGCCTCCGCGGCACCCCAGCGCAGGCGGTCGTGGAGCTCCTGCGCGAGACCCGGCTCGCGCTCAGCGCCTACCCGACGCTGCTCGGTGCGTCCGTGTTCGGCGTCGCCGCGACGCGGCCGGACCAGGTCGCGCAGGACGTCCCGGCGATCGCGCGCCAGGTCGACTACGTGGCGCCGCTCCTCTACCCGTCGCACTGGGGCGCCGGGGAGTACGGCGTCGCCGACCCGAACGCCCACCCGTACGAGATCGTGCGGCGCGCGCTCGGCGACTTCGAGCGCGCCGTCGCCGGCACGCCCGCGCGGCTCGTCCCGTGGCTGCAGGACTTCTCCCTCGGCCGCCCCTACGGCCCGGCGCAGGTGCGCGCCCAGATCGCGGCCGCCCGCCGCGACGGGATCGACGAGTTCCTCCTCTGGGACCCGAACGTGACGTACACGGCGGCCGCGCTCGACCCCGACGCGCCGCCGGAGCGGCCGCGGTAGCCGTACGGGCGGGCGCGGGCTACGCGCGCTCGCGCAGGAGCCACTCGGCGAGGAACGGCTCGACGATGCAGTACTCGCCGGCCTCGTTCCGGCCGACGAGCTCCTCCTTGACGAGCGCGCCGAGCGCGCGCTGCACGTGCGAGGCGGACGCGAGGCCGTGCCGGTCGTGGTAGGCCTTCGAGTAGAGCCGCGACGGCTCCGCCGCGAGCGCGAGCATGAGCAGGCGCTGGTTCTCGGTCGCGCGCTCCCACAGCGTCGAGAAGTAGTTGTGCTCGCTGCGGAGCACGTGGGCGAGCGCCGTCTCGACGTCGTCCTCGTGGGCGTAGTGGCCGACCGGCACGAGCTCCCACACCGCGTAGGCGAGCTGCTGCGTGCCGTACGGATGGCCGCCGGTGACGGCGAGCAGGCGTGCGAGCGCGCCGTCCGTGAGGCCCTTGTCGGTGGCGTCGAAGCGCCGCCGCACGAACGGGCCGAACGCGCGCGGCGGGATCAGGCCGAGCTCGAGCCGCTTCGCGCTCCGCCAGAACGGCTCGTTGCGATCGGCGAAGATCTCGTCGAGGACGTGGCGCTTGCTGCCGAGGTAGACGTGCCCGACCTCCGGCTGCGTCTGGAAGACGGCGCGCATCAGGTTCGGGAAGCGGCGGTCGAGCTTCACGACCTCCTGGAACTCGTCGAGCACGAGGACGGCGCGGCGGCCCCGCTCGGCGGCGAGCTCCTGGGGGAGCTCGAGCAGGTTCTCGATCGTCGCGTCGATGTCGCCGCCGCCCGCCCGGCGCGAGGCCTCGAAGCTGAAGCTCACCCCGCCGGTGTCGGCGTCGACCTCGATCGTCGGGCGGACGCGGAGGCCGCGGAACACCGACCGGGCCCGCTCGAGCAGCTCGCCGGAGGGCGACGAGAGGTCCTCGTAGATCGTCTTCGCGAGCGCGCCGGCGAGCCGCTCCTTGGTCGGCGTCCGCATGAGGTCGCAGTAGGCGACGAGGACGCCCCGCTCGGCGGCGAGCCCGGACGCCCGCAGGACGAGCGACGACTTGCCGTAGCGGCGCGGCGCGTAGACGAGCACGTTCTGGCCGTTGCGCATGTCGGCGGCGAGCTCGGCGAGCTCGGCCTCGCGGTCGGCGAAGGCGTCGTCGAGCGCGAGGTCGCCGTAGCGGAAGGGGTTCGTGCCCTCATACACATCGGTATCATACCTGGCGGTATGAAGGCGGTCGGGCGACGCGCCCAGCTCTCGCCCGCGCCGCGGCCTCGCCGGAGCGAGCCACTCGTCCGGCGCCGCGCTTCACCGCGGCACCCGCGCGCGGAAGGTCGCCGTCTGCCCCTTCACCGTCACCCTGACCGTGATCCTGGCGCCCGGCTCGAGCGCGACGTCGTTGCCGTAGTGGTAGTCGGAGATCGGCTCGCCGACGCCGACCATGATCGCGCTCGGCACCTTCATGCTCGTCATCGCGGCGGCGTTCACCACGATCCGCGGCTCGAGGCGGGTGACGACGGCGCCGCTCTTCGTGCAGACGTGCACCTCGAGGTGGAAGACGCGCGTGCCCGGCGCCTTGTCGACCATCGACATCTCGCCGCCGAGCATGATCTCGCCGGTCTTGATGTGGCGGGCCTTGACCTCGGAGGGCAGGTACATCTCCTCCTGCGGGCCGAGCTCGAGCGCCATCCGGTAGGAGGCGGTCGAGGCGACGTTCCCGGTCGAGCACGGCCCCTTGGCGACGCCGTGCGCGGACGCGGAGACGGGGACGGCGCAGGCGACCGCGGCGAGTGCAGGAGCGACAAGGCGAGCGTTCATCTCTACCTCCCGAATCGAAGACGTTTTGCGAGCCCGAGCTCGGCCGCCCGGCGCGGCCCGAGCTCGAGCCAGACGACCGCCGCGAGCACCGCCGCCATGCCCGCCGGGCCCCACGGGCTGACGTGGCTGCGGGCGAACGCGCCCGCCCCGCCGGCGAGCAGCAGGAGCGCGGGCCACGGCGCCCGCCGCCGCAGCGCGACCACGACCGCGAGCACCGCGGCGACCCAGAGCAGGCTGGCGACGAGGTAGAGCGGATGGGCGAGCCCGCTGTGGCTCACGCTCCGGATCAGGCCGGCCGCCGTCTCCCGCTCGCCCGCCGGCAGGTCGTTGGCCTTCCAGACGAACGCGCCGACCGCCACGCCGCCGAACGCGGTGAAGAGGGTGTAGGCGACCGCGAACGGGACCGCGAGGAGGCGTGCCGCCGTCGCGGCGACGCCGTCGACGCCGTCGACGAGCAGCACGATCGTCCACGCGAGCAGGCAGAGCACCACCGTCCAGCCGAGGTGGACGCCGATGAACCGCCACGGGTCGGCTCCGAGGACCAGGTGCGGCGGGTGGAGCAGCGAGGCGACGTACGCGAGCAGCGGACCCCCGAACAGGACGCTCCGGCGCACGTTCACGAGGGTGTCGCGGGTGTCGCCGGGGAGAGGCGGCGGCGACCGCCGCCTACATGTGCTCGCACTCGTCCATCGTCATGCCGGGCATGCCGTCGCCGCCGGAGGTCGTGCCCGTGGGGCCCGTACTCGTGCCGGAGGGGGCGCCGGAGGACTGCGTGCCGGTCGCGCCCGGGGACTGCGTGCCGGTCGAGGGCGACGACGAGCTCGCCGCCGGAGCGCGCGCCTTCAGCATCGTCGCGTGGCTCATGCTGCTGCGGACGGGGTCCCAGACGTGGTACATGCCCGCCTTCACGGTCACCGTGAGCCGCGCCGTCTTCCCGCTCCGGATCGTCGCCGTGCGCTTCGGCTGCAGCCCCGAGCCCATGATCGCGAGGGCGTGCGAGAGCTTGCCCCTGTTGACGACGACGAGCGTCACCTTCCCCGCGGCGAAGGTCGTCGGCGACACCTTCAGCCTGCCGTCGAGGATGGTGACGTCGACCCGCGCGCTGCCCGCCCCGCGCTGGGCGAGCGCGACCCCGCCGAGCCCGAGCGCGAGCACGAGCGTCACCACGACGAGGTGCCACCGACTGCGGACGTGTTGCCTGGCCACTGTCACGCTGCGTGGGGACGCAATACCCCGGGATGGTAAGGGACGGCCCGTCCGGCCGCAAGCGCCCGGAGGCCGTCAGGCGATCTCGATCGTCCGCATCATGCCCGCGAGCTGGTGGTAGAGGTTGTGGCAGTGGATCATCCACGCGCCCGCGTTGTCGGCGACGACGTCGAGGCCGACGACCGCCTGCGGCGGCACGACGACGGTGTCCTTGAGCGGCCCGCCCGGGCCGAGCGAGAAGAAGTGCCCGTGGAGGTGGACCGGGTGCGGCATCGTCGTCCGGTTGCGCACGAGGAAGCGGACGTGCTCGCCCCGCTCGAGCGCGATCGGGTCGGCCTGCGGGAACGCCTGCCCGCCGAGCAGCCAGCGGTAGCGCCTGCGCGCGTCCATCCCGAGGTCGAGCGGCAGCTCGCGCGGCCTGCCGGCCGGGGCCGGCCCCACCGCCTTCAGGTCGGCGTAGGACGGCACGCGGACCGGCGCCGCGGCCGGGGCGGCCGGCGCCGGCGCCGCCGACCGCCTCGCCTCCCGGTAGCGCAGGATCGCCACGGCGCGGCCCCGCTTCCCGAGCGGCCGGGCGAGCAGCCGGTACGCCCCGGGACGCGTCGCGTCGAGGAGCACGTCGGCGCGCTCGCCCATCCCGAGCACGACCCCGTCGGCCTCGACGGGCTCGACCCGCTGGCCGTCGGTCGCGACGAGCGTGAACGGGTGGCCGTCGACCGTGAAGAGGAAGTGCGTGTCGGCGGCCGCGTTCAGGAGCCGCAGGCGGAGACGCTCCCCGCGCGAGACCTCGAGCGCGAACGGGTCGTCCGGCGGCCGGCCGTTGACCAGGAAGAGCGGGTAGACGACGTCGCCGGGGTCGGCGTCGCCGCTCTCGAGCAGGTTCACGAGCGCCGGCAGCGTGCCCGAGGGCGGATCCTCGCCGGCCACCGTGACCGCGTCGCCCGAGACGACGAGCGAGCCGTCGCCGAGGGCGCCGAGGTCGGCGCCGCCGAGGCTCGCGAGACCGCCCATGTCCATGCCCGCCATGCCCTTCGACCCCGACATCGCGCCCGCCCCCTGCATGCCCGGCATCTGCATCCCGTGCAGCCGCAGGTCGCGGAGCGCCTGCGCCGGGGTGCGGCCGAGGCCATCGAGCCAGTCGTCGAGCACGAGCGTCGCCTCGCGGTCGTACGCGAGCTGCTCGTCGCGCGCCTCGACGACGAGCGGCGCGTAGAGGCCGCGGTCGAGCTGCGTGCCGACGTGAGGGTGGAACCAGTAGGTGCCCGCGTCCGGCGGCGCGAACTCGTAGACGAAGGACGAGCCGGGCGCGATCGGCCGCTGCGTCATCCCGGGGACGCCGTCCATCGCGTTCGGGACGCGCACGCCGTGCCAGTGGATCGTGGTCTCCTCCGGAAGGGCGTTCTCGACCCGGACGCGCAGCCGCTCGCCCTGCCTCACGCGGAGCTCGCGCCCGGGAACACCCTCGCCGAACGTCCACGTGGCCACGCGGCGCCGCCCCAGCTCGACCGTCTCCCGCCGCGGGCGCAGGACGACCTCGCCCGGCCCCGCTCCCGCGACGAGCCGCGAGACGCCGTAGCCGCCGAGGCCGGCGGCGAGGGCGAGACCGGCCCCGCCGAGCAGGAGCTCCCGCCTCGTGAAGCGGCGCTCGTCCTCGGAGGTCACCTCGTCCTCGAGAAGCGATGGACGGCCTCGAGCAGCTCGCTCGTCTTCTGCGCCGTCTCCCGCTCGTCGCCGGACGCGAGCGCGCCGGCGACGCAGTGCTTCACGTGCTGGTCGAGGAGCCGGAAGGCGAGCGACTCGAGCGCGGTGTTGACGGCGGCGATCTGCGTGAGGATGTCGATGCAGTAGCGGTCGTCCTCGAGCATCCGCTCGATCCCGCGCACCTGCCCCTCGATCCGGTGCAGCCGCTTGACGAGGGCCTCCTTCTCGTGGGCGTAGCCGTAGCTCACCGGCTCGACTGTACCCGCTCCGGGTATCTGCGGCGGAGCGCGGAGCCGCGCGCGCGCCGCCCGGCCGGCTGCCCGCGGCGGCTGCGGAAGCGGCGCAGGCGCAGGGAGTTGGAGACGACGAAGAGGCTCGAGCAGGCCATCGCCGCGGCTGCGACGACCGGGCTCAGGAGCCCGGCGACCGCGAGCGGGATCGCGGCGACGTTGTAGGCGAACGCCCAGAAGAGGTTGCCCTCGACGGTCCGCAGCGTCCTGCGCGCGAGGCGGATCGCGTCGGCGGCCGCGCGCAGGTCGCCGGACACGAGCGTGAGGTCGCTCGCCTCGATCGCCACGTCGGTGCCCGTCCCGATCGCGAGGCCGAGGTCGGCCTGGGCGAGGGCGGGCGCGTCGTTGACGCCGTCGCCGACCATCGCGACGACCTCGCCCGACTGCTGCAGCCGCCGCACCTCGGCGACCTTCTGCTCGGGGAGCACGTCGGCGAGCACGCGCTCGATCCCGACGGCGGCGGCGACGGCGCGGGCGGTGAGCTCGTTGTCGCCGGTGAGCAGCACCGGCGTGAGCCCGAGCCGTCTCAGCTCCTCGACCGCCTCGCGGCTCGTGGGCTTGACGGCGTCCGCGACGACGAGCAGCCCCCGCGGGCGGCCGTCCCATCCGGCCGCGACGACGGTCCTCCCGAGGCGTTCGGCCTCGTCGCGGGCGCGGGCGAGCTCGTCCGGGAGCGCCATGCCGGCCTCGGCGAGGAGCGCCGGGCGGCCGACGACGACGGCGCGGCCCTCGACGACGGCCCGGATACCCAGGCCGGCGAGGCTCTCGAACGAATCGACCGGCGGGAGCGCGCCGAGCTCCTCGCGGGCGCGCTCGGCGATCGCGCGCGCGACCGGGTGCTCGCTCGCGTCCTCGGCGGCGCCGGCGAGGCGGAGCACGTCGTCGCGTACGGCGCCCGCCGCCGGGACGACGTCCGCGAGCCGCATCCTGCCCTCGGTCACCGTCCCCGTCTTGTCGAGCAGGATCGTCGTGGCGCGGCGGGTCCGCTCGAGCACCTCCGGCCCTCTGAGCAGGAGCCCGAGCTGCGCCCCGCGGCCGGTTCCGACCAGGAGCGCGGTCGGCGTCGCGAGCCCGAGCGCGCACGGGCAGGCGATGATCAGCACCGCCACCGAGGCGGTGAACGCGTCGGCCCCGTCGCCGGTGAGCAGGAGCCAGCCGGCGAGGGTCGCGAGCGAGAGGGCCGCGACCGCCGGGACGAACACGGCGGAGACCCGGTCCGCGAGCCGCTGGATCGGCGCCTTCCCCGCCTGCGCCTCCGCCACGAGCCGCGCGATGCGGGCGAGCGCCGTCTCCGCGCCGACGCGGGTGGCGCGCACGACGAGCCGGCCGGAGCTCGAGATCGTGGCGCCCGCCACCTCGGCGCCCGGCCCGACCTCGACCGGGACCGGCTCGCCCGTCAGCATCGACCGGTCGACCGCCGAGGCGCCCTCGACGACGACGCCGTCGGTGGCGATCTTCTCGCCCGGCCGCACGACGAAGAGGTCTCCGACCTCGAGCTCGGCGGCCGGGACGACCACCTCGCGGCCGTCGCGCAGCACCCTCGCGTCCTTCGCTCCCAGCTCGAGCAGCGCGCGGATCGCCTCGCCCGACCGGCGCCTCGCCCGCGCCTCGAGGAAGCGCCCGAGCAGGATCAGGGTGGTGATCGCCCCGGCGACCTCGAAGTACGTGTCGCCTGCCGGGAAGAAGACGAGCACGGCGAGCGACCACCCCCAGGCCGCGAGCGTCCCGAGCGAGATCAGCGTGTCCATCGTCGCCGCGCCGTGGCGCAGGTTGACCGCCGCCGCGCGGTGGAACCGGAACCCGCTCCACGCCACGACCGGCGTCGCCAGCGCGAGCGCGAGCCACTCCCAGCCCCGGAAGCGCAGGGGCGGGATCATCGCGAGCGCCGCGAGCGGCACCGTCAACGCCGCCGCGGCCGCCAGGCGGCTCCGCAGCCCCGCGTCCGGCGCGCCGGCGGCGCCCTCGGAGGGCAGCGCGGCGCCGTACCCGGCCGCCTCCACCGCGCGGATCAGGTCGGCGACCGCGACGCGCGCGGGGTCGTAGCGGACGGTCGCCGTCTCGGCGGCGAGGTTGACGGCCGCCTCCTCGACGCCGTCGAGCCGGCCCAGCTTGCGCTCGATCCTCGCCGCGCACGAGGCGCAGGTCATCCCCTCGAGCTCGAGCCGCACCCGCTCCGGAGCGCCGGTCGCGGCCGCCATCAGGCCGCCTCGTACCCGGCCTCTTCGATCGCCGACCGCAGGCGCCCGTCGTCGAGCCCCTCCCCCTCGACCACGACGAGCTTCGAGTCCAGGTCGACGTCCACCGAGGTCACGCCCGGCACGGCCGCGAGCTCCCCGGCGACCGCGGCCTTGCAGTGGCCGCAGTGCATGCCGGGGACGGTGTAGGTGATCGTCTCGCCCATCGGTCTCCTCCGCGGCAGCTCCTTCCCAGCATACCTCTTGGGGGTATGACTGTCGAGCGGAGCGGTCACCGGCGCCGCGTCGCGAGGCGCGGCGCGGACGGCGACCCGCCTCGAGCCGGCCGGGGGTTCGCGGGCGCGATGGGGGTTGCGGCACGGACACGCGTCCCTCCACCCCTGTTCGAGACCGTCTGCGGGAACGGCTGCCAGCAGCTACGCGATCAGCCGGTAGACCTGGAAGACCTCGGCGTACTCGCGGTTGACGTTGATCCCGTGGGTGCGGGCGAGGTTCCAGAGGTACTCGGGGTTCGCGTAGCGGCGGTGCTGCTGCGAGGCGTAGCGCGCGAGCGCGGCCTCCTTGCGCTCCACGTGCCGGCGCTCGAGCGAGACGTAGGCCTGGTAGGCGAAGTCGAGGTTGTTCCAGGGGATCTCGTACCCGAGGATCGTGGTGCGCTTGAACGCGCGCAGGCCCTCGGCCGCGACGGTCTGGTGGTCCTGGTGGATGTCGTGGAGCGAGGGCTGGAAGACGACGTCGGGCTCCCACTCGCTCCAGAGCTCGATCAGGAGCTCGAGGATCTCCTGGCGGCGGTCGGGGAACGTGCGGACGTCGAAGTCGTGCACCGTGAGGTTCGCCTCGGGGATCCCGAGCTCGGCGGTCGCCTCGCGCACCTCGCGGGCGAGCGTGTCGGGCGGGAACCCGTCCGGCAGCGAGCGGGTCGCGATCGAGAACGCGACGTAGCGGACCTCGGCCCCCTCCTCGACGAGGCGCGCCATCGTGGCGCCGCAGCCGAACTCGCCGTCGTCGGTGTGCGGGGCGAGCACGAGCGCGCGCTTCCAGCCGGGCGTCACCCGGCGACCTCCGCGCGCGCGGCGACCGCCGACAGCGCGAGCGCGACCCAGAAGAGCGGGTCCTCGAAGAGCGCGTCGTAGAAGAGGCTGTGCACCGCGATCGCGACCAAGGCTAGTCCGAGCGCGAGACGCGCCCGGCCGGTGGCGGTCCGCACCGGGTTGCGCCGGAACGGCAGCACGAGCGCGGCGGCGAGGAGCCAGGCGAGGAGCGCGAGCCCGGGGATCCCCGTCTCGGCGGCGACCGTGATCGGCGTGTCGTGCGAGGCGGCCGCCTTCGGCTCCTTCCCGCGCAGGTGCGTCTGCTTCGCGTACGCCCGGCGGAAGCCGCCGGTGCCGACCCCCACGACCGGGTGGCGGGCCACGATCTCGAGGCCGTTCGAGACGAGCTTCGAGCGCCCGCCCGTCGCGTGCGAGAGCCCCGCCTTGCCGAGGATCCGGTGGCGCGCCTGCGGCACGCCGAGCGACACCGCGAGCAGGGCGCCGACCGCGAGCGCGATCGGCAGGATCGAGCGGCGCCGCCAGAGCGCGGCGAGCGCGACGACGGCGCCGGCGCCGAGCGCCGCGAAGCTCGACTGCGAGAAGCTCGGCACGAGCCCCACCCACGTGACCGCCACCAGCGCGAGGGCCGCCCACGCGGCGACGCGGCCGCCGAAGAGCACGAGCACGAGCCCGGCGAGGAGCGCCACCACGAGGAAGCGGCCGTAGATCGACGGGTCGTAGAAGACCGAGTTGACGCGGTAGAACCAGCTGCTCGTCGCGTACGCGTTGTCGACGATCACCTTCGGGTTCCAGAAGAGGTTCCTCGTCGAGTACTGCCAGATCCCGATCACGGCGAACGCGAACGCCATCCCGGCGAGCTGGACGTACAGCGTGCCGGCCCAGCCGGTGCTCCACGGGATCCGCGCGAGCGAGACCGCGACGAGCGCGAACGGCAACACGTAGAAGAGGAGGTAGATCGCCCCCTGCCGGCGGTCCTGCGACCAGAGGAACGCGACGCCGCTCCACGCGACGAAGAGGGCGACGGGCCAGGCGAGCGGGCCGAGCTCGCGGACGCGCTGCTCGCCGCGCAGGAGCTGCCACGCGAGCGCCAGCGCGGCGCCCGCGACGACCACGTACATCGGGAGCAGCAGGTTCGCGGTCGTGTCGCCGACCGAGACCGGGATCCGCGCCGGCGCGAACCCGAGCACGGCGACCGCCAGCAGCCACGGCATTCGCGCGAAGGCCCAGGCGAGCGCGACGGCGAGCGCCGCGCCCGCGGCCGCGGCCGCGGCGTAGGCCCGGTGGTGGTCGGCCGGGGCGAGCCAGAGCGCGAGCGTCGCGCAGCCCAGGGCCCACGCGAGCAGCCCCGCGGCGCGCGCGGGCCGGCTGCCGCCGAGGACGAGCGCCGCGACGCCGAGGGCGCCGACGGCGCCTCCGGCACGCGCCAGCTCGGCCGTCAACCCACCACCACGAGCGCCTTCGCCGCGTGCCCCTTCGCCGTGACGTAGAGCCGGTAGACGCCGCGCTTCGCCGGCGCGCGCAGCCTCAGCGTGCCCGGCCGCGCGCTGCCCCGGGCGCGGGCGAACAGCCAGTCGACGCGCGCGGCGTCGGCGAGCACGAGCACGGCGAACCGCGCCCTGGGCCGGACGAGGATCCGCGTGCGCCCGAGCGCGACGTAGCGGATCGTCACGACGGCGAACGGGAACGGCTTCGCGCGGTTCCCGGCGGCGTCCTGCGCCGAGATCTCGAGCACGTGGTTGCCGGGCCGCGCCGGCCGCCCGCCGATCCGCCCGTTCCAGACGAGCCGGCCGGAGAGCGGCTTGCGGTACGTGAACGCGACCCGCCGGCCGTCCACGAGCAGGATCCCGTGCGCCGGCTCGCTGACCGTGTAGCGGACGCGGAACACGTCGTTGCGCCCGTCGCCGTCGGGCGAGATGTGCGTGTAGACGCGGTGCGGGCTGCGCACGACCGGCGGCCTCGTGTCGAGCACGATCGTGTTCGGGAGCCTGATCGTCCGGTGCTCGCCCGCCAGGTGGACGACGGGACGGTAGTCGCCGTCGGGGAGGGTGAGGCCGCGGTCGTCGATCCCGTCGAACTCGAGCCCGACCGGGCCGGCGCGGAGCTCGCGCCCCTCCACGAGCGTGCGGACACGCTCCCCGTCGCGCTCGATCCAGACGGTCAGGCGCTCCCGCTTGCGCAGCCGGAAGTCGATCCGCGCGACGTCCGTGGGGCAGTTGCAGTCGGGCGAGAAGACCTTGTCGACGTGCGTGCGGAAGATCGGCGCGAGCTCGGTCTTCGCGCCCTGGGTCAGGGCGAACGCGCCCGCGGTCGCCGCGAGCAGGGCCACGCAGAACGCGGTCGAGAGCTCCCGGGCCACGCCCGGGCGATTCTACGCCGGGTCCTGCGCCGCGACCCGCCGCACGAGCAGCGACCGCACCCACCAGGCGGCGAGCGCGGCCGCCAGGAGCCCGACGGCGATCGCGATCACGAGCGAGGCCCGCGGCAGCTCGACGATCTTGATCCCCGAGAGCACGAGGACGATCCCGAAGACGACCCGCAGGGCCCGGTCGGGCACCCTGATCGAGAGCTGCGAGCCGACCAGCACCCCGGGGATCGAGCCGACGAGGAGCCACGCCATCGCGTGCGTGTCGACGTCGCCGTGCGCGAGGTGCGAGATGCCCGCGACCCAGAGGAGCGCCGCGGCGTGCGACATGTCGGTGCCGACGATCTTCTGCGCCGTCAGGGGGTAGACGAGCAGCATCGCGAGCCCGAAGAACGTGCCGGAGCCGACCGACGTCAGCCCGACGACGAAGCCGCAGCTCGCCCCGATCGCGACCGCGACCGCCCGGTCGCGGCGGGCGAGCAGGAACGGCGCGTCGTCGCCGTGGCCGTGCAGGAACGTCTTCACGAGCCAGCCCGCGCCGCCGGCGACGAGCGCGCCGCCGACGATCCGCTGCAGCGTGTCCATGCTCCCGTCGCCGAAGCTGTTCGCCACCTCGACCCCGGCGAGCGAGAGCGGGGCCGAGCCGGCGAGCATCCAGAGCGCGAGCCGCGCGTGCACCGTCCCGAGCATCCGGTGGCGCACCGCGCCGAACGACTTGAAGACCGCGCCGTGGAGGATGTCGGTGCCGACCGCCGCCTTCGCGTCGAAGCCGAAGAGCAGGATCAGGATCGGCGTCATCAGCGAGCCGCCGCCCATGCCCGTCAACCCGACGAGGACGCCGACGAGCAGGCCGGCGAGGCTGAGCTCCCAGCTCATGCCGGCCGGGGCGGGATCGGGCAGGAGACGAAGGGCCTGCCGGTGAGGCGGCAGCCGAGCTTGAACGCCTCGCAGCCGGTGCAGAAGCCGGTGACCGCGGCGAGGAGCGCGAGCGCGGCGACGAGCGACGCCAGCACGGCGCCCGGGACGTCCGCCCCGAGGCCGTAGCAGGCGGAGGCGGCGGCGAGGAAGACGAAGCCGACGACGTTCGCCGCCCGCGGCGGGCGCGAGTCCTCGAGCGGCCCCTCGCCGAGGAGCGGCTGCACGAGCGCGAAGTACGCGACGCAGGTGAGGCAGAAGCGGCGGCCGAGCAGGAGCCCCGAGGCGAGGTTCGCGGCGAGCGCCGCGAGGAGCCACCACCAGCCGGTCGCGACCGCGAGCACGGCGACCGAGCCGAGCACCGCCTGGTTGAAGCGCGGGGCGCGCGAGTCGATCACCGCCGTGTCGCGGTACGGGTCGACCGTGGGCGGGCGGCGGGTCACGACGCCTCCCGCACCATCCCGGCGGCGACGGTGTCGTTCGTCGCCTCGTCGATCAGGATGAACGCGCCGGTGGCCGGGTTGCGGGCGTACGGGTCGAGCGCGAGCGGCTCGGCGAGCCGCAGGCGCACGACCGCGAGGTCGTTCAGCTCCAGCCGCTCGGGCGCGGGCCGGTCCTCGAGCGTGTCCATGTCGACCGCCGAGACGAGCTCCTCGACGAGCGCGCGCGCGTTCCGCGTCGTGTGCTTGACGGCGAGACGGGCACCGGGCTCGAGCGGTCGCTCGCTCATCCAGCACAGGCTCGCGGTCAGCTCGCGCGCGACCGCGGGAGGTCGGTCCGGGTCGGCGAGCATGTCGCCGCGCGAGACGTCGAGGTCGTCCTCGAGCAGGATCGTCGCCGACTGCGGCGGCACGGCCGCCTCGAGCGGGCCGTCGAACGTCTCGACGGCGGCGACGCGCGTCCGCAGGCCGGACGGGAGCACGACGACCTCGTCGCCGGCGCGCCACACGCCACCCGCCACCTGGCCCGCGTAGCCCCGGTAGTCGTGGTGCTCCTCGGTCATCGGGCGGATCACCCACTGCACCGGGAAGCGGCGGTCGTCGAGGTTGCGGTCGCCGGCGATCTCGACGGTCTCGAGGTGCTCGAGCAGCGCCGGCCCCTCGTACCAGGGCATCGAGCCGGTCCGCTCGACGACGTTGTCGCCGCGGAGGGCGGAGACCGGGATCACGTGGAGGTCGTGCAGGCCGAGGCGCGCGGCGAGCGCGCGCAGGTCGGCCTCGATCTCCGCGAAGCGCACCGCGTCGAAGCCGACGAGGTCCATCTTGTTGACAGCGAAGGTGACGTGCGGGATCGCCAGCATCGAGGCGATGTAGCTGTGCCGGCGCGTCTGCTCGATCACGCCCTTGCGCGCGTCGACGAGGATCACGGCGACCTCCGCGGTCGAGGCGCCCGTGACCATGTTGCGGGTGTACTGCACGTGGCCGGGCGCGTCGGCGAGCTGGAAGCGCCGGCGCGGGGTCACGAACGAGCGGTAGGCGACGTCGATCGTGATCCCCTGCTCGCGCTCGGCGCGCAGCCCGTCGGTGAGGAGCGCGAGGTCGACGTAGTCGTGGCCGCGCCGGCGCGAGGCGTCCTCGATGTGCTCGAGCTGGTCGACCATGATCTGCTTCGTGTCGTAGAGCAGACGGCCGATCAGCGTCGACTTGCCGTCGTCGACCGAGCCGGCGGTGACGAGGCGGAGCAGCTCCGCCTGCGCGAGCTCCCTAGAAATAGCCAACGCGCTTGCGGTCCTCCATCGCCGCCTCGGTGACGCGGTCGTCGGCGCGCGTCTCGCCGCGCTCGGTCACGTTCGTCGTCGCGATCTCCCCCACGACCTCCTCGAGCGTGCGCGCCTGCGAGAGCACGCCGCCCGTGCAGCTCATGTCCCCGACGGTGCGGAAGCGCACCGTCGCCGTGAACGGCACCTCGTCGGGGTAGCGCTCGACGTACGGGCTGACGGCGTAGAGCATGCCGTCGCGCCGGAAGACGTCGCGCTCGTGCGCGAAGTAGATCGGGGGCAGCTCGAGCCCCTCGCGTGCGACGTACTGCCAGACGTCCAGCTCGGTCCAGTTCGAGATCGGGAAGACGCGGATGTGCTCGCCCTTGCGGATCCGCGCGTTGTAGAGGTTCCAGAGCTCGGGGCGCTGCGCCCGCGGGTTCCACTGGCCGAAGTCGTCGCGGAAGCTGAAGATGCGCTCCTTCGCGCGGGCGCGCTCCTCGTCGCGGCGGGCGCCGCCCATCGCGGCGTCGAAGCCGTGCTCGGCGATCGCGTCGAGGAGCGTGGTCGTCTGCAGCCGGTTGCGCGAGGCGCGCGGGCCCGTCTCCTCGACCACGCGGCCCCTGTCGATCGACTCCTGCACGCTCGCGACGACGAGGCGCTCGCCGAGCTCGGCGACGCGGCGGTCGCGGAACTCGATCACCTCCGGGAAGTTGTGGCCCGTGTCGACGTGCAGCACCGGGAACGGGAAGCGCCCGGGCCGGAACGCCTTCTCCGCGAGCCGCAGCAGCACGATCGAGTCCTTCCCGCCGGAGAAGAGGAGCACCGGCCGCTCGCGCTCGGCCGCGACCTCGCGCATGACGTGCACGGCCTCGGCCTCGAGCTCGTCGAGGTGCGAGAGCGTGAACGGGCGAGCGAGGCGTCTCATGCGGTCACCCGGTCCGGGAGGAGGCCGAGCGCCTCGAGCTTCGCGAGCACGATCGCGGCCGACTCCTCCGGGCTGCGGCCCTCGGTCCGCAGGCGCAGGTCTGGGCTTCGCGGCTCCTCGTACGGGTCGTCGACGCCGGTGAACCCCTCGATCTCGCCGGAGCGCGCCATCGCATAGAGGCCCTTCGGGTCGCGCCGCTCGCACTCCTCGAGCGACGTCGCGACGTGCACGAGCACGAACGCCCCGTGCTCCTCGACGAGCGCGCGCGCCCGCCGCCTCGCCTCCTCGTACGGCGAGATCGCCGACACGACCACGGCGGCCCCGGCGCGCGCGAGCCGCGAGGCGACCCAGCCGATCCGCTCGATGTTCGTGTCGCGGTCCGCCTTCGAGAAGCCGAGTCCCTTCGAGAGGTGCGTGCGCACGACGTCGCCGTCGAGCCGCTCGACGAGGACGCCGCGCTCCTCCATCCGGTCGGCGACGATCGCGCCCACGGTGGACTTGCCGGCGGCCGAGAGGCCGGTGAGCCACACGACGAAGCCGCTCATGACCTCGCCGGGTGCAGGCCGCACTCGGTCTTCGCGAGCCCCGCCCAGCGACCCTCGCGGCCGGAGCCCGGACGGGTGCAGTGGGTGCAGCCGATCGAGGCGTAGCCGCGGTCGTGGAGCTCGTTGTAGGGGAGGCCGCGCTCGCGGACGTAGGCCCAGCAGTCGCCGTCCGTCCAATCGGCGAGCGGGTTCGCCTTCCAGAGCTCGTGCCCCTCGTCCCAGCCGACCTTCGGCGCGCCCGCGCGCGTCGGCGACTGGTCGCGGCGCAGGCCGGTGATCCAGGCGTCCAGCCCGGCGAGCGCGCGGCCGAGCGGCTCGACCTTCCGGATCGAGCAGCAGAGCTCGGGGTTCCGCTTCCAGAGCTCGTCGCCGTGGACGGCCGCCTGACGGCCGAGCGACGGGCCCTCGAAGACCTCGACGCGCGTCCGGTAGCGGCGCTCGACCTCGCGCCAGACGGCGTAGGTCTCGGGGAAGAGCACGTGCGTGTCGAGCGCGAACACCCGCGCCTTCGGGTCGAGCGCGAAGAGCATGTCGAGCAGGACCGCCTCCTCCTTCTGGAAGGAGCAGGCGAGCGAGACGCGGCCGGGGAACGCGTCGAGGAGCGCCTCGACGATCCGCTCGGCCGGCAGCGCCTCCCAGTCGAGCTCAGGAAGCTGCGGCCGGCTCGCCACCGAGGAGCACCTCCTTCAGCGTGTCGCCGCGCAGCCCGAGCCGGAGCGTCTCGAGCGCGATCACCTCCTCGGGCGGGATGTTCCCGAGGTTCACGTTCGGGCCGAAGTGCTTCACGAACCACGCCTGGTGCGCCTTCGTCGGCGCCTCCCAGATCAGGTCGTGGAAGTCGATCGAGTGCTCGATCTCGTCGACGAGGCCGGTGCGGAGCTCGCCGGTGGGCCGGTAGATGCCGGCGGTTCCGCCCTCGCGCCCCTCGGCGATCACCTTCCACGCGCCCGCGTCGAGCTCCTCGCGCATCCACTGCACCCAGAGGTACGGCGCGATGTTCACCTCGGCGTCCTTCGAGCCGACCTCGGAGAGCACGACGAAGTCCCGGGCGAACTCGGAGATCAGCTCCAGCTTGCGGTCGCGGGGGATCTCGACCGTGCCGTCCGAGATCTCGACGTGCGAGAAGCGGTAGTCGCGCAGCCACGTCTTGAACTCGTCGAGCTTGTCGCGGGCGTAGACGGCCTCGAACAGCGTCCCGCCGCAGACGACAGGCGTGTCGAACGAGCGGTAGAGCGCGATCTTCTTCTCCAGGTTGTTCGTCACGTAGCCGGTGCCCCAGCCGAGCTTGACGACGTCGACGAAGACGCCGGCGGTGTCGAAGAGACCCTCGATCTCGCGCAGGTTGAGGCCCTTGTCGATCACGTGCGTGAGGCCCGCGGCGCGCGGCTTGCCGGGCCGCTCGGGCAAGTCGAGGAAGCCGTCGCTAGAGGCGGGCATGGAGCTCCTCCAGCTTGCGGCGGGCGGCCTCCTGCACGTCGTGGTAGAGCGAGTTGCCGTGCGCGTCGATGCCGACCGTGAGCGGGCCGAAGTCCTTCACCCGGAAGCGCCAGAGGCACTCCGGCATCAGCTCCTCCCAGGCGACCTCCTCGATCTCCTCGATCTGCGTCGTCTCGAGCGCCGCCGCGCCCCCGACGATCGCGAGGTAGACCATCCCGAGCCGCCGCATCGGCTCGATCGCCTCGTCCGGGAAGCCGCCCTTGCCGCAGATCGCGCGGACGCCGTAGCGCTCGCCGAGCGGCTCGGTGAAGCGCACCATCCGCGCCGACGTCGTGGTGCCGATGCAGAGCTTCTCGTAGCGGCCGGGGCCGACCTTGCGCACGTTCGGCGCCGTGTGGAGGAGGAACGCGCCGCGCAGGTCCATCGGCGGCTCCTCGCCCTGGTCGAAGATGCGGATCTGCGTCCGGTCGCGGATGCCGAGGATGTGCCCCTGCACGACCACCTCGTCGCCGGCCCGCAGCTTCAGGATCTCGCCCGCGTCCGTGACCGGAAAGGTCAGCTCATGCACGGCCACGGTCAGGCCTCCCGGTCGTAGTCGACCGTGCCGTCGGGGGCGACGTGCGCGCTCGCGCGCCGCGCGGCCCAGCACTGGTAGTTGACGGCGACGGGGTTGAGGGTCATGTGCGTGTCGGCGTGCTCGACGTGGCAGTTGAGCACGGTCACGTCGCCGCCGAGCCCCATCGGCCCGATCCCGGTCTCGTTCAGGAGCTCGAAGAGCTCGTCCTCGAGCCGCGCGACGACCGGGTCGGGGTTGCGCGTGCCGATCGGCCGCATGATCGCCTCCTTCGCGAGGTGCATCGCGTAGTCGGCCGAGCCGCCGATCCCGACGCCCACGATCCCGGGCGGGCAGGGCTTGCCGCCGGCGCCCACGATCGACTCGAGCACGAACTGCTTGATCCCCTTCACGCCGTCGGCGGGGACGCACATCTTCAGGAAGCTCATGTTCTCGGAGCCGGAGCCCTTCGGGACGCACTTGACGTCGAGCCCGTCCCAGTCCGCGACGAACTCCCAGTGCACGATCGGCAGGCGGTAGCCGACGTTCGGCCCGGTGTTCTCGCGCGTGATCGTGTGCACCGCGTTCGCGCGCAGCGGGTGGTCGAGCGTCGCGCGCGCGGTGCCGTCGCGCAGCGCCTCGTAGATCCGTGCCGGGTGGAGCGGGAACCCCTCGCCGACGCGGCAGTGGTAGACGGCGATGCCGGTGTCCTGGCAGACGAGGTTCCGCTCGCTGTCGGCGACGTTGACGTTGCGGTGGATCGTCTCGAGCACGCGCTTGCCCGTCACGGACGTCTCGCGCGCCCGCGCCGCGTCGAGCGCGTCGCGAAGATCCTGCGGAATGTCCTTCAGCGCCCAGACGTAGAGGTGCGCCGCGGCGTCCTCAACCGTCCGCTGCAGGCCGGTGATGGTGTCGGTGCTCATGCGCTCGCTTTCCCGGCGGCGGCCCTGCCGGCGCGGCGGCCGAAGACGACGCACTCGAGCAGGCTGTTCCCCATCATGCGGTTCCGGCCGTGCGTCCCGCCGGCGATCTCGCCGCAGGCGTAGACGCCCTCGAGGGTCGTCTCGGCGTCCGTGCCGATCACGAGGCCGCCGTTCTGGTAGTGGAGGACTGGGTAGGTGAGGATCTTCTCGGCGAGCGGGTCGATTCCCGCCGCACGGTAGCGGCGGAGCATGTACGGCAGCGAGACCTCGGCGTCCGCCTCGGGGATGCGCGTCGTGTCGAGCCACACCGCCGGCCGGCCGTCGGGCGTCTCGACGCCGCGGCCCGCCTCCACCTCGTCGAAGATCGCCTGCGACACGGCGTCGCGCGGGCCGAGCGAGTCGGTGAACTCCTCGCCCTCCGCGTTCAGGAGCACGGCGCCGTACGCACGCGTCGTCTCGGGGATCGAGTATCCCTGCATGTTGGGCGGCCAGGCGCCGCCGTTCGGGTGGTACTGGAGCGCGTCGAGGTCGCGCGCCTCCGCGCCGAGCTCGAGCGCGATCCGCGTCACCTCGCCCGTCGCGCCGGGGTGGTTCGTGGAGAGCTCCCCGCGCGCCTGCGCCTCCGCGAAGCAGCGCCCGCCGGCCGCGAGCACGACGGTCGAGGCGTCGATCGCGCGCTCGCCGCAGGTCGCGCGCCACCCGTTTCCGCGCGGCTCGAGCGCGCGGAGCGGGGCATGCTCGAACGAGGTCCCGCTCCCGGCGGCCCACGCCGCGCGCAGGGCCTTCGTGATCGCGTGCCCGGTGCGGTCGCCGACCTGGAGCAGGCGCCGGCGCGACGCGCCGCCGCAGCGGGCCAGGCGGTAGCCCCCGTTCTCGCGCGTGAAGGCGACGCCGAGCTCCTCCAGCCAGTGGATCGCCGACTGCGCCTCGCCCGTGAGCACGCCGACGAGGCGCATGTCGGCCGTCTCGTGGCTCGAGCGCCAGACGTCCTCGGCGTGCCGGTCGGGCGAGTCGTCCTCGCCGAAGGCCGCCTGGATCCCGCCCTGCGCCTTCGCGGAGTTGCACGACTGGAGCGAGCCCTTCGCGGCGACCGCGACCCGCGCCCCCGCCCGCTCGGCGGAGACGGCGGCGGCGAGGCCGGAGGCCCCGCTCCCGACCACGAGGACGTCGAAGCCGGCCGGAGCGACCACGGACGGCACCCTAGCACACTTCCCCTAATCGCACAGATTAGTCCTCGTTATCAGTAGATCGAGCGCAGGAGCTGCTCGAGCTCCGCCGCCGTCGCCGGCCGGGGCATGTTGGCGTTCCCCCGCCGCCCGGCCGCCGCGGCCGCGAGCGCCGGCAGCTCGCCCTCCGGCACGCCGAGGTCGCGGAGCCGCCCGAAGTCGCCGAGGCCGGCGAGGGCCTCGACCGTCCGGCCGCCGAGCGCCGTGCGGAAGCGCTCGACCGCCTCCGGCGCCTGCTCCGCCGCGAAGCGGAGCGCGGGCGGCAGGCAGAGCGCGTTCATCGTCCCGTGCGGCAGGCCGTAGCGCCCCCCGAGGGCCTGCGCGAGCGCGTGGCCGACGCCGAGCCCGGCGAGGGCGAGCGCCTCGCCCGCTGCGGCGGCCCCGCGCAGGAGGAGACTCCGCGGGCCGCGGTCGGCCGGCCGCTCGACGACGGCGGGCAGCCACTCGCCGATCAGCGCCGCGCCCTCGAGCGCGCGCCGGTCGGCGGCCGCGTTCCGGCCGGTGACGTAGAGCGCCTCCGCGCAGTGGGCGAGCGCGTTCAGCGCCGTCCCCACCGTCTCCGCGCGCGGCAGGCCGAGCGTCAGCTCGACGTCGTAGACGATCGCGGCGAGGCTGGCGCCCCCGCCGCCGCCGAGCATGAGCCGCTCGGGCGAGCGGATCCCGAACCCCGGCGTCCACTCCGCGCCCGAGTACGTGGTCGGCACCGACACGAGCGGCAGCCCCGTCTGCGACGAGGCGTTCTTCGCGGTGTCGATCGCCGAGCCGCCGCCCATCGCGAGCAGCGAGTCGGCCTCCTCGGGCACCTCGATCCCGGGCGACGGCACCTCCGGCCAGCGGCCGCACACGGGCACGTCGAGCCGCCAGCGCGGGCTCGCCACCAGGAACGGCCGCTCGAGCCCGAGCTCCTCGAGCACGCCGCGCAGCTCGGTCAGCGACCAGCGGACGATCACGCGAGGTGCTCGCGGGCGAAGTCGAGGAAGGCGCGGGCGGCCCGCGTCTCCGCGCGGCCGGTCGCGCGCACGAGGAACACGTCCCGCTCGAGCTCGAGCCCCCTCACCCGCGCCTCCGCGAGCGTCCCCGCCGCCAGGTCGGCCTCGACCGAGCGCCGCGAGATGAAGGTGACGCCGTGGCCGGCCCGGACGGCGCTCAGCACCGACTCCTGCAGGCCGAGCTCGAGGCGCACCCCGAGGTCGCGCAGACGGCGCCCGCCGCGCCGGAGCTCGTCCTCGAGGAGCTGGCGCACGCCGGCGCCCTCCTGCATCGCGATCAGCCCCTCGCCGCCGAGCGCCTCGAGGTCGACCGTCCTGCCGGCGAAGCGGTGCCCGGGCGGGCACACGAGCACGACCGGGTCGCGGAAGAGCGGCTCGAAGACGACGCCGCGGTGCCTGCGCGCCGCGCCGACCACGCCGAGCTCGAGCTCGCGCGCCGCGACGCGCTCGACGATCGTCTGCGTGTCGAAGACCCAGAGCGTCACGTGGAGGTCCGGGTGGAGCGCCGCGAAGCGGCAGAGGAGCTGCGAGATCACGATCCCGCCGGGCCCGGTCGAGGCGCCGAGCTCGAGCCGGCCGCTCAGCTCCTCGCGGCCCTCGAGCGCGACCTCGGCGACCACCTGCTCCTCGAGCGCGAGCAGCCGCTGCGCGCCGCGGTAGAGGCGCAGGCCCGCCTCGGTCGGCTCGACGCGGCGCCCCGAGCGGTCGAGCAGCTGCGTCCCGAGGCGCTTCTCGAGCGCCCGCACCTGGAGGCTCACCGCCGGCTGGGTGACCCCGAGCCGCTCCGCCGCCTGCGAGAAGCTCCGCCGCTCGACGACGGCGCAGAAGGCGGCGAGCTGGCGCGTGTCCATAAGGCCAGCTTATACTTCGGGACGGCTCTACGATCGGCGGGTGGCTGCACGCCTCGAGGACACGCTCGTCGGCGGCTACACCCGCCTCGCAGCCGAGACGCCGCGGCGCCGGATCGACGTCGAGCTGCGGATCCTCGACGTCGCCTTCGCCGCGCTCTTCCTGCTCGCGCTCGCGCCGCTCGCCGCCGCCATCGCGCTCGCGATCGTGCTCTCCGACGGCCGCCCGGTGCTCTACCGCGGCGAGCGCGTGGGCCGCCACGGCCGCTTCTTCACGATCCTCAAGTTCCGGACGCTGCACCCGGACGCGGAGTCGCGCCTCGGGCCGTACCTCGGCGCCGAGCTCGTCCGCCGCACGGAGGCCGAGTACACGCGGCTCGGGCGCTGGCTGAAGGCGTCGCAGCTCGACGAGATCCCGCAGCTCTGGAACGTCCTCCGCGGCGACATGTCGTTCGTCGGGCCGCGGCCGATCAGGCCGCGCTTCTTCGCCGAGCTCGCGCACGAGCTGCCGGCGTACTGGCAGCGGCTCGTGGTGCGGCCCGGCCTCACCGGCTTCGCCCAGGTGCGCCGCGGCTACGAGACGTCGATGGCCGAGAAGCTCGCGCACGACCTCGAGTGGATCGCCGACCGCTCCGTGCCGCTCTACCTGCGCACGCTCGTCTCGACCGGGCTGCGGGTGCTGCGGCAGGCCGTCCGCGGCCAGGGCCGCGCATAGACTCGGCCCCGGTGGCCCACTGATGTGCGGGATCTGCGGGATCGTCTCGGCGCGCGGCGCCGTCGACCGCGACCGCCTCGCGGCGATGTCCGCGGCGCTCGCGCACCGCGGCCCCGACTCGGAGGGCACGTTCGCCGAGGGAGGCGCCGGTCTCGCCGCGCGACGGCTCGCGATCATCGACCTCGCCGGCGGCGACCAGCCGATCGCGAACGAGGACGGGACGTGCACGGTCGTCCAGAACGGCGAGATCTACAACTACGGCGAGCTCACCACCGAGCTCCTGCGCGCGGGCCACGCGTTCCGGACGCGCTCGGACACCGAGGCGATCGTGCACGCCTACGAGGAGTGGGGCCTCGGATTCGCGGCGCGGCTGCGCGGCATGTTCGCGGTCGCGATCTGGGACGCGCGCGAGCGGCGGCTGGTGCTCGCGCGCGACCGCTTCGGGATCAAGCCGCTCTACTACCGCCACGCGGGCGGCGAGCTCGCCTTCGCATCAGAGCTCGACGCCCTCCCGGCGGGCGAGGTCGACCTCGACGCGCTCGAGGCGTTCCTCGCCTTCAACTGCGTCCCGGCCCCGCTCTCGATCTTCCGCGAGACCCGCAAGCTGCCGCCCGGCCACCTGCTCGCGTGGCGCGACGGCGAGCTCGCGCTCGAGCGCTTCGCCCGGCCCGGGCCGCTACCGCCCCGCGGCGGCGAGGACGAGGCCGAGCTCGTCGAGGAGTGCCGCGCGCGCCTGCGGGACTCGGTGCGCGCCCACCTCGTCGCCGACGTGCCGGTCGGCGTGCTGCTCTCGGGCGGCGTCGACTCCGGCACGCTCGCGGCGCTCGCCGCGGAGGAGAGCTCGGAGCCCGTCCGGACCTTCTCGATCGGCTTCGAGGAGTCGTCGTTCGACGAGCTCGCGGGCGCGCGCGCCGTCGCCGCCCGCTACGGGACGCGGCACCGCGAGCTCGTGCTGCGCCCGGACGCCGCGCTCCTCCTGCCGGCGCTCGCGGCCGCCTTCGACGAGCCGTTCGCCGACTCGTCGGCGCTGCCGGCCTACCTCGTCTCGAAGCTCGCCGCCGAGGACGTGAAGGTCGCGCTCTCGGGCGAGGGCGGCGACGAGCTCTTCGGCGGCTACTACACCTACGTCGCCGACCTGCTGGCCGAGCGCGTCGGCGCGCTCGCCGCCGCGGCGCGCCCGCTCGTCGAGCGCCTGCCGGCGTCGACGCGCAGGGCGAGCCTCGACTACAAGGCGAAGCGGTTCGCCCGGGCGGCCCACCTGCCGCCGCTCGAGCGCCACCACGGCTGGAAGGAGATCTTCTCGGCGGAGGCCCGCGCCGGGCTCACCGGCCGCCGCCACGGCTTCGACCCGGTCTCGCTCCTGCGCGCGCGCTACGAGGAGACCGCGGGACACGAGCTCCTGACGCGCCTCCAGGACGTCGACCTCGGCACCTACCTCGTCGACGACCTGCTCGTGAAGACCGACCGCGCCTCGATGGCGTGGTCGCTCGAGGCGCGCGTGCCGTTCCTCGACACCGTCGTCGCCGGCTTCGCCCTCTCGCTGCCGGCGGCGCTGCGCGTGCGCGGCTTCGACAAGAAGCGGCTGCTGCGGCGCGCGGTCGAGCCGCTGCTCCCGCGCGAGGTCGTCCACGGCCGCAAGCGCGGCTTCTCGATCCCAGCCGCAGCATGGCTGCGCGGCGAGCTCGAGCCGTTCGCGCGCGAGACCCTGTCCGCCGAGACGCTCCGCCGTCAGGGCTTCTTCGACCCGGCCGCGGTCGGACGCCTCCTCGACGCCCACGCCGCCGGCCGCGAGGACCTCTCGCGCCAGCTCTGGGGCCTGCTCGCCTTCACGCTCTGGCACGAGCACCACGTCGAGGGGATCGCCCGCGACGCCCGCCTCGAGCAGGCGGTGACCGGATGACCGGCGGGACCCGGCGGGTCGCGTGAAGGTGTGGATCGACATGACGGCGAGCGCGCACCCGCTCGTCTTCCGGCCGCTCGTCCGGCTGCTGCGCGAGCGGGGCGACGAGGTCGAGATCACCGCGCGCGCGTACGCGCAGACGCTCCAGCTCGTCGAGCTGCACGGGATGGAGGCGACCGTGATCGGCCGCCACGGCGGCCGCTCGCGACTCGCCAAGGCGCGCCAGATGACCGCCCGGCTGCGGGGGCTGCGCCGCTTCGCGCGCGGCCGCGGCTTCGACGTCGCGCTCGCGCACGGATCGCACGAGCTGACGCTCACCGCGCGCCGGCTCGGGATCCCGAGCGCCACGACCTTCGACTACGAGTGGGCCTGGCTCCAGCACCAGCTCGGGTGCCGCGCCGCCACGCGCGTCGTCGTGCCGGAGTCGATCCCGGCGGCGAGGCTCGCCCGCTACGGCGCCGCGCCGCCGAAGCTCCGCACCTACCCCGGCCTCAAGGAGGAGTACTACCTCGCCGACTTCGAGCCCGACCGCGGCGTGCTCGCCGGGTGGAAGCTCGACCCGGAGCGCGTGCTCGTCGTGCTGCGGCCGCCGCCGGACGTCTCGCTCTACCACCGGCAGTCGAACCCGCTCTTCCCGCAGACCCTCCGCCACCTCGGCTCGCTCGAGTCGGTGCACGCGTTCGTGCTCCCGAGGACCGACGAGCAGCGCGACTACGTCCGCTCGCTCGCGCTCCCGTCCGTGATCGTGCCAGAGCGCGCCGTCGACGCGCAGAGCCTGATCGCGCTCGCCGACCTCGTCGTCTCCGCCGGCGGCACGATGAACCGCGAGGCCGCGGCGCTCGGCGTCCCGGTCTACACCACCTACGGGGGGCGGCTGGGGGGCGTCGACGAGGAGCTGATCCGGCAGGGGCGGCTCCGCCCGCTCACCGACCCGCGCGCCCTCGACCTGCGCAAGCGCGACACCGCCGGCCCCGAGCGGGTGCGCCGCGACCCGGCCGCCCTGCTCGCGCTCCTGCTCTCGGCGCTCGAGTGAGCGCGCTCGGCGGAGCGCAACGAACCGGGGTCTGACCCCGAATCGTTGCGCAGGCGCAACACCGCCGGCGCCGAGCAGGTGCGCCGCGACCCGTCCGCCCTGCTCGCGCTCCTGCTCTCGGCGCTCCAGTGAGCGCGCTCAGTGGAGCGTGTCCTCGAGCACCGCGGAGCCCGTGCGGCGGGGCGCCGCCACGATCGCCCGCAGCTTCGCGACGACGCCGAGCGTGTCGGCCTCGGCGACGAGCCGCTCGAGCTCGTCGAGCTCGTCGCTGAGCCACGCCCCGTCGATCTGCGGGCGCGCGGCGCGCATGATCTTCGGGTGCGAGGTCGGGCCGACGTGCTCGTCGGCGTTCCACAGCTCCTCGTGCAGCTTCTCGCCGGCGCGGGCGCCGACGAAGCGGATCGCGATCTCGTCCTCGGTGTGCCCGGAGAGCTCGATCATCTGGCGCGCGAGGTCGAGGATCTTCACCGGCTTGCCCATGTCGAGCACGTACACCTGGCCGCGCCCGCCCATCGCGCCGGCCTGGACGACGAGCCGCACGGCTTCGGGGATCGTCATGAAGAATCGGGTCATCTCGGGATGGGTGACGGTGATCGGGCCGCCGCGCTCGATCTGGCGCCGGAAGATCGGGATCACCGAGCCGGACGACCCGAGCACGTTGCCGAAGCGGACGGCGACGAAGCGCGTGTCGACGTCGTCGCGCAGCGCGAAGGACTCGACGATCCACTCGCAGACCGCCTTCGAGTGCCCGAGCAGGTTCTGCGGGTTCGCGGCCTTGTCGGTCGAGATCAGGACGAAGCGCTCGACGCCGACCTCGACGGCGACCTCGGCGATCGCGCGGGTCGCGAGCACGTTGTTCGCGACCGCCTGCAGCGGGTTCGCCTCGAGCATCGGCACGTGCTTGTACGCGGCGGCGTGGAAGACGACGTCGGCGGGCCAGCGCTCGAACACCTGCCGCATCCTCGGCCGGTCGCCGCAGTCGGCGAGCACGGGGATCGCGGCGGTGAAGCTCCGCTCGTCGACGAGCTCGCGCTCGATCTCGTAGAGCGCCGACTCCGCCTGCTCCACGAGGATCAGGCGGGCGACGCCGATGCGCGAGAGCTGGCGGCAGAGCTCGGCGCCGATCGAGCCGCCCGCGCCCGTGACGAGCACCGCCCGGTCGCGCACGTACGCCGCGACGTCGCCGAGGTCGACCTCGACCTGCTCGCGGCCCAGGACGTCCTCGACCTGCACCGGGCGGATCCGGCCGGCGAGGTTGACCTCGCCGCTGATCAGCTCGTGGAGCGCCGGGACGGTCTTGACCGGGATCCCCTCCGCGCGCGTGGCCTCGACGATCCTGCGCCGCACGTCGCCGGGCGCGGAGGGCATCGCGATCAGCACCTCGTCGGGCCGGTTCTCGCGCAGGATGCGCGCGAGCTCGCCGGTCGTCCCGAGCACCCGGATCCCCTGGATGCGGTCGTTGCGCTTGCGCGAGTCGTCGTCGACGAACCCGATCGGCGTCGCACCGAGGGCGCGGTTGCGCTGGAGCTCGCGGACGACGAGCTGGCCCGCGTCGCCGGCGCCCGCGACCAGCACCTCGCGCCCGCGCGCGACGAGGCCCGACGGCGGGCGCTCGATCAGCGTGCGCGCGAGCAGGCGCGTACCGGCGACGAGCGCGAGCAGCAGCAGGAAGTCGTACGCCGCGATCGAGCGCGGCAGCCGCGACGTGTGCTCGGGCGGAAACGCGTAGAGGTAGAGGTACGCGAGCAGCGACGCGACCGTCACTCCTCGAGCCGCGCCCCACATGTCCCGCGTCGAGACGTACCGCCACCAGCGGTTGTAGAAGCCGAACAGGACGAAGACCACGAGCTTGATCCCGACGACGAGCGCGAAGACCTGCCACGAGAGCAGGTGCTCGTAGTAGCGCGGCATCGCCTGGTCGAAGCGGAGGAAGAACGTGAGCCGCCACGCGGCCGCGATCAGGAGCGCGTCGAAGACGAGCTGCCAGAGCCGGCGGTGGTTGATCGGGAAGCGCATCACGCGCCGACCAGCGCCGCCGCCCGGCGCAGCGTGGCGACCACGCGCGCCTGCTGCTCCTCGCCGATCCCGGCCCAGAGGGGCAGGCAGAGGTTCTCCCGCGCCGCCCGCTCGGTCTCCGGCAGGTCGCCCTCGGAGTGGCCGAGGAACCGGAGCGCCGGCTGGAGGTGGAGCGGCGGCTGGTAGTAGACGGCGTGGCCGATCTCCGCCTCGGCGAGCGCGGCGGCGAGCCGGTCGCGCTCGCGCGAGCGGACGCAGTACATGTGGTAGACGTGGCCCGGCTCGTCTGCGGGCAGCTCGACGAGCTCGCCGAGGCCGAGCTCGGCGTAGCGGGCGGCCGCCTCCCGGCGCAGGCGGGTCCACTCGTCGAGGTGCGGCAGGAAGATTCGCAGCGCCGCCGCCTGCACGGCGTCGAGGCGCGAGTTGTAGCCGACGAGCTCGAACTCCTTCTTCGACCTCGAGCCGTGGAAGCGGAGCAGCCGCACCCGCTCGGCGACGGCGTCGTCGTTGGCGGCGACGAGCCCGCCGTCGCCCAGGGCGAAGAGGTTCTTCGTGGGGAAGAAGCTGAAGGTCGACGCCACGCTCGTCGCGATGCCGGGCGAGCCGAAGGCCTGCGCGGCGTCCTCGAGGACCGCCGGCCCGAGCGCGCTCAGCTCGGCGACCGGCGCCGGGCGGCCGAAGAGGTGCACCGGCACGATCGCCTTCGTGCGCTCGGTCACGCGGCGCCCGACGTCGGCGGGGTCGAGGTTGAGCGTCTGCGGGTCGACGTCGGCGAAGACGGGCGTCGCGCCCCTCCGCACGATCGCCTCCGCGGTCGCGTAGAAGGTGAAGGCGGGGCAGATCACCTCGTCGCCGGGCCCCACCCCGAGCGCGTCGAGCGCAAGCACGAGGGCGTCGGTGCCGTTGGCGACGCCGATCGCGTGGGCGACACCGAGGTACTCGGCCGCCTCGCGCTCGAACCCCTCCACCTCCGGCCCGAAGACGAACCGGCCCGACTCGAGGACCCTGGCGAACGCCTCCTTCAGCTCCGGGACGAGGGGCGCGTACTGCGCCCGCACGTCAACGTGGGGAATCGGAGGCACGGCGTGCCATGGTAATCGAGCGGCGCCTGCGCAGGATCAGGAAGGCCGCGAGCGCGACCGCGGCCGCCGCGACGACGGCGTAGTCGACGTAGGCGAAGCTCCGGTGCACGTCCTCCCAGCCTGAGCCGAGACCCCAGCCGGCCGCCGCCCAGGCGAAGCACCAGGCCGCGCTGCCGACGGCGGTGAGGACCGTGTAGCGGCCGAGCGGGGCCTCGAAGACGCCGGCCGGGATCGACACGAACGAGCGCGCCACCGGGGTCACCCGCCCGACGAGGACCGCCCAGTCCTCGAAGCGGTGGAACCAGCGCTCGGCCCTGTCGAGCCGCGCCGCGTCGAGGTGGAACCAGCGGCCCCGCCGCTCGAGGAACGGGCGCCCGCCGAAGCGCCCGATCACCCAGCCGGCGAGCGACCCGAGCAGGTAGCCGATCGTGCCCGAGAGCGCGATCGCGACGAAGGCGCCGGTGCCGGTCGTGCTCGACCCGAGCACGTCGAGCTCGTGCGTGAGCGCCCCCGAGGCGAGCGCGCCGCCGTAGAGCATCACGAGCTCGCTGGCCGCCGGGAAGACCGCGTCGATCGCCATCAGCACGAACACGGCGACCACGCCGTGGTGGGCGAGGATCGACGTCACCGGGGCGAGCCTAGCGGCGGAAGCGGAACGCCGCCGACAGGTCGGTCGTCCCCACGTCGCTCCTGGCCACGACGCGCGGCCAGGGAGGCGCCCGGCGGGCCGGGGCCGTCGCGCACGAGCAGCGGCCCGCCGCCGAACGCCGCCGGGGTGAAGAGAGCCCGACGACCCGCTTCTACGCGAACACCCGGACCGCGCGGTAGAGCGTGTCGCGCTGGACCGGCACCTTGCCGAGGGCGCGAATCGCGCGCACGAAGTCGTCCGTCGTCGCGCGGAACGTCGTGCCGGCGGCCGAGACCACGTTCTCCTCGATCATGATCGAGCCGAGGTCGTCGGCGCCGAACTCCAGCGCGACCTGCCCGACCTTCATCCCCTGCGTCACCCAGCTCGACTGGATGTGGTCGACGTTGTCGAGGTAGATCCGCGACACCGCCTGCGTCAGCAGGTAGTCGAACGACGTCGGCATGCGCTCGCGCGGGACGCGGCGGCCGAGCCGGTTGCCGTCGTCCTGGAACGTCCACGAGATGAACGCGCGGAAGCCGCGCGTCTCGTCCTGCAGGTCGCGGATCCTGCGCATGTGCTCGACCCGGTCGGCGAGCGTCTCGACGTGGCCGTACATCATCGTCGCCGTCGTCGACATGCCGAGCCTGTGGGCGTGCCGCATCACGTTCAGCCACTCGGCGGTCTTCGTCTTCTTCGGCGCGATCTCGTGGCGGACGCGGTCGACGAGGATCTCGCCGCCGCCGCCTGGGATCGAGTCGAGGCCCGCGTCGCGCAGGCGCGTGAGCGTGTCGGGCACGGAGAGGCGCGAGCGGCGCGCGATGTGCTGCACCTCCGGCGGCGAGAGCGCGTGCAGGTGGACCGGGTAGCGCTCCTTGATCGAGCGGAACAGGTCCTCGTAGTAGTCGATCCCGAGGTCGGGGTGGTGCCCGCCCTGCATCAGCACGCCGGTGCCGCCGAGCGCGATCGTCTCCTCGATCTTCTTGAAGATCACCGCCTTCGGCAGCAGGTAGCCCTCGGCCCGGTCGCCCGGGCGGCGGTAGAAGGCGCAGAAGTCGCAGTCGGTGACGCAGACGTTCGTGTAGTTGACGTTGCGGTCGACGATGAACGTGACGCGGCTCGGGTCGACGCGACGGCGGCGCAGCTCGTTCGCGGCGCGGCCGATCGCGAGCAGGTCGCGCGACTCGAGCAGGGCGAGCGCCTCGGCGTCGTCGACGCGCTCGCCGTCGAGCGCCTTCGCGAGGATCTCGGCGACGACGGCGCGCCCGGCCTTCCCCTCGAGCGTCGCGCTCATCAGACCGTCGCCCCCGCGCCGACGAAGCGCAGCTCGGGCACCTCGTCGAGCTCGCCGGCCTCCTGTGCGAGCTCGAGGAACGTGTAGAGACCGGCCCGCTCGCGCGGCCCGAAGCGGTAGCGGAGCTTCTCGAAGTAGCGGGCGAGGAAGCCGGGCGGGTAGCCGTAGCGCTCGGACGACTCGTACGCGAGCGTCTCCGGGTCGGCGCGGGCGGCGCGGAGCGAGGCGAGGAGGGCGTCCTCGAGCTCGACGAGCTCGGGGCTCGCGGGCTCGCGCGCGGCCCACACCGCGAACACCATCGGCAGCCCGGTGCGCTCGAGCCAGAGCCGCCCGAGGTCGTGGTGCGGGGTGGGGTCCTCGAAGGCAGACTTGAGCGCGGCGTCCCCGATCAGGAGCTTCGCGTCGGCGTCCTCGCCGAGCGGCACGTGCTCGGCGCCGGGCAGGAGCACCTTGGTGAGCACGACGGAGGTCGCCGACTCCGGCGTGACCGCGACGGTGCGGATCTCCTCGAGCGGCAGCCGCGAGACGAGCTGGATCGAGTCGACCGCGCCCTCGGACGAGACGCAGAGGCGCGGCAGGAGGCGGAGGCTGTCGGCGTGTCGGGCGTAGGCGATCGAGGAGATCGGCGCGGTGTCGACCTCGCCGGCGACGAGCATCCGGTTGAGCTCGGTCGGGACGCCGACGACCTCCTCGAACTCGGCCTCGACCCGGAAGAAGACGGGGGCCATGTTCGCGTAGCCGATGCGGCCGAGCCGGATCACACCCGTCCCTCCGGCCGGATCACGCCCGCGCCCCCGAATTCATGTACACGCGACACCAAGTGGGAACCCCACCTCCCTCCCCGTTGCCGACGAGGCTACCGGCGAAAGCGCGACGTGTCTGTGACGAGCGGTGACGATTCGGCGACGATCCGTCCACAGGCCGCGCGGGCACCCCGGCCGCCGGGCCCGCAGGCCGCGCCGGCCCTCCGGCCCCCGTCGGGCCCGCAGGCCGCGCCGGCGCCCCGGCCGCCGTCCACGCCCCGGCCGCCGTCCACGCCCCGGCCGCCGTCCGCGCGGGCCGGGGGCGCGGCGTCGCCGCGCCGGGCCGCCGCAGCGAAGGCGTCCTCACGCGCCGTCCTCCCAGCGCCTCAGCTCGTTGTAGAGCGTGTCGCGCTGCACCGGGACCCGCCCGGCCGCGCGCACGACGCGCACGAGCTCCTCGAGCTTCTGCTCGGTGCCGGCCGTCGAGCCGGCCGCGCGGAAGATCTCCTCGCGCACGACCGTCCCCTGCACGTCGTTCGCGCCGAAGTGGAGCGCGACCTGCGCGACGGGCAGCGTCAGCGAGATCCAGTAGGCCTTCACGTTCGGGACGTTGTCGAGCAGGAGACGCGAGACGGCGAGCATCTTCAGGTCGGCCGCCCCGGTCTGGAAGGTGAAGCCGCGGCGCTCGAAGACGGTGTTCGCGGGATGGAACGCGAGCGGCACGAACGCGAGGAAGCCGCCGGTGCGGTCCTGCTGGTCGCGCAGCCGCAGCAGGTGGTCGACTCGCTCCTCGTAGGTCTCGACGTGCCCGTAGAGGAGCGTGCAGTGGGTGGGAATGCCCATGCGGTGGGCGGTGTCGTGCACGTGGAACCACTCGTCGGGATGCTCCTTGCCGGGCGCGACGAGCCGCCGCACCCGGTCGGCGAACACCTCCGCGCCGCCGCCGGTGAGCGCGCCGAGCCCCGCCGCCTTCAGCTCGCGCAGGACCTCCTCGTGCGAGAGGCCCGAGAGCGTCGACATGTGGTGGATCTCGGACGCCGTGTAGCACTTGAGGAAGACGTCCGGGAGCGCCTCGTGGAGCTTGCGGATGGTGTCGACGTAGAAGTCGAAGCCGACGTGCGGGTTCTCGCCGTTCACCATGTGGATCTCGGTGAAGTCCGTCAGCCCGCGCTGACGCACCGCGTCCTCGACGAGCTCGTCCGGCTCGATCGTGTACGCGTGCTCCTGCCTGCGGGTCGCGGCGAAGGCGCAGAACTTGCACTTGACGCGGCAGACGTTCGTCTGGTTCAGGTAGAGGTTCTGGACGAAGTAGACGCGGTCGTCGCCGCCGCGCAGCCGCCGGGCGAGGTCGGCGAGCTCGCCGACCGCGAGCAGGTCGTCGGACTCGAGCAGCGCGAGCCCGTCGTCGAAGTCGAGCCGCTCCCCCGCCTCCACCTTCTCGCGGACGAGCTCGAGCGCGCTGTCGACCGCGACGGCCATCAGTTCGCCCGGTCGACGACGGCGTAGGTGAGGGCCTCGAGCTCGTCGCGGCGCGGCTCGCCGCCGAGCAGGTGCGAGCGCGCCTTCGAGGCGTAGCCGAGCGCGGCTTCGCGCGAGCGCGAGAGCGCGTCGGTCGCGGCGACGCGGGCGAGGGCGCCGTCGAGCGGCCCGCCCGCGAGCGCGGCGCGCACGGCGACGTCCTCCTGGGCGGCGTAGAGCAGCGGCATCGTGGGCGTTCCCTCGCGGAGGTCGGTGCCCGGGATCTTGCCCGTCTCCTGCGTCTGGCCGGCGCAGTCGAGGATGTCGTCCGCGATCTGGAACGCGATCCCGAGCGCGAGCCCGTACGCGCCGAGCGACGCGCTCCCGCCCGACCCGAGCAGGCAGGCGGCCTCGAAGAGCTTCCCGGTCTTGAGCGCGCAGCGCTCCAGGTAGTCCTCGATCGTCGTCTCGGGGTTGCGGGTCTGGCTGCGCTGGAGCGCCTCGCCGCGCGCGAGCGCGAGGCACGCGTCCGCCAGAGTCGCGACCGCCGCCGAGTCCGCCGTGTCGGCGAGCTCGGCGAAGGCGCAGGCGAAGAGGTAGTCGCCGGCGGCGAGCGCGGCGTCCGGCCCGAAGATCGACCAGGCCGACGGGATCCCGCGCCGCATCCGCGCCCCGTCGACGAGGTCGTCGTGGACGAGCGTCGCCATGTGGACGAGCTCGACGGCGACCCCGGCCGCGAGCGGCGGCTCTGACGCCGGCTGCGAGGAGAGGAAGCAGAGGAGCGGCCGCAGCCGCTTGCCGCCGGCGGAGAGCGCCTCGGCCGCCACCTCGGCGGCGAAGCCGGGGCGGCGCTCGACCGCGCGCGCGAGGCGCGCCTCGAGCTCGGCCAGGTAGGCGGCGAGCCCGGGCGTGGCGTCGACGGCGGTGAGCGCGTTCACGCCGCCGTCCCCGTGTGGACGGCGACGATCGAGCCCGCGAGCAGCCGGAAGCGCACGTCGCCGAAGCCCGCGGCCGCGAGCAGCTCCGCGAGCTCCTCGGCGCCGGGGAAGCGGCGCACCGACGCCGGCAGGTAGGCGTAGGCGCGGCCGCCGGGGAGCAGGCGCCCGGCCACCGGGACGAGCGCGTCGAACCAGAGCCCGAAGAACGGGCGCAGGAGCCCGCGCGGACGCGTGATCTCGAGCAGGGCGAGCCGGCCGCCCGGGCGCAGGACGCGGCGGAGCTCCCGCAGGCCGCGCTCGAGCTCGGGGACGTTGCGGATCCCGAAGCCCACGGTGGCCGCGTCGAAGCTCGCGTCGGGGAAGGGGAGCGCGAGCAGGTCGGCCTCGACCCAGCGCACGGCGCCGGACTTGCGGCGGGCCCGCTCGAGCATCCGCGGCGAGAAGTCGACGCCGACGACCTCCCCGGCGCCGGCCGCGAGGTCGGCGAGCGCGAGGTCGCCGGTGCCGCAGGCGGCGTCGAGCACCCGGTCGCCGGGCCGGACCGCGGCGGCGGCGGCGACGCGCCGCCAGCGCAGGTCGAGGCCGGCGCTCATGACCCGGTTCATCGCGTCGTAGACCGGCGCGATCCGGTCGAACATCGTGCGAACGCCGTCTGGTGCCAGAGTCACGGGTCCACCCCGCCGACAGCCTACGCACTGGGAGAGGCTACTTGCCGCCCTTCGAGGCCTCCAGGAAGACGGCGAGCGCGTGGAGGTTCTTCGCCCCCTGGCTCTCGAACGGCGGCATCGGGCTCCCCGCGCGCACGCAGGAGGGGCACTTCAGGTGGGCGATCTGGAAGGCGACGCCCTTGTTCTTCGACCCCTCGTCGGTCAGGTCGGGGGCGCCGAGGTTGCCGTTCCCCTCGCCGAGGTAGGTGTGGCAGTTGAGGCAGCCGACCACGGCGAACAGGCGCGCGCCGCGGACGGCCTCCCGGTTCGAGGCGAAGCCCTGCTTCGCCGCCCACGAGGAGACGTGCGTGACCGTCTCGGTCCCGAGCGCCTCCTTCGCCGTCGCCCCCTTGTAGGTGAGGACGCCCATCGAGATCACGACGAGGATCGCGCCGACGACCGCGACCGGGCGCCGGAGCGGGCGGCGCTCCGCGCGCAGGTCGATGAACGGGATCGCGAAGAGCAGGAGCAGGGCGATCGTCGGGATGCCGACGGTGCCGAGGATCACCGACTCCGGCCACTTGAAGATGCGGAGCAGGTAGAAGAGGAAGTAGAAGTACCAGTCCGGCCGCGGGATGAAGCTGATCGTCCCGGGGTCGGCGGGCTCGTCGTAGAGCTTGCCGAGCCAGCCGGCCTGGTCGGGGTTGTCGGTCGTGCCCTGCGGGTCGAAGCCGGTGTGGTGCCCCGGCGTCGTCCACTTCCAGATGATCGCGAGGCCGATGATGACGACGACCACCACGAACGACATGACCGTGTCGTGCCACATCGCGAACGGGAAGAACGGCTTCCCCCGCTCCCTGACGTCGCGCTTGTACTGCTCGAAGACGCGCTCTCGCTGCGCGATGCGGTCCTCAGCCACGGACCGGCCTCCCGCGCGGCTCGGGACGCGTCAGCCCCGTGCGCGGCGGCGCCGGCGGCGGCTCGATCGGGCCGGAGCCGGCGGGGTGCCTCGACCACGGCGGCGACGTCACCCCGAGCCGCACGACGAGGTAGAGGTGCAGCAGGATCAGCGCGATCAGGGCGCCCGGGATCAGGAGCATGTGGATCGCGTAGAACCGGCTGAGCGTGTCGGCGTTGATGTACGTGCCTCCCTGCAGGAACTGCGCGAGGAAGGGCCCGACGAACGGCGCCGTCCCGTTCAGGTTGATCCCGACCGTCGTCGCCCAGTACGAGGTCTGGTCCCACGGCAGCAGGTAGCCCGTGAACCCCTCGAGCAGGCCGAGCGCGAGCAGCAGCACGCCGATGATCCAGTTGAGCTCGCGCGGGTACTTGTACGCGCCGAACAGGAACACGCGCCCCATGTGCAGGAACATCAGGATGATGAACACGGACGCGCCCCAGCGGTGCATGCCGCGCACGAGCCAGCCCGCCCAGATGTCGTTCGTGATGTGCGTGATCGACGAGTACGCCTGCTGCGGGTCCGGCTTGTAGTACATCGCGAGGATCGCGCCGGTCAGCGCCTGGACGATGAACGCGGTCAGCGTCGCCGAGCCGAGCGTCTGGAACCAGTCGACGTCGCCGGGGACCTTGCGGAAGAGGAAGTAGCGGACGCCCCCGACGAGCCCGGACCGCTCCTCGAGCCAGTCGATCGGGTACATGATCCGCTCGTAGCGGCTCGAGCGCGTCGCCATCAGTGCGGAGGCTGGATCGGGTAGAGCCAGGACTCGGGACCGTCGATGTGCTCGCCGGGGAAGGCGAACGTGTACTTGTGGATCCGCGCCGTCGCGCCCTCGCCTTCGACGTGCGAGACCGAGAACGGCGCCTCGAGGAAGAGGTGGCCGCCGCGCACGGAGAACCCGTAACGGTCGAGCGCGCGGACGGGCGGCCCCGCGATGCGGTTGCCCTCGGTGTCGTACTGCCCGCCGTGGCAGGGGCAGCCGAACCCCGACGGCGGCGACGGGAGCGGGATCAGCGTCACGTCCCTGTACTGCTTGTGCGGGACGTTGACGTCGGTGTTCGGCTGCACGGGGCAGCCGAGGTGCGCGCAGTGGTTCGAGATGATCGTGAAGCTCGGCCGTCCGTCGACCGCGCCGTTGTTGCGGACGAACGCCGTGCGGCGCGAGACCTCGCCCTCCTCCGGCCGTGCCATGAACGTCGCGACGACGAACTTCCCGACCGGGTAGTCGGAGAGCGGGCCGATGTCGCGCGCGCCGCTCCGCTGCTTGAGGAACGCGGGCAGCGTCATGAACCCGAGCGCCGGCAGCGTGACGAGCCCGCCGATCACGCCGCCGAGGCCGAGCGTCGAGAGCTCCAGGAAGGCCGAGCGGCCGTACGTGCGAGGCGGCAGCGGGGCGCCGTCGCGCCGCCGGCCGTCGCGCCGCTCCGGCTCGAGCTCGGGGACCTCGGTCAGCCGGCGCGGCCGGGCGAGGTCGCGTACCCAGAGGAGCGCGAACGCGACCGCGATCGCGGCCCCGGCGACGACGATCCACCAGTTGACGACGAGACCCACGAGGAGCGCCACCACGCCGACGGCGAGACCCACCGGCCACAGGCTCGGGCCCGGAACGTGCGGATGTTCACGGCTCGGCTCCAAGTCGTCCCAGCGGCAATGTTACGAGTCGCCGCTCGCCTGAGGGGTCAGCGACGGAGCAGCTTCCGGGAACTATGCCGGATCGGCGTGCCGTCTGCAGCGCCAGCCGCGCCGAGCCCGTACTCGGCCCAGCGGCGGTCGACGAGCGCCTTCACCTCGTCGCTCATCTCGATCTCGGGCGGCCACTCGCGCGCGCCCTCCTCGGGGCCCTTCGCGGTGGCGTCGATCCCGAGCTTGCCGCTCACGAACTGCCGCGTGGTCGCGTGGTCGAGGTGGTCGGCGGGGCCCTCCGAGAGCACGACGTCGCGGGCCGGGTCGACGTTCGCGCCGGCGTAGAAGGCGACCTGCTCGTAGTCGTGCGGGTCGACGTGCGCGTCGACGACGATCACCGCCTTCGTCAGCGACAGCATCCCGAGCCCCCAGATCGCGTGCATCACCTTGCGGGCGTGGCCGGGGTAGGCCTTGCGGATCGAGACGATGCAGCAGTTGTGGAACGCGCCCGCGACCGGGAGGTCGTAGTCGACGATCTCGGGGACGGTCGCGCGCACCGCCGGGAGGAAGATCCGCTCCGTCGCCTTGCCGAGCCACGCGTCCTCCTGCGGCGGCTTGCCGACGACGATCGACGGGTAGATCGCGCCGCGCCGCATCGTCATCGCGGTGACGTGGAAGACGGGGAACGGCTCGACCGGCGTGTAGTAGCCGGTGTGGTCGCCGAAGGGCCCCTCGTCGGCGAGCTCGCCGCGCTCGACGTAGCCCTCGAGCACGATCTCGGCGCTCGCCGGCACCTCGAGGTCGACGGTGACCCCCGCGACGACCTCGACCGGCTCCCCGCGGAGCAGCCCGGCGAACATCAGCTCGTCGACGTGCTTGGGGAGCGGCGCGCTCGCGGCGTACGTGCTCACGGGGTCGAGCCCGAGCGCGACCGCCACCTCCATCCGCCCGTCGGCGGCCAGGTAGTCGGCCCGCCCGTCCTTGTGCAGCTGCCAGTGCATCGCCGTCGCGCGCGGCCCGAGCACCTGCATCCGGTACATGCCGACGTTGCGCCGCCCGTCGCGCGGGTCGCGGGTGATCACGGCCGGCAGGGTGATGAAGGGGCCGGCGTCGCCCGGCCAGCACGTCTGGACCGGCAGCCGCCGGAGGTCGACCTCGTCGCCCCGCAGCACCACCTCCTGGCAGGCGCCCCTGCGGACCGTCTTCGGGGGCGAGTCGGCGATCGACTTGAGCTGGCGCAGGCCCCGGATCTTCTCGGCGAGCCCCTGCGGCGGCTGCAGCTCCAGCACGTCCGCGAGCTTCTGCGCCGCGTCGTCGAGGCGCTCGACCCCGAGTGCGAGGCACATGCGCCGCTCCGTGCCGAACTGGTTCACGAGCAGCGCGTGCTCGCTCCCCTTCGGCCGCTCGAACAGGAGGGCCGGGCCGCCGCTCCGGATCGTGCGGCCGACGATCTCGGTCACCTCGAGGTGCGGGTCGACCTCCGCCGCCACCCGGACGAGCTCCCCTTCGCGCTCGAGCAGCGCGATCCACTCGCGCAGGTCCGCGGGGGGAGCCACTCAGTACGGCCGCAGGCGCTGCTTCCGCTCCCGACGGCGCTCGCCGGCGTGGTGCACCCACTCGCCGAGGCCGATCACGGCGAGGAAGACGAGGCCGACGATCAGCATCACGAGGATCACGTGCTTCCCGTCGGAGACGGGGTCGAGCAGGAGCGCGGCCGTCGCCATCTAGCTCCCGACTCTAGCCGAATGGCGCCCGATCGCCCGCTCGACGTCGGCGGGCTCCGGGTCGCCGCCGAGCGCGCGCGCGGCGTCCACCCACGCCTCGCCGTCGCCGCCCTCGCCCGCGGCGCGCAGCGACGCGCAGCGCGAGATCAGCTCGGCCATCGCGGCGACCGCGTCCACGCCGCCCGCCTCCGCGACGCGCACGAGCCCGTGCGCGTAGAGGTAGTCGCCGAGCAGGATCCGCTCGCTCTCGCCCGGCGGCTCGAACAGGCGCGGACGGCCGTAGTGGACGAGGTACGCCTCGTAGACCGTCTCGAGCCCGAGCTCGAAGCGCGCCGGCGCGAGCGGGGAGAAGACCGGCTCCCAGTCGGGGTGCTCGCGCAGCGCGGCGCCCCAGAGCGGGCTCTCGAGGCGCGCCTCCGCGGCGATCGACTCAGCCGCCGCGGACGGCATCGACCGCGTCGATCGTGGCGTCGATCTCCTCGTCGCCGTGCGCGAGCGACGGGAACAGGCACTCGTACTGGCTCGGCGCGAGGTACACGCCGCGCTCGAGCAGCCCGCGGAAGAGCTCGCCGTAGGCCTGCGTGTCGAGGCGCTCGAAGCTCCGGACCGGCCTCCGCCCGCAGAAGAGCGTGAGCATCGCGCCGACCCGCTGCACGCGGCCGTGGCGCGCGAGCCCCGCCTCGAGGCGCGCGCAGCGCCGCTCGAGCTCCTCGTAGACGGCGGGGTCGCGCAGCCGGCGGAGGACGGAGAGGCCGGCCGCGGTCGCGAGCGGGTTCCCCGAGAGCGTCCCGGCCTGGTAGACGTCGCCCGCCGGCGCGAGCCGGGACATCAGCTCCGCCCGGCCCCCGAAGGCCGCGAGCGGGAGGCCGCCGCCGACGATCTTCCCGAGCACGGTCAGGTCGGGGCGCACGCCGAAGAGCCCCTGCGCGCCGCCGCGGCCGACGCGGAAGCCGGTGATCACCTCGTCGAAGACGAGCAGCGCCCCCGACGCGTCGCAGAGGGCCCGGAGCGCCTCGAGGAAGCCGGGCGCGGGCGGGACGCAGCCCATGTTGCCCGCGACGGGCTCGACGAAGACGGCCGCGAGCTCCTCGGAGTGGCGCTCGAACGCGGCCGCCGCCGCGTCGGCGTCGTTGTAGCGGGCGACGACGGTGTCGCCCGCGACGTGGGACGGGACGCCGGGGGAGGAGGCGATCCCGAGCGTCGCGACCCCCGAGCCGGCCTCGGCGAGGAAGGGGTCGGCATGGCCGTGGTAGCAGCCCGCGAAGGCGAGCAGGCGCGGTCGCCCGGTGACGGCGCGCGCGAGCCGGAGCGCCGACATCGCCGCCTCGGTGCCCGACGAGACGAAGCGCACCTGCTCGACCGAGGGGAGCGCGTCGGCGATCTCGGCCGCGAGCTCGACCTCGCGCTCGGTCGAGAGGCCGAAGCTCGTCCCGTCGAGCGCGGCCTCGCGCACCGCCTCGACCGTCTCGGGGTCGGCGTGACCGAAGAGGAGCGGCCCCCACGACTGCACCCAGTCGACGAGCCGCCGCCCGTCGGCCGTCTCGAGGTAGGCGCCCTCGCCGCGCACGGCGAAGAGCGGCTCGTCGAGCCCGACCGCGCGCATGGCGCGCACCGGCGAGCTCACGCCTCCGGGGATCAGCTTCTGGGCCCGGTGCCAGAGCGCCGACCGGACTAGTGGAGCCAGGTCGCGAGCTCCTTCGCCCAGTAGGTGACGACGACGTCCGCGCCCGCGCGGCGGACCGACGTGAGCGCCTCGAGCGCGGCGGCGCGCTCGTCGAGGTCGCCGGCGGCGGCGGCCGCCTTCAGCATCGCGTACTCGCCCGAGACGCTGTAGGCGGCGAGCGGCAGGTCGAAGCGCTCGCGCACCGCGCGCAGCACGTCGAGGTACGGCAGCGCCGGCTTGACCATGAGCACGTCCGCGCCCTCGGCGGCGTCGAGCTCGCACTCGCGCAGCGCCTCGCGCACGTTGCCCGGGTCCATCTGGTAGCCCCGCCGGTCTCCGAACGCGGGCGCGGAGCCGGCGGCGTCCCGGAACGGGCCGTAGAACGAGGAGGCGTACTTCGCCGAGTAGGCGACGATCGGGGTGTCCGGCAGCTCGGCTCGGACCGCGGCGACCCGGCCGTCCATCATGTCGCTCGGGCAGACGGCGTCGGCGCCCGCCTCGACGTGCGAGACCGCGGTGCGCGCGATCAGCTCGAGCGAGGCGTCGTTGTCGACCTCGTCGCCGCGGTGCACGCCGCAGTGGCCGTGCGAGGTGTACTCGCAGAGACAGACGTCGGTGAGGAGCAGGAGCTCGGGGAAGCGCGGCCGCAGGGCGCGGAGCGCCTGCTGGACGATGCCTCGCTCGATCCAGGCGCCGGACCCCTCGTCGTCCTTCTCCTCCGGGATCCCGAACAGGATCACCGCCTTCACCCCCGCCCGGAGCAGGTCCTCGCACTCGCGCACGGCGCCCTCGACCGTGAGCCGGGAGAGGGCCGGGAGGCGCTCGTTCGGGAGCGCCTCGGGGGCGACGAAGAGCGGCTGGACGAGGTCGTCGAGCGCGAGCGTCGTCTCGCGGACGAGGTCGCGGAGCGCGCCGGTCCGGCGGAGGCGCCGGAGCCTCGTGGCGGGGAACGCGGTCACAGGGAAAGCGTACGCGTCGGCGCCTCCTCGGGCGCCTCGTCGGCGGGCTCGACCTCGACCGGGACGCCGCCGCCCTCCCACGGCTCGAGCGCGAGCCGCTCCCCGAAGAACTCCCAGGTCGCGCGGCCGGCGGCGAGGATCGGCAGCGCCACGAGCGCGCCGGCGATCCCGTTGATCTCGAACCCCGCGAGCAGCCCGAAGATGACGAGCAGCGGATGGAGCCGCAGCGCCCCGCCCATCACGTTCGGGACGACGATGTGCCCCTCGACCTGGTGGATCGCGAGGAAGAGGATCACCACCCAGAGCAGCGAGAGCGGGTGCACGACGAGCGCGTACACCGCTGGCGGCACGGCCCCGAGCCAGGGGCCGAGGTACGGGAGCACCTCGGTGAGCGCGACCCAGCCGCCGAAGACGAGCGCGTAGCGCTCGCCGTTCGGGAGCAGGCCCGCGAGGCCGAAGGCGTAGAGGCCGAGCCCGGCGCTGAAGCCGATGATCAGCGAGAGCGCGACCTGACCGCGCACGTACGCGGCGAGCGCGTGCTCGATCCTCGAGACGAGCGGCTCCCCGCCGTGCGGCGGGAAGCGCCGGTCGACGAAGCGCGCGAACCGGTCCATGCCGAGCAGCATGTAGATCGAGACGACGAGGATCAGCACCCCGTCGAAGAGCGCGCGCCCGATCGAGATGGCGGCCCCCTCGACGAAGTTGACGAGGCGGTGGGTGTACCGGCCGACGTCGCGGTCGCGCACGCGCTTGACGAGACGGTGGCCGCTCGCCTGGATCCTGATCGACTGCAGGTGGTGCGTGTTCAGCCACCGCTGCAGCCGGTCGACGTCGCGGTCGGCGGACGTCTGGTGGGTCTGTCCGTGCTGGACGGTGAAATAGTCGTTGAAGCGGTTCGCCGCCGTCCGCGTCTGGCCGACGACGACGGTGGCGAGGGCGACGATGGCGACGATCAGCGCGGCGGCGAAGCTCACGTACACGAGCGCGACCGAGAGGCCGCGCGGAAGCCGGAACCGCCCGAGCGCCAGCACGATCGGGTCGAGCAGGAGCGCCACCAGCGCGGCCACGAGGAAGAGGAAGACCGCGTGACCCGCCGCGCGGCCCACGAGCCAGACGAGGACGAGCAGCAGCGGCAGGCCGACGAGCTGGATCCAGCGCGGGATGCGGATGCGTGGCGGCCCCACGGCCGGCGGATTCACGACGGCGATGCTACAAGCGCACCCTCGCCGCGGCGGCCCGCCCGCCCGCGGCGGGCGCGCGGCGACTGGCTCGACGGCGCCCTCGCGCTCGCTCCCGACCTCTCCTGGGACGACCCTCGGTTGAAGCCCCTCCGGGGGTCCGCTACGGTCCGGCCGATGCCGCCGCCCGCGAAGACAGGGCGCGCCGAGCCTCGCCGAACGCGCCGCGAGCTGCAGGAGGCCCGCAGGCGCCGGCTGGCCGTGCTCGTGGCGATCGCGGCGGTCGCGCTCGCCACGCTGCTCGTGACCGCGTTCGGCGGCGGCGACCACCCGCCGGCGCCGGCGCCCGCGCCGCCGGCCTCCGCGGCGCGCCTGCTGCCGCCCGGCCCGCCGGTGCCGCGCGCGATCGCCCGCGTCGGCAGCCTGCGGATCCTGCTTCCGGTCAACCGCAGCCGCGTCACCGCGATCGGCTACTTCGGGGCCGAGGACGGCTCGGTCGCGCTCTCGCCGATCGGCTCGCAGGCGAACGAGGGCCTGCTGAAGCGCCTCGTGCACACGGTCGTGGGCGGCGGGGGCGGCTGGCCGCGCTGGTACCTGCTCCCCGGCGGGCACGGCCCGTCCACCTCGGCGCTCGACGTCGGCGCGCCGCCCGGCACCGACGTCTACGCCCCCGTCGACGGCACCGTCGTCGGCATCGGCAAGGTCGTCCTGAACGGCCGCGACTACGGCGCCCGGGTCGACATCCAGCCGACCGCGGCGCCCTCGCTCGTCCTCTCGGTCTCCCACGTCGCCGCCGACCCCGCCCTCACCGTCGGCACCATGGTCACCGCCGCGGCGACGAAGCTCGGCGTCGTGCTCGACTTCTCGCAGGCCGAGCGCCAGGCGCTCTCCCGCTACACGAACGACGCCGGCAACCACGTCCTGATCCAGGTCCGTCCCTCGTCGTCGCTGCAGGCGCGCTGAGGATCCTCTTCGTCGCCGACGTCTTCGGCGCGCCCGGACGCCGGGCGGTGGAGTCGCGCCTGCCCGGGTTGCGCGAGGAGCTGGCGGTCGACTTCTGCGTCGTCAACGGCGAGAACGCCGCGGCCGGCCGGGGCATCACGGCGAAGATCGCCGAGCGGCTGCTCGCCGCCGGCGCCGACGTGATCACGCTCGGCAACTGGGTCTGGGGCCAGCGCGAGTTCGCGCCGTACCTGTCCGGCTCCGACCGCGTGCTGCGACCGGCGAACCTGTCGCCGAGCTCACCGGGCCGCGGGCTCGCGATCCGCGACGGCGTCGCCGTGATCAACCTGCTCGGGCAGATGACGCTGACGCCGTTCGAGAGCGCGTTCGTCACCGTCGAGCGGCTCGTCGAGGAGGCGCGCCGGGAGACGCCGGTGATCGTCGTCGACTTCCACGCCGAGGCGACGAGCGAGAAGGTGGCGCTCGCCTACCACCTCGACGGCCGGGTGACCGCCGTGGTCGGCACGCACACGCACGTGCAGACGGCGGACGCGCGGGTGCTTCCGGGCGGCACCGCCGCGATCACCGACGCGGGCATGACGGGGCCGCACGACTCGGTCATCGGCAGCGTGCCCGAGGGCGCGGTGCGGCGGTTCCTGACGGGGCTGCCGGTCCGGCTCGAGCCGGCCACCGGGGACGTCCGGATCGAGGGCGTCCTCGTCGAGTGCGGCGCCGACGGCCGCGCTACGAGCTGCGTGCCCGTGCGCGTGCCGGCAGGCTGAGCACCGCGAGGAGGGCGACGAGCAGGAGGTCGCGCGCGAGCACGACCCACGCGAGGCGCCGGTGGAAGACGTACTCCCAGTAGCGCCCGGGGAAGAACACCTGCGTCGTCGCGAGCGCGCCCGCGAGGAGCACGGTCGCGGCCAGGCCGCGGCGCCCGCGCACGAGCGGCACGAGCGGCACGAGCCAGATCAGGAACTGGGGCGAGAGGACCTTCCCGAGCGCGACGAACGCGCACAGGCACGCGGCCGCGTAGCGGAGAAGCCGCGCGGGCGCCGCCTGCCCGCGAGCGAACGCGACCCAGAGCGCGGCGAGCGCGGCGAGCTGGACGGCGGTCGACGCGGTCGCGAGCGCGCCCTGCCCCGCGAGGTTGAGCGAGCCGTGCGTCGAGATCACCGTCGGGTGCCCGAACGTCATCAGGACGGCCGCGCCGAGGCTCTCGACCTGGAGCGGGCGCGAGCTCTCCCCCCACACCGAGCGCCAGAGGCCGTCCGGAGCGAGGATCGCGAACGGGAGCAGCGCCGCGGCGACGACCGCGACGCCGCACGCCGTCGCGAGCCCGAGCTCGCGGGGCCCTCGCCTGCGCCACGTCCACGCGAGCGCGAGCGGGACGAGCGCGAGCGCGTAGAGCTTCGTCGCGACCGCCGCCCCGAGCGCCGCGAACGCCGGCCGGTGGCGGTCGCGCACGAGGAAGGCGACGCCCGCGACGACGAACAGCTCGGGCCAGAAGTCGAAGCGGGAGAGCGCGAGCGAGCCGACGAGGAGCGGAGAGACGGCGAGGAACCCGAGCGCCTCGGGACGCGCGCCGGCGAGCGCGGCGAGGACGAGGCACCCGGCTCCGCACGCCGCCATCAGCCAGCCGAAGGTCGCCGCGTAGCCGCCCGCGTACGTCGGCGCCGCGAACGCCGGCAGCGCGCCGGGCGGGTACTCGACCGGGATGTCGCGGTAGGGCAGGAGGCCGTTCCGCATCGCGAATCCGTACCCCTCGTAGACCGGGATGTCGGAGAGCTGGTCGCGGGCGTAGCGCCCGTGGTGCAGCAGCTCCCACGAGCCGAGGAAGACGGCGACCGCGACGGCGACGGTCAGACCGCGAGCAGCGCGATCGCGGCGAAGGGAAAGAACCACGGCAGGTAGAGGTAGAACCAGTGCGTGAGCACGAGCTCGAAGCCGACGAGCAGGACGCACGTGAAGGCGGCCAGCTGGAGCGGCGAGCGGCGGCGCGGCCACCACCCGAGCGCCAGCGTCCCGGCGAGCAGAAGCGCCATCAGCGCGTCCTGGACGAGGTGGAGGTCGGGAAGGCCGCGCGCGTGGTACTGCCGCCAGTCCCAGAGCGAGAACGGCGAGTCGCGGCCGAACTGGTAGCCGAAGGTGCGGTGGACGAAGGTCCCCGCCGCGTGCCACGGCGACGGCTCGAGCAGGAGCACGGCGAACGCGGCGAGCGTCGCCGCGGCGAAGCCGGCGGCGAAGACGGCGCGCGGCCGGAGGCGGCGCGCGTCGGGGTAGCCCGACCAGAGGGGGACGAGCAGGAGCGGCGCGAACTTCACCCAGGAGCCGAGCGCGCCGAACGCGCCGCGCGCCGCGTCGGAGGTGGCGAAGTAGAAGCCCCACACGAGGAGCGCCGGCTGGATCGCGTCGTTCGTGTTCGAGCTCGAGACGTACTGCGAGAACGGCCACGCGGCCCAGGCGAACGCGAGCGCCGCTCCGAGGCGCGCCCCGCCGAGCCGCCTCCCGACGAGGCCGAGGCCGAGCAGGCAGAGGAGGTCCCAGAGGATCGAGGTCGCGTGCACGGACGGGAGCGTGTCCCACTTGCCGCTCCACCCGAACGCGACGTAGCCGGGGATGTACGCCTCGTACGACACCGGGCCGTACGTGTCGCCGCGGTCGTTCGCGGACTCGCAGCGGCCGTTCGTCTGGATGCGGTCCCTGATCTCGCCGGCCGCGTCCGCTGGGCCGCAGGCGGGGCGGTCGCCCTCGATCGGGAAGTGCCCGTACGGGCTCTCCCCGTGCAGGATCCGGTCGGCGCCGATCACGCCCGAGTAGCCGACGTCGATCACGTTCGACGCCCGCACGTTCAGGCCGACGCGGAAGCCGGCGACGAAGACCGTCGCCGCGACGAGCAGCCAGACCGGCCAGACCGCGCGGGACCGGAGCGGCGGGTTGCGCCGGCCGATCCAGAGGCAGCGCGCGGCCACCCAGAAGAGGCCGGGGTAGGCGAGCGGCATCGCCGCGAACACGTCGCCGCGGTTGAAGAACCAGAGCGAGACGGAGAACGAGAGCAGCATCAGCAGGTCGAGGTTCCGCAGCGCGAGCGGGCGGCGCCAGTCGGCGAGGCCGAGCAGGAAGAGGCCGCAGAACGCGAGCCACACCGGGTAGCTGTTGATCCGCTTGCCGCCGAACGCCCCGGGCGAGCCGCGCGCCATCTTCCACGCGACCTGCGGGCCGGTCCACGCCTCGAGCACGGCGCCGGTCGCGTCGTCGACCTTGCCGGTCGCGATCTCGCCGGCCGCGCCCCACCAGACGTTGACCGTCCACGCGCCGTCCGCGTACGTCGCGTCTGTGGTCACGTCCGCCGGGTAGCGCTCGAGCCAGTCGGCGACCTTGTCGTGGGCGAGGAAGATGTGCGTCGCCGACGCCTTCGTGAGCCGCGGGCTCGCCGTCGCGTGCGCGCCGGCGCCGAGCGCGAGCGCGACCAGCGCGGCCGCCGCCGCCAGACGCTTCAGCGACGGAACGACCAGAGCTTGTTCCCGACGAAGTTGAGCGGCGTGACGAGGACGATCGCCACCGCCTGCGAGACGATCTTGCCCCAGCCGAACCAGTCGAGGAAGACGAGCAGCCAGAGCTGGTTCACCGCCAGCGCGGCGAGCGCGACGACGAAGAACCGGATGCCCTGGTAGGCGAAGTGCCCCTTCGCGTGGGCGAACGTCCAGTGGCGGTTCCACCAGTAGTTGTTCGCGGCCGAGACGACGAACGACACCACGGCCGCCCCGTGCGGGCCGATGCCGAGCAGCGCCGTGTAGACGGCGAGGTTGACGACGTACCCGGAGAACCCGACGACCCCGAACTTCGCGAGCTGAACCCAGTTGTGGGGGCGCCGGAGCGCCTCGAACGCCCGGTTCACGAGCACGGCCACCGATCCGAGGCTATCCCATCGGCCAGCCGAACCCCGCGCCGGCTCAGACGAGGGGGACGAAGCGCGCGGGCAGCGAGGCGACGAGGACGGGCCCCTCGGGCCCGCGCTCGAGCACGGACAGCCGCTGCGAGCGGGCGCGGCCGAGCGGCAGGGCGAGGCGCGCGCCCTCCTCGAGCTGGTCCCAGAGCGCGGCCGGCACCTCCGCCGCCGCCGCCGCGACCGCGATCCCGCCGAAGGGCGCGTGCTCGGGCAGGCCGAGGGCGCCGTCCCCGACGTGGACCCGCACCGCGGCGTAGCCGGCGGCCGCGAGCGCCGCCCGGGCCCCCTCCGCGAGCTCGGGGATCCGCTCGACCGAGTGCACCTCCCGGGCGAGCTCCGCGAGCACGGCCGCCTGGTAGCCGGAGCCGGTGCCGACGTCGAGCACGCGCTCGCCGCCGTCGAGCGCGAGCCCCTGGCAGATGAAGGCGACCACGAACGGCTGCGAGACCGTCTGGCCGTACGCGAGCGGCAGCGCGGCGTCCTCGTACGCATGCCCCCGCAGCTCCTCGGGGACGAAGAGCTCGCGCGGCACGCGGGCCATGGCGGCGAGCACCCGGGGGTCGGAGATGCCGCGGCTCCGGAGCTGGACGTCGATCCAGCCCGCGCTCACGCCGCCCGCGCGACGCCGACGCCGAAGTGCCGGAGCAGCAGGGGCTTCAGCGCCGTGATCGAGTCGGGCGGGTCGCCGAGCCCGATCGTCAGCATCGGCACCTCGGAGTCCGCCGCCTCCAGCGAGCCGTGGCTCCCGCCTCCGACGTGGCTCCGGCCCGCGAGGTCCGCGAACTCCCAGCCGGCCGCCGCCGAGACGAGCACCTCGCCCGCGTTCGGGTTGCGCAGCGCCGCCTCGGCCCGCGCACGGCCGTCCGGGAGCTCGTCGAGCAGCGCGGGGTCCTCCTCGCCGGCGCGCCGCGCCACCACCCGCCCGTCCTCGAGGAAGACCGCCACCCCGACCGACGGCTCCCCGTCGAGCGCGGCGGCGAGCCGCCTCGGGTCGTCGCCGTAGACCATCGCCGCCCGGTTCGACGCCGTGACGGTCGCCCCCTCGACGCGCAGCCGCGCCGCGCGCTCGATCCGCGACTGCCCGTGGTCGGAGCAGAGCGCGACGGCGTAGCGCTCGAGGAACGCGTCCCTCCCGCCGGCCGCCTCGACGAGCGCGGCGATCGCCGCGTCGGAGCGCGCGAGCGCGTCGTGCGCGGCGTCGGGCCCGAGCGCGTGCGAGGCGTAGTCGTAGTCGGGCAGGTAGAAGACGAGCAGGTCGAACGCGTCGCGCGTCACGAGCCAGCGCCCGACCTGGCCGGCGTAGGCGTCGATCGAGCCGCGCGCGCGGTTGCGCCACGCGACGGGCGCGCCGGTGCGGTCGGACTCGTAGACGCTGTAGAAGAAGAACCGCTTCGGCCCGCGCACGGGCGGCAGGCCCGGCACGGCCGACGGGTGACGGTGGCGGCCGCGGTAGGTGGTGATGTTGATCGCGGCCGTCGTGAGGCCGCGGTCCTCGAGCGCCTCGTACACGGTCTCGGCGCTCTCGAGCAGGTGCCGCTCGTTCAGGTTGACGATCGTGTCTCGGATCCCGCGCGCGAGACCGGAGGCGACGAGCGCGGCGAACGAGGAGCCGTACTCGACGAGGCGCCGCTCGCCGCGGTGCCACCAGACGAGGTGCGGGATTCCGTGGACGTCGGGATGCCCTCCGGTCGCGATCGAGGCGAGGCAGACCGGCGTGAGCGACGGGAACGTCGAGAGCGCCCGCCGGTAGCTCCCGTGGTCGAGCAGGAAGCGCAGCGTCGGCAGCTCGGTCCCCTCGAGCATCGACGGGGTGAGCCCGTCGATCACGATCAGCACGGCCGGCTTCGGAGGGCCGCCGGTGGCTCGGCTAGTCACGGGCGAGCGTGCGCAGCCCGGCGTGCCGTTCGGGCTCGCGCCGGCGCAGCCGGGCCGCGAGCGCCGGGAGCACCACGGCCTCGAGGTATCCGAGCGCGGGGACGAACGCGAGCGCGGCCGCGCCGAGCGCCGCGAGGCAAAGCAGCAGGGCGGTGCCGCCGCGCGTCCCGCCGCGCCGCAGCGCGCCCGCGACGACGGGCGCCGCGCCGGCGCCTCCGAGCACGCCTCCCCCCGCGCCGCCGGCCGCCTCCGGCCAGCCGAACGCGGCGAAGCCAAGCGCGACCCCGGCCGCGGCCGCCGCGGCCGCCGCGGCGGGGGCGCGCGGCACCGCCGCGGCCGCGACGATCCCGAAGGCGGCGCCGAGACCGGCGAGGATGCCGACGGTGTACCAGCCCCCCATCGGACGGCACTGTACGCCACCCCGCACCGCCGCCGGGGTTTCGGGTGGAGACGCGGCGGAAAGACCCCGTTGGCGGTTGACGAACGACCAGCGCACGGTCCTCCTGTTCTTCTCCTCGGTCCGCTCGGGCCCCGTCCCGGCGGATGGAGAGCCTGCTCGCCCACATCGCCCGCAAGGAGCGTCACCGGCTGCGCGTCGTGCAGCTCGACGTCGACGAGCGCCGCGACGTCGCCGAGAAGCTCGGCGTCGCCGCCGCGCCGACGCTCGTCCTCCTCCGCGGGCGCCGGCCGCTCGCGCGGATCGAGGGGCGGGCGAGCGCTCCGCGCATCGAGGAGATGCTCGAGCTGCACCTCGCGCGCGACGCGGCCGCGGCGTAGCCTTCGCGTTTGACAGCCGTCGCCGCGCCGACGACGATCGGCCGGTGCGCCGCCTCGCGCCGCTCGAGGTCTTCCTCTGGTCGCGCGCGGCGATCTGGCTCGTCACCCTCCTCGCGTACGCGCTGCTCCAGGCCCGCTACGCGCAGCCGCTCCACCCGCCGGCCGAGGCGCCGGAGCCGCCGCAGGAGGCCGGCTTCGGCCTCGACGTGTGGGCGCGCTGGGACGGCGGGTGGTTCGTCCATGTTGCCCGTGAAGGCTACAGCGACCCCGAGACGACGACCGCGTTCTTCCCGGCCTACCCGCTGCTCGTGCGCGCCGTTGCCTGGGTCCTCGCCGGCAACGAGGTCGTCGCCGGCGTCGTCGTCTCGCTCGCGGCCTGCGCCGCCGCCTTCGTCCTCCTCGACGCGCTGGCCCGCGAGCTCGTCGGCGAGGAGGCCGCCCGGCGCGCGCTCGCCTTCCTCGCCGCGTTCCCGACCGCGCTCTTCCTCGGCGCCGTCTACAGCGAGTCGCTCTACCTCCTGCTCACGGTCGCGGCGTTCCTCGCCGCGGCGCGCGGGCGCTTCGCCGCCGCGGGCGCCGCGGCCGGCCTCGCGATCCTGACCCGGCCGACGGGCGTCGTGCTGCTGCCCGCGCTCGCGCTGCTCGCGCTCGGACGCCCGCGCCCCGGCCGCGCCCTCGCCGGGCTCGCGCTCGCGCTCCCGGTCGCGGCCGCTTGGCCCGCGTGGCTCTGGGCCGAGTTCGGGCATCCGCTCCAGTTCCTCGCGGCCGAGCGCACCGCCTGGCACCGGCACCTGTCGGACGCCGGGCCGCTCGGCGGCGCGTGGCGCGGGCTGGAGGCGGGCTGGGACGGCCTCGTCCAGCTCCTCGCCGGCGGCAACCGCTTCCCCGGCGTCGACGACGCGATGCAGGCGGCGGCGCTCAACCTCGAGGCGCTCGCCGCGACCGTCTTCCTCGTCGTCCTCGGCGCCGTCGCGTGGCGGCGGCTCGGCGCCGCCTACGGCGTCTTCGCGCTCGGCAGCGTGCTCGTGCCGCTGAGCTCGCCCGCCGCGGGCTACCCGCTCCTCTCGATGCCGCGCTTCGCGCTCGGCGTCTTCCCGGTGTTCGTCGCCCTCGGCGCGCTCGCCGCGAGGCCCCGAGCCGCCGCCGCCGTGCTCGGCGTGCTGGCGCTGCTCTGCGGGGTCGACCTCGCCCGCTGGGTCGAGTGGCAGTTCGTGGCGTAGCTTCCGCGGCCGCTCAGGCGAGCACCCGGAGCGCGCCGCGCTCGGCGACGAAGCTCGCCTCGACGACGTCGCCGAGGTCCTCGCCGTCGGCCTGGAGCGGAAGCGGCCGGTCGCAGCGGACGGCGAACGCGTCCAGGTCGTGGCCCGCGAGCACGCCTGGCGCCGCGGCGGCGGTGCCGCGCAGCGCGCGCGCGAGCAGACCCGGCGTCGCGAGCGGACGCAGCTCGCGCGGCGCGACGAAGTCGAGCCCGTCCTCGAACGTCGCGTCGCGCGCGAGCGTGAGCGGGACCGGCCCCGCGTAGGTGTACGGGCGGCCGTTCGCGACGAGGACGAAGGCCGCACGGCCGTGGCCGGCGACCTCGAGCCGGGGCTCGATCCGCAGGCGGTGCGCGAGGAGCACGCCGGCGACGGCGAGCCCGAAGGCCAGGTTGCCGGGCCGCCGGCCGTCGGCCCGGCGGCCGCGGGCGTCGATGCGGCGCACCGCCTCCGCGTCGGGGCCGATCCCGGCGGCGAAGAGGAAGCGCCGGCCGTTGACGACGCCGAGCGTGACCGTGCGCGTGCGGCCGGCCGCGAGCGCGCCGGCGATCCCGCGCGCCGCGCCGGCCGCGTCCCGCGGAAGCCCGAGCGCGCGCGGGAAGACGCTCGCGCCGCCGCCGGGGACGAACCCGAACGGCACGCCGCCGGAAGCGCCGTTCACCGCCTCGTTGTACGTCCCGTCGCCCGAGTAGACGACGATCGCGTCGAACACGCCCGCCGCGGCGGACGCGAGCTCGGTCGCGTGCCCGCGCGCCTCCGTCTCGCGCCGCTCGACCTCGGCGACGGAGCGCAGCGCCCACTCGACCCGTTCGAGCCGCGCGGGCGTCACCCCGCTCGAGAACGGGTTGACGATCAGGAGGACGCGCGGCACCGCGCCATCGTAGGCGCGGCTGGCGCGGGTTCTAGCCGGAGTTCGTGTCGGAGCTCATCGCGAGCCACACGAGCACCGTGATGTCGGCGATCACGGCGCAGATCGCGGGCGCGATGAACCAGCCGTCGCCGGTCGCGAACAGCCCTCCCAGGCAGAGCGCGGCGACGAGCGCGGGCAGCCCGAACCAGAGCATCCACCGGTACATCTCCTTCTCGGCGAGCTGCTCGGGGCCCGGCCCCACGACCTCGAGCACGGGCTGGGCGGTGGTGTGCTCGCGGGCAGACGCGACTGCGCTCAAAGCTCCTCCTTCGGGTCGGGCGCAGTCAGGTGCGCCGGGAACGGGTTCGCCCTCTTTCTAGCAGAGAATGCAAAGTTGCGTTTACTGCAAGCTTTCGGTTAACGTGACGATGTGCACGAGGGCGAGGCCGGGCTGCGCGAGCGGAAGAAGCGGCGCACGCGCGAGCAGATCGCCGCCGCGGCACTCGAGCTCTTCTCGGCGCGCGGCTACCACGCGACCACCGTCGCCGACATCGCGGCGGCCGCGGAGGTGTCTGAACGGACCGTGTTCAGCTACTTCCCGTCGAAGGAGGACGTCCTCTTCGCCGACCACCTCTCGCTCGAGCAGGGCCTCGCCGAGGCGCTCGACGGCCGCCCGCCGGGGACGCCGGCGCTCGACGTCCTGCGCGAGTTCGTGGTCGAGAACCTGAGCCGCTTCGACGAGCAGGCGCGGATCCGCTGGCAGATCGTCCGCGGCGACGAGCTCCTGCTCGCCCACCAGCGCGCACGCCAGGCGGCGCTCGGCGAGCTGATCGCGCGCGCGATCGCGGCCGACCTCGGCGAGCGCCCCGACGACCTCCGCCCCCAGCTCGTGACGGCGGCGGTGATCGCGGCGTTCACCGCGACGTACGAGCACCGCTTCCGCGCGCGCTCCCGGACGGCGTCGCGCGCACAGGCGGTCGCCGTCGTCGACGAGGCGATCGAGTTCCTGCGCGGCGGGCTCGACGCGATCCGCGCGTACCCGAGGCCGTACTAGCTCAGTCGTCGTGCGCCGCGCCGGCGGTCGCGTGCGCGACGAACGCGGCGATGTCGGCGATCTGGCGGCGCGTGAGCGTCTTGCCCAGAGCGGGCATGCCGTCGCCGCCGCGCACGACCCGGTCGACGACCTCGCGGTAGGAGCTGTCCTCGCTCCCGAGGTTCGGGCCCTTGCGCCCGTGGGTGCCTGCGGCCGCGAGCGTGTGGCAGGAGCCGCAGGCGGCCACGAACAGCACCTTCCCGCGGGCGAGGCTGGGCGAGGCGCCGAGCGCCGGCGACGCGGAGAGCGCGAGCGCGGCGACGGCCGCGGCGAGGGCCTTCACGGCCCGCAAGGCTAGGGCGCGAATGTGAGGAGACTGTGAGCGCGTGGAGCGGGCCGGCCTCCGGCTACGCGGTGGGTGCGCCGCCGAGGCTCGGGTAGCGCCCGGTGAGCAGCAGCACGTAGGCGTAGGTCTGCACCTCGTAGCGCAGCATCCAGGCCCTCACGTCGCGCAGCCCGCGGTTCATGCTGCCGAGCGCGAGCGCGTAGAACCAGCCGAAGACCGCGAGGACCGTGTTGACGGTGCGGAAGACGTAGACGAGGAGGCCCGCCGGGATCGCGAGCAGGAGCCGGAAGAGGACGGACAGGCGGCTCTGCGGCGCCGCCGGGTCGACGCGCGCGTCGACCGGGTAGCTCCCCGCGCTCGAGAACGGCGGGTAGGGGTCGGCGAGCAGGAGGACGTAGGCGCTCACCCGTGTCGAGTAGCGGAGGTAGGCGGCGCCGAAGTCGTGGAGCCCGGCGGGGACGCGGCCCGCGAAGAGGGCGACGAGCCACGAGCAGAGGACGGAGACGGCGACCGCGATCCCCCAGAGGTAGAGCAGGACGAAGTGCGGGATCGCGAGCAGGAGCCGGAGGAAGACGGTGAGACGCGAGCGGCGCAGGTCGTCCGTGACGATCAGCCCGACGGGGTGACGGCCGGAGCCGGCCTCCATCGCTATCCCTCCTCGAAGTGGAAGCCGCTCCCGCTCGCGAGCGTGGGGTAGCGGTCGGTGAGCAGCAGCAGGTACGCGTAGGTCTGCGCGTTGTAGCGCAGGCAGTACGCCATCAGGTCCCGCATCCCTCTCGGCACCCGGCCGAGCGCGACCGCGGCGAACCAGGCGAGCACGGCCACGACCTCGAGCACGGTGCCGAGCACGGTCAGGAGCACGTAGGCGGGGATCGCGAGCGGGAGGCGGAGGAGCGTCTTCCAGCGCGCCTGGGCCTCGGGCGGGGCGAGGTCGAGGTCGACCGGGTACGTGCCGTACCACCCCCGGAACCCGGGGAACGGGTCGGCCACCAGCCACGTGTAGGCCTGCACGTGCGTCCAGTAGCGGAGCGCGCGGCCGAGCCACGCGTGCAGCGGCGCCGGCGGCCTCCCCCGCACGAGCGTGAGCAGCCACATGACGACGCCGACGACGAACGCGAGGTAGAGCCAGAGCGAGGCGAGGACGAGGTGCGGGAGCGCGAGCACCCAGCGCAGCGCGACCGTGAGCCGCCAGCGCCGGAGGTCGTCGCGGACGGCGAGCTGCACGGGGTGGAAGCGCTCGGCCGGCGCGCCGGTGAACGCCGCCTCGCGCTTCGCGAGGAACGCGGCGACGCCCTCGGCGAAGTCGGGCGTGGCGACGAGCTCGACCTGCGCCCACGTCTCCGCCTCGAGCTGCTCGGCGAGCGTCGCGCCGGCGGCGGCCGCGTCGAGCAGCCGCTTCGTCCCGGCCACCGCGCGGGTCGCCAGGCCTGCGAAGAGCTCGGCGACCTCGAGCGTCCGCTCGGCGAGCTCGGCGGCGGGGACGACCTCGGACACGAGCCCCCACTGGAGCGCCTCGGCCGCGGTCAGGCGGCGCCCGGTCGCGAGCCACTCGAACGCGCGCCCCGTCCCGAGCAGGCGCTGCGCGAACCAGGTGCCTCCCGTGTCGGGCGCGAGCCCGATGCCCGAGAAGCCGGGCACGAGCACGGCGTCGTCGGCCGCGATCCGGACGTCGCAGGCGAGCGCGAGCGAGAGCCCGGCGCCGGCGGCGGGGCCGTTGAGCGCGGCGATCACCGGCTTCTCGAGCGCGCGCAGCGCGAGCGCGTGGCGGTTCAGGTGCCGCCGCAGGAGCTCGGCGACGTCGCGCGAGCCGCGCTCGAGGTCCTGGAGGTCCTGCCCGACGCAGAAGCCCCGTCCCGCGCCGGTGAGCACGACGGCGCGGACCCCGGGATCGCGGGCCCGCTCGAGCGCGGCCGCGAGGCCGGCGTGCGCCGCGGCGTCCAGCGCGTTCAGGACCTCGGGGCGGTTGAGCGTGATCGTGAGGACCGCCCCGTCGCGCCTCGTCTCGACCTCGGCCACCCGCTGACCTTAGACCCCTGAACGGACTGCGCCCCGGCGGCGGGCGGCAGCCCCCCGGCGGCGGCTACCCTCGAACGCCATGGGGCTCCGGCTGGTGGCCGACGAGAACGACGCGCTCGACGCCTACTCGCGCGTGATCGTCACGGCGAGCGAGCGGCTCCTGCCCTCGGTCGCCCACCTGCGCAGCGACCGGGGGAGCGGGAGCGGCGTCGTCATCTCGAGCGACGGCTTCGTGGTCACGTCGGCCCACGTCGTGGAGCGCGCGCGGCGCGTCCGGGCCTCGTTCGTCGACGGCTCCGAGTACCCGGCCGACCTCGTCGGCTCGGACCCGCTCTCGGACCTCGCCGTGCTGCGGGCGTCGGCGCGGAGCCTCGTTCCCGCCGAGCTCGGCGACGCGGCGACCCTGCGGGTGGGCCAGCTCGTCGTCGCGATCGGGAACCCGCGCGGCTTCGAGGGGTCGGTGACCGCCGGCGTCGTGTCCGCGCTCGGCCGGTCGCTGCCGACGCGCGCCGGTCGCGTCGTCGACAACGTGATCCAGACGGACGCCGCGCTGAACCCCGGCAACTCCGGCGGCGCGCTCGCCGACGGCTCGGCGCGCGTGGTCGGCATCAACACCGCCGTCGCGGGCGTCGGGCTCGGGCTGGCGGTGCCCGTGAACGACACGACCCGCGCGATCGTCGCGGCGCTCATGAGCCACGGCCGCTTCCGCCGCGCCTACCTCGGCTTCGCCGGCGGCTCGCGCCCGCTCCCGCCGCGGCTCGCGCGCGAGCTCGGCCGCACGGCGGGCGTCGAGGTGGTCGAGGTGGTGGCCGGCTCGCCGGCCGCGGCGGCGGGCCTGCGCCCCGAGGATCTGATCGTCGCCGTGGACGGCCGGCCGGTGGCGCAGGTGGACGAGATCCAGCGCCTGCTCGTGAGCGAGCGGATCGGCTCCGAGGTCGAGGTCGACGTCGTGCGCGAGGGACGGCCGCTGCGGCTCCGGCTCGTCCCGGCCGAGCTCGTCGTCTAACCTCGGCGCTCGTGGAGCACCGCCCGCTCGGCCGCACCGGCGTCAAGGTGAGCTCGCTCTGCCTCGGCACGATGATGTTCGGCGCCTGGGGCAACGCCGACCACGACGACTCGATCCGCATCATCCACCGCGCGCTCGACGCCGGGATCAACTTCGTCGACACCGCCGACGTCTACTCGCACGGCGAGTCGGAGGAGATCGTCGGCAAGGCGCTCGCCGGGAGGCGCGACCGCGTCGTGCTCGCGACGAAGTTCCACGGCGCGATGGGCGACGACGTGAACGAGCGCGGCAACTCCCGCCGCTGGATCGTCCGCGCGGTCGACGAGAGCCTGCGCCGGCTGCGCACCGACTGGATCGACCTCTACCAGGTGCACCGGCCCGAGCCGGGCACCGACGTCGACGAGACCCTGGGCGCGCTCACGGACCTCGTCCGCGCCGGCAAGGTGCGCTACCTCGGGAGCTCGACCTTCCCGGCCCACGAGCTCGTCGAGGCGCAGTGGACGGCGGAGCGGCGCGGGCGCGAGCGCTTCGTCTGCGAGCAGCCGCCGTACTCGCTGCTCGTGCGCGGGATCGAGGCCGACGTGCTGCCCGTGTGCGAGCGCTACGGGATCGCGGTGATCCCGTGGAGCCCGCTGGCGGGCGGCTGGCTCTCCGGCCGCTACCGCAAGGGCGCCGAGCCGCCGGCGAGCACGCGCCTCGAGCGGGTCCCGCTGCGGTTCGACCTCTCCCTGCCGGAGAACCAGCGGAAGCTCGAGACGGTCGAGGCGCTGGCGCGCGTCGCGGAGGAGGCGGGGCTCACGCTGATCCAGCTCGCGCTCGCGTTCGTGCTCCAGCATCCCGCCGTGACCGCGCCGATCATCGGGCCCCGCACGATGGAGCAGCTCGAGAGCCAGCTCGCGGCGCTCGACGTCACCCTCGACGCGGCGCTCCTCGACCGGCTCGACGAGATCGTCCCGCCCGGGCGCACGATCAACCCGCACGACGCGGGCTACACCCCGCCGGCGCTCGAGTCGCCCGCGCTGCGCCGCCGCTCGTAGAGTAGGCGCTCCACGACGCGAAGGGAGCCGACGAGATGACGGGGAAGATGGTGCACTTCGAGCTGCCGGCGGAGGACACCGGCCGCGCGAGGACGTTCTGGAGCGGCGTCTTCGGCTGGGAGTTCGGGGAGTCGGCGATGCCGGAGTTCGAGTACTACCTGGTGCGCACCGGCGAGGACCAGGGCGGTGCGGTGATGCGCTCGCAGGGGACGCCGGGGCTGATCGTCTACTTCGACACCGACGACATCGACGCCTCGATCGCGAAGGTCCGGGAGCTCGGCGGGACGGCTGAGGACAAGCAGCCGATCCCGCAGGTCGGCTGGTTCACGCGCTGCAGGGACACGGAGGGCAACGAGTTCAGCCTCTTCGAGAGCGACGAGTCGGTCGGCGCGTGACCGCGGCCGCGGTCGCGCTGACCGTCTTCGCGGGGCTCGCCGGGTCGGTGCAGGTCGCGGTCATGGGACGCTTCGGGGACCGGATCGGCATCGTCGAGGCGCTCGCGTTCGCGACGGCGGTCCAGCTCGTGCTCTCGCTCGCGATCCTGCTCGCCGTGCGAGCCGGGACCGGCGGCCTCTCGGACGCGTTCCGGACGCCCGCGTGGATGTGGCTCGGCGGGCTGATGGGGCTCGTCGTCGTGTTCACGATCACGTTCGCGCAGCCGCGGATCGGCGCGACCGCGACGATCGGGATCCTGATCGCCGGGCAGCTCGTGATGGGCGCGGTGATCGACCGCTTCGGCCTCTTCGGCGTCGAGCAGATCGCGATCTCCTGGCCGCGGGCAGTCGGGATCGTGCTGCTCGGCGCCGGCGCCGCGCTCTCGCTTGCTCGGTGAGCCGGCGGGCGAAGGTGTGGACCGCCCTCTGGGCGGTCTACGTCATCTGGGGCTCGACGTACCTCTTCATCGCGTTCTCCGTCGAGACGATCCCGCCGCTCGTCGGCGTCTCGACCCGCTTCCTCGCCGCCGGCGCGATCATGGCCGCGATCGTCGCCCGGCGCGGCGGCACGATGCGGGTGTCGGCCCGGGAGCTCGCCTCGTGCACGCTGATCGGCGCGCTCCTCCCGGGCGCGAACGCGGTGCTGTTTCTCGCCGAGCGCGACACCCCGTCGGGCCTCGCGTCGCTCCTGATCGCGTCGGTGCCGCTCCTCGTGGTGCTGCTGCGGCTGTGGGGCCGCGAGCGGATCCGGCCCCGGCGGCTCGCCGGGATCGCGGTCGGGTTCGCCGGCGTCGCCGTGCTCGTCCGCCCGTCCGGCGGGGCGACCGCGACGGGCGTCGCGCTCTGCCTCGTCTCCGCGCTGATGTGGTCGGCCGGCACGGTCGCCGGCGCGCGTCTCCACCTGCCGCGCGACGCGTTCGCCGCGACCGCGTGGGAGATGCTCGCGGGCGGCGTCCTGCTCGCGCCGTTCGCGGTCGCGACCGCCGGCGACGTCTCGCCCTCGGCCGGCTCGGCGCTCTCCTGGGCCTACCTCGTGACGATGGGCTCGGTCGTCGGCTACACCGCCTACACCTGGCTCCTCGCGCACGCTCCCCTCGCGACGGTCTCGACCTACGCGTACGTCAACCCGGTCGTCGCGATCCTGCTCGGCGTCCTCTTCCGCGGCGAGCGGCTGAGCGGGCAGATCCTCGTGGGCGCGGCGCTCGTCGTCGCCGCGGTGGCGGTCGTCGTGCGGCAGGAGCCGCCGGCGGCGACCGCGCCCGAGGAGGGCGTCAGGTAGCCGCGTCAGAGCCCGGCGAGCTCGTCGAGGCGCACGGGCGCCCGCGGCAGCTCGCGCCCGGTCGCGGCGCGGAGGGCGGCGACGGCGGCGGCCGTCGAGACGACCGCCGGCGGCTCGCCCACGCCCTTCACGCCGTACGGCGACGAGGGCTCCGGGTCCTCGATCAGCACCGTCTCGACCGGCGGCATGTCGAGCGCGGTGGGGATCAGGTAGTCGGTGAAGCTCGCGTTCGCGATCAGCCCGTCCCGCGTCTGGATCTCCTCCATCAGCGCGAGCCCGAGCCCCTGCGCGATCCCGCCCTCGACCTGCCCCTCCACGGCGCGCGGGTCGAGCGCGCGGCCGACCTCCTGGGCGGCGCCGACCCAGACGACGCGGGTCAGGCCCAGCTCGACGTCGACCTCGGCGACGACCTTCATCGCGCAGGCGCCGAAGGCGACGTGCGCCCGCTCGCCGGTGACGCGCCCGGTCACGGGGTCGAGCGGGCTCGTCGGCGCGTGCCGGTAGACGCGCTCGACGTCGACCTCGCCCCCGCCCCGGGCCTCGCGCTCGGCGAGCGCGGCGCGGCACGCCTCGCGCACGGCGCCCGACACCATCATCGTCTGGCGCGAGGCGGAGGTGGAGCCGGCGGAGCCGACGGTCGCGGTCGTGTGCGGGGCGAGGCGGACGTCGTCGATCCCGAGCTCGGTCCGGGCGACCTGGAGGATCACGTTCGAGACGCCCTGCCCCACCTCGGCGGCGGCGCAGTGCACCTCCGCCGAGCCGTCGGAGAGCAGCCTGACGCGGGCGGCGCACGAGTCGTCGAAGCCCTCCGAGAAGCAGAGGTTCTTGAAGCCGGCCGCGAAGCCGACGCCGCGGCGCACGCCCTCGCCGCGCGTGGTGTTGCCGGCGCCGCCCGGCAGGCGGAGCGGGTCGCGCGGCAGCTCCTCGGGCGGGGGCGGCTCGAGCGCCGCGGCGCGCCGGATCACCTCCGCGACGGGCAGCGAGCCGTCGATCCGCTGGCCGGTCGGCAGCGTGTCGCCGGGCGCGAGCGCGTTCAGCAGGCGCAGCTCGACGGGGTCGATCCCGAGCGCCGCGGCGAGCCTGTCCATCTGCGCCTCCGCGGCGAAGCACGTCTGCACCGCGCCGAAGCCGCGCATCGCCCCGCACGGCGGGTTGTTCGTGTAGACCGCGGTCGCCTCGACCCGGGCGTTGGGGACGTTGTAGGGACCGCAGGCGAACGACGCCGCGTTCGAGCAGACGGCCGTGGAGCTCGAGGCGTACGCGCCGCCGTCGAGGAGGACCCGCATCCGGACGCAGACGAGCTTCCCCTCCCGGGTCGCCCTGTGCTCGGCCCAGATCCGGGACGGATGCCGGTGGACGTGCCCCGTGAACGACTCCTCGCGCGAGTAGACGATCTTCACCGGCCGGTTCGTGCGCAGCGCGAGGAGCGCGCCGTGGATCTGCATCGAGACGTCCTCGCGGCCGCCGAACGCGCCGCCGACGCCGGCCAGGTGGACGCGCACGCGCTCGGGCTCGAGCCCCACGCAGGACGCGATCTGCGCGCGGTCGATGTGGAGCCACTGCGTCGCGACGTAGACGTCGACACCGCCCTCCCCGTCCGGGACGGCGAGGCCCGACTCGGGGCCGAGGAAGGCCTGGTCCTGCAGCCCGGTCTCGTAGACGCCGCTGACGGACACGTCGCCCTCGGCTTCGGGGTCGCCGTGGACGATCACGATGCGGCGCACGACGTTCGGCAGCTCGGCCGAGCCGAACCCGCGCCTGAGCGCGTGGCCCTCGGGGTGGAGCTCGGGCCCCTCGGTCGCGCGCTCCACGTCCACGACCGGCTCGAGCGGCTCGTAGCGGACGCGCACCTTCTCCGCCGCCCGCCGCGCCTGCTCGGGATGCTCGGCCGCAACGAGCGCGACGGGCTCGCCGAAGTAGCGGACCCGGTCGATCGCGAGCACCGGCTGGTCCGGGATCTCGAGCCCGTACGTCTTCGCGCCCGGCACGTCCTCGTGCGTGAGGACGGCGTGGACGCCCGGCATCGCGACCGCCTCCGAGACGTCGAGCTCGACAATGCGCGCGTGCGCGTGCGGGCTCCTGACCGTGTGGCCCCAGAGCATGCCCGGCGCGACGAGGTCGCTCGAGTAGGCGAACTCGCCCTTCACCTTCGGGACGCCGTCGGCGCGCGGGACGGCCTCGCCGATGCGGCCGACCTCGAGCCTCCGCGGCGCCGCCGTGGTCGACACCTCGGCGGCGGTCGACGCGGCGCCGGCCGGCCCCTCGCCGCCCCCCTCGGGGAGCGCGCCTGCGCCCGCCTCCGCGCAGGGGGCGGCAGCCCCCCCGGACGCGCTCCCCGCCCAGGGTGGGGAGGTCCACCCACCACCCGCCGTGATCCTGGCGCGGGCGGGCGGCGGACGCAAGCTGTCCTTCGTGACGGCCTCGAGACGATTCATCCCGACCGGTCCTGCGCGGCCAGCCGCACCGCGTCCAGGATCTTCGCGTAGCCGGTGCAGCGGCACAGGTTGCCCGACAGCGCCTCCCGGATCTCGTCGTCGCTCGGGTCGGAGCTGCGCTCGAGGAGGTCGGCGGCGGCAACCACGAGGCCCGGCGTGCAGAAGCCGCACTGGACGGCGCCCGCGTCGACGAACGCCCGCTGCACCGGGTGCAGCTCGCCGTCGGACGCGAGGCCCTCGACCGTCGTCACCTCGTGCCCGTCCGCCTGCGCCGCGAGCACGAGGCAGGCGCACACGAGCACCCCGTCGAGCAGGACGGAGCAGGAGCCGCACTCGCCCTGCTCGCACGCGTTCTTCGAGCCCGGGTAGCCGAGCTTCTCCCGCAGCGCGAAGAGGAGCGACTCCCCCTCCCAGCAGTCGGCTTCGGCCTCCACTCCGTTGACCCGCAGCGCGATCCTCACGCCGCGAGCGTCCTCTCGAGCGCGCGCCGGGCGAGCACGCGCAGCGCGTGACGCCGGTACGCGGCGGTGCCGCGAACGTCGTCGATCGGCGACGCCGCCGCGGCCACGAGCTCGGGGAAGTCCGCCGCCTCCGAGCGCGGCGCCGACACGACCACCGGCCGCGGCGACGCCGAGCCGAGCGACGCCCGCAGCTCCTCGCCGGCCGACACCGCGAGCGACACGACCGCGATCACCATCGCGTTCCGCGGACCGACCTTCATGAACGTCTGCGGCGCCCGTGTCGGCGTCACCCAGACGGCCGCGATCAGCTCGTCCGGTGCGAGCGCCGTGCGCTTCACCCCCGTCACGAACTCGACGAGCGGCAGCCGCCGGACACCCCGCACCGACGCGCACTCGACCTCCGCCCCCTCGATCGCGAGCGGGGGCAGCGCGTCGCCGGCGGGCGAGGCGGTGCCGAGGTTGCCGCCCACCGTGCCGCGGTTGCGGATCTGCGGCGAGCCGACCGTGCGCGACGCCTCCGCGAGCGCGGGAAGCAGCTCCGCGAGCTCCCCGCTCGTCGCCTCCGTGTACGTGAGCCCGGCGCCGAGCCGCAGGGCGCCGTCCTCCCGCCGCCAGCCCCGCAGCTCCTCCACCTCGTTCAGGTTGAGCACGGCGGCGGGCCGCACGCGGTCGAAGTTGACGGCGACCATCACGTCGGTCCCGCCCTGGATCGCAAGTGCCTCGGGCCGCTCCGCCTTCAGGTGGAGCGCCTCGTCGAGCGTGCGGGGCGAGAGAACCTCCACACGAGGAACTGTACGGTTTCGGCCCAATATGACCTCCACGCTCTCCCGGCGGCTCGCGGTCGCGCGGGGCGACGAGGCCGCCGACCTCGTCGTCCGGAACGGGCGCGTGCTCTCGGTCTTCACGCGCGAGTGGCTCGAGTGCGACGTGGCGGTCGTGGACGGCTACGTCGCCGGGCTCGGCGAGTACGAGGGCGCCGAGACGCTCGACGCGGCGGGCCGCCACGTCGTGCCCGGCTTCGTCGACGCGCACATGCACCTCGAGTCGTCGAAGCTCCTGGTCGACGAGTTCGCACGGCTCGTGTTGCCGTTCGGGACGACGGCCGTCGTCGCAGACCCGCACGAGATCGCGAACGTCCTCGGCACCGACGGCGTCCACTGGCTCCTCGACGTCTGCGGCCGGCTCCCGCTCGACGTCTGGTTCATGGCGTCTTCGTGCGTCCCCGCGTCGAGCTTCGAGTCGCCGCGACGCGAGCTCACGACCGGCGACCTCGACGCGCTCCTCCGTCGTCGCCGCGTGATCGGGCTGGCGGAGATGATGAACTTCCCCGGCGTCGTCGCCGGCGACGAGCGCGAGCTTGAGAAGCTCGAGCTGGCGACGCACGTGGACGGGCACGCCCCGGGTGTCCTCGGCCGCGACCTGAACGCCTACGTCGCCGCCGGCATCCGCTCCGACCACGAGGCCTACACCGTCGAGGAGGGGCGCGAGCGCCTCCGCACCGGGATGTGGCTGCTGATCCGCGAGGGCTCCGCCGCGCGCAACCTCCACGCGCTCCTGCCGCTGCTCGCGGAGTACGGCCCGGGACGGATCGCCTTCTGCACCGACGACCGCGAGCCGGAGCACATCGCCGACGACGGCCACGTCAACTCGATCGTCCGCGACGCCGTCGCCGGCGGCATCCCGCCCGAGGACGCGCTCGTCTGCGCGACGCTCAACCCGGCCCTCTGGCACGGGCTGACGCACGTGGGTGCGATCGCGCCGGGCTACCAGGCCGACCTGCTCCTGCTCCCCGACCTCGAGCGCTTCGTGCCGACGCTCGTCCTCAAGGCGGGCCGCACCGTCGACGAGATCCCGCGCGCCGAGGTGCCCGACTGGGTGAAGCACACGGTCCGCGTCGGCGCGCTCGGACCGGAGCTGTTCCGGATCCCGTGGCGCGGCGGCCGCGCCCGCGTGATCGGGCTCGTGCCTGGCCAGATCGTCACCGACCTCGTCGTCGAGGAGCCGACCCACCGCGCCGGCGAGGCGGTCGCCGATCCGGCGCGCGACCTCGCGAAGATCGCGGTCGTCGAGCGGCACCTCGGCACCGGCCGGCTCGGGCTCGGCTTCGTGCGCGGGTTCGGACTGAGACAGGGCGCGCTCGCCTCGACGGTGGCGCACGACGCACACAACGTCGTCGTCGTCGGGATGAGCGACGCGGCGATGGCGTTCGCCGTCCGGCGGCTCGCGAACATCGGCGGCGGCATCGTCGTCGCCGACGGCGCGCGCGTGCTGGCCGAGCTGCCGCTGCCGGTCGCCGGCCTGCTCTCGGACGCACCGCTCGCCGACGTCGTCGCCCGCAGCCGCGCGCTCGTCGCGGCCGCCGCCGAGCTCGGCTGCAGCGTCGAGGCGCCGTTCCAGCACCTCTCGTTCCTCGCCCTCTCCGTGATCCCGGCGCTGAAGATCACCGACCGCGGCCTCATCGACGTCGACCGCTTCGAGCTCGTGCCGCTGGAGGTCGCGTGATCCTCGCGAACGCCTGGCTCGTCACCATGGACGACGCGGCCAGCGAGCACGAGCGGGGGTGGCTGCGGATCGAGGACGGGCGCATCGCCGCGCTGGGCCCGGGTGACCCGCCGGCGGGCGCGGCCGGACCGCCGGCGCCGCCGCCCGCGCCGCCGCCCACACCCCCACCCTGGGTGGGGACCGGGCCACCCGCTTCCCGCCAGGATCGTCGCACCGATTCGGAGGTCGACGCAACCCGTCCTCCGCGACAAAACGGTGAATCTTTGCTCGACCTGCGCGGCGCTGTCGTGACGCCCGGGCTCGTCAACACCCACCACCACCTCTACCAGACGCTGACGCGCGCCCACGCGCAGCAGGCCGACCTCTTCGGCTGGCTGCGGGCGCTCTACCCGATCTGGGCGCGGATCGACGCCGAGATGCAGTACGCGGCGGCGCGCACCGGCCTGGCCGAGCTCGCGCTCTCGGGCTGCTCGACCGCGTTCGACCACCACTACGTCTTCCCGCGCGGCGTCACCGGCCTGCTCGAGGCGGAGCTGGCGGCGGCACGCGAGCTCGGCCTGCGCTTCGTCGCCTCGCGCGGCTCGATGGATCTCGGCGTCTCCGACGGCGGCCTGCCGCCGGACGAGCTCGCCGAGGACCTGGATGCGATCCTCGCCGACACCGAACGCGTCGCGGCACTCGCGGACGGCGACCTCGTGCAGATCGCCGTCGCGCCCTGCTCGCCGTTCTCGGTGACGACCCGCCTGATGCAGGAGTCGGCCGAGCTCGCGCGCCGCCTCGGCCTCCGCCTCCACACGCACCTCGCCGAGACGCTCGAGGAGGAGCAGTACTGCCGCGAGCTCTACGGCTGCACGCCGGTCGAGTACCTCGAGCGCCTCGGCTGGCTCGCCGACGACGCCTGGTGTGCGCACTGCGTCCACGTCTCGGACGCCGAGGCAGTCCGCTTCGCGGCCGCCGGCGTCGGCGTCGCGCACTGCCCGACCTCGAACCTGCGCCTCGGTGCCGGGATCGCGCCGGTGCGCCCGCTCCTCGACGCCGGCGCTCGGATCGGCCTCGGCGCCGACGGCTCCGCGTCGAACGAGCGCAGCGACCTCTTCCTCGAGGTGAAGCAGGCGCTGCTCGTCGCGCGCGCCCGCGGCGGGCCCGGGGCGCTGACCGCGCGGGAGGCGCTGCGGCTCGCGACGCGCGGCGGCGCCGACGTGCTCGGCCGCGACGACATCGGCTCGCTCGAGCCGGGCAAGCGCGCCGACCTCGCCGTCTGGCGCACGGACGGCCTCGAGCTCGCCGGCGCCGACGACCTCGTCGCCGGTCTCGTCCTCTCGGCGCCGCACCGCGTCGACCGGCTCTTCGTCGGCGGTCAGGAGCGCGTGCGCGACGGCCGCCTCGTCGACGCGGACGAGGAGGAGATCGCGCGCGAGCACCGCATCCAGGCTGCGAGACTCGTCCCATGACCCTCTCGACCCACATCCTCGACACCGAGATCGGGGAGCCGGCCGCAGGCGTCCGGGTCGGTCTCTACCGGGGATCGGACCTGATCTCGTTGCAGGAGACAGACGACGACGGCCGGATCGCGAATCTCGTCGAGGCGCCGCTCGAACCCGGCGAGTATCGCCTGGCGTTCTACGTCTCGGGCAGCTTCTTCGAACGGGTGGAGCTGACGCTCGCTCTGGTCGAAGACCGTCACTACCACGTCCCGCTGCTCCTCTCGTCCTACGCGTGCGCGACCTACCGCGGCAGCTGACCGTCGACGAGCTGGCGGAGCTGTTCGAGGGACGCACGCGCTTCGTCGAGCGGCTCGCCCGCCTGGAGGACCCGCTCGGCCGGGCGCGCGAGGTCGCGGCGAGCCTCACCGACGAGGAGAAGAAGGAGGTGCTCGACGCCCACCCGGCGATCGGCGCAGGCAGCCTCTCGGCGCGCGCCGCCGCCGAGCAGGGAGCGGACGACGCGCCCGCCGGGCTCGCCGAGCTCAACCGCGCCTACGAGGAGAAGTTCGGCTTCCGCTTCGTCGTCTTCGTCAACCGCCGGCCGAAGAGCGAGATCGTGCCGATCATCCGCGCGCGCCTCGAGCGAACGCGCGAGGAGGAGCTGGCGACGGCGCTCGACGAGCTCGTCGCGATCGCGCAGGACCGATGGCGACGCTCCTAGCCGTCGGCGAATACTGGTGGAGCTGGGCCGACCTGCTCGTCCGCTGGCTGCACGTGATCGCCGCGATCGCGTGGATCGGCACCTCGTTCTACTTCATCGCGCTCGACGACCACCTGCGCGCGCCGGCGGAGCCGCGCGACGGGATCGGCGGCGAGTCGTGGGAGATCCACGGGGGCGGCTTCTACCGCGTCGACAAGTACGCGGTCGCACCGGCGACGCTCCCGGACCCGCTGCACTGGTTCAAGTGGGAGGCGTACACGACGTGGCTCTCCGGGCTCGCGCTCTTCCTCGTCGTCTACTACCTCCACGCCTCGACCTTCCTCGTCGACCGCTCGGTCGCCGACCTGACGGGCGGCGAGGCGATCGCGATCTCGCTCGCCGGGCTCGCGCTCGCGTGGCTCGTCTACGACGGGCTCTGCCGCGTCCTCGGCCGCGACGACCGCGCGCTGGCCGTCGCCGTCCTCGCGTCCCTGACGCTCGCGGCGTGGGGCGCCGGGCGGCTCTTCAGCGGTCGCGCGTCGTACGTCGAGGTCGGCGCGATGATCGGGACGATGATGGCCGGCAACGTCTTCTTCGTGATCATGCCCGCGCAGCGCGAGCTCGTACGCGCGAAGCGCGAGCGGCGGGAGCCGGACCCGCGGCACAACGCGCGCGGAAAGCAGCGCTCGGTGCACAACAACTACCTGACGCTGCCGGTGCTGTTCGCGATGCTCGCCGGGCACTTCCCGTTCACGTACGGGCACTCCCAGGCCTGGCTGATCCTGGTCGTGATCATGGCCGTCGGCGCCTGGATCCGGTTGTTCTTCAACCTCCGCCACGCCGGACGCACCGTCTGGGCGATCCCGCTGAGCGCCGCCGCGGCGCTCGTCGTGCTCGCGTTCGCGATCGAGCCGAGCTCGAGCGGGGGGTCCGGAGCGACCGGCGCGACCGTGCCGTTCGCGACGGCCCGGAGGATCGTG
>DASRHI010000043.1:0-33114 GCA_035650615.1 Gaiellaceae bacterium | reverse complement strand
AGCCCCCTTCCTCCGGGATCGCGGGGGAACCTCCCGGTTCCCCCGCACCCCCCTCCCTCCGCCCACCGGCCGGCCGGAGGCCGACGGATGAGCGCCGCCTCGGCCGAGGTCGACGCGGCCGCGAAGCCGGCGGGGACGACGTGGCTCGACCGGGCGCTCGCGGCCGTCCCGGTCGCGCTCGCCGCCGTCCTCCTGCTCGCCTTCTACTGCGTCGAGGCGTGGCTGCGGAAGACGCCGTGGGTCTTCACCGACGAGCTCGAGTGGACCCAGATCTCGCGCGCGATCTCCGAGACCGGCCACGCCGCGCGGCGCGGGCACCCGGTCGGCTTCAAGTCGCTGTACGCGGTCCTGATCGCCCCGATCTGGTGGATCCACTCGACCGCGACCGCGTACGCCGTGATCAAGTACGTGAACGCCGTCGTGATGACGCTCGCGGCGGTCCCGACGTACCTGCTCGCGCGCATGCTCGTCCCGCGGCGGACGGCGATCGTCGTCGCCCTCCTCGCCGTCCTCATCCCCGGCATGTCGTACGCCACCTCGCTCGTGCCGGAGGTGCTCGCGTACCCGTGGTACGCGGTGTGCTCGTGGCTGATCGTCCGGGCGCTCACGACGTGCCGGCGGCGTGACCTGGCGATCGCCGCGGCCGCGTCCGTCGTCGCGACGCTCGTGCGCTGGCCCCAGTTCGCCACGGTCCCCGCCTCGTTCGTGATTGCGGGGGCGGCCGTCTGGATCACGGGGCCGAGCGGCCGCCGGCTGCGGGCCGGCTGGTCGCGCGGCGACACCCTCGGCGCGCTCGTCCTGCTCGTCGGCGCGCTCCTCCTCTTCAACCGCGTCGTCCTCCAGCACGTCCACGAGTGGCAGGTGGCGACGCAGTACTGGAAGGGGCGCATGGTCGACCTCGGGCTCAAGGCCGGCCTCGCGCTGACGGTCGGGATGGGGATCCTGCCGGTGCTCGGCGGCTTCGCGTCGCTAAGGCTGCCCGAGCGGCGGGGGCAGCCCGCCTACCGCGCATTCGCCGTCTACCTGGCGGCGTCGATGATCTGCATCTCGCTCTACACCGGCGTCAAGGGCGCCTACCTGTCGACGATCTTCTCGACGCTCACCGAGGAGCGGAACATGATCTACCTCTCCCCGCTCCTCCTGCTCGGGACCGCGCTCGCGCTCGGGGCGCGGCGGATCGACTGGCGGATCGTCGCGGCCGCGAGCGCGTTCGTCCTCTTCCTCGTGTTCGCGAAGCCACCGAACCTCCTCTACCCGTACTTCGAGGCGCCAGGCTTCGGGATCCTGAACGCGGCCAACCGGCACTTCTACTGGGACGTGACCGACCTCCGGCTCGCGCTCGTCGCGACGCTCGCCGTCAGCCTCGCCGTCCTGCGCTTTCGTGCCGTGCGCGGAGTCGCCGCCGCGGCCGCGGTGGCCGGGGCGGCGTGGATGATGACCTCCGAGATCTCGGCCACCGCGGGCTCGACCGACTTCGCGAACCGCTTCCGCGAGCACCTGCCGGCGCAGCTCGACTGGATCGACCGCACGGCGCGCGGCCGTCCGGTCACCTACCTCGGCCAGGCGATCGTCGACCCGAACGGCCTCTGGGAGACGGAGTTCTGGAACCGCTCGATCAAGCACGTGGACAGCCTCGACGGCAGCGCTCCCGGCCCCGGCCCGACCTACGCCCCGAACGTGACCCGCGCGGACGGCAAGCTCTCGGGGCTCGACGGCGTCCCGCTCGTCGTCGCCGACAGCGGCGTCGTCCTCCAGGCGCGGAAGCTCGACCGCTGGAACCAGCTCACGCTCTACGAGCGCACCGGCCCGTGGCGCCTGCTCGACTCGTTCCAGCAGGTCTACAACGACGGCTGGGCGCCCGGCTGGTCGAGCTACACCTACTTCAAGACCGGCCAGCGCGGAACGCTCGTCGTCTCGATCTCGCGCGAGGGCTTCAACGGCGACGCGCCGCTCGGCCACGTCAGGCTGCTCGTCGGGACGGTGAAGGTGGTGGACGAGCAGGCGGAGCTCGCGCACGTCTTCGCGCGCCGGCGCACCGTCGTCCGCAACGGGCCCGGAAGCGCCCAGACGTTCCGGATCCCGGTCGCCCGGACGCCTGTGCGGGCCGAGCTCTACGTCACCCCGACCTTCCACGCCGGCCCGTCCGACCCGCGCGACCTCGGCGCGCAGGTCGGCTTCAGGTTCGTCCCGGCGCGGTAGCCGCGGGCAGCGCGGCGCAGAACCAGATCCCGCGCACGCGCAGGGCGGCGCGCGCGAGCGGGCCCGTGTGCTCGAGCGCGGCGAGCGCGGCCCGCAGCGGCGCCGGGACGGCGACGCGCTGCGGGAGGAAGAAGGGCCTGAAGCACAGGCGCTCGAAGCCGCTCGCGAGCAGGTCGGCCTCGAGCCCGCCGCGGTCGTAGACGCGCGGGTCGAAGTCGAAGACGAACTTCGTCGTCGTGTAGCCGGCGACGCGGCGGAAGAACGCGCGGCGGTCGGCCGCGTAGTAGAAGGCGCGCAGGCAGATCGTCAGCTCGACCGGCGCGGGCGGGACGTAGTCGTCGAGGCTCGCCACCGCGAGCGGCGCCCGGTCGCCCAGCCGCCGCCGGGCCTCCTCGACCATCGCGGCGCTGCCGTCGACGCCGGCGTAGCGGAAGCCGCGCTCGAGGAACGGCTCGGCCATGTTCGCGTCGCCGCAGGCGAGGTCGAGCACGGCGGCTCCGGGCGCCACGCGGGGCCCGAGCGCGAGCGCGACCTCCGCCCGCCGGGCGGCGTAGCGCGCCGGGTCGGCGTAGTCGTGGGCGGCGTAGCCGCGGGCCAGCCGGTCGAACTTCTCGATCGAGCTCACAGCGCCCTCAGCCGCTCGGGGTGCTTGCGCACGAACCTGGCGATCCCGGCCCAGTGCCACAGCGTCCGCCGCGTCAGCAGCCGCCGGTCGGTGACGGCCTGGTGGACGTGCCGCACGACCGCGGCCGGCACGTACCACCGCTCCCACCCGGCGCGCATCGCCCGGTACTGGAGGTCGATGTCCTCGCCGTAGAGGCGGAAGCCGGGGTCGAACCCGCCGAGCTCCTCGAGCATCGTCCGCCGGAGGAGGAGGAAGCCGCCGAGCATCCAGTCGCACTCGACCGGCTCGGACGGCTGGGGCTCCCCGGCGTGGTAGTGCCGGCGCTGCGGGACGACCCGGCGCAGGGGCGTGCGCCGTACGAGCGTGCCCGTGACGGTCGGGAAGCGGCGGCGCGACGGCTGCAGCCGCCCGTCGGGGTAGACCATGCGCGGCCCGGCGACGCCGCAGCGCTCGTGCCCGGCCATGAATTCGCGCAGCGCCGCCACCGCGCCCGGCTCGGGGACGGCGTCCGGGTTCACCGCGAGCACGGCCTCGCCGCTCGTGCGCGCGATGCCGAGGTTGAGGTTGGCCGCGAAGCCGAGCGGCCGCTCGTTCGCGACCGCCTCGACCCCCGCGGGGACCGAGCCCGGCACGTTCGCGATCACGACGAGCTCGTCCACCTGCGGCGCGAGCGCCGGCAGCGACTCCTCGAGCTCGCGCGCGCCCTCGTGCGAGACGACCACCGCCGACACCCTCACGCCGCGAGCACCTTCCGGTAGGCCTCGGCGGTGAGGCGCGCCGTCTCGGCCCACGAGAAGGCCCGGGCGCGCTCGAGCCCCGCCGCGGACAGGCGCTCACGCTCGGCGAGGGCGCGGCGGACGGCGGCGGCGAGGTCGCCCGCGTCGGCGAAGACGGCCGCGCCGGCGGCGACCTCCCGCAGCGCCGGCTCGGGCGCGGCGACGACGGGCGTGCCGCAGGCCATCGCCTCCACGACCGGCAGGCCGAACCCCTCGAAGCGCGACGGGAGCACGAGCGCGGCGGCCCCGCGGTAGAGCTCGGCGAGCTCCTCCTTCGCGACGTAGCCGCGCACGTCGGCCCCGCCCTCGCGCAGCGCGCGGGCGAGCGCCGGCTCCTTCTCGGGCCCCGCGACGACGAGCGGCAGGCCGACCGCCTGCGCGGCCGCGAGCGCGGCGAGCGGGTCCTTGCGCCGCTGCACGGCGCCGACGAAGAGGAGGTAGGAGCCCCCCCTCCCGCCCGCGGCCGGCGTGAAGGCGGGGTCGACGCCGTTCGGGGTCACGGTGATCCGCGCGCGCGGGACGCCGTAGAGCCGCTCGACGTCGGCCCGCGTGCGCTCCGACACCACCAGCACGTGGTCCGCCCGGCGCGCCGCCCGCGGCACGACCGCGCGGAAGGTGAGCCGGTCGAGCAGTCCCATCGCCGCGGGGTCGGTCTCGAAGGAGAGGTCGTGGAGCGTCACGACCGACCGGCCGCGGAAGCCGAGCGGGAGCGCGTGCTGGAAGTGCGCGAGGCTCGGCCGGAGCCGGCGCAGGAGCCGGGGCAGCGTCCAGGCCATCCGCAGCTCCTGGAGCGGGGTCTCGAGCCGCACCGGCTCGACGCCCTCCGGGACGAGGTCGGGGCGGCGCGTGACGGCGGCGAAGCGGAGGTCCGGCGCCGCACGGGGCAGCTCGCGCAGCAGGTTCGCCACGTACGTCTCGTCGCCGGTGCGCGCGCGCCCGAGCACGTCGGCGTCGAGCACGATCACGCGAGCTCCTCGTAGACGGCGCGCGTCGCGCGCGCGACGTCGGCCCACGACGCCACCCGGCGCGGAGCCGGCGGCGCCGCGCGGGCGATCCCGGCGCGGATCGACTCGACGTCGTGCGGGTCGACGTAGGTCGCGTCGTCTCCCGCCACCTCCGCCATCGCGCTCCCGGCGCTCGTCACGACGGCGCAGCCGCACGCGAGGGCCTCGGCGACCGGCAGCCCGAACCCCTCGTAGAGCGAGGCGTAGACGAGGCAGCGCGCGCCGCGGTAGAGCCGGGCGAGCTCGGCGTCGCCGACCTCGCCGAGCCAGGTGACGTCGCGCGGCGCCCGGACGCCGCCCCAGCCGCGCGCGCCCACGACGCGGAGCTCTCCGTCGACCGCGGCCGCGATCCGCGCGAGGTTCTTGCGCGGCTCGAGCGTCCCGACGGCGAGCACGTAGTCGCCCTCCTCCTTCGGCCCCTCGGGCGTGAAGACCTCGGCGACGGCGTTCGGCACGACCCGGATCTTCGCCTCCGGCACGCCGAGCAGGTCGACGAGCTCGCGCTTCGTGAACTCGGAGACGGCGATGACCCGCGAGGCGGCGCGCACGACGCGGGGCACGGCGAGACGGCTGTACGCGCGCGTCCAGCGGTTGAACCACGCGGGCTCCCGCAGCACCGCGAGGTCGTGCACGGTCACGACCAGCGGGACGCGCGGCGCGAACGGGCCGCGGAAGCTCGGGCAGTGGAGGAGGTCGACGTCGCCGGCCGGGAGGCGCGGGTACCAGAGCGCGTCGGCGACCGCGCTCCGCAGCCGCGAGGTCGCGGGGAAGGAGAGGCGGCGCACGGGGACGTCGAGGTGCTCGAGCAGCCCGCGCAGGTAACGGGCGGTGCCGGCCCGCGTCTGGTGGAGCGGCGTCGTGTCGATCCCTACGAGAATCGCCGGTACCCCTCGAGGAAGAGCTCGCCCGTCCGCGCCCACGAGAAGCGCGCCGCGTGCTCGAGCCCCTTCGCCACGAGCTCGGCGCGCCGCTCGAGCGCCTCGCGGATCGCCGCGGCGATCGACTCGGGGCTCTCGGGGTCGGCGCGGACGGCCGCCTCGCCGCAGGCCTCGTCGAGCGACGGGTGCGACGACGCCACCACCGGGGCGCCGGAGGCCATCGCCTCGGTGACCGGCATCCCGAAGCCCTCGAAGAGGGAGGGGTAGACGACCGCGGCGGCGCCGCGGTAGAGGCGAGCGAGCTCCTCGTCGGGCACGCGGCCGAGCCGGAGCACGCCCGGCCGGTCGAGCCGCGGCTGCTCTCCCCACCCCCGGCTGCCGACGACCGCGAGGGCGAGCTCGCCGGGGAGGAGCGCGAACGCGTCGAGGAGCGCGCCGAGGTTCTTGCGCGGCTCGAGCGTCGCCACCGTCAGCAGGTACGGCCGGCCGAGGTCGGCCGCCTCGCCGTCGGGGCGGAACTCCGGCCCGATCCCGGGGTGGGCGACGACGACGCGCTCGCGCGGGAAGCCGAGCGTCGCGGCGACGTCCGCGGCCGTGAACGCCGAGTTGGCGAAGATCACGTCGCAGGTGCGCGCCGCGTTCGCGTACTTGCGCGTGTGCATCGAGCGCGTCCGGCCCGTCACCCACTGCGGGAAGCGGAGCGGCACGAGGTCGTGGATCGTCGTCGCCCGCAGGCCGCCGCGCTGCGGCGGGTACATCCAGTCGCTGAAGTGGAGGACGTCGAAGGCGCCGAGCCAGCGCTCCGCGGGCGGCCGGCCGAGCCGCGACCACGCCGTGCGCCAGGCGTGGGCGCCCGGAAGCGTCTTCAGGCGCAGCTCGACCGGGATCCCGGCGAGCGCCTCCGGGATGACGCGACGGCCCTCGGGGGAGGTCGGCGCGAACGCGACCACCTCGTCGCCGTCGCGCCCCGCCGCCTCCGCGAGGCCGGCGAGCGAGCCGCGGATGTAGTTGTTGACGCCGGTGCGCTCGTGCGAGAGCGGCGACACGTCGAAGGCGATCCTCACGGCGAGTAGGAGAAGGACAGGAAGTGCGCGCCGAGGCGGCGGGTGTCGCCGTGGCCGGGGACCTTCGTGCGCGCGACGCCGAAGCGGACGGAGCACGCCCCGGACCTCGGCTCGAGCGGGACGACGAGCGTCGCGCGGCCCGCGGGGGGGACCGCGACGCGCCCGGCGACGCGGCCGGCCTGGGTGGCCGTCACCACCTGCGGCCTCGCGAAGAGCGACGGGTCGCTGCCCAGGGTGACCGTGAGCGTGCCGCCGCCGCACGGGCGGCGCTCGTAGGCGACGCGCCGTCCCGACCAGGTGTCGGCGTAGACGCCGCGGACGCGCGTCGGGATCACGAGCGGCCCGTCGACGCGGTAGAGGGTCACGCCGATCCCCGGGTCGCGCGCGACCGGGGTGCCGGCGGCGTCCTCGGCGAGCACGTAGCGGACGCGGGCGCCCGCGGCGAGCTCGCGCTCGGGGAGCGGGTCGGGCACCCGGTCGACGCGGGCGAAGTAGACGGTGCGGACGCTGCGGTTGAAGAACTCGTTCTCCCACACGGTCTCGTCGGTCGTCGAGGAGGTGCGGAGGATCGCCACGGAGGCGTCCGCGCCGACCGCCCGGTCGATCCAGTCGGGGTGCGGGACGCGGATCCCCGCCCAGAGCTTGCCGAGCGACGCCTGGTGGATGCCGTGGCGGCCGTTCTCGACGACGAGCGTCGTGAGCACGAAGTACGCGCCGACGAGCGCTGGCAGGACGAGGGCGGAGCGGCGCGGGACGAGCGCGAAGAGCGCGGCGGCGGAAAGCGAGACGCCGAGCGCCGCCCAGCGCACCTCGTCGAGGTGGATCCAGTGGTCCTGCACCCACCACCAGGGCAGCAGCGCGAACGTGTCGGCGACCGCCTTCGTGTCGATGAAGCGCGGGTAGTCGACGAACACCGGCAGGACGCCGGCGGCCGCGCCGGCGGCGAGCGCCGCCCGGCGCGGCCGCGGCAGCGCGACGAGCGCGGTGAGGGCGACGGGCGCGAGGTAGAAGAGGTTCCGCTCCTCGATCTTGTCGACCGAGGGCTGGGAGGCGAACGCGGCCACCTCGACCACGAGGAAGGCGAAGACCGGGAACGTCGCCGCGGCGAAGGCGCGGGCCGCGCCCGGCGCGAGCCACAGCGCGAGCAGGGCCGCGAACGGCAGGACGCCGAGGTAGAGGTCGAGCTCGCCGAGGTGGTAGACGAGGAAACGGAGCACGCCGCCCACGCTGTAGGAGCTCGAGGTCGCGGCCCGGTAGGCGCCGAGCAGCTCGAGCGGCGAGCGGCCGCGCGCGGCGGTCGCGAGCAGGGCGGCCGCGATCCCGGCCCCGACGATCGCGTACAGCGGCAGGTACTGCCGCAGCCTGCGCGGCGCGTGCAGGAGCGGCGCGCAGACGGCCGCGGGGAAGAGGGCGACCGCCTGCTGCCTCGTCGCGTACGCGAGCGCGCAGAGCGCGAGCACGAGCACCTGCCGCCCGGCCGTCGGCCGCTCCAGCATCGCGACGAGAGCGAGCACGCACGTGAGGAAGAGCGGGTAGAACGCGTTCTCCGTCATCAGCGTGCCGGTGTAGAGCATCGAGGGCACGAGCACGGTGAGCGCCGCGACGGCGAGGGCGAGGCGCCGGGAGACCAGCCGGCGCGCGAGGAAGTACGCCGGGACCGCCGCGAGCGACATCACCACGCTGTTCACGACCTTCGCGGCCGCGTACGCGTCGGGGACGGAGGAGTACGCGCGCCAGGCGGGCGAGAGCAGGACGGGGTAGACGAAGCCGTAGCCGTGGCTCGGGACGCCGCGCACGAGGAAGTCGCCGCTCGCCGCGAACGACTTCGCGAGCTCGGAGTAGACGAGCTCGTCGACCATGATCCACGGCGCGACGATGCGATGGGCGAGCGCGGCGCGGACGACGACCGACGCGGCGACGATGCCGGCGAGCCAGACCCATGCCGGGATCGCGACCGCCCGCGCCCGCGCCGCCGCGGCGGCCGCGACCGCCGCGTCCGGCCGCCGGCCGTGGCCCGGCCGGGTCACAGGATCCCCGCGCGGCGGGCCTCGCGGGCGAGCGCGCCGGCGTCCTCGACGCCGACCTCCGCCGCCGCCTCGGCGATCCGCCAGAGCACCGCGTCGGCGACGGCCTCGCCGCCGGCCGCCTCCTCGAGCGCGGCGGCGTAGGCGTCGGCGGCGCGGCCGAGGTCGTGCTCGCGCCGGACGTACTCGCGCGCCGCCTCCCCGAGCTCGGCGGCGCGGTCGGCCGCGAGCTCGAGCGCGGCGGCGATCGTCGGCACCTCGTGCTCGTCGACCGGAACCCTGAGCGCGACGCCGTCCGGGAGCTCGGCGAACCAGCCGACGTCGGAGACGAGCATCGGCTTGCCGAGCTGGAGGCCGCGGATCACGGAGCCCGAGGTCTCGCCCATCGTCGGGGAGCGCAGGTTCACGAGCACGTCGCATGCCGCCATCAGCGACCAGAGCCGCTCCTCGGGCACGTAGTCCTCGTGGACGATCTCCTGCCCGCCCGCGAGGCCGAGCCGCTCGAGCCGGCGGCGGAGGTCGAAGCGCTCGCCGGTCCCGCCGACGAGCAGGAGGCGCGCGCCCGGCCGGCGCCGGAGCAGGAGCGCGAAGGCCTCGAGGAGCTGCGGGATGCGCTTGTTCGCGTTCAGGTAGCCGAAGCAGCCGACGAGCGGGTCCCCCGTGACGGGCGCGGGCTCGACCGGCGCCTCCGGCCACGCCGGGTGCGGGATCCGCCAGAGCGCCCGGTCGTAGCCGGCCGCGCGCACGCGCTCCTCGACGTAGCGCGAGTGGACGACGACGCCGTCCGCCAGGTCGAGCACGGCGCCGGCGAGGGGGAAGCGCTCGGGCTGCGTCTCCCAGAGGAGCGGGAGGAGGTTGTCCGCGACGCCGAGCGCGAGCAGCCGCCCGACGATCCCGAGCTCCCGCTCCATCGCCTCGAAGTAGGCGCGCGGGTCGCGGCGCCCGAGCGTGATCCCCGAGATCAGGTGGTGGAGGACGAACTCGTGCAGCACGACGACGCCGCGCCGGCGCCGGAGCGCGTCGACGATCCAGCCGTGCGCGTCGGGGTCGTTGCCGACGTGGTAGAGCGCGACGTCGGCGTCGGGCGCGCGCCGCCCCGGCTCGGCGACGACGACCTCCTCCACGCGCTCGCGCAGCGCGGGCAGGAGCAGCGCCGAGTAGTCGGCGATCCCCGAGCGCGACGGCGGCAGCGGCGAGTAGTAGGCGACCCTCATCCCGCCTCACGACAGCAACGCGTCGACGCACGCCTCCCACGTCACGCGCTCGGCCACCGCCTTGCCGGCGCGGCCCCACGCCTTCGCCTCCTCCACGTGCGCGGCCAGGTACGCGCAGGCCTGCGCGACCGCCGCGGGCTCGGGCGCGACGACGACGCCTGTCTCGCGGTCGCGCACGACCTCGAGCGGCCCGCCGGCGTCGTGGGTCGTCAGCACCGGCTTCCCGGAGAGGAACGCCTCGTAGGGGACCATCCCGAAGTCCTCGTCCACGGGCGCGTAGAAGACCGCGAGGCAGCGCGCGTAGAGGTCGGCGAGGCGCTCGTGGTCGACGCGGCCGGCGAACTCGACCCGGCCGTCGAGCTCTGCGGCGAGCCCCTCGAGCCGCGCCCGGTCCGGCCCCTCGCCGGCGATCACGACCCGGAGCGAGCGGTCGGCCCGGGCCGCCTCGATCAGCAGGTCGATCCGCTTCGCGCGGTCGAGCCGGTTGACCGAGAGGACGTACGGCTCGGGCTCGGCGGTGCGGAACGCCAGCCGCTGCGGCGGGTGGGGCAGCACCTCCGCCTCGATCCCGAGCGAGCGCGCGAGCCGGTCGGCGACGTTGCGCGAGGTCGCGAACACCTTCCGCGCCTCGCCGAGGGCGACGCGGTCGAGCCGCTCGACCGCGCGGATCGTCGCGCGGTCCTCGGGCGACTCCGAGAACTGGCCGAGCTCGGTGCGGTCGTAGTCGTAGGCCTGCCGGAACTGGTGCAGCACCCACACGACCTTGTTCGGGTGGCGGACGCAGTAGGCGGGGAACTTCGTCGCGATCACGCGGTCGATCGGCCGCCCGTCGGCCTCCGTCAGGTCGAGCAGGCGCCAGAGGAACGCCTGGTCGAGCACGCGCGTGCCCGGGTACCACTTGAACGGGACGCTCACGATCTCCGCCTCGTGGCCGCGCGCGCGCAGCGCCGCGACGAGCTCGTCCGCCATCAGCTCGGCCCCTCCGTGGACGAACGGGACCTGCGGCCTGCAGACGGCGACCCTCACGACCCGCGCTCGAGGCGCGAGACGCGCTCGTCGAGGTCGTCGATCAGCTTGAGGACGGCGTCGTTGTAGGCGCGCTGGTCGGCGAGCGCGGGCTCCACGTACCAGCGCATCAGCCGCCGCAGGACGAGCTTGACCGGCCCGGCCTTCCCGACGAGCGGCCGCTCGGCCGACACCGCCCAGAGGCGCTCCGCCTGGTCGCGCACCGAGAGGCGCACCTGGGCCGGGGCGACGCCGGCCTCGCGCGGGCCCACGGCACGGAGCTCCTCCTTCAGGCGTGCGAACAGGGCGGCGACGTCCGTCCGCTCCGAAGACATGCGGCAAGTGTAGGGCGCGCCCGTTACGGCGCCGTGAGGCCAGGCCCCGCGTGGAACACGGGCCCGTCCGGCGCCGGGCCGGAGCGCCCGGAGCCTCCCGCCCCGAAGAGCGAGTAGCCCCGCTTGCCGGCGCCCTTCGCCGCGTAGAGCGCCGCGTCGGCGTCCCGCAGCAGGCTCTCGCCGTTCGGCCGGTCGCCGACGGCGATCCCGATGCTCGCGGTGACCACGACGTCGTCGCCGCCCGCCGCGTCGAGCGCGAACGGCTGCTCGAGCGCGGCGAGCAGGCGCCGGGCCGCCGCCTCGGCGGCGCCCTCGTCCCCGTCGTCGACGAGGACGACGAACTCGTCGCCCCCGAGCCGCCCGAGCGTGTCGGCGGCGCGGATCGTCCCGGCGAGGCGGTCGGCGATCCGCCGGAGCAGCTCGTCGCCGGCCTGGTGGCCGTGGGTGTCGTTGACGAGCTTGAAGTCGTCGAGGTCGACGAAGAGCGCGGCGGGAGACCGCCCGCCGCGGCGCGCGCGGGCGAGGAGCCGGTCGGCGCGGTCGAGGACGAGCACGCGGTTCGGCAGCCCCGTGAGCGGGTCGTGGAGCGCGAGCCGCCGGAGCTCGCCCGTCTTGTCGGCCACCATCCGGAGGGCGCGGGCGCGGCCCCGGGCGAGCACCTGCACGAGCACGAAGACGAGCAGGCTGACGATCGCGCCGCCGGCCAGCACCGCGGCGGCCTGCCCCTCCGGCGAGAGCCAGCCCCAGCGAGGCGGTTTCGAGATCCGCACGACCCAGCGCCCGTCCGCGTCGAGGGTGAAGCTGGTCTTCAGGAAGGTCTTCCCGGATGCGCCGCCGACCTTCGCGACCCGCGTCAGCCGGCCCGTCGGCACCCCGGCGGGCGTGGCGGAGGCGGACGTCGCGGCGCGCGTGTTCTGGCGCCAGACCGAGACCTCGAGCGCCCGGTCGACCGCGACGGCGCCGCCGAGCACGGAGCGGACGTCGAACACGGCCGTGATCCAGCCGAGCACGCGTCCCTGCCGGGACGACCCCGCGGTCGCAGCCGCGTGCACGGGAGCCGACACGACGAGGATGTCGCCGAGCTGCGGCATCCAGGCGGCGACCGCGTTGATCCGGGGCGTGAGCAGCCCCTCGCCTCCCGGCACCACCGCGCAGAGGTCGAACCCGGATCCCGGGACGAGCCTCGCCACCGCGCCGGGCACCGCGAGGCGAATCAGGCAGTAGCTCGCGCGGCGCCCGTCCGGGACGATCTCGAGCGTCCGGCCGACCGGGGCGACCCCGGGGACCGGATCGGCGCGCACCGCGCGGGCGAACCGGTCGAGCTCGCCGGCGGGCACGCGCTCGACGTAGCCGAACCCCAGGGCGCCTGGATACCGGCTCCGCCCGCCCATGTTGCGATACCACGTCGCGAGCTCCCGGTTTCCGAGCTCGGGATCCGCCTCGAGCAGCGTGGCGGCGGCCACCGTGAGGTCGTCCATGCGCTGCAGAGCCGTCGTGACCGTCGAGCCGACCGTCGCGGCCTCGGTATGGAACGAGCGCTCGGCCTGCGAGCGCGCGTTCGCACGCCACACGACCGCAGCCGCCGCCGAGAAGGCAAGGCCGCACGCGAGGAGCGCGACTCCGAGCGCGTTCCAGACGGCGACCCCGCCGAGGCCGTCGCGCGCGCGGTGACGGAGGCGCGGGAGCACACCCGACGCATCGGCACCCCACGGCCCCGGCCCATCCGCGGAAACTACGTATCGAGCCCACGGCCGGCGCTCGGGCTAGGGTCGCGCCGTGGTCGGGATCTCCCTCCTCACGCTCGTGCCCGGCGTGTTCGGCGGCAGCGAGTTCGCCACGCGCGCGCTGCTCGAGGCGCTCGCCCGCGTCGGCACGCTCGAGTACCGCGTCTTCCTGCCGCCGGTGGCCGCGCCCGACGCCTCGGGAGGGCTGCCGGCCGAGGTCGTGCCCGAGTACCGGCGGGCGCGGACGCTGCCGGAGCGGCTGCTCGCGATGGGCTGGGCCGCGGCGCGTCCCGGGCCGCTCCGGCGGCGGCTCGCGGCGGCCGCGGCGCTCCACTACCCGTTCACGATCCGGGTCCCCGCGGCGCCGGGGCCGGCCGCGGTCACGCTGCACGACCTCCAGCACCTCGACCTGCCGCGCCTCTTCTCGCGCGCGGAGCGCACCTTCCGGGCCGTCGCCTGGCACCGCTCCGTGCGGGGCGCGGAGCTCGTCCTCTGCCCGAGCGAGTTCGTGCGCGGCCGTGCGATCGAGCTGCTCGGCCTCGACCCCGGGCGCGTGCGCGCGATCCCGCACGGCGTCGACCACGACCGCTTCTCGCCCGGTGCGGGCGCCCGCGGGGACTTCCTCCTCTACCCGGCGCGGCCGTGGCCGCACAAAAACCACGCGCGCCTGTTCGAGGCGTTCGCGCTGCTGCGGCGCGAGCGCCCGGAGCTGCGGCTCGTGCTCACCGGCGGCGGCCACGCGGGCCCCGTGCCCGACGGCGTCGACGTGCGCGGGTCGGTCCCGCCCGGCGAGCTCGTCTCGCTCTACCGCCGCGCGGCCGCGCTCGTCTTCCCGTCCCTCTACGAGGGCTTCGGACAGCCCGTCGCCGAGGCGATGGCGTGCGGCTGCCCCGTCGCGTGCTCCGACATCCCGCCGCTCGCCGAGGTCGCCGCCGGCGCGGCGCGCACGTTCGCGCCGGACGAGCCGGAGGCGATCGCCGAGGCGGTTCGCGCCGTGCTCGCCGACCCGGAGCCCTACCGCGCGCGCGGGCTCGAGCGCGCGGCGGCGTTCACGTGGGAGCGCACGGCGGCCGCGTACGAGGCGGCCTACCGCGAGCTCCTCTGACCGAGCCGGCCCGCGCGGGCGTCGCGCCAGCCCTCGAGCACGGCGCGCGCGGCCGCCCCGCGGCGAGGGTGCGACGCCGCCTGCGCGAGGTGCGCGGCGACGACGACGCCGCGGCGCAGCGCCCGCAGCCCCGGCGGGAGCGGCCCGTGGCGCTCGCAGACCACGATCGTGTTGCGCGTGTCGTAGTAGAGGTTGTGCGTCGACGCGCTTCCGCCGGTCGAGGCCGAGCCGCGGTGGCGGACGGCGGCGTCGGGCGCCAGCACGACCGCGAAGCCGGCCCGGCGGAGGCGCAGGGACAGGTCGACGTCCTCGACGTAGGCGAAGAGCGCCTCGTCGAGCGGGCCCGCCCGCTCGAGCGCCGCGCGCGAGATCGCCATCGCGGCCCCGTCGGCGCGCCCGACGTCGGCGAGCTCGTGGAAGCGGTCGGGGCCGCCGAAGCCGCGCCGCCGCCCCGAGTAGCCGAGGCGGGCGTGGAAGGACGCGCCCGCGTACAGCACCGTGCGGCCGTCCTCGGCGAGCACCTTGCAGGCGAGCAGCCCGGCGTCGGGGCGCGCCTCGGCCGCGCGCGCGAGCGCGGCGGCGAGACCCGGCTCGGCCACGGCGTCGCTGTTCAGGAGCAGCACCCAGTCGGCGCCGCGCTCGAGCGCCCGCCGGATCCCGGCGTTGCAGCCGCCGGCGAAGCCGAGGTTGGCGCCGTTGCGCACCAGCTCGACGGCGGGGAAGCGCCGCTCGACCTCGGCGTCGGAGCCGTCGCTCGAGCCGTTGTCCACGCAGATCCTCTCGATCCCCTCGAGCGAGGCGAGCGCGCGCGGCGTGTCCTCGCCGCCGTTCCAGTTGAGGACGACCGCGACGAGCCTCACCGCAGCGTCCTCGCGTAGCTCCACGCGCTCCGCAGCCCCGCGGGCCGCCACGCCGCGAGCACGCCGGCGTAGAGCGCGAGCCCGACCGCCGCCGCCGGCAGGGCGCCCAGCACCGCGCGCGGGGCGCCGAACGCGAGCGCCGCGAGCGCGCCGCAGACGGCTGCGGCCGCCGCGAGCCCGCGCAGCGCGGCGGCGAGGCCGCCGAGCGGGAGGAGCAGCGCGGCGAGGACGGCGGCGGTCGTGACCGCCATCCCGGCCGCGATCCCGGCGAGCCCGAACGCGCCGCGTCCCGCCCACTCGACGAGCACGTGCGCGCCGAGCGCGGCGGCCGCGAGCGCCGGGAGCCAGCGCGCGCGCCCGCGCACGAAGAGGAGCGGGAAGGCGACCGACACCGCCACCGACGCGACCATCCACGGGCCGAGGTACGCGACGAGGCGCCCGAGCTGCTCGCCCGTCCCGCCCCCGTAGTCGGCGCCGAGCGCCCAGCGGGCGACCCGCTCGCCCGCGAGCGCGAACACGCCGGCCGCGGCGCCGACGACCGCGAGCGAGAGCCACGACGCGGCGACGACGTGGCGCGCCGCGCGCTCGGGCGTCAGCTCGCCGCGCGCGAGCGGAACCGAGGAGACGAGCGCGAGCGAGGTCGCCGTCACCGCCACGAGCAGCGCCGCGATCAGGTACGCGTAGGAGAACGTCGTCGGGCGACCCTCGCCGAGCCCGCTCGCGAACCGGTAGGCGACCACGTACAGCCCCTGGAGCGCGAAGGGCAGGGCGACGCCCTCGGCGAGCTCGCGCAGGCGCCCCGGCGCGCCGGCGGCCGGGCGCCCGACGCCGCCCCGGCGCACGAGCACGAGGAGCGGCACCGCGAGCGAGACGCCGCCGTTCAGGGCGAGCCCCCAGCCGAAGGCCTCGACGCCGTGGCCGGCGAGCGCCGCGATCGCGGCGAGGCCGGCGACCGCGCCGAGGCCGAAGCCGAGCGCCGCCGTGCCGTAGTCGTCGAGCGCGGCGAGGCCGCTCGCGGCGACGCCGGCGTAGACCTGCCCGGCCGCGGCCGGGACGAGCCAGGGGAGGAGCGCCGCCGCGGCGTGCCGCGCCTCCGCCCGGCCGGTGAGGGCCGCGGCGAGCGCGTCCGGGGCCGCGAGCGAGACGGCGACGGCGGGGGCGAGCGGCAGCGCGAGCGCGAGCGCCCAGCCGCTCACCTCGCGCCCGAGCCGCGCCCGCGCGCGGGCGCGCGCGAACGACGGCAGCACGACGACCCGAAGCGCGTTCGCGACCAGCACGAGCGCGACGTAGACGGCGTAGGCGGCGAAGAAGCCGTCGGTCTCGACGCCGTGGCCGAACCTCCGCGAGAGGATCGCGCCGGCGACCGCCGCGGAGCCGCTCACCGCGGCCGTCGAGAGCGCGGTCAGCGCGCCGCTCCGGACGGCGCTCCGGCGGGTCCGTGGACTACCCTGCGTCAATGCCGCGCGACGATAGCGTCATCTGGTCGGACGACGAGCTGGACGAGCTCCGCCGCGACTTCGCGGACGTCTACGAGGGCCGCACCTGCGTCGTCACCGGCGCCGACGGGTTCATGGGCTCGCACCTGACCGACGCGCTCGTGCACCTCGGCGCCGAGGTGATCGCGTTCGTGCGCGCGACCTCGTCGGGCGCGCTCAACAACATCGGGCCGCTGCGTCCGCGCCTCCGCGACGTCGTCTTCGCCGACCTCACCGACAAGACCTCCGTCGACTACGTGGTGCGCGACCTCAAGCGGTGCGCCGACAAGCCCTACGTCTTCCACCTCGGCGCGCAGGCGCACGTGGGCGAGTCGTGGCACCGCCCGTACGAGACGGTGGCGGCGAACGTGCTGGGGACGCTCAACCTGCTCCAGTCGGTCGTCGACCACGGGGTCGAGCTCGAGAAGTTCGACACCGCCGGCACCTCCGAGGAGTACGGCAACGTCCGCGAGGCCGTCGCGCACCACCACGACTACGACGCCGTCGGCGGGCTGATCCTGCACGAGCGCTCTCCGATCAACCCGAAGTCGATCTACGCGACGAGCAAGGTCGCGGCGGACTTCCTGACGATGAACTACCACGACGCGTACGGCGTCCCCGGCGTCGTGACGCGCATGTTCAACAACTACGGGCCGCGGCAGAACCCGCGCTACGTCACCGGCACGATCATCACGCAGGCGCTCGAGCGCGAGCAGGTCGAGCTCGGCCAGCTGGAGCCGCTGCGCGACTTCTGCTTCTGCACCGACGGGGTGCGCGGCCACCTGACCGTGACCGCGCACGGGATCCCCGGCGACGTCTACGTGTACGGCCAGGGCGAGAACGTCTCGATGGCTGACTGGGCCGCGCTGATCCTGCGGATCGGCGAGGAGGGCGGCTTCTGGCCGGCGGGGCGCGAGCTCGTGTCGACGCCGGCGCGCTTCCGGCCGGGCGCGAGCGAGGTGATGGCGCTGCGCGTCGGCTACGACAAGCTGCACGAGGAGACCGGGTGGCGCCCGCGCGTCTCGTGGGAGGAGGGACTACGGCGCACGATCGCCTGGTACGCGGCGAACCGCGACCGCTGGATCGGACGCGTCGACTGGCTCACGGGGAACACCGCCGGCACCGCGCGCGCGTGAGGCTCACCGGGCGCGAGCTCGTCGCGGCGGAGCTCGCGGCCCTCGCGGCGATCGTGGCGGCGCACGTCGTCCTGCTCACGCGCCTCCTGCACTCGGCGACGACCTTCGACGAGGGCGTCTACCTGCTCAGCCTCGACGACCTGCGCCACGGCGCCGCGCTCGGGCGGGACGTCTTCACCTCGCAGGGGCCCGGCTTCTACGTGCTGCTGCAGGCGATCGGGGCCGTCTGCGGCGTCTCGGTCGCCGGCGTGCGCGCGGGCGTCGTCGCCGTGGACGCGCTCGGCGTCCTCTTCGCCTTCCTGCTCGGCCGGCGGCTGGCGGGCCCCCTCGGCGGGCTCGCCTGCGCCGGCATGCTCGCGGTCGCGCCGAAGCTGCCGAGCTTCGGCGGGCGCGTCTACGCCGACGCCGCGGCGGCGGTGCTCGCCGCGGCGGCGCTCTGGCTCCTCGCGGCCCGGGTGCCGCTGCTCGCGGGCGCCGCCTTCGCGGCGGCCGTCCTCGTCAAGGTGGACGCGCTGACGGCCCTGCCGGCGCTGGCGGCGCTCCTCGCCGTCGGGCGCGAGCGTGCCCGCGCGCTGCTCGAGGCGACGGGCGGGGCGCTCGTGGTGCTCGCCCTCTTCGCGGTCGTCTACGCGAAGGACCTCGCGGACATCTGGGCGGGAGCGGTCACCTACCACCTCGACTCGAGGCGGATCACGGGCCTGATCGGCCGCCACGAGTTCGGCGGCTTCTTCGCGCTCTCGACGCCGTTCACGTGGCTCACGGTCGCGGCGTTGCTGCTGCTCCCGCTCGCCTGGCGGCGCGTGTGGCCGCTCTGGCTCTGGGCGCTCTGCGCGAGCGTCTTCGTCCTGCGCTACCAGCCGCTCCGCGACAACCACCTGCTCGTGCTGCCGTACGCGTTCGCGCTCCCCGCGGGCGTGTCGCTCGGGCTCGGCGCCCGCCGGCTGCCCGAGCGGCTCTTGCCGCCCGCGCTCGCCGCGCTCGCGCTCGTGCTCGCGGCCGGGTTCGTGCAGCAGCTCCACCGGGTGCGGCTCGACCGCCGTCCCGAGGACCCCGCGCTCGTCGCCGCCGCGGCGCGGCTCGCGCAGCTCGCCCCGCCGGGGAAGCCGGTGATCAGCGACCAGCCGATCGTCGCGTTCCTCGCCCACCGCCGCGTGCCGGGCCGCTACGTCGACACGGCGAGCCTGCGCTTCGACACCGGCTCGCTCACCGACGCCCAGGTGCTGCGCGACGCCGAGCGCGTCTCCGCCGTCGTCGCGGGGCGCGCGTTCTACGCGCGGCCGGCGCTGATGCGCGGGCTCGCGGCGGAGTTCCCGCACCGGGAGACGATGCCGGGCGCCGTGATCTTCTCCCGCTAGGCTGGCCCGGTGAACGTCCTCGTCACCGGGGGCGGCGGCTTCCTCGGCTCGCACCTCGTCGACCGGCTGCGCGCCGCCGGGCACGACCCCTTCGTCGCGCGCCGCGCCGACTACGACCTCACCTCCTGGGACGACGCCGCGCGCCTGTTCGCCGACGCCCGGCCGGAGCTCGTGTTCCACCTCGCCGCCGAGGTCGGCGGGATCGGCGCGAACCGCGCGAACCCCGGCCGCTACTGGTACGCGAACCTGCTCATGGGCGCGCACGTGCTCGAGCAGTGCCGCCTCCACGGCGTCGGCAAGCTCGTCGTCGCCGGCACCGTCTGCGCCTACCCGAAGCACACGCCGGTGCCCTTCCGCGAGGAGGAGCTCTGGAACGGCTACCCGGAGGAGACCAACGCGCCCTACGGAGTCGCGAAGAAGGCCGTCCTCGTCGGCGCGCAGGCCTACCGCGAGCAGTACGGCCTGCGCACCGCCTACCTCCTCCCGGCGAACCTCTACGGCCCGCGCGACAACTTCGACCTCGAGACCTCGCACGTGATCCCGGCGCTCATCCGCAAGATGGTGGAGGCGGACGGCGAGGTCGTGCTCTGGGGCGACGGCACGCCCACGCGCGAGTTCCTCTACGTCGGCGACGCCGCCGAGGCGTTCGCGCTCGCGGCCGAGCGCTACGACGGCCCGGAGCCGGTCAACGTGGGCACCGGGGCCGAGATCTCGATCCGCGAGCTCGCGGAGACGATCGCCGCGCTCACCGGCTTCGAGGGAGCGATCGTGTGGGACGGCTCGATGCCGAACGGCCAGCCCCGCCGCCGCCTCGACGCGTCGAGGGCCGAGCGGGCGTTCGGCTTCCGGGCGCGCACGACGCTCCGCGAGGGGCTCGAGCGGACGATCGCGTGGTACCGCGAGCAGGCCGTCCATGCGGTGGGCTCGTAACGGCCTCGGGGCGGCGCCCCCGCCCGTCGCCGCGGCGGCGCTCGTCGCGCTCCAGCTCCTCGCCGCCGCGGCGCTCGGGAGAGGCCAGGGCTGGCCGCGCTCGGCCGGCGACGACGCGCTCGCCGCCTGCCTGCTCGCGCTGCAGGTGACGCTCGTCTACGCGGTCGCGCACGCGGTCGCCGGGCGCGCGGCCGCGCTCTTCGCGGGCGCGCTCTTCGCGCTCGCCCCGCTCGTCCTCGCCGGCTGGTACTTCCAGACCGCGGGCGGCACGCCGCCGACGGAGTACCGGGCGGTCTACCGCCACGACGTGCTGCCGGCCGCGTTCGGCCTCGTCCACCGCTCGGGGATCGCCGCCGCCTGCCTGCTGCTCGCCTCGGCGTGGCTCGCGGTCGCGCGCACGCGCGCGCCGGCGTGGGCGGCCGCGGGCGCGTCGGGCGCCGCGGCCGCGGGCGCGGCGCTCGTCGAGCCGCACGCGTGGCCCGCGCTCGCGGCCCCCGTGCTCGCGGCCGCCGCCGGCCGGCGGCTCCCGGCGCTCGCCGCCGCCGCCGCGACGGCCGGGGCCGGCCTCCTCGTGCTCGCGCTCGCGCGGCACGTCCCGGACGTCCCGCTCGGGTGGCACCACATGGGGCTGACGCTCGACAGCGTGCGCGAGTTCACCTGGAGCAGGCGGCTGCTCGAGTACCTGCCGCTCGCGGGCCTCGTCGGGCTCGCCCGCCGCTCCGCGCCGGCCGCCGCCTTCTTCGGCGCCGGCCTCGTCGCGCTCGTGGTCTTCCCGCTCGCGCGCGTCCCGGGCCTGACCGAGTACCTGGTCGCGCTCGTCCCGGGCCTGCCGGTCTACACGGTGCTCGCCGCGAGCGTCCCGTTCCTCGTGCCGCGCGGCCGCGCCGCTACGTCACGAGCCGCCAGTACAGCTCCCAGCGCCCGCTGATCCGGTCGCCCAAGTCGCGCCCGAGGTTCTCGACGCTGTCGGCGGGAGGCGGCCGGTGGAACCGGCTCGTCCTCGGGCCGGTGAGACCGCCGAAGTGCCCGAGCACCTGCGTGATCGAGTCGTGGGCGCTCTGGCGGTAGTAGCCGTTGAAGAGCACGAGCCCGACGAAGAGCGAGAAGCACGCGCAGAGCGACGCGGCCGCGACGCCGGGCCGGCGCGCGCGCCGGAGGAACTCGGCGGCCCCGACGAGGAAGAAGGGGAAGAGCGCGGTCAGGAATCGCTGCGAGAACGAGCCGCCGCCGTCCCACTGACGGCCCCAGAAGGCGTGGATCGCGAGCAGGCCGAGCGCGCCGAGCCCGAGCGAGAGCAGGAACGGGCGGTGCGCCCGGTCGCGCCGCGCCAGCAGGACGAAGCCGGCCGTCGCGAGGATCGTGAGCGGCGTCCAGACGAAGAGGCCGCGGTGGAGCGTGAAGAGCATCTTGAGCGGCGCGGCCGGGTCGAGCTCGCTCCCGCGCAGGACGGGGTCGACGATCGACGACGTCCCGAGCGCGCTCCGGACGCCGGCCGGAGCGAGCCACGCGGGCCCGTCGCCCGCCGCGTAGATGTTCGGCGGCTGGTCGTAGGGGACGTGCCGGACGATCGGGAGGGCGAAGACGAGCACGCAGGTGACGGCGCCGACGCCCGCGATCCACGCCGCCGCGCGCCGGAAGCGGAACGCCGTCAGCACCGCCAGCGCGGGCACGCAGAGGGCCACGTTCGCGTAGCGGGTAGCGAGCATGAGCGCGAGGCAGACGCCGGCCGCGGCGTAGTCGCGCCGGCGCGCGCCGGGGAGCGTCGCCCTGAGCACGAACCAGAAGCCCACCGTCGCGTAGAGCGCGTCGGCGGCGTGCTTGTACGAGGGCTGGAGGACGCCGTAGTAGAAGAGCGGGGTCCCGAACAGCGTCGTCAGGAGCACCGCGGGCCCGCGCGGCAGGTCGAGCTCGCGGAGGATGCGCCATCCCGCGTAGAGGCAGACGAGCAGGGCGGCGTTCGCGGCGACCGTGGTCGCGACCTCGGCCGAGTGGTAGCCGTCGAACCCGCCGCGCAGCGCGACGAGCTTCGAGGCGAGGTAGAAGGGGAGCGTCCAGAACGCGCTGCCGAACTGGTAGGCGACGGCCCGCGCCTGCGTCGGGTCGCCGAGCACCCTGGCGAGGAAGTCGAAGTAGACCGTGCCGTCGTCCTGCACGACCGCGAGGTCGAAGGTGAGCGCGAAGAGCGCCACCGGGACGAGCGCGGCGAGCCGCCCGCGCGAGAGGAACCGCTCCGCCGCCCGGGCGCGGGCGGGCTCCGCACGCGCGCGGGGAAGGGAGACCGGGACGTCAGCCACGCCGGGCCACCTTAGCCTGGGCGGCGAGCAGCGCGGCGAGCAGGGCGGCGAGGAGGACGTTGCGGGCGACGAGCAGCCAGATCTCCGCGTCGTGGCGCGCGAGCAGCGCGTCGTAGCGGTCCGGGAAGAGGAGGTTCGTGAGCAGCATCGCCGCGGCGAGCAGCGCGGCGGCGGCGGCGCTGCGGGAGAGCGCGACGAGCGGGGCGAGCCAGAGCAGGAACTGCGGCGAGAGCACCTTGCCCGCGCACGCCGCGAAGCCGACCGTCGCGGCCGCGGCCGCGCAGAGGTCCCGCGGCGTCCGGCGCGAGCGCGCGAAGAGCGCGGCGGCGGCGAGCACGCCCGCGGCCTGGAGCGCGGTCTGGAGGCCCGCGAGCGCGCCGGCGCCGCCGCCGAAGACGCTCCAGCTCCCGCTGTCGAAGGCGAGGCGGACGCCGCGGTGCGCGGCGAGCAGGGCCGAGGCGCCGAAGGTCTCGAGCTGGAGGTGGCGGTTCCACTGGCCCGAGTAGCTGTTGTAGAGGCCGGCGTGCGCGACGGCCGCGAACGGCACGAGCACGGCCAGGCCGGCCGCGCAGAAGACGGCGAGGCCGCGCAGCCGGTCGCGGCGGCCGGCGGCGAGGAGCGCGACCGGGAGGAGCGCGACCGGGTAGGTCTTCACGAGCGCGGCGACGGCGAGGAGCGCGAACGCGGGGAGCGGCCGCCCCGCCGCGAGCAGGAGCAGCACGCCGAGGCAGAGCGCGGCCGGCCACGCGTCGAAGCGGCGCAGCGCGAACGCCCCGAGGAGCGCCGGCGCGAGCGCGGCGAGCGCGGGCGCGCCGTAGCGGAGCGAGCGCGGCGCCTCGAGCCGGACGAGCAGGAGCGCGAGCAGCGCGAGCCCGAGCACGACGCCCGCCGCCGACAGGAGCCGGAAGATCGCGAGGTAGTCGCCCGCCGCGCCGAGCGACGGCACGGCGAAGAACGGAATCGCCCCCGGCGGGTACTCGAGCGCGAAGTCGCGGTAGGGAACCTGCCCGGAGACGAGCGCGTCGCCGTAGCGCTGCAGCTCGACCACGTCGCCGTCCGCCGGGCCGCGCCAGAGGAGGACGAGCGAGAGCGCGAAGAGCGACGCCGCGGCTGCGAACGGCCCGGCGGCGCGCCTCAAGCGCGCTCGCGGAGCTTCGCCTCGAGCAGCGCGATCCGCTGCGCGAGGATCGTGTTCTGGTCGGAGAGGCGCGAGATCACCGTCGAGTAGTGCAGGAGCACGAGGATGACGAACAGGAGGCCGACCGCGAAGAGCACGGCGGGCGGGTAGCCGCGCACGCCGAACCAGCCGGCGATCGTGTTCAGCCCGCCCCGCCACGCCGACAGGACGACGAGCACGATGCCGGTCGCGAGCCAGAGGAGCGCGTAGCGCTCGCGCAGCCGGCGCGAGCGGATCAGCTCGAACACGCCGAGGAGCAGGAGCACCGAGACGACGGTGGCGGCGATCGAGATGCGAACCGGGGTCATCGGTCGGCGAGCGGCGCGACGTCGCGGCGGAAGAGGTCGACGAAGAGGGCGAGCAGGATCTTGATCATGTAGTAGATCGAGGCGAGCGCGCCGATCGACGAGCGGCCGTGCTCGCGCTCGCGCATCGTCACGGGCACCTCGACGAGGCGCACGCGGCGCCTGATCGCGAGCACGATCCCCTCCACCTCCGGGTAGTCGTGCGGCAGGTCGGCGGCGTACACGCCGATCGCGCGGCGGTTGCAGGCCTGGAAGCCGGAGGTGGTGTCGGTCAGCCGCTGGCGCGCGATCGCGGACACGACCCGCGCGAGGATGCGGATGCCGACGCGGCGCGCGGCGGAGGAGCGGTAGCCGCCGCCGGCGACGAAGCGCGAGCCGACGGCGAGGTCGGCCTCGCCGGCGACGACCGGCGCCACGAGGGCGCGGAGCTCCGAGGGGTCGTGCTGGCCGTCCCCGTCGAGCCGCACCGCGAGCTCGTAGCCCTCCTCCCACGCGTAGCGGAAGCCGGTCTGCACGGCGCCGCCGATCCCGAGGTTGAACGGCAGCCGCAGCACGTGCGCCCCGTGCGCCTCCGCGACCTCGGCGGTGCGGTCGGCCGAGCCGTCGGACACGACGACGAGGTCGAGCCCCGGGTCGAGCGCGCGCAGCTCGTCGAGCACGCGCCCGACGTTGCGCTCCTCGTTGAACGCGGGCACGATCGCGACGCGCCTGAGCGCGGCGAGCGGCGCTCCCGTCGCGGCGGGCGTGCTCGCGACCTCAGTGGACACCGACGCCCGCCCCCTGCCCGACGAGCTCGAGCAGCCGCCGCGCCCGGTGCCGGTAGGTGTGCTCGTCGAGCACGCGCTCGCGGGCGCGCCGGCCGAGCTCGGCCGCGCGGCCCGGGTCGCCGAGCAGCTCGCGGTAGGCCTCGACCGCCTCGGAGGCGCTCCGCACGACGAGGAGCTCGGCGCCCGGCTCGAACCAGCGCTCGATCCCCTCGTACGGGTTCGCGACGATCGCCGCGCCGCACGCCGCGAGCTCGAACGGCCGCGCCGACGACGACGCGTGGACGGTCGCGTGCGAGCGGCGCGTGATGCAGAGGTTGACCCGCGCCGCCGAGATCGCGCGCGGGAAGACGTTGAACGGCACGTCGCCGACGAGACGCGCGCGGCCGACGTCGCCGAGGAAGTCGCGGCCGCCGAGCGCGAAGTCGACGTCCGGCAGCTCACGGGAGGGCTCGCCGACGAGCGCGGCCATCCACTCGCGCCGGAACTTGTCGCCGTAGCCGTAGAAGAAGACGTCGCACTCGGGCTCGACCTCCTGCGGCGCGAAGAGGTCGGGGTCGGCGCCCCAGAAGACCGCCTCCGCGCGGCGCGCGCCGAGCTCGAGCAGCCGCGCGAGCCCGCCCTCCGAGTTCGACACGACGAGGTCGTACTCGCCCGGGTCGGCCCCGTGGTAGTAGTTGAAGCCGGTGTCCATGCCGCCGAACTCGGGCAGGCTCATCGGCACGTCCCCGTCGTAGAAGACGACCGGGATTCCGAACCGCTCGCGCAGCGCCGTGGGGATGCCGCGGAAGTGCGCCATCGGCACGGTGAACACGAGGACCGCGTCGGGCCGCTCGCGCTCGACGAGCTGCTCGAGGTGGCGGCGCCAGCGCGGCGTGACCCAGTGCCAGATCGCCTCGCGCGTGACCCGGTCGGCGACCGAGTCCTCGGGGCTCTCCTCGGCCCGGCGCAGGTAGCGGTCGCCGCGCAGGCGTGCGACGAGGTCGCGGGCGCGGGCGTAGGACTCCCCCTCCCGGTAGGCCGGGTTCGGCGCCGTCCGCCACCACGGCGTCTCGACCGGCCGCCCCCGGTAGGGCGTGACGACGAGGTCGGCGCCCTCGTCGTGGAGCCCCTTCCAGAGCTGCCACCAGGCGGGCGTGCAGCCGTAGCGGAAGTCGAGGTCGACCGCGGAGGCGACGCAGAGGAGGCGGGGAGCGCGCACGGCCCTAGTCTCGCAGGAGCGCGTTACGGCGCCGCTCGGCGGCGGCCGCACGGCGGCCTACACTCGCGGGAGCGGTGACCGCGGTCGCGCAGTGGCTGCACGTCGCGGGCCTGCGGCGGCTCGCCGTCTCCCCGTGGGCGGCGGCCCTCGCGCTCGCGGGCGCCGCCGGCGCCGGGCTCCGGGTGTGGGAGTACCGCTCGATCCTCGGCGGCACCGACGCCGACGAGGCGCTCGCCGGCCTGATCGCCCGCCACGTCCTGAACGGCGAGCTCACCGCCTTCTTCTGGAGCATGGCGTACGGCGGCACGCAGGAGCCGCTCCTGACCGCGCCGCTCTTCTGGCTCTTCGGCAGCGGCTGGCTCGCGCTGCGGAGCGTGCCGATCGCGCTCTCCGCGGTCGCGGCGCTCCTCGTCTGGCGGGCCGGGCGCCGCACGCTCGGCGAGCCGGGAGCGGCCGTCGCGGGCGCGCTCTTCTGGGTCTGGCCCGGCTACAACCTGATCCAGCTCACGCACCAGCACGGCTTCTACGGGAGCGACGTCTTCTACTGCGCGCTGCTCGTCCTGCTCGCGCTCCGCGTCGTCGAGCGGCCCGACGCCGTGCGGACGGGCGCGTTCGGCCTCGCGCTCGGGCTCGGCTTCTGGGAGACGGCGCAGGTCGTGCCGGTTGCCGTGCCCCTCGTCCTCTGGACGGTCTGGCGACGCCCGGCCGCGCTGCGGCGGCTCCCGGTCGCGCTCCCGCTCGCCGCGCTCGGGGCGCTGCCGTGGATCGTCTGGAACGTCCGGCACGACTGGGCCTCGCTCGACGTCTCCTTCGGCGCGCAGTCGACCTACGCGCACCGCCTGCGCATCTTCGTCTCCCCGCTCCTGCCGATGATCACCGGGCTGCGGCAGCCGTGGACGCAGGAGCGCCTCCTCCCCGCCGCGCTCACGCTCCTCGTCTACGCGCTGCTGGCCGCGCTCTTCCTCCGGGGCGCGGTCCGCTCGCGCAGCAGCGACGCCTCCGTGCTCTACGCGGTCGCCCTCGGCTTCCCGTTCCTCTACGCGATCTCGGCGTGGACGATCGAGGCCGGCGAGCCCCGCTACCTCGTCGTCCTGACGCCGGTGCTCGCGCTCCTCGCCGCGCAGCTCGCGACGTCGCGCGCCCGCGGGCTCGCCGTGCTCGCGCTCGGGCTCGCGCTCTCGGTGGCCGTCCTCCACCGCGCCGAGGTGTCGGCGCGGGCGTCCACGGCGCCCGGCCCGCCGGGCGACCTGCGCCCGCTCGAGGCCGAGCTCGAGCGGCTCGGGGTCGACCGCTTCTACAGCACCTACTGGGTCGCCTACAAGGTCACGTTCGAGACGCGCGAGCGGATCGTCGGCGTGAAGAACGACTTCACGGCCGTGTCGTGGGACGGCGAGCAGGCGCAACCCGCGCTCGGCGCGTTCATCCGCTACCCGCCGTTCGAGCGCGCCGTCCGCGAGGGCCGGCACGCCTTCGTCCTCTACCGGGCGCTCCTGCCGTCGATCCCGATCGTGCCGCGGCTCGAGCGCTACGGCTACCGCCGCCACGACGTCGGCACGCTCGCCGTCTACACGCTCCCGCGCGGCCGTCAGTAGGCGCCGCGGCGCGACGCGACGGCCGGGATCGTCTTCACGAGGATCGTCACGTCGAGCCAGAGCGACCAGTTCTCGAGGTAGTAGAAGTCGAGCCGGACGAGGTCGTCGAAGGGCAGGGTGCTGCGGCCCGCGATCTGCCAGAGGCCCGTCATCCCGGGCAGCACGTTCGAGCGCCGCCGGTGCCACGGCTCGAGCCGCGCGTAGTCGCGGACCGGGAGCGGACGCGGCCCGACGAGCGACATCTCGCCGCGCAGGACGTTGAGCATGTTGGGAACCTCGTCGAGCGAGAACCGCCGCAGCACCCGGCCGACGCGCGTGACGCGCGGGTCGTCGCGGATCTTGAAGAGCGGCCCGCTGGCCTCGTTCGCCGCCTCGAGCGCGGCCTGCTCGCCCGCCGCGCCCTCGACCATCGTGCGGAACTTGAGCATCCGGAACTCCCGCTCGCCGAGACCGACCCGCCGGTCGGCGTAGAGGACGGGCCCGTGCGAGTCGAGCTTGACCAGGGCCGCGATCGCGAGCCAGAGCGGCAGCCCGACGACGAGCGTGAGCGCGGACACGGCGACGTCGAAGGTGCGCTTGAGCGCCCACTCGGTGCCCGCGAAGATCGGCGGCCGAAGCTCGAAGAGCGGGACCCCCTGGCCCGGGACGTACTCCCCCCGCTCGACCAGGAGCTCCGTCGTGCGCGGCGCCACCCGCACCTTGACCGCGCGCCGGTGCGCGGCTTCGACGATCTCGAAGAGCTCCTCCTCGTCGAGACCCGCGTCGGCGACGATCAGCTCGTCGAGGCGCTGCCGCGCGAGCTCCCGCTCGAGCGCGGGCCCCGGCGTCACCGAGCCGGCGAAGTCGTAGTCGATCCCGCCGCGACTCGCGCCGAGCGTCGCGCGCAGGTGGTCGACGTGCTCGGGGTCGCCGACGAGGAGCGCGCGGCGGCGGACGCCGAACGAGCGCATCAGCGTGCCCGTCACGGTCTCGTAGCTCCAGCGGAAGAGGCTGATCAGCGTCGACACGAAGAGCGCCGCGACGACGTACAGCCCGAAGGTGGTGAAGTGCTGCCCGGTGCCGATCGCGAACGCGAGCGAGAGGGCGGCGACGAGCAGGACCGAGGGCACGATCCGCCCCGCGCCCTCGCGCAGCTCGCGCGGGCCGTAGAGCCCGTTGCGCGAGAACACGAGCAGCAGCATGAGGATCAGGAAGGGGAGCCAGTCCGTCTCGTGGTCCCAGAGCAGGTTCCAGAGGATCGGCTTGGGGTCGCGGACGAGGGAGCGGACGACGAGCGCGAGGTAGACCCCGATCACGAGCCCGGAGAGGTCGATCGCCGCGAGCGCGCCGATGCTCGCGAGGCGCCGGCCGAGCGCGCGGATCGGGCTCCGGCTCAGCAGGTACGGGCGCGCGGCCCGGATGTCCTCCGGCGGCGGGCGCTCGGACGGCCTCTGCTCGACCTGCACGTGGGCATCCTAGGCGCCGTGCAGCACGAGCTCGCCGCGGACGGCGGGCCCGTGGACGCGGACGACGACGCCCGGGAGCGGCCCCGCGTTCCAGCGCCAGGGGACGTCGCGGCCGCCGAGCGTCACCCGCGCCGGGCGACCGGCGGCCGGCACCCAGAGCTGGACGTCGCGCGGCTGCCCGCGCAGGTCGAGCCGGGCGCCGCCCGCGACGAGGTAGCCGGCGCGGCCGGGGTGCGTGAGCTCGTCCGCGCCCCACCAGGAGTCGGCGGTGCGCAGGTTGAAGGGCACGACGGCGCCGGCGCGCGCGTAGAGCGGCAGCTCGTCGAGCGGGGTCGCGCGCGTGAACGCCGCCGGCCCCTTCACGACGGCGCCGGTGTGGAGGTCGACCCACCGCCCCGCCGGCAGGTACACCGAGGGCGTCGTCCCCGGCCCGGTCACCGGCGCCGCGAGCAGGTCGGGCCCGACGAGCAGCTCGAGGTCGCTCGCCCACGCGCGCGCGTCGCCGGGGTAGGCGTAGCCGAGCGGGCGCAGCACCGGCTCGCCCCGGCGGAGCAGGCCGTAGAGGTACGGGAAGAGCTCGTAGTGGAGGACGGCCGCCGCGCGCAGGGCGGCCATCGCGTCCGGCCCCATCGTCCACGGCGTCGCGTTCGGGCCGATGCCGCCCACCTCGAAGACCGGCGAGACGGCGCCGAGCTGCGCCCAGCGCGCGAACAGGTCGCCGGTGAGCCCCTCGGACGAGTAGCCGCCGACGTCGGAGCCCCAGGTCGGGAAGCCGCTCATCGCCGCGCTCTGGCCGGCGTGGATCGCGCGCTCGAGACCGACCCAGGCGCCCGGCTGGTCGCCCGCCCAGAGGCCGGGTACGAGCGACTGCGAGCCCATCGCCGCCGCGCGGAAGATCGCGGCGGCGCCGCGCGGCAGCGCGGCGAGCGCGGCCCTGGCGTAGAGGAGCGGGTACTCGTTCTGGAGCGACTCGCTCCGGCCTTCGAGGTCGAGCTCGTCCCCCCGGTCCGCCTTGACGCCGTCGACGCCGAGCGCGACGAGCCGGCGCAGCCGCGACCGGTACTCGGCGACGACGGCCGGCTGCCGGAGGTCGAGCGTGAGGTTCTCGACGGGGCCGAGGAGCTGCCGCCGCGGGTAGCCCGCGTCGCACTGCGTCCTCGGCGAGATCCAGAGCATGAAGCGCAGCCCGAGCTCGTGCACCCGCCGGACGAGCCCGGCCGGGTCGGGGAAGCGGCGGCGGTCGAACTCGAGCGTGCCGACGCACGTCTCCCACGGGTTGTCCACGAGGATCCACCCGAACGGCACGCGCGCGGCGCGCAGGCGCGCGACGTCCTCGAGCACCTGCCCGGGGCCCTCGTAGACGTCGCGCCACTTGATCGGCGCGAGCTCCGCGGGCGGCGGCACCGCCGGCCGGCCGGCGTCGGCCCGGTAGGCCGCGAGCACCCGCGCGAAGCCGCCCGCGTAGAGGTCCTCGTCGAGCCGCGCGCCCCGCACGCACACCTCGACCCGATCCTCGAGGGGCGGGAAGGCGCACTGCGACTCGTCGCCGAAGCGGCAGCCGCCGCCGCCCGCGGAGCCGGGGAACGCGAGCGCGGCGACGTTGCGCGTCGCGAGCCGGAGCCCCCAGCCGGCGGAGCTCGCGAAGAACGGCACCGGCGCGTACGAGCAGGTCGCGCTCACCTTCACCGGCAGGACGCGGCCGCGCAGGTCGGGCGGCTCGCCGCGCTCGCCGCCGCCGAGGAAGTGGTCGTCCGGCCCCGCCTCGAAGGCGTCGTAGACCTGCTCGACGCCGGCGGCGGGGTGGAGGCGGAGCGAGAGGCGGAAGCCGGCGCGCGTGCGCGTGACCGTCACCGTCGCGGTGCGGCCGGGCTCGCTCGTCGCCACCCGGTAGACGCTCCCGTGCGACGAGAGCACCTTCGTGAGCCTGAACTGCTCGCCGGTCGCGCGGAGCTGGTAGCGGAGGCGCGCGCCCTCGTCCTGCGCGACGACCGTGCCGCCGCCGGAGACGAGCTCGACGCGGAACGGGTCGCGGTCGACGCGCAACTCGGGCCCGCCGCGGCCGCCGCCCGCTCCGCAGCCGGCGAGCGCGAGCACGAGCGCGGCGCCCGCGCCCGCGCTCAGCCGGCGCATACGTCGTCCCAGGCGACCTCGCGGTCCGTCTCGAGGTCCCCGAGCTCGACGGGCGTCCGCCGGCGCGCGAGCGCCCGCAGGATCGCGGCCACCGCCGCCCGCCGCTTCGCTTCGAGCAGCTCGTAGTCGTGGAAGTGGACGTGGACGACGCGCGGGAGCGGGCGGAGCAGGCCCCGCGCCGCCGCTCCGAGCGAGTGCGTCGTCGGCAGCTCGAGCACGCGGCGGCCGTCGTGGAGGCGGATCCAGGCCGGCCGGTCGAGCGAGGCGCGGGCCGAGCCGGGCGGCAGGTAGGAGGGCCGCCAGGCGGTCGCGGTGCAGTCGACGTAGCCGAGGTCGGCGACGGCGCGCATCACGTCGACGTCCGTGTACCAGCCGCCGCCGCAGAAGAAGCGCGCGTCGAGGCCCTGCTCCCGCAGCCAGGCCGCCTCCTCTCGCACCGCCGCCGCCGGGTCGCCGCGCGTCGGCCGGGCGTGCGTCGGCGACGTCCAGTGGATGTGGTGGCCGATCGGGCCGAGCCCGGCCGCCTCGCGGGCCCGCGAGACGAACTTCGAGCGGCTCTCGCCGCGCCCGGGCGGCCGCAGGAGCGAGGCGATCGTGAAGCCGCCCGGCCGCCGCTCGGCGAGGTCGCGGTACCGCGTCCAGACGCGGTCGTCCAGCGGGCGCTCGACGTGGCACGACACGACCGCGTAGCCTTGGGTGCCGGGCATGTGCGGGATCTGCGGACTCCTCGGCGACGAAGCACCCGACCCGGGGGTGGTCGAGGCCATGAACGCGGCGATGGTACATCGCGGCCCGGACCACGGCCTCGTCGAGGCCCACGGGCGCTGCGTGCTCGGCTACCGGCGCCTCTCGGTCATCGACCTCGAGACGGGAGACCAGCCCGTCGCCGACGAGCGAGGCGAGATCGTCGCGGTCTTCAACGGCGAGCTCTACAACTTCCGCGAGCTGCGGCGGGAGCTCGAGGCCGCCGGGCACGAGATCCGCGGCACCGGCGACTCGCCGCTCCTCCCCCACGCGTACGAGCAGTGGGGCCCCGGCTTCGCGGAGCGGCTCGACGGGATGTTCGCGCTCGCGCTCTGGGACCGCCCGCGCGGGCGGCTCGTGCTCGCGCGCGACCGGCTCGGCAAGAAGCCGCTCCTGTACGCGCGGCTGCCGGGCGGGGCGCTGGCCTTCGCGTCCGAGACGAAGGCGCTCCTGCGCGTGCCGTCGCTCCCGCGCGAGCTCGACCTCGCCCAGCTCGACGCCTACCTCGCGCTGCAGTACGTCCCCCGCTCGGGCCTCCGCGCCGTCGAGAAGGTGCCGCCCGGCTCGTACCTCCTCGCCGAGGGCGGCCGCATGCGCGTCGAGCGCTACTGGTCGGCCGCGCGGGCCGCGGCGGGCGCGCCGCCGCTCGCCGGGGACGAGGCGGTCGAGCGGGTGCGCGCGGAGGTGACGGCGGCGGTGCGGCGGCGGCTCGTCGCGGACGTCCCGCTCGGCGCGCTCCTCTCCGGCGGGATCGACTCGTCGATCGTCGTCGCCGCGATGGCGGGCGCGCAGGCGGAGCCGGTGCGGACGTTCACGGTCGGCTTCCCCGACGTCCGCTACGACGAGCGGCGCTACGCGCGCTCGGTCGCGGAGCGGTACGGCACGCGCCACGAGGAGCTCGAGCTCGACGGCGCGCCGGAGCTCGAGCGCCTCGCCGCGGTGCTCGACGAGCCGCTCGGCGACGAGGCGGCGCTGCCGCTCCTGCAGGTCTGCGAGGCGACGCGGCGCCACGTCAAGGTCGCGCTCGTCGGCGACGGCGGCGACGAGGTCTTCGGGGGCTACGAGCGCTACCGAGCGCACGCGCTCGCCGGCCGGGTGCCGGCGCCGCTCGCCCGGGCGGCGCTCGCGGTGCCGTGGGGCCGGCGCGAGCCCCGGTCGGCGCTCTTCCGCGCGCGCCGGCTCCTCGACGTCGCCGCGACGCCGGCCCCGGAGCGCTACGCGCGGCTCGTCGAGGTGTTCCCGCTCGAGCTGCGGCGGCGGCTGTGGACCGACGAGGCGCGCGCGCGGGCGTCGTCGGCCCTCCTCCCCGACGAGCGCGACCTGCGGCTCGTCGACATCGAGTCGTACCTCCCCGGCGACCTGCTCCCGAAGTCCGACCTCGCCTCGATGGCCGCGTCGCTCGAGCTCCGGTCGCCGTTCCTCGACCACCGCGTCGTCGAGCTCGGGCTCCGGCTTCCGCCGCCGCTCGCCTCGGGCAAGCGCGCGCTCAGGCGCGCCTTCGCCGCCGACCTGCCGCCGGAGGTCGCCTCCCGCGGCAAGACGGGCTTCGGGGTCCCGCTCGACCGCTGGTTCCGCGCCGAGCTGCGGCCGGTTGCGACCGACCTCCTGCTCGGCGGCGGGGACAGGGGCCTCTTCCGCCGCGCCGAGGTCGAGCGGCTGCTGCGCGAGCACGTCTCCGGCCGCGCGGACCACGGCCACCGGCTCTGGTGCCTCTGCATGCTCGAGCTGTGGCAGCGCAAGCACGTCGACGTGC
>DASRHI010000042.1:0-8750 GCA_035650615.1 Gaiellaceae bacterium | reverse complement strand
AACCTCGACGACCGCGGCATCGTCCGCATCGGCGCCGAGGTCGGCTCCGGCGACCTGCTCGTCGGCAAGGTCACGCCGAAGGGCGAGACCGAGCTGACCGCCGAGGAGAAGCTGATCCGCGCGATCTTCAAGGAGAAGGCGCGCGAGGTCCGCGACACCTCGCTCAAGGTGCCGCACGGCGAGGGCGGCGTCGTCATCGACGTGAAGACGTTCTCGCGCGACGCCGGCGACGACCTCAGCCCCGGCGTGAACGAGCTCGTCAGGGTCTACGTGGCGAAGAAGCGCAAGATCAGCGAGGGCGACAAGCTCGCCGGCCGTCACGGGAACAAGGGCGTGATCGCGAAGATCGTCCCCGAGGAGGACATGCCGTTCCTCGAGGACGGCCGCTCGGTGGACATCCTCCTGAACCCGCTCGGCGTGCCGAGCCGCATGAACATCGGCCAGATCCTCGAGACCCACCTCGGGTGGGCCGCGGCGCACGGCGTCTTCGCCGGCGACGGGGTCGAGCCGATGAACGGCACCGCCCAGCGTGTGATCAACGCGCCGGCGCCGACGCCGGTGGCGACGCCGGTCTTCGACGGCGCGACCGTCGAGGACGTCGACGACGCGCTCGCCCGCTGGGCCGAGAGCGACGACGCCGGGCCGATCCGGCTCGACGTGGACGCGAAGGCACCGGCGGGGCAGCGCGTCTCCGGCAAGGTGCGGCTCTTCAACGGCCGCACGGGAGAGCCCTTCGAGCAGAAGGTCACCGTCGGCTACATGTACATCCTCAAGCTGCTCCACCTGGTCGACGACAAGATCCACGCCCGCTCGACCGGCCCGTACTCGCTCGTGACGCAGCAGCCGCTCGGCGGCAAGGCGCAGTTCGGCGGCCAGCGGTTCGGCGAGATGGAGGTGTGGGCGCTCGAGGCGTACGGCGCGGCCTACACGCTGCAGGAGATGCTCACGATCAAGTCCGACGACACCGTCGGGCGCGTGAAGGCGTACGAGGCGATCGTCAAGGGCGAGAACATCGCCGAGCCGTCGATCCCCGAGTCGTTCAAGGTGCTGCTGAAGGAGATGCAGTCGCTCGCGCTCGACGTGAGCGTCCTCAGCGAGGAGGGCGGCGAGGTCGAGGTGCGCGAGGAGGACGACGAGCTCCTTCGCGCGGCGGAGGAGCTCGGCATCGACCTCTCGCCCGGCTCGCTCCGCGCCGCCGCGCGCCAGCCCACCGGCCAGGAGGTCGAGGAGGGCCAGGACCGCGTCGACGAGGGCGGCGAGCTGCTGCTCCCGACCGACGAGGCGCTCGAGGACATCGACGGGCTCGAGGACGTCGACGTCGTGGAGGAAGCGGACGAGGACGCGCCGGTGGGCGCGCTGGAAGACATTGATTTTCCAGAGGAAAATCAATAGTTTTTTCCCGGCAGAAAATTCTGTTTGCTAAAGCAGGAAAGGATGCGCATTGAGCCAAAGGGCTTCTCATCGTTTCTCGCCGGAGGCGAGAGATGATTGACATCAACGATTTCGACGCGATTCGGATCGGGCTCGCTTCGAGCAAGCAGATCCGCGACTGGTCCTCGGGCGAGGTCACCAAGCCGGAGACGATCAACTACCGGACGCTCAAGCCGGAGCGCGACGGTCTCTTCTGCGAGCGCATCTTCGGTCCGACGAAGGACTGGGAGTGCTACTGCGGCAAGTACAAGCGCGTCCGGTACAAGGGGATCATCTGCGAGCGCTGCGGCGTCGAGGTGACGCGGCAGAAGGTGCGCCGCGAGCGCATGGGGCACATCGACCTCGCCGCGCCGGTCTCGCACATCTGGTTCTTCAAGGGCGTCCCGAGCCGGATCGGCTACCTGCTCGACATCGCGCCCCGCGAGCTCGAGAAGGTCCTGTACTTCGCGGCGTCCATCGTCACGCACGTCGACGTCGAGGCGCGCGCGAAGGACCTGAACGACCTCGAGGACAAGGTCAAGGCGGAGTACGAGCGGATCTACGTCGACCGCGACGAGCAGCTCGCCGCGCTCGAGCAGCGGCTCGCGCGCCGGCGTACCTACTTCGCGAAGGGCGCCGACAAGGGCTTCGACGAGGACGACGACTTCTGGGCCCGCGGGCTCGCGAGCTGGGCCGAGGAGCAGGGGCTGCCGCCGCTCGAGGCGGCCCGCGAGCTCGTCGGCGGCATGTTCAAGGAGCTCGTCGGCCAGATCACGACCGAGGACTCGAAGAAGATCCGGGAGCTCGTCCGCAACGCGGCCATCCGCGAGGACCGCAAGCTCACCCCCCGCGAGCTCGAGCACGTCGCGGCCGCGGCCGAGCAGATCATCGCCGCCGTCGCGCCGCTCGAGAAGGAGCTCGCGAAGGCGCAGGGCGCGAAGAAGGGGGCGATCACGAAGCACATCCACCGGATCGTGGACGCGCTCCTGCTCGGCGAGGAGGTCACCGAGGAGGACCGGCCCTTCGTCGAGGCGATCGACGTGCGCAACCTCGAGCGGGCGCGCGAGCTCGGCAACGGCCTGCTCAAGGACGTCGTCGACACGTGGGAAGAGGGCCAGGACATCCGCGAGGTGACGAACGACCTGTGCCTGCGCACCGACGGGAAGATCCAGAAGGACGACCTCGACGCGCTCGTGCAGTGGGCGCTCAAGGTGCGCGAGATGTACATGGACATCGAGTCGCGCCGCGCCGACACGCGCGAGTGGGCGGTCGACTCCGTGAACCGCCTCGAGCAGACGTGGCAGCTCTTCCGCGAGCTCGAGCCGAAGCTGGTCGTGAACGACGAGCAGCTCTTCCGCGAGCTCAAGGACAGATTCGGCTCCCCGTACGGATTCGGCGTCTACTTCCGAGGCGGGATGGGGGCGGAGTCGATCCGCGACCTGCTCCGCGACCTCGACCTCGAGCTCGAGGCGGCGACGCTCCGCGACACGATCAAGACGTCCAAGGGGCAGAAGCAGCAGCGCGCGATCAAGCGCCTGAAGGTCGTCAACGCCTTCATCAAGTCCGAGAACCGGCCGGAGTGGATGATCCTCGAGGCGATCCCGGTGATCCCGCCGGAGCTGCGCCCGATGGTGCAGCTCGACGGCGGCCGCTTCGCGACGAGCGACCTGAACGACCTCTACCGCCGCGTGATCAACCGGAACAACCGGCTCAAGCGGCTCCTCGACCTCGGCGCGCCCGAGATCATCGTGAACAACGAGAAGCGGATGCTGCAGGAGGCGGTCGACGCGCTCTTCGACAACGGCCGCCGCGGCCGCGCCGTCACGGGGCCGGGCAACCGCCCGCTCAAGTCGCTCTCCGACATGCTCAAGGGCAAGCAGGGCCGGTTCCGCCAGAACCTGCTCGGCAAGCGCGTCGACTACTCGGGCCGCTCGGTGATCGTGGCCGGGCCGAACCTCCGGCTGCACCAGTGCGGCCTGCCGAAGCTGATGGCGCTCGAGCTCTTCAAGCCGTTCATCATGAGCAGGCTCGTCGAGCGCAAGTCCGTCCAGAACATCAAGGCGGCGAAGAAGTACGTCGACTCGATGACGCCGGAGGTCTGGGACGTGCTCGAGGAGGTGATCGCGGAGCACCCGGTGCTCCTGAACCGCGCGCCGACGCTGCACCGCCTCGGCATCCAGGCGTTCGAGCCGGTGCTCGTCGAGGGCAAGGCGATTCAGGTGCACCCGCTCGTCTGCCACGCGTTCAACGCCGACTTCGACGGCGACCAGATGGCCGTCCACCTGCCGCTCTCGGCCGAGGCGCAGGCGGAGGCGCGGATCCTGATGCTGTCGTCGAACAACATCCTCTCCCCGGCGTCCGGGCGGCCGCTCGCGACGCCGACGCAGGACATGGTGCTCGGGATCTACTTCCTCACCTACTCCGAGCACGACCTCGCTCGGATGGAGGTGTCGCAGCTCGACCCGCACCCGAAGCGATTCGACTCGGCCGACGAGGTCGAGCTCGCGATCGAGGGCGGCGGCGTCCGCCTGCAGGACCCGATCGAGTTCCGCTTCGGCGGCGAGGTGTACCTGACGACGCCCGGGCGCGTGCTCTTCAACTCAGCGGTGTTCCGGGCGCTGCGCGACCTCGTCGGCGACGAGGAGGGCAGGGTCGAGGGCTTCGTCTTCATCAACCAGACGCTCGCGAAGCCCGACACCGACCGGTTCGTGCTCAGCCTCTCCGACCGCTACGGCGCGCACACGCTGGCGCCGGTGCTCGACACGATCAAGGCGCTCGGGTTCCGCTACGCGACGACCGCCGGCGTGACGATCTCGAAGAACGACATCGTCATCCCGCCGGACAAGGAGCGAATCCTCGGCGAGTACGAGCGGCGGGTCGAGGAGGTGCACGCGCAGTACGACCGCGGTCTCATCACCGAGGACGAGCGGCACGAGACGATCGTGAACATCTGGACCGAGGCCACCGACAGGGTCGCCGACGTGATGCAGGCGAACCTGAACGAGCTGAACCCGGTCTTCATGATGGCCAACTCCGGCGCACGCGGGTCGTTCAAGCAGATCCGGCAGCTCGCCGGGATGCGCGGCCTGATGGCGAACCCGAAGGGCGAGATCATCGAGCGCCCGATCAAGGCCAACTTCATGGAGGGCCTGTCGGTGCTCGAGTACTTCATCTCGACCCACGGCGCCCGCAAGGGCCTCGCCGACACCGCTCTGCGCACCGCCGACTCGGGCTACCTCACGCGGCGGCTCGTCGACGTCTCGCAGGACGTGATCGTGCGCGAGGAGGACTGCGGGACGCCGGAGCACATCGAGCTCCCGATCCGCACGGGCGACGGCCTGAACAAGTCGCTGCTCGGCCGGCTCGTCGCCGAGGACGTGATGCGTCCGCTCGCGAGCGGCAAGCCGGGGAAGACCGCGCTCGCCGAGGCCGGGGAGGTCGTCACGGTCGACCTGCTCGACGAGCTCGAGCGGGAGCTGGGCCCGGACACCAAGCTGCCGGTGCGGTCGGTGCTGAAGTGCCGCGCCGAGACCGGCGTGTGCCAGTCCTGCTACGGGATCTTCCTCGCCACCGGCGAGATGTGCGAGATCGGCGATGCGGTCGGGATCATCGCCGCGCAGTCGATCGGCGAGCCCGGGACGCAGCTGACGATGCGGACGTTCCACACGGGCGGCGTCGCGGGAGCGGACATCACGCACGGCCTCCCCCGCGTCGTCGAGATCTTCGAGGCGCGGAACCCGAAGGGCGCCGCCACCCTCGCGGAGATCGGAGGCCGCGTCGAGATCGAGCAGACCGAGCGCGGGCCGAAGGTGACGATCGTCCCGACGGAGCTCGGCAAGGACGGCGAGCTCGGCGAGCCGGTCGAGTACCAGCTCCCGCGCCGCACGCGACTGCTCGTGGGGAACGGCCAGGTGATCGAGCCGGGCGACGCGATCAACGAGGGCTCGCGCAACCCGGCCGACCTGCTCGCGCTCAAGGGGGCGACTCCGACCGAGCTGTACCTCGTCTCGGAGGTGCAGAAGGTCTACAAGTCGCAGGGCGTCGAGATCCACGACAAGCACATCGAGCTGATCGTGCGGCAGATGCTGAAGAAGGTGCGCGTCGAGAGCGCCGGCGACACCGACCTGCTGCCCGGCCAGCTCGTCGACCGCGTCGTGCTCGAGCGGGAGAACGCCCGCGTGAAGAAGGAGAAGGGCGAGCAGGCGACCTACGAGCCGCTCATCCTCGGGATCACGAAGGCGTCGCTCGCGACCGAGTCGTTCCTCTCGGCGGCGTCCTTCCAGGAGACGACGAAGGTGCTCACCGACGCGTCGATCGAGGGGAAGGTCGACCGGCTGCTCGGGCTGAAGGAGAACGTGATCATCGGCAAGCTGATCCCGGCGGCGACCGGCCTCAAGCGCTACCGGACGATCGAGATCGGCCCGACCGAGCCGATCACGCGCGACTTCCTGCCCCAGCAGGACGAGACGCTCCTGCAGGCGCTCGAGGAGATCGGCCAGGACGGGCTCGGCGACCTCTCCTTCGGCGGCGAGCCGGGCTCCGACACGACCTCGAGCCACGAGGCCGGCGAGGCCGAGGAGGTCCCGGAGGTCGACTCCCCGCTCGACGAGTAGGCCGGGCGCGCAACGAACCGGGGTCAGGCACCGGATCGTTGCGCACGTGGCGTCCGTCACGAAGTCGGGCGGGGCCGGGGAAACCCGGCCCCGCCCGCGCCGGCGGGTCTCGCGCAGCGCGGCGGGGCAGGGCAGCGCGGCGGGGCAGGGCAGCGCGGCGGGCAGCGCGGCGGGCCCGACGCCCCGGCTTCGCTCCGCGCGCCGCTCGGCGGCGCCTCCGTCGGGCGGCCGCCTGTGACACGATCACGCCATCGCCGGCGGCTTCGCACGTGCTCGGCTCGACCTCGCGAGCGAGGAGCGCTTCCTCTCGCTCCGGCGCGCTCTCGGCGTCGAGGCGTTCGGGCTGAACCAGCTCACCCTGCAACCTCGGCAGCGGGGGAGGATCCACCGCCACGGCCGCCAGGAGGAGGTCTACCTCGTCGTCGCCGGGACGCTGACGCTGCTCGTCGAGGGAGAGGAGCACGTGCTCGGGCCGGGCGAGCTCGCGCGCGTCCCGGCGTCCGTCCGGCGGCAGCTCGTCAACCGCGACGCCGAGCCGTGCGTCCTCGTCGCGATCGGAGCGGCCGGCGAGCACGTCGGCCGCGACGGCGAGGCCTTCGAGCGCTGGGACGAGCGCGTGGGGCGCCCGCCGCAGGAAGTGCCGCTGCCCGACGACCTCCCGCCCGCCGCCGGCTGACGGGCGCCCGCCGGCGAACGGCGGCCCGGACCCGGCCGGCGCCCGGCGGCGGCGACCGCTACGCCGCGCGCCCGAAGCGGGCCGCGGAGCGCGCCCGCCGGCGCGCCGCCTCGACCTCGCGGTCGCGCGGGGGCGCGGAGGTCACGAGCGCGCCGAGCAGCCGTCCGGTGGCGCCGGCGACCTCCTCGATCGCCCGCTCGAACGCGGCGGCGTTCGCCGCCGACGGCTTCTGCATCCCGCTGACCTTGCGGACGTACTGGACGGCGGCGGCGTGGATCTCCTCGGCCGTCGCGGGCGGCTCGAAGTTGTGGAGCGTCCTGATGTTCCGGCACATGCCCCGAGTGTACGGGGCGCCCGGCGCTACCGGGCGGCCCTCGTGTGCGGCGACCCCTTGGTGCGGTAGAGGTCCTCGTCGGCGCGCTCGAACAGGTCGGACGGCGTGTCGTCGGGCGAGAGCTCCGCGACGCCGGCGGAGACCGTCAGCGTCCCGGACTTCGCGATCGGCTCGGCCGAGACGGCGCGCTCGATCCGCGCCGCGAGGTGATCGGCGTCGCCGCGGGTCGACTCCGGGAGGATGACCGCGAACTCGTCGCCGCCGACGCGGCAGGCGATGTCGGTCGTGCGGACGACGCTTCGCAGGCGGCGCGCGACCTCCGCCAGCACCGCGTCGCCGGCGAGGTGCCCGATCCGGTCGTTGATCCGCTTGAAGTCGTCGAGGTCGAGCACGATCAGCGAGAGGCGCCTGCCGTACCGGCGCGAGCGCGCGACCTCGCGTGCGAGCAGCTCGTGGAACACCCGCCGGTTCTGGAGGCCGGTGAGCGAGTCGACCTCCGCGAGCCGCGTCGCTTCGGCGAAGCGCACCGCGTTCACGAGCGCCGGACCCGCGCGCCGGCCGAGCGCCTCGAGCGCCTCGCTCGACTCCGGCGGAAACTCGTGCGCCGCCGCCCGCGTGATCGCGCTCAGCGAGCCGACCGTGCGGTCGTCCCCGCGCAGCGGCACGACGAGCGCGGCGCGCGGCAGGTCGGCCCCCGCGGCGACCTCGTCGAGCCGGTAGCGGTAGACGACCTCGATCGAGCGGAGGTTCAGGTTCGGAGGGGTCTCGAGCGCCGCCCGCTCCGTCTCCTGCTCCGTCAGCCCGAGCGCCTGGGGGCGTCCGTCGACGATCAGGAGGGCCGCGTCCGCCCCGGGAAGGGCCGCCGCGGCGGCGAGCACCCGCCTGCTCACCTCGGCCGGGTCGAGCGAGGCCGCGAGCTCCTCCTCGACCCCGAGCCCGTCGGCGAGCTCGAGCACGGCGCGGCGCAGGCGAGCGTCCGCGGCCGCACGCGCCCGGAACGCGACGGCGGCGGCGAGGGCGACGGCGAGCGCCGCTGGGACGAGCACCTCGACCACGCCCTAAGTGTGGCCCCGGAAGCGGCCGTCGCAACCCCCGCGGGGCTGGAATCGGCTTGGTAGGAGGGCTGGGGCGGTTGACTGCCCGCGGGCCTCTGCTACCATGCCCACCTGGTTCGGCTGGGCCGAGTGTCCGGCCGAGCTTTCGTCTGTCTGCGACCGTTTCGTCAGCAAAGGACTCATGCCGACCGTCAACCAGCTCATCCGCAAGGGCCGCACGTCCAAGCGCGAGAAGACGAAGACGCCCGCCCTGCAGGGCGCCCCGCAGCGCCGCGGCGTCTGCACGCGCGTGTCCACGATGACGCCCAAGAAGCCGAACTCCGCGCTGCGGAAGATCGCGCGCGTCCGGCTCACGAACGGGATCGAGGTCGGCACCTACATCCCCGGTGAAGGGCACAACCTCCAGGAGCACTCGGTCGTGCTCGTCCGCGGCGGCCGCGTCAAGGACCTGCCGGGCTACCGCTACAAGGTCATCCGCGCCGCCCTCGACGCCTCGGGCGTCGCCGACCGCAAGCAGGCACGCAGCAAGTACGGCGCGAAGAAGGGGTAGGAAGGTCGTTCCATGCCGCGCCGCGCCGAGATCCAGCACCGCGAGCCCGAGGCCGACCCCGTGTACGGGTCGAAGCTCGTCTCCCAGGTGATCAACAAGGTCATGCTCGACG
>DASRHI010000041.1:0-12704 GCA_035650615.1 Gaiellaceae bacterium | reverse complement strand
ACCGCCAAACGACGGCTATGCGGACAGGTCCGAGCGTTACGGTGCAGCCTCATCCGGATCTCCTCCTTGGAGCTGGTTGCTTGGCAGCTCCAGCCTCCAAGGAGGGCCGGATGGAACAACGCTCTTGGGACCTACAGCTAGCACGATCCGATCGGCCTCGACGCGCCGGAGCTCGGTCGTCCGGCCGCCCGGGTAGCGGACGGTCAGGCGCGCCACGCTCGTCGCCGCGCCGAGGCCGAAGTGGACGCGCGGGTCCTCGGACGAGAGGTAGCTGGAGCCCGCGAGCACGGTGCGCACGAGCCGGCGGCCGTCCGCGAGGACGGCGGTGACGACGGCGCCGGGAGCGAAGCGCGGCAGCCTCACCTCGAGCCAGTGCCCGGAGCCGCCGGTTCCGCGGAGCAGGACGAGCCTCCCGCCGACGGAGTTGATCGCCACGTCGACCCGGCCGTCGTTGTCGAAGTCGGCGGCGGCGATCCCGCGCCCGTTCAGGCGCATCCCGGCGAGCCCGACGAGGCCGGTCGCGTTCGCGAACTCGCCTCCGACGTTCTCGAGCACCTGCACCGGCGCGGCGTCCCTGCGCAGGCTCGTGACGGGGATCCCGCCGTTCGCGAGCACGAGGTCGAGGCGTCCGTCGTTCCCCAGGTCGACCCACGAGTCTCCCCAGCCGGTGAAGCTCGTCCCGAAGGCGGCGGCGAACGCCGCCTGCCCGTTCGCATACGACGCCCCCCGGCTCCGGAAGACGGCGTGCCCCTGCCCGCGCGAGTTGCTGACGACCAGGTCGGGCTGCCCGTCGCCGCTGAAGTCGGCCGCGGCGATCCCCATCCCGGCGTTGGGGTCGGCGAGACCGGCCGCGCGGGCCCGGTCGACGAAGCGGAAGCCGAGCGGTCCCCGGGCGGGCACGTTGACGTAGAAGCGGTTCGGGTCCTCGTCGTTCGCCACGTAGAGGTCGAGCCTGCCGTCGCCGGTGAGGTCGGCGAGGACGGCCCCGAGGGAGTGGTCGTACGGCGCCGGGTCGATCCCGGCCCGCCGCCCGACCTCGCGGAAGCGCGCGTGCCCGTTCGGGAGGTTGCCCTCGTTCAGGAAGAGCAGGTCGCGCACGCCGAGGTGGTTCGTCGGGTAGCCGGCCGTGGAGCCCGGGATGGGCCCGTTCGCCTCCGTGTAGCCCGCGACGAAGAGGTCGGGGCGCCCGTCGCCGTTCACGTCGCCGACCGCGGCGCCGGAGTGCCAGCCGAAGGAGACGACGCCCGACGAGCGCGCGCCCTCCGTGAAGGTGCCGTCGCCGTCGTTCCAGAGCAGCTTGTCGTCGGCGGCCGTCGTGACGTAGAGGTCGGTGCGGCCGTCGCCGTTCAGGTCGGCGGCGACGCAGCCCTGCCCGCGCACCGCGAGGCCCGCGTGCGCGCGGGCGGTGACGTCGACGAAGTGCCCGTGCTCGTTCCGGAAGAGCGCGCTGCGGGGGAGCCCGCCGCGGCGGTTCCAGGCGCCGATGTCGGAGTCGGCGTAGCCGTTCACGACGAAGAGGTCGAGCCAGCCGTCGCCGTCGTAGTCGAGCCAGCAGAGCCCGCCGCCCATCATCGCCGGCGTGTCGGGCGTGACGCCGAAGCGGAACGCGCCCTGGCGGAAGGCGAGGCCGACCCTCGCGGTCACGTCGGTCAGCCGGACGCCGGCGAAGCCGGCCGCCGCGGCCCGCCGCAGCGCCGGGCTCTCCCGCGGGGCGGGGACGAGGGCCACCGGCCTGCCGCTGCGGACGTGCGCGACGAGCCAGCGCCCCTGCTCCTGCTGCAGCTCGACCGTCTCTCGGAAGGGCAACGCGGGGTCGCGGCGGACCACGGCCGGCGGCACGTCCCGGTAGGCCGTGAGCTGGCGCGTCCCCTCGACCGTCGCGACGGCGATCGCCGACCCCTGCCCGTGGCCCGCCTCGAAGTGGACGCGCAGCCGGTCGAGCCGCGCCGCCGCGACCTCGATCGTGCCGCCGGCGGCGGCGCGGAGCTGGCGCGTGAGCTGGGTGAGCTCGTCCCCGATCGCGGTCCTCGCGAGGTCGGCGGCGCGCCGGGCCGGGAGGGCGCGGGCCTGGAGGCCGAGGTCGGCGACGAGGTCGCCCGCGATCCGGCGCGCGGTCGCACGGTCGAGCGCCGTCTCCACGCCCCGGGAGGGGAGGATCGCGATCTCCGGCAGCCGGCCCGTGTGCGCGAGCGGCGGCGCCGCCGGCTCGGGCCGGGCGCGGCTGCCGGCGGCGGCCACCGCGGCCGCGTAGCCGGCGAGCACGACCGCGGCCGCGAGGGCGAGCCGCCGCGGCTCGAGCCGCAGCGCGGGCAGGCGCCGGAGCAGCGGCCGCGCGCCGCACACGATCGCGAGCGCGCCGAGGACGGCGACCTTGCTCCAGAACTCGGTGCGCGCCGGCGCGATCAGCAGGGCGGCGACGAGGCCGACCGCGACGGCGTACACCGCCCGGGCGCGCGTCGTCGCCGGCGTCGTCTTCGGGTCCGTGATCATGAAGAAGAGGAAGACGAGCACCTCGGGCGAGGTCACGAGCACCCACCAGAAGTAGGCGCCCGTGATCGGGCCGGCGTGCCAGCGGGCGGTCATCGCGTGCCCGGTCGCCGCGAGCAGCCCCACGGCGGCGGCGAACGCGGCCCAGAAGGCGGCCGCGATCACGAGCAGGCGCAGGCGCCGCAGGATCGCGAGGCCGCCGCCGACGATGAGCGCGAGCGCGAGCGCCATCCAGGCCGACATCGGGCCCCACCAGAAGTAGAGCGGCTCGGTGCGTCCCGGGCCGAGGAGGCAGAAGCAGAGGACGAGCCCGAGGTTCGACGGGTTGAAGACGTGCCCGCCGCCGGGCCTGACGAGGTGCTTGGAGAGGAGCGAGACCGCCGCGGTGGCGACGAAGATCCACCAGCCGTGGAGGCTCCACCAGTCGCCGTGCCGCGTCCCCGGGACGCGCAGCACGAAGGCGACGCCGTTCCCGGTCAGCAGCGCGCTGGCGGGCCACATCAGCACGTGGCGGCCGAAGAAGGCGATCCCGAACTCGAGCACGGCGCAGGTGCCGAGCGAGAGCAGGATCTGGGCGATCGAGAGCTCGAAGCCGAACGCGACCTGGCCGAGCGCCTGGAGCGAGACGATCACCGCGGCGAGGTGGAGCCGCGGGTCGCGGACCGACGGGAGCAGCACCGGGTACCGCGTGCCGCGAATCGTGACGGCGCGGCCCCCGGAGGCGGCTGCGGAAACGGCGCTCACCGGCCCTCCATCGTATGCTGGGGCGCCATGAAGCTCCAGCACGCGCGTGCGATCGTCGACTTCGTCGTCTCGGAGGCGGCCGGGCCGGTCTCGGTCTTCGTCGCGGACGGGCACGGCGAGCTCGTCGCCGCCGCGACCATGGACGGCGCCGCGCCGGACACCCGCCTGAACGCGCAGCGGAAGGCGTACACGGCGGCGCGCAGCGACGCGCGCTCGACCTCCGAGCTGGCGGCGAAGGCGAGAGACGACCCGGTCGAGCGGGCGAGCTTCGACCCGTTCTTCACGTTCTTCCGCGGCGGCGTCGCGGCCTTCGACGGCGGGACGCGGGTCGGCGCGGTGGGCGTCAGCGGCCTTCCGGGCGAGGTCGACGAGCAGCTCGCACGCCGGGCGATCGAGGCGGCGGGCCTCTCGTGCTGACGGCATGCGCGGGCTGATCCTCGACCTCGACGGCACGCTGGTCGACACCGTCTACGCCCACGTCTTCGCGTGGCAGCGCGCGCTCGCCGAGGCCGGCCTGCCGATCGACGGCTGGCGGATCCACCGGAGGATCGGGATGAGCGGCGGCCTGTTCGCCCGCGCCGTCGCGCGGGAGATCGGCCGGCCGCTCTCGCCCGGCGAGACGGAGTCGGTGCAGCGGCGGCACGGCGCGATCTTCCGGGAGCTCCTGCCCGAGCGGCGCGCGCTGCCGGGCGCCGTCGAGCTGCTCGAGACGCTGCGGGAGCACGGCGTCCCGCACGGGATCGCCACCTCCGGGCGCCGCCCCGAGATCGACGGCTCGCTGGCGCTGCTCGGCCTCGTCCCCGAGACGCCCGTCGTCGAGCGCGGCGACGTGCGCCGGGCGAAGCCGGAGCCGGACCTCTTCCTCGCCTGCGCCGAGCGGCTCGGCCTCGAGCCGCGGGAGTGCTACGTCGTCGGCGACGCGGTCTGGGACCTGCTCGCGGCGCGGCGCGCCGGGATGCTCTCCGTCGGGCTCCTCTCCGGCGGCTACGGCGAGGACGAGCTCACCCGTGCCGGGGCGTTCCGCGTCTACCGCGACGCCGCCGAGCTGCGGGCCTCGCTCGACGAGCTCGGCCTGCTGAGCTGACCGGGCCGAGCCGGGCGCGCGCAACGATCCGGGGTCACGCAACGATCCGGGGTCAGACCCCGGATTCGCACCGCGCGACACTCGAGGCGTCGACGCCTTCAGGGGCCCGTGTAGGAGAACCGCCCGACCGCCGCGTAGCGGCCGGAGTGGTCGTAGCTCACCCCGCCGCCCTCGACCCGGAAGGCCCCGGACGCGAAGAGACCGAGCTCGCGGACGACCAGGCCCTCGGGCAGCACGAGACGCGGGTGGACCTCGTTTCCGGTCACGGGGTTTCGGATCGGCTCCACCTGGAGCCGGGCGTGCTCTCCGATCCGGTAGCTCGAGCGCTCCTCGGCCGCCTCGACCTCGAAGGGCGCGAGGTGCGGTCCGTCGAGCTCGTAGGTGGTCGCGAAGATCGCCCAGGGGCCGCCCGCGTCGCCGCGGGCGAGCGCCGTGAGCGCCGCGCGCTGCGGCTCGTCGGCGCGCTCGTCGAGGAAGCAGACGGCCCGCCCGCCGCCCTCGTGGATCGCCCCGGGCCAGTCGGCGAAGACCGCGAAGCTGAGCCCGTCGAGGGCGGTCTTCCCGAAGCGGCCGGAGCCGACGTGCCACGTCCACCCGCCCTCGCACTTCCCTCGCGAGGGCCGGCCGTTCACGTTGCACGGGCAGCCGTAGTCGCAGTTGCACGCGATCAGCACCGTGCCTTCGAGCGCCCAGTCGCCCTCGCCTCCCGCCATCCGAGTGCTGACTATCGCACCGGCGGACGCGGCGCGCCAGGGAGCGGGCGCCTCACCCGGTGCTCCGGCCAGGGGCGGCCGTCGCTAGCCTGCCCGGAGGTGGGGATCAGACGAGAGCGACCGTCGAGAGAGCGTGCCGGCGGCTCGGTCCTGCTCCGCTTTCCAGACGGAACGGTGAAGACGATGCCCGTGGGCGAGCCGCGCGGCCCGGCGCACTCCGACCTCTGCTGCTTCTGCGGCGAGGGTGTCGAGCAGTCCGAGAGCGGGTGGATCCGCCTCGCCGCACGCTGGGTCGACGGCGGGCAGGAGCGCACCCAGAGCTGGAGCGCCCACCACGGGTGCCTGGCCGGGCGGATCCATCCCGTCGCCCGCACCGGGCCCTTCTTCGGCGACGCGGCCGGGCGGTGAACCGGAGGCCGCCCGCCCACCCGGGCGGGGCGCCGCAACATCCCGGGGTCTGACCCCGGAGTGTTGCGGACCCGGCTCGTCGCGCGCGCTCAGGCCGCGGCGCGGAAGAGGAAGAGCCCGAAGCCGAGCGTGTCGCGGCCGCCGAGCTCGACGTAGCGGCGGCGGCCGGCGCGGATCCAGGCGAGGAACTCCCCCACCCCGGGCTCGTCCGGGTGCTCGGCGGCGTAGCGCTCCCCGTTCGCGCTCCACGACCACTCGTAGCGGTCGAGGTCGTCCAGGCTCGCCGTGATCGCGTAGACGGGCGTCAGGCCGAGGTCGGCGCCGCGGCGGAGCCAGCCGGCGTAGTCGGCCAGCTCGTCGCGGGCGGCGCCGAGCGCCTCGAGGTACTCGACCGAGGGCTCGCGGCGCCAGTAGCCGTCGCCGTAGAGCACGAGCCCGCCGGGCCGCACGAGCTCGGCGAGCGACGCGAGGCTCGCGGGCGAGCCGACGCTCGCCGCCAGGTCGAACGAGGCGCGCCCGCGGCTCCACGTCTCGATGTCGGCGACGATCACGTTGACGCCGGCCGGGGCCTCGGCGAGGAGCTGCGCGTCGCGGTCGATGCCGACGGCGTCGACCTCGTAGCGCGCGGCGATCCGGCCGAGCAGGTCGCCCTTGCCGCAGCCGAGGTCGACGACTCGGGCGCGCGGCGCCAGGTCGAGCCGCGCGACCACCTCGTCCAGCTTGGCCGCGGGGACCGGGTTCATGATCGGCATCCCCGCGTGGGCGACGCGGGTGTAGTCGGCGCGCTGCATCAGACCCTCCTGACCCGCGGATCCGTGAAGACGTCCGCCTCGTCGCGGCTGCGGGTCGAGAACTCGGACACGACCGCGCCCGCCTCCTCCGCGCTGAACCGGTGCAGGGTGTCGGGCGGGATCGTGCGCTGGTCGCCCGGGCGGAGCACCGTCTCGCCCTGCCCCTCCACCCACAGCCGCACCGAGCCGCGCCGGCAGCGGAAGGTCTCCTCCTTGCCCGGCTCGCCGGCGACCGGCGGGTGCCGGTGCTCGGGGCAGGCCTGCCCGGGGAAGAGCACGAGCTCCTTCGCGCAGACACGCTCGGTGTTCACGTAGACGAGGAGCTGCAGCCCGACCTCCTCGAGCCGCCCGAGGCCGAAGTCGGTCACCTCGAGCGACTCCCGCTCCGCCGGCGTCAGCACGATCCCCGCCTCCGCGAGCATCGCCGCCGCCCGCTCGCGCGCCTCGCCCGCGGTGAGGGTCAGAGCGCCACCGCCTCGCCGGACCGGGCCGAGCGGTGGAGCGCCTCGAGCGCCCGCGCCTGGGCGACCGCGTCGTCGCGGCCGAGGAGGAGCTCCGCGCGGCCCTCGATCGCGTCGCACATGTTCTCGAGCTCGAGCCGGTACGGGTCGGCGCGGTCGACCTCGATCCGCTCGACCTCGCCGTCGCGCCGCAGCTCGATCCCCGGCACCGCGCAGTGCCACGGGTCGTCGAGGAAGAGCGAGCCGTCGCGCCCGATCACCTCGAGCTCGTCCCGCTCGGGCAGCGCCGTGCCGCAGTCGAAGAGCGCGAGCACGTCGCCGGGGAAGCGAAGCGACCCGGTGAAGACCCAGTCCGTCCCGGTCTCGCCGTACCACGCCCGGCCGAAGACCGAGTCGGGCTCGGTCCCGGCGACGAGCCGCGACCCGCTCACGCAGTAGCAGCCGACGTCCATGAGCGCGCCGCCCTCGACGTCCGTGCGCAGCCGGATGTTGCCGGGGTCGTAGAGCGAGTAGCTGAAGGCGGAGCGGACGAGCCGCACCGGCCCGACCGCGCCCTCGTCGATCAGCTCGCGCAGGCGCCTCGTCTGCGGCGCGTGGCGGTACATGAACGCTTCCGAGACGAGCAGCCCGGCCTGCTCGGCCGCGTCGAACACGGCCTCCGCCTCCTCCGGGTGGGCGGACAGCGGCTTCTCGCAGAGCACGTGCTTGCCGGCCTCGAGCGCCCGGATCGACCACTCGCAGTGGAGCGTGTTCGGCAGCGGGACGTAGACCGCCTCGACGTCCGGATCCTCGAGCAGCGCCTCGTACGAGCCGTAGGCGCGCTCGATCCCCCACTCGCGCGCGAATGCCTCCGCCCGCCCCCGCTCGCGGCTCGCGACCGCGACCAGGTCGACCTTCGGCGACGCCTGCGCTCCCGGAACGAGCTTCCGGTTGATGTCGGCGGTCGAGACGATGCCCCAGGCCGTCATGCACGTAGTATCGCGGGCCGTGGCCGCGAAGATCGGGGTGGGGATGCTCGGCTACGCCTTCATGGGCAAGGCGCACTCGAACGCCTTCCGCAAGCTCGCCTACATGACGTGGCCGCCGCCGCTCCTGCCGTCGCTGCGCACGATCGCCGGCCGCAACGAGGACGCGGTGCGCGAGGCCGCGGAGCGCTACGGCTACGAGCGCTGGACGACCGACTGGCGCGAGCTCGTCGCCGACCCGGAGGTCGGCCTGTTCGACAACGGCGGGCCCAACTCGCTCCACGCCGAGCCCACGATCGCGGCCGCGCGGGCCGGCAAGCACGTCGTCTGCGAGAAGCCGCTCGGCCGCGACGCCGACGAGAGCCACCGGATCTGGCGCGAGGTCGCGGCGACCGGCGTGAAGCACATGTGCGCGTTCAACTACCGCTTCGTGCCGGCCGTCCGGCTCGCGCGCGAGCTGGTCGACGCCGGGGAGCTCGGCGAGCTGCGTCACTTCCGCGCGCGCTACCTCCAGGACTGGGGCGACGACCCCACCCTCGACACCTGGCGCTTCCACGTCGACGAGGCCGGCTCGGGCGCGCTCGGCGACCTCGCCGCGCACGTCGTCGACCTGGCCCGCTACCTGGTGGGCGAGGTCGCGTCCGTGTCGGGGCTCGTGAAGACGTTCCTCCCGGGCCGCCGGGTCGACGACGCGGTCGAGGCGGCGGTCGAGTTCGAGCGCGGCGCGGTCGGCACGATCGAGGCGACGCGGCTCGCGCTCGGGCGCCGCAACGCCTTCCAGTGGGAGCTCAACGGCTCGAAGGGCTCGCTCGCGTTCGACATGGAGCGGATGAACGAGCTCCAGGTGTTCAGGGGGGACGGCGACCGCGCGCGCGGGTTCCGGACCGTGCTCGTGACCGAGGCCGAGCATCCGTTCATGGAGCACTGGTGGCCGCCCGGACACATCGTCGGCTGGGGCGACACGTTCGTGCACGAGCTCCACCACCTGCTCGACGCGATCGCGAACGACCGCGACGTCGCCCCGCACGGCGCGACCTTCGAGGACGGCTACCGCGCCGCCGAGATCTGCGACGCGATCGTCGTCTCGTCGCGCGAGGGGCGCCGCGTCGAGCCCGCCTACCGCGGGCTCTAGCCTTCCCCCTCGGGCGCCGCCTCGCGCGGGTGACCCCAGCCGAAGGTGACGGTGAGCCGGTCGATGCGCTGGCCCTCGACGGACTCGACGCGGAAGACCATCCCGTCGTGCGTCACCTCGTCGCCCGGCTCCGCCGGCCGGCCGAGCGCGCCGAAGACGAACCCGCCGACCGTGTGGTAGTCCTCGGCGGGGAGCTCGACGCCGAACTGCTCGTTGAAGTCGTCGATGTTGTAGGTCCCCTCCACGCGCACCGTGTCCTCGTCGACCCGCACCACGGGCGGCTCGGAGACGTCGAACTCGTCCTCGATCTCGCCGACGATCTCCTCGACGAGGTCCTCGAGCGTGACGATCCCTTCCATCGTCCCGTACTCGTTGATCACGATCGCGAGGTGCTGCTGCGTGCGCCGGAACTCGGCGAGCAGGGCGGCGAGGTCCTTCGTCTCCGGGACCATCAGCGGCGGCCGGAGGATCTCCGCGAGATCGACCGCGGCGATCCCCCGGTCGCGCATCGCGCCGATCAGGTCGCGCACGTGGAGCACGCCCACGATGTCGTCGAGGCTCTCGCGGTAGACCGGGTAGCGCGTGTAGGGCGACTCGAGCACCGCCTGGAGCGCCGCCTCCGGCGGCAGCGCGACCGACAGCGCCACCACCTCGGGCCGCGAGACCATCACGTCGGTCACCTGCTTGTCGGCGAAGTCGAACACGCGCGTCACCATCTCCTGCTCCCCGCGCTCGATCTCGCCCTGCTCGGCCGAGCTCGAGAGCAGCATCCGCAGCTCCGCCTCCGAGTGCGCCTCGTGCTCGGCGCCGGGCGGCTCGAGGCCGAGCGCGCGGAGCACGACCTCCGTCGAGCGCTGCAGGACCCAGATCAGCGGCGCGAACACGACGAAGAACGCCCGCACGGGCGCGGAGACGGCGAGCGCGGTCGACTCGGGATGCCCGAGCGCGAGCCCCTTCGGGACGAGCTCGCCGATGACCACGTGCAGGAAGGTGATCACGAGGAGCGCCAGCACGACGGCGAGGGCGGTCGCGACGACCGGCTCGAACCGGTGCGCGAGCACGGGCTCGCCTAGGGCGCCGATCCCCAGCGAGGTGATGGTCACGCCGAGCTGCATCGCCGAGATGAACCGCGGCGGGTCGCCGGTGATGCGCAGCACCGCCCGGGCGCGCCGGTTGCCCTCCCGCTCGAGCTCCCGGATGCGCGTCCGCCGCGACGTGACGAGGCCGTACTCGGCGGCCACGAAGAACGCGTTGAGGAGGATCAGGCCCGCAAGAGCCAGCAGCTCGAGGAAGAGGGTCATCCGTCCGTCGCTCGGGCCGCGCATGGTATCGGAGCGGCCGGAGGTCGAACGTGTGTTCTATGATCCGGGGGATGCGCGCCGAGTACCGCGAGGAGCCGTGCAGGGTGGCGCTGAACCGCGTTCGGGGGATGCCCTTCCGCTTCTCGCTCAACCCGTACATGGGCTGCGTCCACCGGTGCACGTTCTGCTACGTGCGAGCGTTCGAGCTGCGCGCCGACCGCCCCTTCGACGGGCGCTACGGCACCTCGATCCGCGTCAAGCTCAACGTCGCCGACGTGCTCCGGCGCGAGCTGGCGCGCCCGTCGTGGCGGCGCGAGGGCGTCGCGATCGGCGCCGCGACCGACCCCTACCAGCCCGCGGAGGGCCGCTACCGGCTCACGCGAGCGTGCCTCGAGGCGCTCGCCGACGCGGCCAACCCGTTCTCGCTGATCACCCGCGGGCCGCTCGTCGTGCGCGACGTCGACGTCCTCGCCGAGGCCGCCCGGCGCGCGGACGTCTCGGTGACGTTCTCGGTCCCGACGCTCGACCGGGAGGTGTGGCGGCGCACAGAGCCGGGCACCGCCCCGCCGCGCCAGCGGCTGCGCGCCCTGTCGCGGCTCGTCGAGGCGGGCGTCCGCGCCTCGGTCGGCCTCGCCCCGATCCTGCCGGGCCTCTCCGACCGGCCCGAGCTGCTCGCCGAGGTCGTCCGGGCCGCCCGCGAGGCCGGCGCCTGCGCCGTCTGGGCGAACACCCTCCACCTCAAGCCCGGCACCCGCGAGCACTTCCTCGACTGCCTCGAGCGGGACTGGCCCGAGCTGCTGCCGCTCTACGAGCGCCTGTACGCCCGCGGCGCCTACCTGGGCGGCGCCGACTCGGCGCCCGTCCGCGACGCCGTGCGGGAGCTCGCGCGCCGGCACGGCATCGGCGACCGGCGCCGGCTCAGGCTCGCGCCGCCGCCCGAGCCGGAGCAGCTCCAGCTCCTTCCGGGGTAGACCACTACACTCCGGACGGTGCCGGAGGAGATCACAGCGCTGATCGTCGACGACCACGAGGTCGTGCGCGAGGGCCTGCGCCTCTCGCTCTCGCGCGCGCCGCACATCCGGATCGTCGGCGAGGCGGCCGACGGCGCCGCCGCCGTCGAGCTCGCGCTGCGGCGCAGGCCCGACGTCGTCGTCATGGACGTCCGCATGCCGGGCGTCGACGGCCTCGAGGCGACGCGCAAGCTGCTCGAGCAGGACCCGGCGGCCAAGGTGCTCATCTTCACGGCGTACTCGGAGCGGTCGCTGCTGACGCGCGGCTTCGAGTCGGGCGCGAAGGGCTACATCCTCAAGGAGGCGCCGCACGGGACGCTCGTCCGCGCGATCGAGAAGGTCGCGGAGGGCGAGGCGTACGTCGACCCCGCCCTCATGCCCGACTTCCTCGCCGGCCGCGACCAGGGCGAGATGCTCACCGCGCGCGAGCGCGAGATCCTCCAGCTCCTCGCCGACGGCATGTCGAACGCCGACGTCGCCGACAAGCTCTTCATCTCGCAGGAGACGGTGAAGAGCCACGTCCGTCACATCCTGACCAAGCTCGAGGCCGACACCCGCACCCACGCGGTCGCGATCGCGCTGCGCGAGGCGATCATCGACTGACGCGGCGCGGTGGAGGATCGCGTCGAGCGGCTGATCGCCGCCGAGCAGGACGAGCGGCGGCGGATCGCCCTGTTCCTCCACGACGGCCCGGTGCAGCAGCTCTCCGGGATCGCGCTGATGCTCGACGCCGCGCAGCACTCGATCGCGGAGGGCCGCGCCGAGGAGGCGCGCGAGATCATCGCGAAGGCGCTCGAGCGCCACCGCGACACGATCCGCGAGCTGCGCGACCTCTCGTTCGCGCTCGAGCCGGTGATCCTGCGCGACCAGGGCTTCGGGCCGGCGCTGCAGGCGCTCGCCGCGCAGATCGGCGAGACGCACGCGCTGCGCGTCGACGTCTCGACCGAGGGCGCGGAGCGGCTCGGCCAGACGGCCCAGGTGGCGCTCTACACGATCATCCGCGAGCTGATCGACCAGTCCGTACGGCGCGGGCCCCCGACGAAGATCGCCGCGACGGTCGTCCGCACGCCCGACGGCGGCGTCGAGGTCTCCGTCGCCGACGACGCCGACCCGGAGCGCCGGCGCCGCTCGTTCGAGGCGATCGAGGAGCGTGTCCGCCAGGTGCACGGCGAGATCCGGGTGCGCGCGGACCACGGGGGCACCGACGTCCGCGTCACCCTTCCGCCCTACACGGCCCAGCGTTAGAGTCCGGCCCGGGTGGCCGAGCAGGACGGGAACCGGCGGCGCGGGTACGTGCTCTTCGTCTGGTCGCCGAGCGGCTACACGCTGCGCGAGCTCGAGGGCGAGCCGCCGCGGGTCGGCGACGAGCTCGAGGACGCCGGCCGGCGGCTCGTGGTCACGAAGATCGGCCTCTCGCCGCTGCCCGGCGACTCCCGCCCGTGCGCCTACTCGATCGGCGCCGGCTAGGCTGGACCGTCACCGAGATGTGCCGACAGTTGCGGCTCATCTCGTCTTCACCTTGTTGGCACCGTAGACGATGTCGGCGGGGATGCGGCCGCGGGTGAGGCGGCCGTTGTGGACGCGGCGGAAGTTGTAGTCGTCGAGGTA
>DASRHI010000040.1:0-20878 GCA_035650615.1 Gaiellaceae bacterium | reverse complement strand
CATGCGGCTCACTCCTCTCCTTCCGACGTGGCAGTCGAAGGCGAGAGTGAGCCGAGGACCAGACGGCGCCCTCACGGGCGCCGTCCACATCTACAAGCTGAAAAGAGGCCCGAGTGTCTGGACCACTCGGTGACAGTCCAGCCTAGTCGAGCGGCGCCACCTTCCCGTTGCCGTGGGCACGGCGGCGCAGCTCGCGGTCGAGCTCGAGCGCCGCGAGCGCCCGCTCGAGCAGCTCCGCCAGGCGGGCCGCGCGGAGCCGCGGCGACGTCAGCTCGAGCAGCTCCTGCTTCGTGGCGGTGCTGAAGTCGACCCGCGCGGCGATCGCGAAGTCGAGCTGGGGCGTCTCGGGCGGCGGCGGCTCGCCGGGGGCCCCGAGCGTCGCCTGCAGCCGCGCGAAGAGGTCGAGCGCGCGTTCGAGGTCGGCGGGGTCGGCGGGGTCGTCCTCGTCCACGAGCTCGGACACGAGCCCCGTGTCGAACGAGCGCTCGTGGTCGACCTCGAGCAGCCGGAAGCGGTTCCCGCCCGCGGCGACGAGGTGCATGCGCCCGTCGGGGAGCACCTGCAGCACCTCCGCCACGGCCGCGCGCGTGCCGACGTGGTGGAGGTCGCCGCTCTCCTTCACGAGCACGATCCCGAACTCCTCCGAGCGCTCGAGGCACTCGCCGATCAGCTCCTTGTAGCGCGGCTCGAAGACGAAGAGCGGCACCCGCTCCGTCGGCAGCAGCACGAGCTCGAGCGGAAAGAGACCGATGCGGGCCATGCCCCAAGCCTACGCCTGCCGAACGCCCGTCACGCCTCCGCGACCGCGGGCCCGCGCTCCCGCCGCGGGGCGGCGCTAGGTTTCGGGCATGGCCTCCTCCGCCACGCGGCTCGTCAGGCCCGCCGTCGACGAGCTCACGCCGTACGTGCCGGGGAGGCCGGTCGAGGACGTCCAGCGCGAGCTCGGGCTCGAGCGGATCGTGAAGCTCGCCTCGAACGAGGGCCCGTTCCCGCCGTTCCCGGCCGCGCTCGAGGCGATGGAGCGGGCGGCGCGCGAGCTCAACCGCTACCCCGACGGCGGCGCCTACCGGCTCCACGAGGCGCTCGCCGCCCGGCACGGCGTCACGCCCGGCGAGGTGGCGGTCGGCGCCGGCGCCGACGGCTGCATCGACCTGCTGAGCCAGGCGCTCCTCGACCCCGGCGACGAGGTCGTCTGCGGCTGGCCGTCGTTTCCGAGCTACGTCATCTACGCGCGCAAGCAGGGCGCGTCGGCGGTGACGGCGCCGCTGCGCGAGGGCCGCTACGACCTCGACGCGCTGCTCGAGTCGATCACGCCGAGGACGAAGGTCGCCTACGTCTGCCACCCGAACAACCCGACCGGCACGATGAACGACGCGGCCGAGCTCGACGCGTTCTTCGAGCGCCTGCCCGAGCACGTGCTCGCGGTCGTCGACCAGGCCTACTTCGAGTACATCGACCGCCCGGACTACCCGGACGCGGTCGAGCGCTACGTCAAGCGCGGGCGGCGCGTCGCCGTCCTCCGGACGTTCTCGAAGATCTACGGGCTCGCGGGGCTGCGCGTGGGCTACGCCGTCGCCCCGGCAGACGTCGTCGCCGCGCTGGCAAAGGTGCGGCGGCCGTTCGACGTGACGACGACGGCGCAGGAGGCGGCCCTCGCGAGCCTCGGCGACGACGCCGAGCTCGAGCGGCGGCGCGCGCTCAACGCCGCCGGCCTCGAGCGCCTGACGGCCCTCCTGCGTGAGCGCGGGCTCCCGCCCGGGCCCGGCGCGGTCGGCAACTTCGTCTACGTCGAGGCCGGGGAGGACGCGCAGCGGCTCTGCGACGGGTTGCTGCGCGAGGGCGTGATCGTGCGGCCGCTCGCGGGCTTCGGCGCCGCGCACGCGCTTCGCATCTCGGTCGGCGCGCCCGAGGAGCTCGACGTCCTCGCCGCGGCGCTCGACCGGGTGCTCGCGACGGCCCGCGACGGCTCGGCCGGCGCGCGCTGACCGGCTCCCGCGGCGGGCGGGCGCGTCGACCCCGGAGGCTAGGCTTCGGCGGGTGGCCGGGCGTCTGAGCTCCCGTCTTGCCCTGCTCGGCCTTCCGCGCTTCCGCCTGCTCTTCCTCGCGACCTTCGCGTCCGGCTTCGGGAACTGGCTCGCGGTGATCGCGCTCCAGGTCGACGTCTACGACCGGACGCGCTCGGGCTGGTGGGTCGGGGCGCTGCTCGTCGTGAACGTGCTCCCGGCGGTGTTCCTCGGGCTCCTCCTCGGGCCGGTCGTCGACCGGGTCTCGCGGAAGGCCCTCATGATCGGCTCCGACCTCGGCCGGCTCGCCGTCTTCGCCGCGCTCCCGTTCACGAGCTCCGCCCTCGCGACCGTCGCCCTCGCCGCCGTCGCCGGGATCGGCAACGCGTTCTTCCGCCCGGCCGTCCTCGCGGGGCTGCCGAACCTGGTCCCCGACGAGCGGCTGCCCGGTGCGAACGCGCTCCTCCAGCTCGTCGAGTGGACCACGACGGCGGTCGGGCCGATCGCCGGCGGCGCGATCGCGGCCGCGTCCGGGCCGCACCTCGCCTACTGGGCGAACGCGGTCACGTTCGCGCTCTCCGCGGCGCTCGTGGCGCCGATCCCCGGCCGGCTGCTGCAGTCCGACCGGCCGATCGGGCGCGGTCACTGGCGCGACCTCGCCGAGGGCTACGCCGCCGTCCGGCGCTCGCCGGCGCTCATGTGCGTGCTCGTCGCCTGGTCGACGGTCATGCTCGCGAGCGGGCTCGTGAACGTCGCCGAGGTCTTCCTGGCGAAGCGCTCCTACGGCTCGGGCGACCTCGGCTTCGGCCTCCTCTGGGCCGGCACGGGCGTCGGGCTCGTGGCGGGCGGGCTCGCCGCCGCCGAGGTGATCAGGCGCGACCTCGGGATCGCGTACGTGCGCTTCCTGGCGGTGTTCGCGATCGGGATCGGCTGCGCCGCGGCGGCGCCGAACGTGTGGGTCGGGATGGCCGCGATGGCGCTCGCGGGGATCGGGAACGGCGCCGCCGTCGTCGGCAACATTACGCTCGTGCAGCGCGGCGCCGCCGACCGAGTGCGCGGGCGTGTCTTCACGCTCCTCATGAGCGCGAACTACGGCGTCCTCGGCGTCGCCTTCGTCGCGGCCGGGCCGGTCACGAACGCGATCGGCGCCCGCTGGTCGTACGCCGTCGCGGCGGGCGCGATCGCGCTCGCGACCGGGCTCGCCTGGCTCTTCGCGCGCAACGTCCGCGCCGCGCCGCAACCCGTCCACGCGTGAGCCGCGCCGTCGACACGAACGCGCTCGTCGAGGGCGTCCGCGGCGGCGACACGCGCGCGCTCGCCCGTGCGATCACGCTCGTCGAGAACGGCGACCCGTCCGCCTACGAGATCGTCCGCGCGCTCTACCCGCACACCGGGCGCACGCACGCCGTCGGCCTCACGGGCCCGCCGGGCGCGGGCAAGTCGAGCCTCGTCTCGGCGCTCGTCGGGTGCGTTCGCGCGCGCGGCGCCACCGTCGGCGTGATCTCGGTCGACCCGTCGAGCCCGTTCACCCGCGGCGCCCTCCTCGGCGACCGGATCCGCCTCGCCGACCACTTCCTCGACCCGGAGGTCTTCATCCGCTCGATGGGGACGCGCGGGCACGCGGGCGGGCTCGCCGAGGCGACGCTCCAGGCGCTCCTCCTGCTCGACGCGGCCGGCAAGGACGTGGTCTTCCTCGAGACGGTCGGGAGCGGGCAGAGCGACGTCGGCGTGCTCTCGATCGCGGACACGGTCGTGCTCGTGCTGCAGCCGGGCTCGGGCGACTCGGTGCAGGCGCTCAAGGCCGGGATCATGGAGATCCCGGACGTGATCGCGGTGAACAAGCGCGACCACCCGCTCGCGCGTGCGACCGCGACCGACGTGCGCCAGGTGCTCGCGCTCGCGCCCCCGGGCGAGCGGCGGCCTCCGCTCGTGCTCACGGATGCGCTCGGCGGGGGCGGGGTGGACGAGCTGTGGGAGGCGATCGAGGCGCACGGGCGGGAACCGGGGCTCGAGGAGCGCCGCCGCCGCAACCTCGCCGCCGAGGTCTTCGCGGTCGCGTCCGCGCGCGCGCGGCGGCACCTCGAGGCCGCCGTCGCCGGCGACCGGCAGCTTGCGCGCCTGCTCGAGCGGGTGCAACGGCGCGAGCTCGATCCGCTCTCGGCGGTTCGTGCGATCCTTGGCGAGGTGTTCCACCTTGGCGACGAGGACGGCTCCGACGCTCGCTGACATCGAGGCCGCGCGCGGGCGGATCGGCGACCACGCGCGCGTGACCCCGGTGTTCGGCTCGGCGACGCTCTCGCGCACGGCGGGCCGCGAGGTCGTCCTCAAGGCCGAGAACCTCCAGCGGACGGGCTCGTTCAAGGTCCGCGGCGCCTTCAACACGCTCGCGAGCCTGTCGCCGGCGGAGCGCGCCGCGGGCGTCGTCGCCGCCAGCGCCGGCAACCACGGCCAGGCGGTCGCATGGGCCGCGCGGGAGCTCGGCATCCACGCGACGATCTTCATGCCGCAGGACGCGCCGATGGCGAAGGTGGAGCCGACCGTCGGCTACGGGGCGGAGGACGTGCTCGTGGGCGCGGGCTTCGAGGAGGCGCTCGCCGCGGCGATGCAGCGCGTCGACGAGACGGGCGCGACCTTCGTGCACGCGTTCGAGGACGAGCGCGTGATCGCGGGGCAGGGCACGATCGGGCTCGAGCTGGCCGAGCAGCTCGGGGACGACGGCACGGTGCTGATCCCGGTCGGCGGCGGCGGCCTCGCGGCCGGGGTGACGATCGCGCTGCGGGCGAGGAAGCCGAAGCTCCGGCTCGTCGGCGTCCAGGTGCGCCGGGGCGGCTACACGATCGCCGACGGGATCGCGGTGAAGCAGCCCGGGGAGCTCACGATGAGCATCCTGCGCGAGACCCTGGACGACCTCGTCGAGGTGAGCGACGAGGAGATCAGCGAGGCGATCACGCTCCTGCTCGAGCGCTCGAAGCTGCTCGTCGAGGGCGCCGGCGCCGTCGGGGTCGCCGCGATCCTCGCCGGGAGGGCCGGCGGGAGCGGGCCGATCTGCGCGCTCCTCTCGGGCGGGAACATCGACCCGACGCTGCTCATCTCGGTGCTCCGGCACGGGCTGACCGTCGCCGGCCGCTACCTCGTGCTGCGCAGCCGCCTCCCCGACCGGCCCGGCGAGCTGATCCGCTTCCTCGAGGTCGTCGCGGACATGCGCGCGAACATCGTCGCGGTCGAGCACCGCCGCGAGGGTGTCGCGCTCGAGGTCGCCGACACCGGGATCGAGCTGACGGTCGTCACGAGGAACGAGCAGCACTGCCAGCGCCTGATCGCGGCGCTCGAGGCGCACGGCTACCCGGTCGAGCGCCTTCGCTGAGGAGCTCGGCGACGCCGCCGCCGAGCACCGGGCGCGCGTCGAGGCCCTGCCGCGCGAGCAGGCTCGCCGCGAGCGACGCCCGGGCGCCGCTCGCGCAGATCGTGTAGACCGGCCGGCCGGGGTCGAGCGCTCCGGGCGGCGCGACGCGGAGCGTGCGGTAGGGCGCCCAGGCCGCCCCGGGAAGCGGCGTCTCCTCGCGCTCGGTCTCCTCGCGGACGTCGAGCACCTGCGCGACGTCCCGCTCCCGGAGCCGGGCGAGCTCGGGCACCGTCACCGTCTCGGAGCGCTCCGGGCCGTCGCCGGCGAGGACGTACCCCCGCTGCTCGAAGAGGCCGACCGCGGCGAGCAGCCGCCGCGCCTCGGCCGCGTCGCCCGCCGAGGCGGCGTGGAGCACGACCGGCTCGGCCGGGTCGAGCACGAACGCGGCTCGGGTCGCGAACGACCCGCCGTCGAGCGCGACGCTGACCGCGCCGGGCAGGTGCCCGGCCGCGAACCGCTCGACCGGGCGGACGTCGAGCACGAGCGCGTCGCCGGGCTCGGCGAGCTCGGCGAGCGGGGGCAGGGCGCCGACCCACGGGCCGCGGTTGAGGCCGACGACGCGCTCGGTCGTCGGCGGCTTCGGCGTTCTCGGCGACGCGGACTCCTCGACGAAGTCGTGCAGGGCCGCCCTGAGGGCGAAGTTCGTGCGCTTCTCGCGGCCGATCGAGGTCGACCGCTCCTCGCTCATGTTCGTTCCGCAGAGGGAGCCGGAGACGTGGCCGGGGTAGACGACGACCTCGTCCGGGAGCTCGGCGAGGCGCCGCACCGACCGGTGCAGGTCGGCAGCGCCCGCGCGCGCCTCGATCGCCAGGTCGGGGCGCGCCGCGTCCCCGACGAAGAGCGAGTCGCCGGTGAGGACGAGCTCGCCGCCGACGACGAACGCGCAGTGCTCCGGCCGGTGGCCGGGCGTGTGCACGACGCGGATCGCCACGTCGCCGACCCGGAGCTCCTGCCCGTCCCGGAGCGGGTCGAACGGGTACTCCGGCCGCGCGAGCGGGTGGACCGAGACTGGCAGCCCGTGCTCGAGCGCGAAGCGGCCGTGGCCCGAGAGATGGTCGGCGTGGGTGTGCGTCTCGAGCACCCGCACGATCCGCACGCCCTCGCGCGCGGCCGCGTCGAGGTACGGCTCGATCGCGAACGCCGGGTCGACGACGACGGCCTCCCCCGCGGCCGCGTCGCCGACGAGGTAGGAAGCGCAGCCGAGGTCGTCGTCGACGAACTGCCGGAAGAGCACGGCGCAGCCTATCCCGGCAGGCCGAGGTGGCGCGCGATCACCATCCGCTGCACCTCGTTCGTGCCCTCGCCGATCTCGAGCACCTTCTGGTCGCGGTAGAAGCGCGAGACCGGATGCTCCTCCATGAAGCCGTAGCCGCCGTGGATCTGGAGCGCCCAGTTGGCGGCGCGGTGGGAGAGCTCGCCCGAGTAGAGCTTCGCCATCGCGGCGGTGCGGGCGAAGTCGCGGCCCTGGTCTTTCTCCCACGCCGCCCGGTAGACGAGCAGGCGGGCCGCCTCGAGCTCGGTCGCGATGTCGACGAGCTTCTGCTGCACCGCCTGGAAGGCGGCGATCGGCCGGTCGAACTGCCGCCGCTCGCGGGCGTACGCGGCGGCGAGGTCGTAGCAGCCCTGCGCGAGCCCGACGCCCATCGCCGCGACCGAGATGCGGCCGCCGTCGAGGATCTGCAGGAACTGCCGCAGGCCGGCGCCGCGCGGGCCGAGCAGGTTCTCCTCGGGCACGCGCGCGCCCTGGAACGAGAGCTCGCGCGTGTCGGAGGCGCGCCAGCCGAGCTTGTGCAGCGGCCCCGAGACCACGTAGCCCGCGGTGCCGTTCGGGACGATCAGCGCCGAGATCTCGTCCTCGCCCGTGCGCGCGGTGATCGTCACGCAGGCGCTGATGTCGGTGCCGGCGTTCGTGATGAAGACCTTCGCGCCGTCGATCACCCACTCGCCGTCCTCGAGGCGGGCGGTCGTGCGGGTCGCGCCCGCGTCCGAGCCCGCTTCCGGCTCCGTCAGGCCGAAGGCGGCGAGCCTCCGGCCGGAGGCGAGGTCGGGCAGCCAGCGGCGCCGCTGCTCCTCCGTCCCGAAGAGGTAGATCGGAAGGGTCCCGAGCGAGTGGTGCGCGGCGACCGTGATCGCGACCGACGAGTCGACGCGCGCGAGCTCCTCGACCGCGATCGCGTACGAGAGGGTGTCGGTCCCGCCGCCGCCGTACTCCTCGGGGATCGTCATCCCCATCAGCCCGAGCTCGGAGAGCTCGGCGACGAGCTCGTACGGGAAGCGCTGCTCGCGGTCGAGCTCGGCGGCGACTGGGGCGACCCGCTCGAGCGCGAACCGCCTGACGGTGTCGCGGAGGAGCTCGTGCTCGGGGCCGAGGTCGTAGTCCACGTCCTGAGGCTACTCCCGGCCCGGGGCCCGGGCGCCGTCCGCTAGCGTGGCCGCGTGGGCACCCGCGAGTTCTTCGAGGGGCTCGAGTCCGCCGCCGACCCCGCGCGCCTCGCGGGCGTGACCCAGTCGTACCGCTTCGAGATCGAGGGCGCCGGCAGCTGGCGCGTCCAGGTGGCCGACGGCAGGCTCTCGGTTGTGGAGGGGAGCGGCGAGCCGGCCGACGCGACGATCCGCGCGAGCGCCGCCGTCTTCGACCGGATCGTGGCGCGCGAGCAGAACCCCGCGACCGCGTACATGACCGGCAAGGTCAAGGTCGACGGCGACCTCCGCGCCGTGCTGAAGCTGAAGCAGCTCTTCGGGTAGCGCGGCGCGGCGGCGGTTACTCCGCGAGGTCGACGAGGACTGCGCCGGCGGCCACGCGGTCGCCCGCGGCGACGTGCACCGCGCGCACGACGGCGGCGTACGGCGAGACGAGCGGCGTCTCCATCTTCATCGCCTCGAGCACGACGAGGGGCTGGCGCGGCTCGACGCGGTCGCCGGCCGCGACGAGGACGCGCAGCACGGTGCCCGGCATCGGCGCGCTCACGCTCGAGGCCTCGACCTCGGCCGCCGGGCCGGCGGCGGGCTCGAGCGCCGGCGGGGGCGCGGGGACCGGGGCGGGGAGGTTGAGCCGGAACGGCGTGCGCCACGGGCGCGCGGGCGGCGGCGCCGGCGGCTCGAGCGGCGGGTGCTCGGCGAGGAAGGCGGTGGTCGCCTCGCCCGCGCGGACGGCCGGGTGGGCGGCGAGCCAGCGCAGGAAGGGCAGGTTGGTCGTCACTCCGGCGACCTCCGTCTCGGCGAGCGCCGCCCGCAGCCGCTCGAGCGCCTCCCCCCGCGTGGGCCCGTGCGCGACGAGCTTCGCGAGCAGCGGGTCGTACGCCGTCCCGACCTCGTCGCCCTCCTCGACGCCCGCGTCGACGCGGATCCCGCCGGGCAGCCGCAGCCGCTCGACCCGGCCCGCCTGCGGGAGGAACGTGCGCGGGTCCTCCGCGTAGAGGCGCGCCTCGACCGCGTGCCCCTCACATCGTGTTAGCATGGTAACACGAGAGAGTGGAGCCGGGAGCGGCTCGCCCGCCGCGACGCGGAGCTGGAGCTCGACGAGGTCGAGGCCGGTGACGGCCTCGGTCACGGGGTGCTCGACCTGGATGCGCGCGTTCAGCTCGAGGAAGAAGAGGTCGCGGCCGTCGACGAGGAACTCGGCCGTGCCGGCGTTCACGTAGCCGACGGCGCGCGCGAAGCGGACGGCGGCCCCGGCGAGCCGGGCGCGCAGCTCGTCGTCGAGCGCGGGCGCCGGCGCCTCCTCGAGCACCTTCTGGTGGCGGCGCTGGACGGAGCAGTCCCGCTCGCCGAGCGCGACGACGGCGCCCTGGGCGTCGGCGAGGAGCTGCACCTCGACGTGGCGCGGCCGCTCGAGGTAGCGCTCGTAGAGGAGGCGTCCGTCGCCGAAGGCGGCGTGCGCCTCGCGGCCGGCGGCCGCGACCGCGGCGGCCAGCTCCGCCGGGTCCCGCACGACCCGCATCCCGCGCCCGCCCCCGCCGGCGGCCGACTTGACGAGGAGCGGGAAGCCGAGCTCGGCCGGGTCGCCGCCGGGCAGGACGGGCACGCCGGCCGCCCGGGCGGTCCGTTTCGCCTCGAGCTTGTCCCCGCTCGCGCGCAGGGCCTCCGGAGGCGGGCCGACCCACGCGAGACCGGCCGCGGCCACGAGCTCCGCCGCCTCGGCGTTCTCGGCGAGGAAGCCGTAGCCGGGGTGGACGGCGTCGGCGCCCGCCTCGCGGGCCGCCCGCACGAGCTCGTGCGGGTCGAGGTACGAGCCGACGGCGACGGTCCTGTCGGCCGAGCGGGCGTGGAGCGAGCGGGTGTCGTCGGGCGCGGCGACGGCGACCGTGGCCATTCCGAGGCGGCGCGCCGTCCGGAAGACCCGGAGGGCGATCTCGCCGCGGTTCGCTACGAGGAGCGTCGAGAACGCCACAACCCCGCAAGCGTAAGGAGGGCGAGGGCGGCGAGCACGAGGTAGGGCACGGCGTCCGAGGTCGCCTCGGCGACGGCGCCGCCCGCCGCCGAGCCGGCGCTCTGGCCCGGCGCCCAGGCGAGGTTCACGAGCGCGAACGCGTACCCGTACTCGAGCCCCCGCTCCTCGGCCGCGTGCGTGAGGAGCGTCATCCCGGGCGTGTAGAAGGTCCCGAAGGCGAGCCCGGCCGCGAGCACGAGGAAGGCGAGCAGGAAGCGCTCGCGCGGCCAGGGGAGGAGCGCGGCGACGAGCACCGTCCCGAGCAGCGCGGCGCGGACGAGGGCGAGCGGCCCGTGCCGGTCGGCGAGCCTTCCCATCACCACGTTGTTGAGCGCCTCCAGCGCGCCGGCCGCGAGCCAGACCGCGCCGATCCCGATCGCGCCGGCGCCGAGCGCCGAGAGCCGGAGCGGCGCGAGCACGCCGAGCGTGCCGAAGAGGAGGGCGGGCAGGGTCACGAGCCAGACCGAGAGGAGGACGCGGCGGTCCTCCAGCGCGGCGACGAGGGTCGAGAGCGGCTGCGGGGCCTCGGGGCGCGCGGCGGGGGTCGCCGCGGCCCACGCGGCGAGCGCGGTCGACGCGGCGGCGACGGTGCCGAACGTCCAGCCGGTGCCGGCGACGGAGGCGACGCCGCCGAGGACGGGGCCGAGCAGCGCCCCGACGACCGCGGCCGCGAACGCCTGGCCGATCAGGGACCCGCGCCGGCCGGAGGGCGCCGCCGCGACGAGCCAGGCGAGCGCGCCCGTCCAGGAGAACGCGCTCGCCGCTCCCTGGCAGAAGCGCGCGAGGTCGAGCTGCCACGCCGACCCGGCGACGCCGAAGAGCGCGGTCGTCGCCGCGACGCCGAGCAGGCCCACGAGCACGGTCGGCTTGACGCCGAGCCTGGCGGCGACGATCCCGCTCGGGAGCGACCCCGCGAGCGCGCCGAGCGGGTAGGCCGCGGCGAGCAGCCCGGCGCCGCCCTTGCCGAGCCCGATCCGGTCGGCGTAGTGGGGCAGGAGCGGCGTCAGCGCCGCGAAGAAGAGCGTGTCGACGAGGACGACCGCTCCCGTGAGCAGCAGGACCCGCCGCACTACCGGACGCGGCTCGCCCGCCGGCGGCGGGTCACGCGCCGAGCGAGAGTCGCGTCGGCGGCCAGGGCTCGTCCGGGCGCCGGCCGCCGAGCCGGATCCGGGCGCCGGCGTGCTCGCGGACCACGTCGCCGGGAAGCCCGACCGGCCGCTTGACGTACACGCCCGCGCGGCCGCAGCGCGCGGCGGCGGCCGGGGCGTGGAGCACGACCACCTGACCGAGCGGGGGCGAGGCGAAGCGAGAGCCGATCTCGCAGGCGATCGCGCGGTCCGAGAAGCGCGCGACGCCCCGGCGGGCGAGCGTGCGCCGCCGTCGCGGCAGCCGGCTCGTGACGCGGTCGAGGAGGCGCATGGCCCGAACGGTATCGGCGGCGGCCGCCGGCTCAGGGGCGGTCGCGGTAGACGCCCCAGCGCGTGCCGTCGGGAAGCCTCGCGGCGCGCTTCTCGAGGAAGGCGCGGAGCCCCTCCCGGCCCTCGGCGCTCGCGCGGCGCTCGGCGATCAGGCGCGCCGTCTCGGCGGCGGGGAGCGGGCGGCGCGCGAGCTCCTTGGCGGCGCGCGCGGCCTCGGGCCCGGCCGCCAGGAGCTCGCCCACGATGCGCTCGACGGCGGCGTCGAGGTCGGCGGCGACCTCGTGCACGAGCCCGATCCGCAGCGCCACGTCGGCCCCGAAGCGCTCGCCCGTGACGAAGTAGCGCCGCGTCGCGCCGGTGCCGATCCGCGCCAGGACGAACGGCGAGATCACGGCCGGGACGATGCCCAGCTTCACCTCGCTGAAGCCGAAGACGGCGCCGGGCTCGGCGACGACCGCGTCGCAGCAGGCGAGCAGGCCGCCCGCGCCGCCGAGCGCGTGGCCCTGCACCCGCGCGACGACCGGCGCCGGGCACGAGTCGACGGCGTCGAGCAGCTCGCGCAGCCGCAGCGCGTCCGCCAGGTTCGCGTCGGGGTCGAGCTCCGCGGCGGCGCGCATCCACTCGGCGTCGGCCCCCGCGCAGAACGACTCTCCCCGCCCGGCGAGGACGACCGCGCGCGCGTCCCCGGCGCCGCGGAACGCCTCGGCGAGCCGCCCGATCAGCGCCGAGTCGAGCGCGTTCCGCCGCTCCGGCCGGGCGAGCGTGACGCGCAGGACGGCTCCGTCGCGTTCCGTGACGAGCATTCCGCCGAGCCTAGCGTTCGGGTCGTCTCGCGGCCTCCCGACGAGCTCACGGCCGGACCGGGCACCTCGCCAGCCGTTCGGACCGCACGAACGACTCGCCCGTGCTCGGCGGCGCGCTCCTCGCCGCGGTGCTACTCCAGCGCGAGCCCGAGCCGGGCGAGCTCGGACGCGACCGAGACCGTCGCCTCGACGTCGAACGCCTCCGCGACCTCCGGGTCCTTGCCGATCAGCTCCCGCACGCGTGAGGGGAGCGGCTGCTCGGCGGCGGCGGCCGACTCCCAGACGTAGACGGCGCCCCAGCGCTCCGTCGCCTCGTCCGAGAGCCAGGCCTTGAAGAGGAGCCCCGGCACCCGGGCGAAGGCGTCGACCGCCTCGTCGCGCAGGTAGCGGCGCAGCTCGCCGACGTTCGTCTTCGAGTCGGCGAGGTTCCACAGCACGATCCGGACGAGCACGCGGCCCAGCATATGCTGGCGCCGTGATCCGGGGAGCGTTCGCCGCGGCGCTGACGCCGCTCCGCGACGGCGGGGCGGCCCTCGACGAGGAGGCGGTCGAGCCGTACGTCGCCTTCCTCGCCGCCGGCGGCGTCGACGGCGTCCTCGCGTGCGGGACGACGGGCGAGGGGATCCTGCTGACGCTCGCCGAGCGGCGCCGGGCGGCCGAGCGCTTCGTCGCCGCCGCGGCCGCGCACGGCCTCGACGTCGCCGTCCACTGCGGCGCCCAGACGACGGCCGACACCGCGGCGCTCGCCGCCCACGCCGCCGAGGCGGGCGCGGCGGCCGTCGCGGTGATCGCGCCGCCGTACTACCCGCTCGACGACGCGGCGCTCGAGCGCCATCTCGAGGCGGCCGCCGCGGCGTGCGCGCCGCTCCCGTTCTACCTGTACGAGTTCGAGGCGCGGAGCGGCTACGCGGTGCCGCCCGCGGCGATCGAGCGGCTGCGCGGCCGCGTCCCGAACCTGTGCGGGCTGAAGGTGTCGGACCGGCCGTGGGAGCGGCTCGAGCCGTACCTCGCCTGCGGGCTCGACGTCTTCGTCGGCGCCGAGGCGCTCGTCGCGCGCGGGCTCGAGCGCGGCGCCGCCGGCGCGGTCTCGGGGCTCGCGTCGGTCTACCCCGAGGTCGTGGCCGCGCTCGTGCGCGAGCGGACGCCGGAGCGGAGCGCCGAGGCGGCGCGGCTGCGGGCGGAGCTCGAGCGCTTCCCGTTCCACGCCGCCGCGAAGGCGGTGGCCGCGCGCCGCGGCGTCCCCATCGGCCCGGACGTGCGCGCGCCGCTGCGAGCGCTCACCGACGCCGAGCTGGCGGCGCTCCCGCTGCCGTGATCGTCGTCGCCGGCGCGGGTGCGATCGGCGCGAGCGTCGCCTACCACCTCGCGCTCCTCGGCGCGCGCGAGGTCGTCCTCTGCGACCGCGGGGAGGTCGCCGGCGGCTCGACCGCGCGGGCGATGGGCGGCGTCCGGCAGCAGTTCTCGACCGCCGCCGAGGTCCGGCTCGCGCAGGCGTCGATCGCGTTCTTCGAGGAGCTCGGGCCGCCGTTCTTCCGCCAGGTCGGCTACCTCTTCCTCGCGACCACGCCCGAGGGGCTCGAGCGGCTCGAGCGCCGCGCGGCGCTGCAGCGGTCGCTCGGCGTGCCGGTCGAGCCGGCGCCGCTCCCGTTCGGCGTCGAGGGCGGCGACGTGCTCGGCGCGTTCGCCTGCCGGAAGGACGGCCTCGCCGACCCGCCCGCGGTGACGCGCGAGCTCGTCCGCCGCGCCGCCGGGCTCGGCGTGCGCGTCGAGGAGGGCGTCGACGCGCGCACCCTCGACCGCGAGGTGCTCGTCGTCTGCTGCGGGCCCTGGTCGGCGGAGCTCGCCCCGGCGCTCCCCGTGCGGCCGCTCTGCCGGCAGCTCCTCGAGACGGGGCCGCTCGAGCTCGACGAGCGGCTGCCGATGGTGGTGGAGGAGGAGACCGGCTTCCACTTCCGCCGCCGCCGCGACCGGCTCGTGCTCGCGATGAGCGACCCGGAGCCTCGCTGGGGCTTCGAGACCGCCGTCGACGAGAGCCTCTTCGGCGACCGGCTCGCCCGGCTCGCGCACCGCTTCCCCCCGGCTGCGGGGACGGAGGTCGCGGACGCGTGGGCGGGTCTCTACGACATGACGCCGGACGCGCACCCCGTCGTCGGCCGCGTCGGCGAGGGCGTCTACGCCGCGTGCGGGTTCTCGGGCCACGGCTTCATGCAGTCGCCCGCCGTCGGCCGTGCGCTCGCCGAGGAGATCGTGCTCGGCGCCTCGTCGCTCGACCTCTCGCCCTACCGGCTCGAGCGCTTCGGCGCCGAGCCCGAATTCCCCGAGACCCTCGTCCTCTGACGGCCGTCACATCCGGAAGACGCCGAACGCCGTCTCCGGGATCGGGGCGTTCAGCGCCGCCGCGATCCCGAGGGCGAGGACGCGGCGCGTGTCGAGCGGGTCGACGATGCCGTCATCCCAGAGGCGCGCGGTCGAGTAGTACGGGTTGCCCTCGGCCTCGTACTTGGCCCGGATCTCGTCCTCGTCGGCGTCTCCGACCATCGCGAGCACGGTCGCCGCCTGCTCGCCGCCCATCACCGAGATGCGCGCGTTCGGCCACATCCAGAGCTGGCGCGGCGCGTACGCGCGCCCGCACATGCCGTAGTTGCCGGCGCCGAACGAGCCGCCGATCACGACGGTGAACTTGGGCACCTCCGCGCACGCGACGGCGGTCACGAGCTTCGCGCCGTCCCGCGCGATCCCGCCGGCCTCGTACTCCTTGCCGACCATGAAGCCCGTGACGTTCTGGAGGAAGACGAGCGGCACGCGCCGCTTGCATGCAAGCTCCACGAAGTGCGCACCCTTCCGGGACGACTCGGCGAGAAGGACGCCGTCGTTCGCGAGGATCCCGACGGGATACCCCTCGATCCTCGCCCAGCCGCACACGAGCGTCTCCCCGTAGAGCGCCTTGAACTCGTCGAAGCGCGAGCCGTCCACGATCCGCGCGATCACCTCGCGGGGGTCGAGGGCGGTGCGATGGTCGTCGGGCACGAGGCCGTAGAGCTCGGCGGGATCGGCGGCGGGAGGCTCCGGCTCGGCGACCTCCCACGGCGGGTCGGGCGGACGCGCGTGCAGGTCTGCGACGATCCGCCGGGCGATCGCGAGGGCGTGCTCGTCGGAGGTCGCATAGTGGTCGGCGACGCCCGACTGCCGCGCGTGCACGTCCGCGCCGCCGAGCTCCTCCGCGCTCACCTCCTGCCCCGTGGCGGCCTTCACGAGCGGCGGCCCGCCGATGAAGATCGTGCCCGTCCCGCGGACGATCACCGTCTCGTCGCTCATCGCCGGCACGTACGCGCCGCCGGCCGTGCACGAGCCCATCACGACGGCGATCTGCGGGATCCCCTGCGCGGACATCCGCGCCTGGTTGAAGAAGATCCGCCCGAAGTGGTCGCGGTCGGGGAAGACCTCGGCCTGGAGCGGGAGGTAGGCGCCGCCCGAGTCGACGAGGTAGACGCACGGGAGCCGGTTCTGCTCGGCGACCTCCTGCAGGCGGAGGTGCTTCTTGACGGTGAGCGGGAAGTAGGAGCCGCCCTTCACCGTCGCGTCGTTCGCGACGATCGCGCAGTGGCGGCCCTCGACGACGCCGATCCCGGTGACGATCCCGGCCGACGGCGCCTGTCCGTCGTAGACGTCCCACGCGGCGAGCGCCCCGAGCTCGAGGAACGCCGTCCCGGGGTCGACGAGCCGGTCGATCCGCTCGCGGGCGAGCAGCTTGCCGCGGGCGCGGTGCCGCTCGACCGCCCGGTCGCCGCCGCCGCGGGCGACCAGGGCGGTGCGCTCGCGCAGCTCCGCGACGAGCGCCTCCATCCGCGCCCGGCGCCGCTCGAACTCCTCCGTCCGCTCCGCGCGCCGGTCGAGCCGTGCCACGCAGGCAGCCTAACGAGGCTGCTCCGCGAGAACCGGGAGCAGCCGCTGGACGAGCTCGTACAGCTCGGCGAGCTCGAACGGCTTCGGCAGGAAGGCGGAGCGCTCGTCGAGCGTGAACCCGGCGGCCGGATAGCCGGAGACGTAGACGATCCCGAACGGCGCCGCGACCTCCTCGCGAAGCCGGCGGGCGAGCTCTCCGCCGCCGAGGCCCGGCATGACGAGGTCGGTGACGAGCACGTCGAACGTGCCTCCCTGCTCGACGTAGGCGAGCGCGGCCGCGGGCGTCGGGGCCACGACGACCGCGTGGCCCTGGTCCTCGAGGCCGGCGGCGACCAGCCGGCGCACGACCGGCTCGTCCTCCACGAGGAGGACGGTCGCGCGCGCTGGCCCGCCCGGCGCGGCCGCCGCGGGGGGCTGCGCCGCCTGCAGCGTGATCGTGAACGTCGTCCCGCGCCCGACCTCGCTCTCGAGCTCGATCGAGCCGCCGCACTGCGTGACGATCCCGTAGACGCTCGCGAGGCCGAGCCCCGTCCCCTGGCCCAGCGGCTTGGTGGTGAAGAACGGCTCGAAGACGCGGCCCTTGACGTCGTCGGGGATCCCGCAGCCGCTGTCTGCCACCGCGAGCTGGACGTACTCCGCGCCGATCGGACGGGTCGAGATCCGGAGCGTGCCGCCGTCCGGCATCGCGTCGCGGGCGTTCGTCCCGAGGTTGAGGACGACCTGGCCGAGCTGGGCCGGGTCGCCGTCGACCCACGAGGGCTCGCCGAGGTCGAGCTCGATCGCGATCCCGGGCTCGAGCAGGCGCTCGAGCAGCGCCGCGGCGTCACGGACGACGGCGTTCAGCTCGACGCGCTCGTCCGGCCGCTCGCCGCGGCGCGCGAAGAAGAGGAGCTGCTCGGTGAGGGCGCCGCCGTGCGCGGCGGCCCGCCGGATCTCCTCGAGGCTCGCGCGCAGGCGCTCGTCGCCCGCGCCGCCGCGCTCGAGCGCGAGCGCGGCGTGGCCGCTGATCCCCATCAGCAGGTTGTTGAAGTCGTGCGCGATCCCGCCCGCGAGCTGCCCGATCGCCTCGAGCTTCTGCGCCTCGCGGAGTCCGTGCTCGAGCTTGTTGCGCTCGGTGACGTCGCGGACGTGGGCGATCCCGCCGGCGATCCTCCCCGCGGAGTCGTGCAGCGGACCGTAGACGATGTCGAAGGTGCGCCGCCCGAGGCCCGGCAGCTCGAGCTGCTCGTCGCGGAGCTCGACCGTCTCGCCGGCGAGCGCCGCCGCGCGGGCGGCGAGCGCGCCGCCCGCGAGCGCGAGCGGGGTCTCGTGGGGGAGCCGCCCGATGATCGCGCCGCGGTCGATCCCGGTCAGCTTCTCGCAGGCGCGGTTCCAGACCTCGTAGCGCCCGTCGAGGCCGTAGGCGAGCACGCCGTCGACGCTGCTCTCGATCAGGCTCTCGGCGAAGGCGCGCGCGGAGACGGCGGCGCGGTTCGAGCGCACGAGCCGCCGGAAGAGGAGCGCGCAGACCGCGAGGGCGAGCGCGACGGAGGCCACGGCCGCGATCTCGGCGACCGCCTCGGCGCGGTCGGCGCGGTTCCCGAGGCCACGCTCCGCCGTCCGGAGGAGCCGGAACTCGCGGTCGACCGACGGCCGGAAGCGCCCGGCGAGCTGCTCGGCGGCGGTCTCCCGCCGCCCGGCGAGAAGGCCCGCCTCCTGCAGCAGGAAGCCGAGGTTCCGCCCGTCGAGGCGCCGCGCGGGGCCGAGCTCGTCGCGCTCGCCGAACCGCGCGAGGCGGGTGAGCTCGAGCCGGTTCGTGCGCGCCCGCCGGCGCAGCTCCGCGGCGACCCGGGCGAGCGAGCGCTCGTCGCGCGCCGTCCGCGGCAGGGCCTGCATCACGCCGACGTTGCCCCGGAGGCGGAGCAGGTCGAGCTGCGCGCCGCGGAGGGCGTCCGCGCGGCCGTGGAGCAGGACGCAGGCTGCGACGACCGCGCCCGCGGCCGCCAGCCCGAGCCCGGTGAGCGCCGCGACACGCCGAGGGCGCGCAGTGCGTGGAAGCGCCTTCACCTGCGAGCAAGCATCGCGGGCGGCCCGTGCGCCCGCCATCCCCGCGAGCGCGTCTCGTGCTCCCGGAAAGGGGGTTACCTATAGTCAATAGAAGCGACGTGGTTTCCGGCCAGACACCCGGCGGCGGCGCGCGCGACCAGGTTGGCGCCCGCGGGCGCCCGCTCGCGACCTACTTCGCGCTGCTCGTCGCGGTCTTCGTGGCCGCCGCCGGCGCCGCCGTCGCGTACGTGGAGGTGCAGACGCGCCGGGACGCCCGCTCCGCCGCGCGGGACGACACCCGCGCTGCCGTCGAGGCGGCGTCGAGGGAGCTCGAACGGGGCGTCGCCGTGCTCCGCGCCACGGTCGACAACCTGGCCGCGAGCCCGAGCACGGCCTCGGCGCTCGACCGCCCCGCCGGGTGCACGCTCACGATCAGCTTCGGCGACCTGGGCGGCGGGCACCTCGACATCGTGAGCAGGAAGGGCAAGGTGGTCTGCACCTCGCTTCCGGCTCCCGACGGAGGGCGCCGGCCCGACTACGCCGGCGCGGACTGGCTCGCTCGGGCCCTCGCCGGGCGGCGTCTCGATGCCCCCGTCCTCGACACGGCGACCGGGGAGCGGGTCGCGCTCGTCTCGGCGCCGCTCGCCGGGCGCCGGGGCGTGGTCGCGGGCTTCGTCGAGCTCGCGCCGCTCGCCCGGTCGCTCGCGAGGCTCCAGGGCGGCGGCTCCTCGCTCGCCTTCCTCGTCGCGAGCGCCGACGGGAAGACCGTGCTCGCGCGCTCGGTCGAGCCGGACCGCTCGATCGGCGCCGCGCTCGCCGGCACCGGCTTCGCGCGGTCGCGGCCGTCGGGCGAGTGGCGCGACCTCGACGGGACGAAGCGGATCTACTCCTCCGCGGCGATCCCCTCGACCGGCTGGCGGCTCTACGTCGGCGAGGAGTCGGGCGCCGCGCTCGCCGCGGCGGTGCGGCTCGAGCGCCGCGAGCTCGGGATCATCGCCGCCGGGCTCGCCGCCTTCCTGCTCGCGACCTGGGTGATCTACCGGCGGACGGCCAGGCCGATCAAGGAGCTCGCCGCGGGCGTCCGGTCGGCGAGCTCGGAGGCCGGGTCCGAGTCCGCCCCGGTGCGGGGGCACGGCCCGGCCGAGGTGCGGGCGCTCGCCGAGGACGTGAACGGCCTGCTCGCGACCGTGCGGTCGGAGCTCGCCGAGCGCAGGCGCGTGGAGGAGGACCTGCGCGTGTCCGAGGAGAGCTACCGCCTCCTCTTCGAGAAGCACCCCGCGCCGATGTGGCTGTTCGACCCCGAGACGCTGCGCTTCCTCGCGGTCAACGACGCGGCGGTCGCCGCGTACGGCTACTCGAAGGAGGAGTTCCTCGCGCTGACGCTCGACGACATCCGGCCGGAGCAGGACCGCGGGGTGCTCCGGCGGGAGCCGCCCGACCTCGGCCGGCGGGACGAGGGGAGCCTCTGGCGCCACCGCAAGAAGGACGGGACGGTGATCGAGGTGATGGTGGTCGCGGACACGGTCGAGTTCGAAGGCAGGCCGGTCCGCGTCGTGCTCGCCCAGGACGTGACCGAGCAGCGCCGGCTCGAGGAGCAGCTCCGCCAGTCGCAGAAGATGGAGGCGATCGGGAGCCTCGCGGGCGGCATCGCCCACGACTTCAACAACCTCCTCACCGTGATCCGCGGGTACAGCTCCGTCCTCCGCCGGCAGGTCCAGGGCGACGACCTGAGGGCGGAGCTCGAGCAGATCGACGACGCGGCGGGGCGTGCGGGGGAGCTGACCCGACAGCTGCTCGCGTTCAGCCGCCAGCAGGTGCTGAGGCCCGACCGGATCCAGGTGAACGACGTGGTGGAGGAGACGCTGAAGCTCCTCAACCGCGTGATCGGCGAGAACATCGAGATCGAGTGCGAGCTCGCGCCGGACCTCGTCCCGGTCTTCATCGACCGCGGCCAGCTCGGGCAGGTGATCCTGAACCTGGCGGTGAACGCGCGCGACGCGATGCCGGACGGCGGCAAGCTCTGGATCCGGACGTCGAACGTCGAGATCGACCCGCGCTACGCGGCCGAGCACGTCGACGTCGAGCCCGGCCCGCACGTGCTGCTCCAGGTGACCGACAGCGGCGTCGGGATGGACGAGGCGACGCGCGAGCGCGTCTTCGACCCCTACTTCACGACCAAGCCGCACGGGACCGGCTTCGGGCTCTCGACCGTGTACGGGATCGTGAGGCAGAGCGGCGGACACATCTGGCTCTACACGGAGCCGGGCACCGGAACGACCTTCAAGCTGTACTTCCCGCAGGCGACGGAGGCGGCGGCGCCCGTGGCGGCGCCGCCTCCGCCCGCCGCCGTGGCGTCGCTGCAGGGAAGCGAGACGGTCCTCCTCGTGGAGGACGACGACGCGGTGCGCGCGCTCGCGGTCGACGTGCTGCGGTCGCTCGGCTACCGGGTCCTGGAGGCGCGGACGCCCGCCGAGGCGATCGTCGCGGCCGAGAGCCCCGAGCGCGTCGACGTCATGCTCACGGACGTCGTGCTTCCGGAGATGAACGGCGCCGAGCTGGCCGAGCGGGTGCTCGAGCGCCGGCCGGGGCTCCGGCTCCTCTTCACGTCCGGCTACCCCGGCGGCACCCTCGTCCGCGGGCAGGTCGCGGGCGCGCGCGTCGCGTTCATCGAGAAGCCCTACCTCCCCGCGGAGCTCGCGCGCGCGCTCCGCGAGGTGCTCGACGGCGGCGACGGCCGGTAGGAATGCGTCTAAGCTGGACCGTCACCGAGATGTGCCGACAGTTGCGGCTCATCTCGTCTTCACCTTGTTGGCACCGTAGACGATGTCGGCGGGGATGCGGCCGCGGGTGAGGCGGCCGTTGTGGACGCGGCGGAAGTTGTAGTCGTCGAGGTA
>DASRHI010000039.1:0-126499 GCA_035650615.1 Gaiellaceae bacterium | reverse complement strand
CGCGCTACGGCATGAATCCGGACGACCTGCGGCGGGCCGACGCGATCGAGGTCGTCGTCGGCCAGGGCGCGAAGCCCGGCGGCGGCGGGATGCTGCTCGGCCACAAGATCTCCGACCGCGTCGCCGCGATGCGCGACCTGCCGCAGGGGATCGACCAGCGCAGCGCGTCGCGGCACCCGGACTGGACCGGCCCCGACGATCTCGAGATCAAGATCATCGAGCTGCGCGAGATCACCGACTGGGCAAAGCCGATCTTCGTCAAGGTCGGCGCGACGCGCACGTACTACGACGTGCAGCTCGCGGTCAAGGCCGGCGCGGACGTGATCGTCGTCGACGGCATGCAGGGCGGCACGGCCGCGACGCAGGACGTCTTCATCGAGCACGTCGGCATCCCGACGCTGCCCGCGGTCCGGCTCGCGGTCGACGCGCTGCAGGAGCTCGGGATGCACCGGAAGGTGCAGCTCGTGGTCTCGGGCGGTATCCGCACGGGCGCCGACGTGGCGAAGGCGCTCGCGCTCGGCGCGGACGCCGTCTCGATCGGGACGGCGGCGCTGATCGCGCTCGGCGACAACAGCCCGGAGCTCGACGCGGAGTACCGCGCGCTCGGGAGCGCGGCCGGCTACTACGACGACTGGCAGGCGGGCCGCGACCCGGCCGGGATCACGACGCAGGAGGAGGAGCTCGCGGCACGGCTCGACCCGGTCGTGGGCGGGCGGCGGGTCGCGAACTTCCTCCGCGTCCTCACGCTCGAGACGCAGACGCTCGCGCGGGCCTGCGGCAAGTCGCACGTCCACAACCTCGAGCCGGAGGACCTCGTCGCGCTCACCGTCGAGGCCGCGGCGATGGCGCGCGTCCCCCTCGCCGGCACGAGCTGGATCCCCGGCGTCACCGCGTAGCGCCGAGCTCGCGCGAGATCGCCGAGGCCCGCTCGAGCAGGGCGGGCAGGGCGGCGCGCGCCGAGGCGCGGCCGAAGCGCGGCACCGGCCCCTGCAGCGCGAGCACCGCGGCGAGCCCGCCGTCGGCGCCGAAGACCGGCGCCGCGACCGCGTTCAGCCCCGGCTCGCGCTCCTCGCAGGCCTCGGCGAAGCCGCGGCGGCGCACCCGCTCGAGCTCCGCCTCGAGCGCGCCCGGGTCGACGATCGTGCGCGCGGTGTAGGCGCGGAGCGGCGGCGCGGGGCGGCGTCCGGTGAACGCGAGCGCGACCTTGCCGGCCGCCGTCGCGTGCGCGACCGACGGGCGGCCGAGCTGCGTCACCCCCTGGACGTGGTGGCGTCCGGGGACGACGTCGACGGTGACCGCGTCGGGGTCGCCCGCCACCGAGAGGGTCGCGGTCTCGCCGGTCGCCTCGACGAGCGCCTCGAGGTGGGGGCGCGCGGCCGTGCGCACGTCCAGCCGCACGAGCACGAGGTTGGCGAGGTGGACGAGCCGCAGGCCGGGCCGGTAGCGGCCGCTCTCGGGCTCGTGCTCGGCGTAGCCCGCGTCCACGAGCGTGCCGAGCTGGCGCGAGACGGTGCTGGCGGTGACGCCGAGCCGGCGGGCGATCTCGTTCGTGCCGAGCGGCCCCTCGGCGGCGAGGAGGTCGAGGATCGCGAGCGCGCGCCCGGAGGAGGCGACGTGCTCGCGCGAGGGTTGACCGGTGCGGGCCATTCTCGGTAGTGTCCCACGTTACAGGATGCCATTGCGTATGACGCAACGATGACGTTCCTGCTTCCGTGCCCGCACTGCGGGCCGCGCGACGTCTACGAGTTCCGCTACCAGGGCGAGGTGACGCGGCGGCCGGGGCCGGACGCGACCCGCCGCGAGCTCTCGGACTACGTCTACTTCCGCGACAACGTCGCCGGCGTGCAGCGGGAGTGGTGGTACCACCGGGCCGGCTGCGGGCTCTGGTTCCTCGCCGAGCGCGACACGCGGACGAACGAGGTCCTCCGCACCGAGCTGCCGGTTCCCGCGCGGTGAGGCTGCCGCCGCAGCCGGGAGAGCGGATCGACCGGAGCGCTCCGGTCACGTTCCGGCTCGACGGCGAGCCGGTGAGCGGCTTCGCCGGCGACACGATCGGCTCGGCGCTCTACGCCGCGGGGCGCCGCGTCTTCTCGCGTAGCTTCAAGTACCACCGTCCGCGCGGCCTCCTCTGCTGCTCGGGCCGGTGCCCGAGCTGCCTGATGACGGTCGACGGCGTGCCGAACGTGCGCGTCTGCGTCGAGCCCGTCCGGCAGGGCGCGGACGTGCGCGCGCAGAACGTGCTCGGCTCGCTCGACCGCGACCTGCTCTCCGTGGTCGACCGGGTCGGCGGGCCGTTCACGCCGGTCGGCTTCTACTACCGGACGATGATCCGCCCGCGCCGGGCCTGGCCCCTGTACGAGCGGCTCCTCCGCCGCGTCGCCGGGCTCGGGCGCGTGCCCGAGGGGCTCCCGCCGCGCCGCTACGACACCGAGCACGTGCGCGCCGACGTGCTCGTCGTGGGCGGCGGCCGGGCCGGCCGCGCCGCGGCGGAGGAGGCCGCCGCCGCGGGCCGCCGCGTGCTCCTCGTCGACGAGCGCGGCGGCTTCGAGGCCGGCGGCTACGAGGTGGTCGCGCCCGCGCGCGCGCTCGGGATCTTCGAGGGCGGGCTGGTGCCCGTCGACGCGGGCACCGTGCTCCACCGCGTGCGCGCCGCGCGGATCGTCGTCGCGACCGGGACGGTCGAGCAGCCGCTCGTCTTCCCCGGCAACGACCTCCCGGGGGTGATGCTCCCCGGGGCGGTGCGGCGGCTGGTCGAGGAATGGGCGGTGAAGCCGGGCACGCGCGCCGCCGTCGTCGCCGCCGACGAGCGCGCGCTCGCGGTGACGGAGACGCTCGAGCGCGCCGGCGTCGAGCTCGCCGCCGTCTGCGACCTCCGCTCCGAGCGGCCGCCCCGGCTCGCGGCGCGCGGGCGGCGCGGCCGCCTCGAGGCGGTGGAGATCGGCGCGCGCGAGGTCGCGTGCGACCTGCTCGTGGTCTCGGGCGGGCGGGCGCCCGCGTTCTCGCTCCTCGCCCAGGCGGGCGCGCGCGCCGAGTACGACCCCGCGCGCGGCGTCTTCGTCCCCCGCGACCTCCCGGCGGGAGTCGAGGCGGCCGGCTCCGTGCTCGACCCGCCGGCGGCAGCCGTCCCCGCCCCGAGCTACGCGGCCGGCGCCGGGGGCGACCGCTGCTTCGTCTGCCTCTGCGAGGACGTGACCGAGAAGGACCTCGCGCGCGCGGTCGCCGAGGGCTTCGACTCGATCGAGCTCGCGAAGCGGTACACGACCGTGACGATGGGCCCCTGCCAGGGGAAGCTCTGCCAGCTCGCCTCGGCGCGGCTGCTCGCGCGCGAGACCGGGACGCCGGAGGAGGCGATCGGGGCCACGACGGCGCGGCCGCCGTGGGAGCCCGTCGAGCTCGGTCTGCTCGCGGGGCGACGCCACGAGCCGGCGAAGCGCTCGCCGCTCCACGCCCGCCACGAGGAGGCGGGCGCGACGATGATGTGGACCGGCCCCTGGCGGCGCCCCTACTCCTACGGCGACGTCGAGGCCGAGGTGCGCGCCGTGCACGACGACCTCGGCGTGATCGACGTCTCGACCCTCGGCAAGCTCGTCGTCGAGGGGCCCGAGGCGGGCGAGCTGCTCGACCGGCTCTACCCGAACCGCCTCTCCGACCTCCAGGCGGGCCGGATCCGCTACGGCGTGCTCACGACCGACGGCGGCCGGATCATGGACGACGGCACCGTCGCCCGGCTCGGCGACGACCTCTTCTACGTCACCACCACGTCGACCGGCTCGGAGGCGGTGTGCGAGTGGTTCGAGTGGTGGAACGCGGTCTGGGGCTACGACGCCGAGATCGTGAACGTGACCGGCGCGCTCGCGGCGGTGAACCTCGCCGGGCCGCGGGCGCGCGAGGCGCTCGCCGGCCTCACCGGCGCCGACCTCTCGAACGAGGCGTTCAGGTACCTCGACGCGCGCGAGCTGCACGTCGCCGGCGTGCCGTGCCTGGCGCTCCGGATCGGGTTCGTCGGCGAGCTCGGCTACGAGCTCCACTGCCCGGCGAGCGCGGCCGGGCACCTGTGGGACGCGCTCGTCGCGGCCGGCGCGCGGCCGTTCGGGCTCGAGCCGCAGCGGGTGCTCAGGCTCGAGAAGGCGCACGTGATCGTCGGCCAGGACACCGACTCCGAGTCGAACCTCCTCTCGGGCGGGATGGAGTGGGTGCTGAAGCTGGACAAGGGCGACTTCGTCGGCCGGCGCGCGGCCGAGCTCGAGCGGGAGCGGGGGGTGAGCGAGCGGCTCGTCGGGTTCACGCTGCCGGCCGGCACGGTCCCCGAGGAGGGCGCCCAGGTCGTGGCGGGCGGCCGCCCGGCGGGGCGGGTGACGAGCGCGCGCGCGAGCGAGCGGGTCGGGAGCACGATCGGGCTCGCGTGGGTCGCGCCCGAGCACGCGCGCGAAGGGGCCGAGATCCTGATCCGCGTCGGCGCCGCGGACGAGCGGGCGACGGTGACGCTCGCGCCCTTCTACGACGCGGCGGGGGAGCGCCTGCGGGCGTGACGCGGCTGGGCTTCCTCTCGCCGTGGAACGCCGCGCCCGGCGTGGCGCTCGCCTCGCCGCTCGCGCACGCCCAGGGGCCGGGGATCGACGACGTCTCGCAGCTCGGCAAGCTCGAGCTGCGCGGCGCGCTCGACCGCTTCGCGCCCGCGCCCGGCGAGGAGCTCGTCCGGACCGCGCCCGCCCGCGCGCTGCTCGTGACGGAGGGCTCGCCCGCCGCCGCGCTCGAGCGCGCGCGCGCGGCCGGCCTCCGCGCCTACGACCTGACGGCGGCGCTCGCCGCGTTCGAGCTCGAAGGCGAGGATGCCCTGCGGCGCCTCACGGACGCGGACCCCGCGTCGCTTCCCGCCGCCTGCGCGGTCGCGCGCGGCGTGCGTGCCGTCGTCCAGCCGCGCGGCGGCGGCCGCTACCGGATCTTCGTGCCGCAGGAGCTCGGCCTGTACGCGGCCGAGGTGGCGCTCGACGTCCTGAGGGGGCTCGGGCGGTGAGGGACCTCTTCCGCGTGCGGCGGATGTGGCGGGCGCAGCCCGACCTCCGGCGCCGCTACGACGTCGTGGTCGTCGGCGGCGGCTCGCATGGCCTCGCGACCGCCTACTACCTCGCGCGCAGGCACGGCGTGCGCAACGTCGCGGTGCTCGAGCAGTCGTACATCGGCTCCGGCGCCGCCGGGCGCAACACGACGATCATCCGCTCGAACTACCGCACGCCCGAGGGGGCCGCTTTCTACCGCCGCAGCGTCGAGCTGTACGAGGGCCTGTCGCGCGAGCTCGACTTCAACCTGATGTTCTCGCAGCACGGCCATCTGACGCTCGCCCACTCGGACCGTGCCGTGAGCGTGATGCGCGAGCGCGCCGAGGTGAACAAGCTGCTCGGGATCGACTCCGAGGTGGTCGGCCCGGACGAGCTCGCGAGGCTCTGCCCGCAGCTCGACCTCGGCCCGCACCAGACGTGGCCGATCCTCGGCGCGCTCTACCACCCGCCGGGCGGGATCATCCGCCACGACGCCGTCGTCTGGGGCTTCGCCCGCGGTGCCGACCGCGGCGGCGTCGAGCTCCACCAGGGGACGAGGGTCACGGGGATGGAGGTCTCGGGCGGCCGCGTGACCGCGCTCGAGACGAGCCGCGGGCGCGTCGAGGCGGACGTGGTCGTGAGCGCGACCGCCGGCTGGTCGACGCTCGTCTGCGGGCTCGCGGGCGTGCGCCTGCCGATCACGACGCACATCCTCCAGGCGTTCGTGACCGAGCCGGTGAAGCCGTTCCTCGACGTCGTCGTCGTGTCCGCGCAGATGCACGTGTACGTCTCGCAGACCGACCGCGGCGAGCTCCTGATCGGCGCCGAGATCGAGCCCTACACGACCTACCGGGGAACCGGCACGTTTCCGTTCCTCGAGTACTCGGCCCGGCACGCGCTCGAGCTCTTCCCGCAGCTCGAGCGCCTGCGCGTGCTGCGCGCGTGGACCGGCCTCTGCGACCTCTCGCCCGACTACAGCCCCATCCTCGGACGGACCGAGCTCGAGAACCTCCACCTCTCCGCGGGCTGGGGCACGTACGGGTTCAAGGCGGCGCCGGTGGTGGGGGAGACGCTCGCCGAGCTCGTCGCGACCGGCCGGACGCCTGAGCTGATCGCGCCGTTCGCGCTCGAGCGCTTCCACGACGACCGGCTCGTCTCCGAGCTCGCGGCCGCCGCCGTCTCGCACTGACCGTCAGCCGCGCAGGCGGCCGAGCAGGGCGGCGCTCTCGTCGACGAGGCGGTCGACCTCGCCCCGGTCGACGTTCGTGTTCGTGATCCCGTACGCCCACCGCCAGCGGTCCTGGTCGACGATCTCGCGCAGCGGCACGCCCTCGACGAGGTCGAGGTCGGCGCTCTCGGGCAGGTAGCCCGCGTAGTCGTTCGCGTACGCCGCCGCGATCGTGACCGGGAACGGGCTCGACGCCTTGATCCGCCGGCCGGCGGCGTTGAAGAGCTCGAACGGGTTCGTCACGATCGCGGCGTCGCCGAGGCGGTAGCCGACGACCCGCGCCCGCACCGGCTCGTCCGCACGCTCGAGCATGTCGAGGTACATGCGGAGCGCGCCGAGCTGGTAGGTGCGCGGGAAGCGCTGCGCCGAGGTCATCGTGTGCAGCTCCGGGCCCCAGGCCTCCGGCCACTCGGGGTCGGGCTGCGCCTCGAGCTCGGCGGCGAGCTCCCGGAGCTCGGCGGCCTCGTAGGCGTGCCGGCGCCGGCGCAAGTCGAGCCGGACCGTCTCGGCGGCGAGCGGGACCGCGGTCTCCGTCCGCGCGTCGCCGTGCAGGCGGGCCGCCGCCTCCCCGATCGCGCGGCCGAGCCGGTCGCGGGCCTCGTACCCGTGCGGGCTCGCGTCCTCGTTGCCGAACCACCAGTCGAACGGCGCCACGTCGCCGGCGCAGCCCTGCAGGAACACGCACTCGACGCCGGGCACGGCGGCCTCGAAGGCCTCGCGGAGCGGCGCGACGTACTCGGCGTCCCACTCGAGCGTGACGCCGCCGACCGTGATCGGGTGGACGGCGAAGCTGACGAGCGCCGCGAGCGGCGAGCCGTCGGCGCGGTCGACCCGCACGACCGCGAGCGAGTCGTCCACGGGGCGCATGCGGTCGACGCGGTTGCCGGAGACGCCCTCGAGGCGGCCGGCCGCGGCGCCGAGCCGCGCCGGCTCGAGCCGCCGGAAGGCCGCGTAGGCCGCGCCGGCGAGGAGGTCTCCGAGCGCGTCGGCGTAGCGGCCGAACGCCGGCACGTCCGGCAGGCCGCCGACGGTCGAGCCGCGCACGAGGCTGGGGGCGCTGTGGTTGTGGCTCGCATGCACCGAGATCGCGTCCGCCGCGACGCCGGTCAGCTCGTGCACGCGCTCGCGCACCGTGCGCGCGAGCTCGGCGCTCACGAAGACGAGGTCGGTGGCGACGATCGCCGCCGCGCGCTCGCCGTCGGAGAGCACGAGCGCCTGCGCGACGAGCGGCTCGCGCGCGCCGCGGGCGAGCGCCCGCCGCGCCGCCCAGCAGCCGACCGGCAGCCCGAGCGGCGGCGTGATGTCGACGCGCGCGACGCCCGCGAGGAGCGTCACAGGAGCTCCGCCGCGTCGATCTCGCGCCCGACGACCGCGAGCTTGTCGCCCTGCTCGGTGGTCGCGATCGCGCGGATCGAGCAGACGACCCCGTCCATGGCCGCGTGCACGACGACCGGCTCGCGGTCGGGCCGCTCGATGAAGTGCAGCTGGCCGAGCGGCTGGCCGGCCCGGACGCGCTCCTTCACGTCGACGAACGTCTCGTAGAGGCCCGACTCGGGCGCGAACACGTAGCACTCGTCCTCGGTCGCCCGCGCGATCGTCGGCGGGGCGAGCCCGAGCTCGGCGCGCGTGACTGCCCGCCCCGGCAGCACGCCGAAGTGGCGCAGCACGTTCAGCAGACCGCTGAGCGCGACCCGGTGGGTCGCGGCCGTGACCTGGCCGCCGCCGCCGAGCTCGGTCGAGACGACGACCTTGCCCTGGCGCTCGGCCTCGCCGACGAGGAGGCCCGAGCCGGCGACGTCGATGTAGACGAAGTGGAAGTCGGTGTTCCAGGCGAGCATCCCCTCGACCATCCGCCGGCGCTGCTCGGGGTCCTCGACCAGGTGCATCTCCGACCACGGCGGGCAGATCGAGCCGCGCCCGCCGCTGTGCATGTCGACCACGATCCCGGCGCGGGGGATCAGGTAGCGGCTGACGAAGTCGGCGAGCTGCTCGTCCGGCGTACCGTCCGGCGAGCCCGGGAACGAGCGGTTGAGGTTCGCGCCCGAGGGCCAGAGCCGCGTGTAGGCGCGCGAGGCCTCCGGCGAGGCGCAGGGGACGACGACGAGCTGGCCGGCGACGTCCTCGGGGGCCGTCGCCCGGGCGAGGTTGAGCGCGGCGACCTGCCCCTCGGGCTCGTCGCCGTGGACGCCGCCGACGACGAGCGCGACGGGCCCGTCGCCGCCCCTGATCGAGACGATCGGAACGAACTGGTGCGACCAGCCGCTCGTGTTCGTCGAGCGGGGGAGCTCGAGCCGCCCGACCTGCTTCCCCGCCCGGTCCAGGTCGATCGTGCAGTGGACGGGCGTGTCCGGCACGGCTCGCGATTGTAGACAATTCCTCTATAGTCGACAATCGAGAGAGGCAAGCCGCGGAACCGGAGGGTCGAGCTGAAGATCACGAACGTGGAGGCGATCGTCCTCCGCCAGCCCGCCGTCGACGGCGCGATCGCCGACGGCAGCCAGGACGACCTCGTCGTGCTCGTGCACACGGACGAGGGGATCACCGGCGTGGGGGAGGTCGACTCCGCGCCCGAGGCGGTGCGCGCGATCGTGCACGCGCCCGGCTCGCACGCGATCGCCGGCAGCCTGCGCGAGCTGCTCGTCGGCGAGGACCCGGCCGACGTCGAGCGGCTGTGGCAGAAGATGTACCGGGGCCTGATCTACGTCGGCCGCCGCGGGATCGCGCTCCACGCGCTCTCGGGGATCGACATCGCGCTGTGGGACATCAGGGGCAAGGCGGAGGGGAAGCCCGTGTGCGAGCTGATCGGCACGCCGCGGCGCGACCGCGTGCGCGCGTACGCGTCGCTGCTGATGCCGGAGACGCCCGAGGAGGTGACCGCGCGCGTGCGCTCGCTCGTCGAGCGGGGGTTCACCGCGGTCAAGCTCGGGTGGGGCCCGCTCGGCCGCGACCCCGCGCTCGACGTCGAGCTCGCGGCCGCCGCCAAGGCGGCGGCCGACGGCGCCGACGTGCTGATCGACGCAGGGCTCGGATACGGCCGCGACGCGACGACCGCGATCGGGGTCGCGCGCGAGCTCGAGCGCATCGGCGTCTTCTGGCTCGAGGAGCCGTTCGAGCCCGACGAGTACGAGGCGTACGCAGAGCTCGCCGACGCGGTCGACATCCGCGTCGCCGCGGGCGAGCAGGACACGACGCGCTGGGGCTTCCGCGAGCTGATCGAGCGCGGCCGCGTCGATCTCGTCCAGCCGGACGTGACCCGCTGCGGCGGGATCACGGAGCTGCTGCGGATCGCCGAGCTCGCCGCCGAGCGCGGCGTCGAGACGGTGCCGCACGCCTGGAAGAGCGGCATCATCAAGGCCGCGTCGCTCCACGTGAACGCGGTGCTCCCCGACGCGCTCTTCCAGGAGTACTGCGTCGCGGATACTCCGATCAACACGACGCTCACGCGGGAGCGGCTGCCGGTCGACGCCGAGGGCTTCGTCGCCGTCCCGGCCGGCCCCGGCCTCGGCGTCGAGCTCGACGAGGACGTCGTCGCCCGCTACCGAGTCGACTGAGGAGGTTCGCATGGCAGTCACGCCCGACTCCAGGCAGGCCGAGCTCGCGGCGCGCGCGGGGCGGGTGATCCCCGGCGGGGTGAACAGCGGCCAGCGCCGCGTCCCCGGGCTCGAGCAGCTCGTCGTCGCCTCGACGAGCGGCGCCACGTTCACCGACGCCGACGGCAACGTCTACACCGACTACCACGCCGCGTTCGGGCCGCCGCTCCTCGGCCACAACGACCCCGACGTCGACGGCGCCGTCGCGGCGGCCGCGAGGTCGGTGGGGCTGATGGGCGTCGGCGTGACCGCGATCGAGATCGAGCTCGCCGAGCGGATCTGCGAGCTCGTGCCCTCGGTCGAGCGCGTGCTCCTGACCGAGACCGGCAGCGAGGCGACCTTCCACGCGCTCCGCGTCGCGCGCGCGGCGACCGGCCGCCGGCACGTGATCAAGTTCCAGGGCTGCTACCACGGCTGGCACGACTCGGTCGCGCTGAACGTGATCTCGGCGCCCGAGAACGTCGGCCGGAAGGACCCGCTCTCGAAGGGCGTGCTGCCGGAGGTGATCGACGCGACGATCGTCTGCCGCTTCAACGACGCCGGCGAGGTCGAGCGCGCGCTCTCGGAGCACGACGTCGCGGCGATCATCCTCGAGCCGATCCCGCACAACATCGGCGCGGTGCTGCCGAAGCCCGGCTTCCTCGAGCGGCTGCGCGAGCTCGCGACGAGGCACGGCGCGGTGCTCGTCTTCGACGAGGTGATCACCGGCTTCCGGCACGCGCTCGGCGGCTACCAGTCGGTCGCCGGCGTCACGCCCGACCTGACGACGCTGGGCAAGGCGATGGGGAACGGCTGGCCGGTGTCGGCTCTCGGGGGCAAGGCCGAGCTGATGGAGCTCTTCTCGACGACGCCGGGGCAGCCCGCGTTCTTCGCGGGCACGTTCAACGGCCACCCGCCGACCGCCGCGGCCGCGCTCGCGACGATCGACAAGCTCCGTCGCGAGCCCGTGCACGAGCACGTCTTCCGGCTCGGCGAGCGCGCGCGGCAGGGGCTCCGCGAGCTCCACGCCCGGCTCGGGGTGCCGGCGGTCGTGAGCGGCTTCGGCTCGGTCTTCGTCACGTACTTCCTCGAGGGGCCGGTCGAGTCGTACGACGACCTGCTGCGGAACGACGCCGACCTCTTCGTCGGCTACCGGCGCGAGCTGATGAAGCACGGCGTCTTCGAGCTCCCGCTCAACCTCAAGCGGAGCCACTTCTCCTACGCGCACAGGGACGAGGACGTCGACCGGCTGCTCGAGGCGACGGAGGCCGCGGTCACGACGGTGCTGGAGAGTAGAGCCTGAACGAGCCTGCGGTCTCCTGCACGATCGACCTCTCCGCGCCGGGCAAGCACGTCGGACGCCTCCAGTTCCCGAAGATCTCGAACACGGGCGGCTGGGCGTACAGCTTCGTCCCGATCGCGGCGATCGGCGACGGCGACGGCCCGACCGTGCTCGTGTCGGGCGGGAACCACGGCGACGAGTACGAGGGCCAGGTCGCGGCGCTGCGGCTCGTGCGCGAGCTCGAGCCGGAGCAGGTGCGGGGCCGCGTGATCGTCGTGCCGGTGATCTCGACCGAGGCCTCCCGCGCGAACACGCGCCTGTGGCCCTCGGGCGCGAACTTCAACCGCTCCTTCCCCGGCTCGCCGGAGGGGCCGCCGAACGAGCAGCTCGCCGACTTCTTCACGCGCGTGCTCTTCCCGCTCGCCGACGTCGTGGTCGACATCCACTCCGGCGGGCGCACGGCGTGGTTCGTCCCGTGCTCGCACATGCACGTCGTCGAGCGGGCGCCGCAGCGGCGGGCGATGCTCGAAGGGATGCTCGCGTGGAACTCCGACTTCCACTTCCTCTACGTCGACGTCAACGGCACGGGGCTGCTCCCGGTCGAGGCCGAGCGGCAGGGGAAGGTCGTGATCACGACCGAGCTCGGCGGCGGGGGGCGCGTCCCCGCGGCCGTGCACCGGCTCGCGTGGAGCGGGCTCACGAATGTGCTCCGCCACGTCGGCGTGCTCGAGGGGCAGGTTCAGACTCGGGCGTCGCTCGGGCTGCCCGACGCGGTCATCCTCGACGGCCGCGACCCCGCGAACTACGTGGTCGCGGAGGAGGGCGGGCTCTTCGAGGGCCTGCTCGAGCCGGGCGAGCCGGTGCGCGCCGGCGACCCGGTCGGGCGGATGTGGTTCCCCGACGCGCCGGGGCGCGAGCCGTCCGTGCTGCGCGCTCCGCTCGACGGCGTGCTCGCGTGCATCCGCGCCATCCCCGTCACCGAGGCCGGCGACAACGTCTTCGTCACCGGCCAGCCGATCGAGGCGGACGCGCTGCGGTGAACTTCGCGCTCGCGCGCGTCGGGGGACGGACGTTCGCGAGCGTGCGCAAGCACCGGAACTACCGGCTCTACTTCGCCGGCCAGGCGGTCTCCTTCACCGGGACGTGGATGCAGCAGATCGCGGCGTCGTGGCTCGTGCTGCAGCTGACGCACTCGGCGGTCGCGGTCGGCGCGCTCGCGCTCGTGCAGCTGGCGCCGGTGACCGCTTTCGGGCTCTTCGTGGGGACGCTCGTCGACCGGCTCGACGTGCGGCGGACGGCGATCGCGTGCGAGACGCTCTCGCTCGCGAACGCCGCCGTGCTCGCCGCGCTCACCGTCGCGCACGTCGTCGCGGTGTGGGAGATCTTCGCGCTCGTCGGGCTGCAGGGCCTCGTGAACGCGCTCGACGGGCCCGCACGGCACTCGCTGATCTTCCAGATGGTCGGCCCCGCCGACCTGCCGAACGCGGTCGCGCTCTCCTCGAGCATCGGGACCGTCGCGCGGATCCTCGGCCCGGCGATCGGCGGAGCGGTGGTGGCGGTCGCGGGCGCGGGGGTGTGCTTCGCGGTCAACTCGGCGAGCTTCCTCGCGATCCTCGTCTCGCTGCTCGCGCTCGACACCTCCGCGCTGCTGGAGCCGCCGCGCGACCGGGAGGCGACGCTGATCCGCGGGGCGCGCGACGCGCTGCGCTTCGTCGCGTCGTCGCAGCGCGCGGGCGTCGCGTTCGCGGTCGTGTTCATGCTCGCGACGTTCTCGTTCAACTTCAACGTGCTGCTGCCCCTCGTCGCCGAGCGCACGCTCCATCGCGGCGCGCAGACGTTCGGGCTGATCGCGGCGGTCTTCGGCGCGGGCGCGCTCGTCGGCGCGCTCGTGAACGCGACCCACGGCGTCGCGAGCCTGCGCCGGTTGCTCTGGGGCGCGATCGGGTACGGGTTCTTCGAGCTCGTGCTCGCCCCGCAGCGCTCGCTCGCGGCGGTCTGCGCGCTCCTGTTCGCGATCGGGATCTTCTACACGCTGTGGGGAACGAACGCGCTCTCGGTGCTCCAGCTCGAGGCGCCCGAGCGGCTCCGCGGACGCGCGGCGTCGATGTACTTCTTCGCCTTCCAGGGCGGCGCCCCGCTCGGAGGCCTGCTGGCCGGCTGGATGACGGCGGTCGGCGGCACCCGGCTCGCCTTCTTCCTCGGCGGGGCGGTCTCGCTCGCCATGGCCGCCCTCGGCGTCGCGCGTCTGAGCCGCTGACGCGCAACGATCCGGGGTCAGACCCCGGATCGTTGCGCGGCCCGCAGCCGCCGGCTCAGCGTCGACTTGTGGATGCCGAGGTGAGCAGCGATCTCGGCGAGGCTATACCCGTGGGCACGGGCAGCGTCGATCGCTGCGAGATCCGCCGCGTCGGTGACGAGCAGGTCGAGCGACGGCGCCGCCGCCGGGGTGTAGCGCGCGACGAAGGCGGCGTCGCCGAGCACGAGTCGGTAGGGCGCCGTCCTTCGAACGTCGCCGTCCGCCTCCACGAGCTGGCGGTACTGCACCAGGGCTCTCGCCGGGTCGGCGTCGAAGAGGGCCAGCACGGCACTGCGGTCGACGACGCCGGCCGGTGCGGCGCCGAGCACGGCCGCGTGCCCCGCCCACCGCCAGTCGTCGAGCCCGCTGCAGAGGCCGGCGCGAACGCGGTTCCGGACGACGTAGCGCAACTCGGTCAGGAGATGCGTGCCGCTCTGGACGAGCACCGCCTTGAACCGTCCCTGAAAGACATGTCCGACGCGTGAGTGACGCCGGTTGAAGCGCTCGGCGTAGACGCTGTTTAGGTACTGCATGCCCTTGGAGAGGTTCGGGAGCGGCGTCTGCAGGAGCAGGTGGTAGTGGTTGTCCATCAGGCAGTAGGTCAGGACTCGCCACGAGCAGCGTTCGACGGCCTCCGTGAGCGTCTCGAGAAAGCGGTTGCGGTCGTGGTCGTCGGCGTAGATCGCCCGGTGCTCGTTTCCGCGGGAGAACACGTGATACAGACCGTCGGCGACCTGAAGTCGGTTCTGACGCGGCATACCGACGACGGTACGGCCAATCGCGTCGAGCGCGCGGCGATGGGGAAACATCGGTGCTGAATCGTCGCGAACTGCAACGATCCGGGGTCTGACCCCAGGGTGTTGCGCGTCGCGCCGCTCCGGGCGCGTGCTTGTCGCCCCGGGGCGAGCGGTGTAGAAACACTCGCGAGGCGAGTCGATGAGACGTTCGGCATGTGGCTGGTAGTCGCCGGCTGGGTCGCGGCCGCGCTCGTCTTCGCGAGCTTCTTCATGACGACGATGCTTCCGCTGCGCCTGCTCGCGATCGCGAGCAACGTCGCCTTCATGACGTACGCGCTGCTCGGGCTCGTGTACGGCGACTTCGGACGCCTCTACCCGATCCTCGTGCTGCACGCCGCGCTCCTGCCGCTCAACGTCACCCGCCTGCGCCAGCTCCGCCGCGTGATCGCGGCCGTCGCCGGCGCGACGGCGGACGAGGAGGCGGTGCGTGCGCTCGCGCCGTACCTGCGGGCGGAGTCGCACCCGGCCGGAGAGACGCTCTTCGTGCGCGGGGAGGAGGCGGGGCGGCTCTTCCTCGTCGAGCGCGGGACGATCGAGCTCGCGGAGTCGGGGACGCGGCTCGAGCGGGGGGCGATCTTCGGGGAGGTCGGCCTGCTCGCGCCCCACGGTCGCCGCACGGCGACCGCGGTCTGCGCGACCGATTGCACGCTGCTCACGCTCACGGCCGAGCGGACGCTCGAGCTCTGCTACCAGGACGCGCGCCTCGCGGTGCTGCTCGCCCGCCTCGTCGCGGCGCGCGTCACCCCCGCCGTCACGCCCGCCGAGTCCGGCTCGAGCGCCGCCGCCGGCCGGGGTACGTAGCCGCGGCCGCCGCCGCGGCACGCTCGACATCGGCGTCGGAGACGCCGCGGTGGGTGACGAGCCGGACGCGCTCGCCGTCCGGGGCGAGGGCGAGGACGCCCCGCGCGGCGAGCGCGCCGAGCGACGAGGCCGGCAGGCCGGTGAGCACGATGTTCGTCGCCGGCGCGGGCAGGCCGAGGAGCTCGGCGAGCCGCCGGGCGCGGCGGTGGTCCTCCGCGAGCCGGTCGACGAGCCCGAGCGCGACGATCCCCGCCGCGGCCAGCATCCCGGCCCTGTGCACCGTCCCGCCGCCGACCCTCACGAGCAGCGCCCGCGCCCGCTCGACCACGGCCGCCTCCCCTGCGAGCAGCGCCCCGTACGGCGCGCCGAGCCCCTTGTTGAGGCTGAGCGCGACCGTGTCGACGGGCGCCGCGAGCGCAGCGAGCGGCACGCCGAGCGCGACGGCCGCGTTCGCGAGACGCGCGCCGTCGAGGTGCGTGCGGGCGTAGCGGGACGCGAGCGCCGCCGTCTCGTCGACCGGGAGCACCGTCCCGCCCCGCCGCGTGTGCGTGTTCTCGAGGCACGCCACCTCCGCCTCCTCGCCGAGCGGTACCGGCACGAGCCGGGCGAGCTCCGTCAGCCAGTCGCCCTCGTTCACGACCACGTGCGCGCGCTCGTCGACGGCGACACGCTCGCCCGGCGCGGAGAGCGCGAGCACGGCGACCAGGTTCGCGGCCGTGCACGTCGGCGCGAACAGGGCCGCTTCCTTCCCGAGCAGCTCCGCGCCGCGCCGCTCGAGCTCGGCGACGCTCTCCTCGCCGCCCGACCGGAGCGCCGCCCACATCTCCTCGGTCGGCGGCGCGCACGTGTCCGAGCGGAGGTCGATCACGTCACGAGCGAGGGAGGTGCCGGCCCGGACGCGCGCCGGTGTGCTCGCCGTCCGAGACGACGAAGACGCCGTTCACGAGCACCTCGTCGACGCCTCGGGCGTAGGCGAGCGGCCGCTCGAGGGTCGAGCCGTCCTCGAGCCTGTCGAGGTCGATCACGACGAGGTCGGCCGCCGCGCCCACGCGCAGCTCGCCGCGGTCTGCGAGGCCGAAGTGACGCGCCGGCATGCTCGTCATCTTCCGGATCGCCTCCTCGAGCGGCAGCGTCCCGGCCTCGCGCACGTGGTGGGTGAGGTAGTGCACGTGCCCGGCGAAGCAGACCGGATGCCCGGCGACGGCGTCCAGACCGCCGTCCAGCGCGGCGGTGTAGCCGTCGACGCCGAGACAGAAGAGCGGGTGCGAGATCATCTCGGCGAGGTGCTCGTCGGTGAAGAGCTCGCCGACGAGGAGCACGCTCTCGATCGCCGGGCCCGCGTCGGCGAGGATGTCGAAGTAGGCGTCCCACGGGTCGCGCCCCATCAGCGCGGCGATCTCGAGGAAGTCCCTGCCTTCGAGCCCGGGGTAGCGCGGCGAGGCCTGCAGCCGCACGCGGTGCCAGTCGCCCCGGTGGATGAAGCGCCAGTAGCGGTCGCACTCGCCGCGCAGCCGCTCGCGAGCCGCCGGGTCGCGCAGCCGCCGGCACGCCTCCTCCCAGCCGTCGGCGAGCACCCACGGCGGCAGGATCCCGGCCATCTGCCCGAGGCCGTCGCGGAACGGCGTCGTGTCGGCGAGGATGTCGAGGCCCTCGTCGCGCGCCCGCGCCATCGTCTCGACGGCGCGCTCCCACGCCCCGGGCGCCGCGCCCGTGCGGTGCCGCACGTTCAGGTGCGAGATCTGGCCGCGCGTCCCGCCCTCGCGCACGATCCGCACGAACTCGTCGATCGAGGCCTGCAGCTCCGAGTCGCGGTTGCGCACGTGGCTTCCGTAGAAGCCGCCGTGGCGCCCGACCACGCGGTTGAGCCGCACGATCTCCTCCGTCGGCGCCGCACGCCCGGGGTTGAACTCGAGCCCGGTCGAGAGCCCGAGCGCCCCGGCCTCCATCGCCTCGGCCACGTACCCCTCCATCGCGGCGAGCTGCTCCTCGGTCGCCCGCGGCTCGAAGACGCCCGCGGCGTAGCGCACCGTGTTGTGCCCGACGAACCAGGCGAGGTTCTGCGAGTGGCCGACCCGGGAGAGGAACTCGAGGTGGTCGCCGAAGCTCTCCCACTCGGCCGGCCCGTCGTACGCGAACGTGCGCATCCGCGCCTCGACGAACGGCCGCGAGACGGGGGAGACGGGCGCGTACGTCCAGCCGCAGTTGCCGACGACCTCGGTCGTCACGCCCTGCCGCACCGTGCTCTGCGCGAGCGGGTTCGCGAGGATCGTGAAGTCGCTGTGGCTGTGCGGGTCGACGAAGCCGGGGCAGACGAGCCGCCCCGCGGCCTCGACCACCCGGCCGGCCTCCGCGCCGCCGAGCGCGCCCACCGCCGCGACCCGCCCGCCCTCGACCCCGACGTCGCCGCGGAACGGCGGGGCGCCCGTGCCGTCCACGACGAGCGCGTCCCGGATCAGGACGTCGAGCGCCAACCGCTACTTCGGCTTGGCGACGATCGCCTCGGCGACGTTGCCGCCCAGGCGCGGGTCGAGGACGTCGCGCAGCCCGTCGCCGAGGAAGTTGAAGCCGAGCACCGTGATCATGATCGCGAGTCCCGGGAAGACCGAGAGCCACACGTCGGCGTCGATGAAGTTGCGGGCGTTCGAGAGCATGTTGCCCCAGGCGGCCTCGGGCGGCTGCGTGCCGAGCCCGAGGAAGCTGAGCGTCGACTCGGCGAGGATCGCCTGCGAGAAGTAGACGGTCGTCAGCACCGTCACGGGCGCGACGATGTTCGGGAGGATGTGGCGGCCCATGATCCGCAGGTCGTTCGCGCCGAGCGAGCGCGCCGACTCGATGAACGGGAAGCCCATCACCTCCAGCACGGCGCCGCGGATCACGCGCGCGAACGCGGGCGAGTAGACGATGCCGATCGCGATCATCGCGTTCGTCCGCGAGGGTCCGAGCAGTCCGGCGATCAGCATCGCGAGCACGAGGAGCGGGAAGGCGAACGCGATGTCGACGACGCGCATCAGGAGCAGGTCGAGGATGCCGCGGTAGAAGCCGGCGACCACGCCGATCAGGAGGCCGACCCCGAGGCTGATCCCGACGGCGATCGCGCCGACCTGGAGCGAGACCTGCGCGCCGTGGATGATCCGGGCGAGCATGTCGCGGCCGAGGTCGTCGGTGCCCATCGGGTGCGCCCAGCTCGGCCCCTCGAGCCGGGTCCACGCCGGGTTGTCGGGGTCGGTCGACCAGAGCAGCCGGCCGAAGAGCGTCGTCAGCACGACGGCGCCGACGATGACGGCGCCCGCCATCCCGACCGGGTTCCGCCAGCGCGCCGGCACCGCGAGCCGGCGGCGCGGCAGCGCGCGCCACGTGGCCGCCACGGTGCTCAACCGACCGTGATCCTCGGGTCGAGCAGGCCGTAGACGACGTCGACGACGAAGTTCATCACGACGAAGGCCGTGGCGACGATCAGGACGGACGCCTGCACGACCGGGTAGTCGCGCTGGAAGATCGCGTGCAGGAGCTGGTAGCCGATCCCCGGGAGGCCGAAGATGATCTCGGCGATCGCGGCGCCGCCGAGGAGCGCGCCGACCTCGAAGCCGGCGACGGTCACGACCGGCACGAGCGCGTTGCGAAGCGCGTGGCGGACGAGCACCGTCCGCCGCGGCGCTCCCTTCGCGCGCGCGGTCCGCACGTAGTCGAGGTTGAGCACCTCGAGCATCGTCGCGCGCACCATCCGCATCACGATCGCGAGCGTGAAGACGGAGATCGCGATGCCGGGCAGCACGAACTCCTCCAGGTTCTTGACCGGGTCGTCGAAGATCGAGACGTACTGGAGCGGGGGGACCCAGTGGAAGACGCGCGAGGTGAAGATGAGGAGGAGGGTGGCGAGCCAGAAGTTCGGCAGGCTGATGCCGACGAGGCCGGTGACACGGGAGAAGTAGTCGACCGCCTTGTCCCTCCGCACCGCGGAGAGCGCTCCGAGCGGGATGCCGACGACGAGCGCGATCACGATCCCGAAGACGACGAGCTCGATGTCGATCGGGAGCGCGGTCGACATGATGCTCGAGACCGGCTGCTGGGAGAGCAGCGAGTGGCCGAAGTCGCCGTGGGCGACGCCGGAGACCCAGCGCCAGTACTGCTCGGGGTAGGAGCCGGTCAGGCCGAGCTGCTCCTTCGCGGCCGCGAGCTGCTCGGGCGTCGCCGTGTTGTCGCCCGCGAAGAAGAGGTCGAGGATGCTGCCCGGGAGGAAGCGGACGGCGAGGAAGATGATCACCGAGATCGCCACGACCGTGGCGACGAGCGCTGCGAACCTCTCTGCGACGAAGCGGAACACGCGGGTGAACGCTAGCGGCGGGCCGGCGCGAACCGGCCCGCCGCCGCGAGGGAAGGGCTAGCTGCCGACGACGTAGGCCGTCCGCAGGGCCGGGTTGAAGTCGGTGAACGCGACGTACATGTTCTTGAGCCGCTTGTTGACGACGAAGAACTTCGAGACCGAGATCAGCGGGACCTCGACGAGCTCGTCGATCAGCAGGCGGTTGAGCTTCTGGTACATCGGCAGCCGCTTACCCGTGTCGAGCGTGATGCGGCCGTTGCCGACGAGCCGCCAGATCGGCTTCGGGTTGCTCTGCGGCGCCCCGACCCAGCCCGTGAACCACTTCTGGTAGACGGTCGGGCCCGTCGGCGAGACCGGGTTGAACTCGGCGACGTAGCCGTCGACGTCGCCGCGCATGCCGCGGCCGGTGAGGTCCCAGTCGAAGTCGCCGGCGCTGTTCTTCGCGCCGAACGTGACCGGGTCCTGCGGGACGATCGTGACGTTGATCCCGATCTGGGCGAGGTCGGCCTTGATCAGCGCCGCCATCGCCGGGTAGTCGGGCGGGGTCGCGAACGTCGTCATCGTGACGTCGAAGCCCTTCGAGCCTGCCTGCGACATCAGCTTCTTCGCCGTCGGCAGGTCGTACTTCTCGTACTTCGAGTGCAGCTCGTCGTCCGAGATCACCCACGGGCCGTAGCCGGCGGCGACGTGGCCGGAGAACTTCCCGAAGCCGGCGTAGACCTTGTCGATCAGGTTCTGCCGGTTGATCGCGAAGTTGACAGCCTGGCGCACCCGCTTGTCGTGCCACGGCTTGTTCTCGCCCGCCTTCACCGTCATCTGCAGCTCGCGGAAGGCGGCGGTGAGGTTGTGCAGGACGACCAGGTTCGGCGTGCCGTTGAGCGCGACCGCGTTGTCCGGCGAGACCATCGCTCCGTCGACCGTCCCCGCGCGCAGCGCCGCGATGCGCGACTGCTCGTCCGGGATGATGCGGTAGTTGACCGCGTCGAGGTACGGCAGGCCGGGCTTCCAGAACTTCGGGTTCTTGACGTAGTTGACGTGGTCGTTCGGCACGTAGTTGCCGCTCAGCATGTACGGGCCCGTCCCGATCCCCTGCGTGCTCGGGTTGAGCTGCTGGTACATGCCGTTCGGCACCATCGCCGAGTAGCGGCCCCAGGCGAGGAACCCGTAGACGCGCGCGTCCGGCGCCTTCAGGTCCATCCGCAGCTTGTACTTCGAGAGCACGGACGTGCCCGCGATGCCCGGCACCTGCCCGATCGTCGCCGTCGTCCCGGGCAACGGCGGGTTGAGGATCTGGTCGAACGAGTACTTCGCGTCGGCCGCGGTGAACTCCTTGCCGTTGTGGAAGAGGACGCCCTTCCGCAGGTTCCAGTCGATCCGCTTGGGGTTGACGACGTCGTAGCTCACGGCGAGAGCAGGCTTGATGTTCAGCTTCGGGTCCCACTCGAGCAGCGAGTCGTACATGAGCTCGTTGGCGGTGTGGTTGATCGTCAGCGTCGCCCCGAACGGGTAGATGCCGCCCGGATCCTGCTCGAGCGCCCAGGTGACGGTGCCGCCGGTCGGGACCTTCTTCCCGACGCGGCGGACGCGCTTGCTCGCTGCGGCGGCCGGCCCCGCGAGGGAGCCGGCGACGACCGCGCCGGCACCGATCTGCCCGGCCTTCTTCAGGAGCTCGCGCCGACTGAACTCCCGTTCCAGCGGCGGGCTCTCGGTCGGCTTGTCTGGCATGTGTGTGCTCCTCCTCCTTGGTGGTCCTACAGGATCTGCCCGACGCGCGGGGCGTCGCCCTTGATGTCGTCGTAGAAGGGAGACTCGCGCAACTCGAGGCCGGCCAGCTCGGCCGTCGCCTCGGGATCGAGCGTCGCGCCGAGCCCCGGCTCGCGCGGAACCTCGATCGTCCCGTCTGCGATCCGCACCGGCTCGGCGAGGACGTCGCGCAGCTGGAGCGGGTAGTGGGTGTCGCTCGCGAACGGGAAGTTCGACGACGCGGCCGCGAGGTGGACGTTCGCGAGCGTGGCGATCCCGAGCTCGGCCCAGCTTCCGACCGCGCACCACTTGCCGGCGGCGGCGGCGAGCGCGGCGATCTGCGCCGCGCGCGTGAGCCCGCCCGCCTCGGACGGGTACACGACGAAGACGTCGCACGCCTCGGCCTTGATCAGCTCGAGCGCCGAGCGCACGCTCGTGCAGCCCTCGTCGGCCGCGACCGGGACGGAGACGGCGCGCCGCACCTGCGCCAGCCCGTGCGGGTCGAAGTCGGGGACGGGCTGCTCGACGTACTGGAGGTCGAAGTCCTGCAGGGCGCGGATCCACTTGATCGCGGCCGGGACGCTCCAGTTCATGTTCGCGTCGATGCGGATCTTCACGTCGGGCCCGACGGCGTCGCGGATCGCGGCGAGCGTGTCGTGGTCCTGCTCGAGGTCGCGCCCGACCTTGAGCTTGAGCTCGCCGTAGCCCGCGCGGACGAACTCGAGCGCCTTGCGCGCGTTCCGCTCCGGCTCGTCGATGAAGAGGTAGCCGACGACGGGGACGCGCTCGCGCCCGACGCCGCCGAGGAGCTCGGCGACCGGCATGCCGTAGGCCTTGCCCTTGAGGTCGAGCAGCGCGAGCTCGAGGCCCGAGATCGCGTAGGCGGCGACGCCGCTCCAGTTGCGCGAGTATTCCTCCATCCGGTGCACGAGCCACTCGATCCGCAGGGGGTCCTCGCCGACCACGAACTGCGTGAGCTCGCGGTCGATCACGGCCTGGATCGCGGGCAGCGTCGGGCCGGGCGCCTCGCCGATCCCCGTGAGCCCCTCGTCGGTCTCGACCTCGACGACGAGGCCGGAAGCTGACTCGCGGATGCCGCCCGACCACTTGAGCGGCTCCTGCAAGGGCACCCGCACCGCGGTGGTTTTCACCCTTGTAATCCGCAAGGGCTGTAGACTAGGCCGCTCCCGGGAGATTGTCAACCATCGCTGAATTGTCAACAATCTCTGAGCAGGAGCCGCCCGCCGGGGCGGCGGCGACCAGCCCCGCGGCCCGGCCGCGGCGCCGCAGCCCGGCCCGCGCGCGCGTCGTCGAGGCGCTCCGCGAGGAGATCATGCTGGGCAGGCTCGCGGACGGCGAGCGGCTGATCGAGGACCAGATCGCGCGCCGTCTCGAGACGAGCCGCGGCCCGGTGCGCGAGGCGCTCCGGCAGCTCGAGCACGAGGGCCTCGTCGTCTCCTACCCGTACCGCGGCGCGGTCGTGCTCGGCGTCTCCGACGAGGAGGTGCAGCACGTGCTGATCCCGATCCGCCTCACCCTCGAGCGGTTCAGCTTCCGCAAGGCGCTCGAGCGGATGCGCGAGGAGGACTTCGCCGAGCTCGCGAAGGAGGTCTGGCGGATGGGCGAGGCGGCGCGGGCCGACGACCTGATGGCGTCGGTCGAGGCGGACATCCGCTTCCACGAGTTCGTGCTCTCCCGCTCGGGCCAGCAGCACACGACGCAGCTCTGGGGCGCGATCGCGCCGCGCATCCGCGCCTACTTCTTCCGCTACGGGCGCCAGTCCGACCTGGCCCGCATCGCGCGCGAGCACGGCGAGCTCCTCGCCGCGATGCAGACGCGCAAGCCGGCCGTCGTCATGCGCGCGCTCGAGGAGCACATCGCGGTGCAGGTGCCGCCGCCGTCGGCATGAGCGCCGGGCCGCTGCTCGAGGTGTCGAACCTCCGCACGTGGTTCGACTCGCCGGCGGGGGAGATCCGCGCCGTCGACGGCGTCGACTTCACGCTCGACGCCGGCCGCACCCTCGGCATCGTCGGCGAGTCGGGGAGCGGCAAGTCGGTGACGGCGCTCTCGATCATGCGGCTCGTCGACCGGCCGGGGCGGATCCAGGACGGAAGCCGGGTCGTCTTCGGCGGCCGCGAGCTCACCGCGCTCCCGGAGCGCGAGCTCGAGCGGATCCGCGGGGCGGAGATCTCGATGGTCTTCCAGGAGCCGATGACGTCGCTCAACCCGGTCTACACGGTCGGCGAGCAGATCGCCGAGAGCGTCCGCCTCCACCGCGGGGCCTCCGCGGGGAAGGCGCGCGAGCGCGCGCTCGAGATGCTGCGGCTCGTCGGCATCCCCGAGGCGGCGCGCCGGCTCGACGACTACCCGCACCAGCTCTCGGGCGGGATGCGGCAGCGGGTGATGATCGGGATGGCGCTCGCGTGCGACCCGAAGCTCCTGATCGCCGACGAGCCGACCACGGCGCTCGACGTGACGATCCAGGCGCAGATCCTCGACCTGCTCGCCGGCCTGCGCGAGCGGCTCGGGATGTCGGTGCTCCTGATCACGCACGACCTCGGCGTCGTCGCCGAGATGTGCGACGACGTCGTCGTGATGTACGCCGGGCGCGTCGTCGAGCGCGGCCCGGTGCGGGACGTGTTCACGACGCCGCAGCATCCGTACACCGAGGCGCTGCTCCAGTCGATCCCGATGCTCGGGATGACGCAGGCCGAGCCGCTGCGCGTGATCCGCGGCAGCGTCCCGAGCCCGCTCGACTGGCCGGAGGGCTGCCGCTTCCGGCCCCGCTGCGACTACGCGTTCGAGCGCTGCGCCGAGCTGCCGCCGCTCCTCCCGGCGCCGCCGCAGGAGTCGGCCTGCTGGCTCTGCGAGCACGGGCGGCGCGCGGCCGCGGCGCCCGCGGCCGCGGTGGAGGCGTGACGGAGCCCGGCGGCGTCCTGCTCGAGGCGAGCGGGGTCGAGAAGCACTTCCCGGTGCGGGCCGGGATCCTCCGGCGCACCGTCGGGCACGTGCGCGCGGTCGACGGCGTCGACCTGCGGATCCGGAGCGGCGAGACGGTCGGGCTCGTCGGCGAGTCGGGCTGCGGCAAGTCGACCCTCGGGCGGACGCTCCTGCGCCTCGTCGAGCCGACCGGCGGCCGGATCGTGTTCGAGGGCGTCGACCTCACCCGCGCATCGCGCGGGGAGCTGAAGGCGCGGCGGCGCGACATGCAGATCATCTTCCAGGACTCGGTCGGCTCGCTCGACCCGCGCATGCGCGTGCGCGACCTCGTCGGCGAGGGGCTCGCGATCCACGGCGTCCCCCGCGGCGAGCGCGCCGACCGCGTCGTCGACGCGCTCCAGCGGGTCGGCCTCGGCGAGGAGACCCTCCGCCGCTACGCGCACCAGTTCAGCGGCGGCCAGCGGCAGCGGATCGGGATCGCGCGCGCGCTCGTGCTGCGGCCGAAGCTCGTGGTCGCCGACGAGCCCGTCTCGGCGCTCGACGTGTCGATCCAGTCGCAGGTGCTGAACCTGCTCGTCGAGCTCAAGCAGGCGTTCGGCCTCACCTACCTCTTCGTCGCGCACGACCTCGCCGTCGTCGGCTACATCTCCGACCGCATCGCGGTCATGTACCTCGGCAAGATCGTCGAGCTCTCGACCGCGGGCGACCTCTTCGCCCGCCCGCTCCACCCGTACACGCAGGCGCTCCTGTCCGCGATCCCCACGCCCGAGCCCGGGCGGAAGCGCGACCGCGTCGTCCTCTCGGGCGACGTGCCGAGCCCGGTCGACCCGCCGAGCGGCTGCCGCTTCCGCACCCGCTGCCCGCTCGCGCAGCAGGTCTGCGCCGAGGTCGAGCCCGCGCTCGAGCCGCACGGAGACGGCCATCTGGCCGCCTGCCACTTCGCCGGCGCCCCGATCCGCGGGTGACCGAGGTCCGCCTCCTGCACGACCGGCGCGTGCCGGTGCGCGACGGGATCACGCTCTCGGCCGACGTCTACCTTCCCCGCGGAGCCGGCCCCCTCCCGACGATCGTGCAGTGGACCCCGTACGAGTCGACGCGCGAGCGGTTCGTCGCCTGGGGCGTCTGGTTCGCCCGCCGCGGCTACGCCGCGGTCGTGGTCGACGTGCGCGGGCGCTACGAGTCGGAGGGGCGCTTCTACGCCTGGGCGAAGGACGGCGAGGACGCGCACGACACGCTCACGTGGGCCGCCGGCGAGCCGTGGTGCAACGGCGAGATCGGGACGTGGGGACGGAGCTACGGCGCGCTCGTGCAGTGGCAGCTCGCCCACCTCGGCCACCCGAACCTGCGCTGCGTCGCGCCGCAGGTGATCCACGACGACTACTTCTGGGACGGCTACTTCACCGGCGGGGCCTTCCAGCTCGCGCTCACGCTCGGCGCCGCCGCGCTCTGGACGAGCGCGCTCAGCCTGGTCACCGGGCCGAGTGCCGCCGACCTCGTGCTGAACGACCGCATCCTCCGCCACCTGCCCCTGATCGACCTCGACGAGCACGTGATCGGCCGGCGGGTCGACTACTGGCGCGACTGGTGGGAGCACCAGGAAAACGACGAGTGGTGGCAGCGCTTCCACCACCGGCCCGAGCGGCTGCAGGTGCCGATCTTCCAGCAGGGCGGGTGGTTCGACCCCTACTCCGGCTCGCACCTGCGGACGTTCGCCGCGATCGGCGACCGGCTCCCGAACCGCGTCCTGATGGGCCCGTGGTCGCACGAGGAGGAGGTCGAGACCTTCCGCGGGGACGTCGACTTCGGGCCGCGGTCGGTCACCGTGATCCGGGAGCACGAGCTCGCGTTCTACGACCGCTTCCTCAAGGGCGAGGAGAGCGGCTGGGACGAGCGGCCCCCGCTCGAGCTCTTCGTGATGGGCGCGAACGAGTGGCGCGCGGAGCGCGAGTGGCCGCTCGCGCGCGCCGTGCCCACCGCGTGGCACCTCCGCCGCGGCTTCGCTCTCTCGCTCGACCCGCCCCGCGCCGACGAGCCCGCCGACCGCTACGCGTACGACCCCGAGGACCCGGTGCCGACCGTCGGCGGGGTCAGCTCGGTGCTCACGATGACGCAGGGCGCGGAGACGCCCGTGAGGCCCGGTCCGCTCGACCAGCGGGCGCTCGAGCGCCGCGACGACGTCCTCTCGTACACGAGCGAGCCGCTCGAGCGCGACCTCGAGGTCGTCGGGCCGGTGGAGACGGTGCTCTACGCGGCGTCGAGCGCGCGCGACACCGACTTCCTCGTGCGGCTGTCGGACGTCCACCCGGACGGCCGCGCGATCTTCGTGACCGAGGGGATCCTGCGCGCGCGCTACCGCGGCAGCGAGGCCGGCGAGTCGGTCGAGCTGCTCGAGCCGGGCGAGGTGGCCGAGTACCGGATCCGCTGCTACCCCACCGCGATCGTCTTCCGCCGCGGGCACCGGCTGCGGCTGGACGTGACGAGCTCGAGCTTCCCGCGCTTCTCGCGCAACCTCAACACCGGCGAGGACGTCGGCACCGGGACGCGGGCGCTCGTGGCGCGGCAGGCGGTGCTGCACACCGGCCGCTACCCCTCGCACGTGGTGCTGCCGGTGCTCCCGGGCTGAGCGCGGGCGCGGGCCCCCTGGAGTAGGTTTGCGCGATGGCCTCCTTCCTCGAGGAGGGACGGCGGGCGTTCGCGGCCCGGGCCTGGGCCGACGCCGGCGCCGCCCTCGCGCGGGCCGACTCGGAGTCGCCGCTCTCGGCCGCCGACCTGGAGGCGCTCGCGAACGCGTACTACATGCTCGGCCGCGTCGACGACTTCCTCGCGACGCTCGATCGCGCCCACCGTGCATTCGTCGCGGAGGGCGAGCCGCTCCGCGCCGCCCGCGCCGCGTTCTTCGTCGGCGTCAACCTCGCGCTCCGCGGCGAGCTCGGTCCCGCGTCGGGCTGGTGGGCGCGGGCGCAGCGTCTCGTCGAGCGCGAAGGCCGCGACTGCGCCGAGCGCGGGTACCTGATGATGCCCGTCGCGCTGCAGCACGAGGGCGCGGGCGACTACGGGGCGGCGTTCGAGGCCGCCGGGGCTGCGGCCCGGATCGCGGAGCGCTTCGGCGACCGCGACCTCTTCGCGCTCGCCGTGCACACGCAGGGGCTCGCGCGCATCCGCGAGGAGCGCCTCGGGGAGGGGCTCGCGCTGCTCGACGAGGCGATGCTCGCCGCGACCGCCGGCGAGCTCTCGCCGGTGATCACGGGAGTCGTGTACTGCGGGGTGATCGCGGGCTGCGAGGAGGCCTTCGAGCCGCGGCGCGCCCGCGAGTGGACGGACGCGCTCTCGCGCTGGTGCGAGGAGCAGCCCGACCTCGTCGCCTTCGGCGGGCGCTGCCAGGTCCACCGCGCCGAGATCATGCGGCACCGCGGCGCCTGGGGCGACGCGCTCCGGGAGGCGCGGCAGGCGCGCGAGCGGTGCGAGCGGGCGATGAACCGGCCCGCCGCCGGCCAGGCGCTCTACCAGCAGGGCGAGGTGCTGCGGCTGCGCGGCGAGCACGCGGCCGCGGAGACGGCCTACCTCGAGGCGAACGGCTACGGGCACGAGCCGCAGCCGGGGCTCGCGCTGCTCCGGCTCGGGCAGGGCGCGGCCGCGGCCGCGGCCGCGTCGATCCGCCGGGCGCTCGCGGAGCGGACCGAGCCGCTCGCGCGGGCGCGGCTGCTGCCGGCGCACGCCGAGATCATGCTGGCCGTGGGAGACGCCGACGAGGCGCGGCGGGCGTGCGACGAGCTCGAGGAGACGGCGGTCCGGAGCGGCAGCCCCCTCCTGCTGGCCGAGGCCGAGGGCGTGCGCGGGACGGTGCAGCTCGCCGAGGGCCGCCCCGAGGTCGCGCTCCAGTCCCTGCGGCGCGCGTGGCGGTCGTGGCAGGAGCTCGAGGCGCCGTACGCGGCCGCCCGCGCACGCGTGCAGGTGGCGCGCGCGTGCCGCGCGCTCGGGGACGACGACACGGCCGTGCTCGAGCTCGACGCGGCGCGGGTCGAGTTCGAGCGGCTCGGAGCCGCCCCGGACGCGGCGCTCGCGGCGGCGCTCGCGGCACCGGCCCCGGCGCCGGCGAGGCACGGGCTGACCCGCAGGGAGCTCGAGGTGCTGCGGCTCCTCGCCTCGGGGCGCAGCAACAGGCAGATCGCGGCCGAGCTCGTCGTCAGCGAGCACACGGTCGCCCGGCACGTGCAGAACATCTTCGGGAAGCTGCGCGTCTCCTCGCGCGCCGCCGCGACCGCGTTCGCGTTCGAGCACGACCTCGTCTGAAGCCTGGTCAATTCCGACCAGGGCGCCCCGGCCGAAGATGGCCGATTCCCGCGATGACGCGGGAGCCGCGGCCGCCTACCGTCCGCCGGGCGATCGAGCGGAAGGAGGAGCGATGCGGGCAGGAACCGAGCACATGGGGACCGTCGTCGTCGGCGGGGGCCAGGCGGGCCTCGCGACCGGCTACCACCTGGCGCGGGCCGGAGGGGAGTTCGTGATCCTGGACGCCGGGGAGCGGATCGGCGACGCGTGGCGCCGCCGCTGGGACTCGCTGCGCCTGTTCACGCCCGCCCGCTACGACGGCCTGCCCGGCTGGCGCTTCCCGGCGCGGGGCTGGTCGTTCCCGACGAAGGACGAGATGGCCGACTACCTCGAGGCGTACGCGCGCCGGTTCGCGCTCCCCGTGCGGACCGGCGTCCGCGTCGAGCGCCTCTGGAAGGAGGACGGCCGCTTCGTGCTCGACACGAGCGCCCACAGGATCGAAGCCGACCACGTCGTCGTCGCGGCCGGCGCGCAACGGCTGCCGCGCCTGCCCCGGTTCGCGGGCGAGCTCGACCCGGCGATCGTCCAGGTGCACTCGAGCGAGTACCTGCGCCCCTCGCAGCTCGCGGACGGCCCGACGCTCGTCGTGGGCGCGGGCAACTCGGGTGCGGAGATCGCCTACGAGCTCGTGCGCTCGCGGCCGACGCTGCTCGCGGGCCCGCGCGTGCCGGAGCTCCCCGTCCCGCACGGGAGCAGGCGCGCGCGGCTCGCGCTGCCGGTGTTCCGCTTCCTCGGCCACCGCGTGCTGACGGTGCGCACCCCCGTCGGCCGCAGGGCCGGGCCGAAGCTCGCCCACGGCGCGACGCCGCTCGTCCGCGTCAAGTCGAGGCACCTCGCCGCCGCCGGCGTGGAGCGCATGCCGAGGGTCGCGGGCGTCCGCGACGGGCTCCCGGAGCTCGAGGACGGGCGTGTGCTCGACGTCGCGAACGTCGTCTGGTGCACCGGCTTCCGGCAGGCGTTCCCGTGGATCGACCTGCAGGTCTTCGACGACGGCGGACGGCCGGTGCACGACCGAGGCGTCGCACGCGACGAGCCCGGGCTCGCGTTCGTCGGGCTCCTCTTCCAGTACGCGGTCACCTCGGATGTCCTTCCCGGCGTCGGCCGCGACGCGAGGCGCGTCGCCCGCCACGTCGCGAGGCGGGCGCGGCTACTGGGGCGGGCCGGCGGCGAGCCTGACGCTGGCGCTGTAGGCGGTGCCGAACTCGTCGAGCCACCGGATCGCGACGGTCGTGTCGGGCGCGAGCCTGAGCATCGTCGCGGAGAGGGTGTCCGGCGTGGAGACGGCCTTCCCGTGCAGTGAGATGATCAGGTCGCCGACCGAGATGCCGGCCCGGTCGGCGGGCGAGCCCGGGACGACGCCGACGACGGCGGCGCCGCCGTAGCCGGTGGCGAAGCCGCCCACGTCGTAGGGCGACTGCACCCGCACGCCGAGCATCGCGGTCGGGCCGATGTGGATCTTCGCCGAGGCGTGGCCGGCGCGGATCTCCTTCGCGATCGCGAGCGCCTGCCCGATCGGGATCGCGTAGCCCTCGCCGCCGGCGTCCTCGAAGCGGAACCCGACCGACGCGGCGGTGTCGATGCCGACGACTTTCCCGGCGGCGTCGACGAGCGGCCCGCCGGAGTCGCCGGGCTGGAGCGCGGCGTCGATCTCGATCAGGCGGGTGAGCCGCTCGAGCCCGCCCTGGCCGTCGCTCGCGGTGATCGAGCGGCCGACGGCGGTCACGGTTCCGGGGGCCGAGCTCGGCCGGCCGCCGACGCCGCCGGCGTTCCCGATCGCGGTCACCGACTCGCCGACGCGCACGGCGCTCCTCCGGATCGGCGCCGTCGGCAGGTGCGAGGCGTTCGCGAGCTTGAGCAGCGCGATGTCCTCCGAGACGTCGTAGCCGAGCACCGTCGCGGAGTACGTGCGGCCGTTCCCGACGTCGCGCACGCGGATCTTCGTCGCGCCCTTGATCACGTGGTTGTTCGTCAGCACGAGGCCGGAGGGGTCGATCACGATGCCCGTGCCGGCCGCCGCGCTCCCCTCGAGACCGAGCGTCGTCATGACGTCGACGACGGCGCGCTCGGCGGAGCCGGTGCCTGCGCGGCTCGACCCGCCGGCGGTCGCCGTCTGGAGCGCGAGCGCGAAGCTCGCCGCCGCCGCGGCGAGCAGGGCGAAGAGGACGGTGCGCCAGGCGGAGCGGAGCTGCATCCATCCAGTATTGCGGCAGGCGCCTGAAACGAACCTAAGAAGCTCTCGCGGGAGAGGCGAGCGACGCGAGGGCGGCGAGGAGCGCCTCGCGGGCCTCCGGCGAGCCCCCGAACGGGATCCGCAGGGTGCGGGGAGCGTGCGCCGAGGCGGCGTCCCGGAAGGGCGGGGATCCGCTGGCGCGGGGCCGGCCGTCCGGCCCACGCGTCCTCGTCGCCGTCGACCACGGCCCACACGAAGGCGGCCGCGGCCGGCAGCTCGGCCCTGAGCGCGCCCGTCGCGGTCGCCGCCGCGACCGCGCGGCGCATCTCGCCGAGCGCGGCCACGGCGGCGTCGATCCACTCCCGGGCCCGGTCAGCGCCGCGAGCGCGGCTGCCTGCGCAACCGCGTCGATCGCGAGCGACTGCCTGGCGAAGGCCTTTGCGAGCGTCTCGATCGCGGCGGCCGGTCCGGCCGCGTAGCCGACGCGCCACGCCGCCGTCCCGAGGCTCTTCGAGACGCTGCGCGGGACGGCCGTGCGCGCGGCGAGGTCGGGGTCCGAGGCGGGGGAGAGGTGCTCGCGCCCGTCGTGGGGGACGCCCGCGTACGCCTCGTCCGAGAGAGCAGCGCGTCTCTCCCGGTGAGCGCGCGCGAGCGCGTCCATGTCGCCGGGCCGAAGAGGCCGCCCGTCGGGCTCACCGGCGGGTTCGCGATCGCGAGCATCGAGCCCGCGCCGCCCGCGGCCGCGTACTCGTCCGAGCCGTACGCGCGGCGGCACGTCCCTCCACTGCCGCGACCACCTGCGGGAAGAAGAACGACGGCACGTGGCAGACCGTGCACGCGTCGAAGGCGAGCGCCGGGAGGTGGAGGCCCTGCTTCCCGCCGAGCCTGACGAGCGCCTCGCGGTTGGGGTCGACCGCACGGCCAGCACGGAGCCCGGTGAATCCACTTGCCGCTTGGCGATCGCGGCGCGCAGCTCGCGGACGCCGTGGATTCGCCTGTACGCCGGGCGGCGAGCGGCGCGCTCGGCGGCCTCGACGACATGGGGCGGATTCGCGGCCGACGGGTGGCCGTCGAGCTGGAGCAGGTCGGGATGCCGCGAGGCGAGGGCCCGCGACGGCATCCAGCCGAGTCCGCCGTCCTGCTCCCGCGCTCCTCCTTCCAGTGTATTACCATGGTAACATGGCACCAGAGGCGGGTGGCAAGGCGCCAGACGCGGGCGGCGCGCGGGCTCAGCGGAGGTCCGGGTCGTCCGGGTCGAGCGGGAGCTCGACCGCCGTCCCGCGCGCGAGTGCGAGCCGGGTCGCTACGACGAGTTCGAGCGCGCGGTATCCGTCGCGGATTCCGGCCGCGTCGCGTCGGCGGACCGCAGCGAAGAACGCCTCAAGCATCCCGACGTAACCGCCCCACTCCTCGGCCGAGAGGAGCGTGCTCGGCACGACCGGCGCCCACCGGCGCGCGGGCTCGAATTCGGCTTCGTGGAGCGTCAGGGTGCGCTGGTCATCGACCGCAAGCCACGCGCCATCGCCGAAGATCTCGACGCGTTCCCACGGGTGAAGGCTCAGCGCTCGCGCGCTTGTGACGAGGGAGCCGATCGCGCCGCTCTGGAAGTCGAGGGTGACGACGATATGCTCCGACGATGCGAACGCGCCCGCCGCGGCGACGCGCCGGATATCGCCCATCAACCAGCGGGCGAGATCGAAGAGGTGCACCGTACCGGACTCGAGCAGGTCGATATACGCGTAACCGAGCGTGAACTTGGCGCTGAAGAGCGCGGGTCGTGGAGGCATCCCCGAAACGAGCAGACGGCGGGTCTCCGCGTAAGGAGGCGAGTACCGCTTGTTACAGGTCGTCATGAGCGTCCGGCCAGTGGCCTCGGCAGTGCTGCAGATCTCCTCCGCCGCCCGCAAAGAGAGCGCGATCGGCTTCTCGACCAGCACGTGCGCGCCGGCCTCAAGTGCGGCGACGGCGAGTTCGCGATGCGCCTCGTCGGAGCTCGTAACGATCACCACCTCCGGCTCGCGCTCCCGCAGGAGGGCCACACTGTCGGTGTATGCCGGAGTACCCCAGACGGTCGACAGCTTCTCGGCCTGACGCGCATCGAGCGTGCTCAGTCCGACGAGCTCGAACTGCTCCCAGCGGGTCCGAAGCTGCGCAAGCGCCGGCAGGTACTTTGCTTGGGCGACCCCTCCCGCGCCGAGGATCGCGACGCGGAGCGGCTCCCGAGTCGCGCGCTCGGGGTCGTAGGCGACGCGGTAGACGTCGGCTCGCTCGAAAAGCGCGCCACGGTCGAGCTGGGCGTAGAAGCCCACCGTCTCACTCGGCGAGGTCGCCCGCGGCTCTCCCGTCCGGCAGCACCGGGCGGTCGAGGATCGACTCCTCCTCGAGCAGCTTCAGGTCGCGGGCGATGAAGGGATGCTTGGCGAGCTCGGACTCGTCGAGCTCGACGCCGAGGCCTGGGCCGTCCGGGATGACGACGGCGCCCCCCTCGACCTCGACGACCGGGCGTGCGACGAGGTCGCGCCAGGGTGCGTCGAGCGGCGCGAACATCTCCTGGAGGAGAAGAGTCGGCGCCAGTGCCGAGACTTGCAGGGTCGCCGCGGTCGCGATCGGGCCCGAAGCGTTGTGCGGAGCGAGCGAGACGAGGGCGGCGTCCGCGTCCGCGGCCACCGCGTGGAGCGCCCCGATGCCCCCGACGTGAATCACGTCCGGCTGGAGCACGGCGACCGCTCCCGACGCGATCGCGAGGCGGCATTCGCGGGCGCTGTAACAGCGTTCGCCTGCCGCGATCGGCACGCGGACGAGCTCGGCCACGCGGCGGAGCGCAGCGAAGTTGCCCGCCGGGAGCGGCTCCTCGAAAAAGAGCGGGTCGAAGGGCTCGAGCGCACGACCGACGCGCACGGCGCTCTGGAGCCCGAAGCGGCCGTGGCCCTCGATCAGAAGCCCCACGCCGGGGCCGACGGCCTCGCGCACCGCTGCGACGCGCTCGAGCGCCGCAGCGAGCTCCTGCTCGGAGATCGTGAGGCCCGCGGAGCCGAACGGGTCGAACTTGAGCGCGCCGTAGCCGAGGCCGACGGTCTGGACCGCGCGCTCTGCGAAGTCGTCAGCCGTCCGCGCGCCGAAGTACCAGGCATTCGAGTAGACGGGCGCCGAATCGCGAATACGTCCTCCCAACAACGCGTGGACGGGTGCGTCGAGGCTCTTGCCGAGGATGTCCCAGAGGGCCATCTCGATCCCCCCGGCGGCTGAGCTGACCACCGGGCCGCTGTCCCAGTAGCCACGCCGTGTCAACAGATCGAAGCAGTCGCGGATCCGGCGTGGGTCGCGGCCTGTCAGGCGGCGGGCCATGTCCTTCACCGCACCTTCGACCGCGTGCTCCCGCCCCTCGACCGTGCACTCTCCGTAGCCGACTAGGCCCGAGTCGGTCTCGACGCGGACGAAGACCCAGTTCCGCCAGCTCGCGTCGACCTTCCAGACGGTGACATCGACGATCCTCACCGCCGCCGTCCCCGCCCCTGGCCGCCCCTTGACGCGGTCAGCCGCCGCTGCGAGTCGGCAAGGTGGGCGCGCATCGCTTGCTCGGAGCCCGCCGAGTCGCGAGCGACGATGCGGGCGAAGATCAGCTCGTGCGCGCGAAGACCGGCTCTGACCGCCTCACGGCTTCTGAAACTCTCCTTGATCGTCTGCTCGATCACTTTGACGAGGGGTGCGAGCAGCGTCGTGAGGAACGGATTGTGCGACGCACGGGCGACCGCGACGTGGAAGCCGAGGTCGGAAGCGGTCCAACGCTCCACGTCCTTGCCTGCGGAGCGCATCGAATCCAACAGTGTCTCGATCTGCTCGAGCTCGTGCTCGCCCGCACGCTCGGCCGCGAGACGCGCGGTCGTCGTCTCGATCGCGAGCCTAGCCTCATACACTTTTGCAATCGACTCGGTCCCGCCGGCGGCCATGCGCAGATGCCGGAGGACCGCATCGGTGAGATGGTCAGCGTCCGGGTGTTTGACGTAGGTCCCGCTTCCGCTGACGGTCTCGATCAGGCCGCGCTCGCGAAGCTGCGCGAGCGCCTCGCGCACGACCGGCCGGCTGACGCCGAACTGCCTCCCGAGCGAGTCCTCCGACGGGAGCTTCGCACCGGGCTCGAGGTCGCCGGAAAGGATCCACTCCTCGATCTGCCCGGCGAGGGCTTCGAACAGGCTCAGGCGCTGGAGTGGTTGGATCGATGCTAGAGGCATGGGAGACTGGCTGTCAGACTGCCGAACAGCCTAGTTGCCTTTCAGATTTGGGTCAACTGCGGTAGTATCGCCGCGGTTTGTCACTTCCAGGAGAGGAGGCTGGGTCATGAAGCTCGTCACGAGTGGCAGGCGTGTCGCGTTTGGAGCCTCGCTGGCGGCCGTGCTGGCGGCCGCCGTCGCGGTTCCCTCGCTCTCGTTTGCCGGGACGAGCGGCAAGGCCGCGAAGCAGTCGATCGTCTGGCTCGAGCTCGGCTCCGGGAATCCCTACTGGGACGCCCAGCACCAGGCTGCGAACACGTATCTGAGGTCGCTCGGCTTCTCGTTCAAGTCCGTTAGCGGGCAGGGGAAGCCCGAGAGCCAGTCGGCGACACTTCGCCAGCTCGCCGACCAGGGCGTGAACGTCGTCATGCTGAATCCCGTGGACCCGAAGGCGCTCGTCCCGGCGGTGAAGTACGCTAGGAGCAAGGGGACGAAGGTCCTCAGCGTCTACGCGGAGATGCCCGCCGCGAACGCGAGCGTCGTGTTCGACGAGATCCGGTCAGGTCGGGTAGCGGGCGAGTACGCCCTCGATCTGTTGAAGCAGCGCTACGGCAAGGTTAGCGGTAAGGTCGCCGTACTCGAGGGTATTCTCGGGCAACCGGCCAGCGACCTGCGGGCGAAGGGCTTCGTCGACTACATGAAGAAGCAGGGAGTCGACATTGTCGCGACGCAGCCAACGGACTGGACCGCTGACAAAGCCTCGGCGACGATGCAGGACTGGCTCGTCAAGTATCCCGACCTTTCGATGGTCTACGGGCTGAGCGACACGATCACGGTCCCTGCCGTGAACGTGGCCGAGCGCCAGAATCGACTCTGCACCCAGGAGAAGGCCTGGTCGTCGAATCCGAGTTGCATTGCCTTCGTCTCGGTCGACGGGATCTTCTTGAACGAGGTCGTCAAAGGACGGCTCTTCTCGACCGAGCTCTACTCCCCGTACTGGACAGGCTACGCGTTCTCGAAGTTCGCGGTCGATCTGGCGAAGGGGAAGAAGGTCGAGAAGCTGAACATGGTCGATTCGCTGCTCGTGACCCCGAAGAACGCGTCGTGCGTGACGAAGATGGCGACCGACATGCAGAAGAAGCTGAAGACCTTCCCTTTCGTCGGATCGCTGCAGACGATCGCGCGGACGAAGTACCACTGTGCGGTGGTCGACGCCGGCGCCTAGTCGGAATCCGGTACCCCCCGCTTCCGCCGCGGAGCGGGGGGCACCGCCCTACGAGGCGACAAGCGTGCCCGGGCAGACTGCCCCGCTCCTCCGGATCACCGGGATGACGAAATGGTTTCCCGGCACGCTCGCGCTCGATGACGTCGATCTCGTCGTGGAAAGGGGCACGATTCACGGGCTCGTCGGCGAGAACGGCGCGGGCAAGTCGACGCTGCTGAAGATCCTTGCGGGCGACTATCGCCCGACCGCAGGGCGGATCGAGATCGAGGGGCATGAGGTCGAGGTCTCGACGCCGCGCCGTGCGCACGAGCTGGGCATCGGGATCGTCTACCAGGAGCTGAGCCTGCTGACGAACCTGTCCGTCGCCCACAACATCTCGCTTGGCAGCGAGCCGTCGACCAGTCTCGCCGTCGACGAGCGGCGCCTCGCGGAGATCGCCTCGAGGGCCCTTGCGCGGATGGGAGTGACGACCATCGACCCAGCCCAGAAGGTAGGGAAGATCCCGCTCGCGGAGCGGCAGCTCGTCGAGATCGCGAGGGTGCTCACGCTGCGCCAGCCGCGAATCCTCATCTTCGACGAGCCGACCGCCGCCCTCGGCCAAGCGGACGTCGACCGACTCTTCCGGATCATGCAAGCGCTCCGCGACGACGGCATCGGGATCATCTTCGTGAGTCACCGCTACCGCGAGGTGCTCCGGATCTGTGACCGCGCGACGGTGATGCGAAACGGGCGGGTCGTGGGCGAGGTGGAGCGCGGCGAGACATCGGTCGAGCACCTGGTCGAGCTCACGCTCGGCCAGAAGGCGGCCGCAGCCTTCCACCGCACGTGGCGGGCCGGGGGCGAGCTGGAGCCCCTTCTCGAGCTGCGCGGCCTCCACGTCGGCGTGCGCGTCCGCGGCGTCGACCTCGTCGTCCGCCGCGGCGAGATCGTGAGCGTGTGCGGTCTGCTCGGGTCCGGCCAGAACGAGCTCGCGCGTGCGGTCGCGGGCGACGTCCACGACGTCTCCGGGGAGATCCTCGTAAAGGGCCGGGCGGTCGCCGCTCGGTCCCCGCGCGAGGCCCTCGGTCACGGTATCGCTCTGATCACTGAGAACCGACAGGAGGAGGGCCTCTTCCCTGACATGCGCGTTCGTGCGAACATAAGTGTCTCGTCGCTCGGCCGTGTCGTGGTCAGTCCGTTGCTGCGCGTGATCGACGCGCGCAAGGAGCGCAGGATCGCCTCAGCGGTGGCCCAGAGGACGGGCATCGCGCCCCGGGCGCTCTCCCGGCACATCCGTGTCCTCTCCGGCGGCAACCAGCAGAAGTCGCTGCTTGCCCGTTGGCTGATGCGGTGCGCCGAGGTCCTCGTGCTGATCGAGCCTACGCGCGGAGTCGACGTCGGAGCGAAGCTCGAGATCTACCGCGAACTGGAGCAACTCGCGCAGGCCGGCGCGGGGATCCTCGTCGTCTCGACCGACATCCCGGAGACGATGGCGGTCTCGGACCGCATCGTGGTCCTCCACCAGGGCCGCGTCGCGGGTGTCCTCGATCCCCGCTCGTCAGCCGAGCAGGACGTCCTGCTCGCGATGCAGGGCGGTTCCGCGCGCGCGCCGGAGGCGGTCGGATGAGCGCAGAGGCCACGACGATCGAGGCGCGTGTCTCGACGGATCGTGCGCTCATGGTCGACCGCATCCGGCATCTGGCGGAGACGCTCGGGATCATCGCGATCGCGGGCGCGCTCGTCCTCGCCTTCGGGCTGACGTCGAGCCACTTCCTCGACTCCGCCAACGTCCGGAACATCTTCGTCCAGATATCGGTCGTCGGCGTCGCGGCGATCGGCGAGACGCTGGTGATGCTCGCGGGCGGGCTCGACCTCTCTGTGGGATCGGTCGTTCTGCTCAGCGAGGTGATCTGCGCCGATCTGACGGCCACGCACCATCTGCCACTGAGCGTCGCCCTGATCGCGGCGCTCGCCGCGGCCGGCGGGATCGGAGCACTGAACGGTGTTCTCGTAGCGGTCGTCGGCATCGAGCCGATCCTCGCGACGCTCGGAACCCTTCTCGTCGCCGCCGGTCTCGCCAAGCTGATCCTCGGTCTGCGCTACCTCCAGGTCGACCATCCGATCTTCACGGACCTCGCCGTCACGAACGTCCTCTTCAATCTGCCAATCATGGTCGCCGTGATGCTGGGTTTGTACCTCGTCGTCGCATTCACCATGCGTGCGACTCCGTTCGGGCGCGCGGTCTACGCGATCGGCGGCAACCGTCGGGCCGCCCGCTTGTCGGGCCTCTCGCTCGTCGGGATCACGATGGGCGTGTACGTGATCGCCGGCGTGCTTGCGGGTGTCGCGGGCTTCCTGAACGTTGCGCAGATCGGGCTCGTCAGCCAGAACGACGGTATGGGGATGGAGTTCCAGGCGATCATCGCGGCGCTCGTCGGCGGTCTCAGCGTCACCAGCGGCGGCGTCGGGCGGGTCGAGCGGACCCTGCTCGGGGCGCTGATGGTGGGGATGATGACGAACTACCAGACGATCAAGGGCATCGACCCACCGTTCCAGCAGGCATTCTTGGGCGGGCTGCTGCTCGCCGCGGTGGTTGCCGACCGCGCGCTCAGGGGGCGCCAATGACCAGTGTCCGCTCCCGGCTGCTCGCGAAGAGCTACATCGACACCTGGTTTCTACTGATCATGACGGGCGCGCTTCTGGTGGCGTTCCGGATCGTCCAGCCGAGCTGGCTCAACGGCCAGACGGTGCAGAACCTCGTGATCCAAAACACGCCGCTCGCCCTGGTCGCGATGGCGATGACGTTCGCGATCATCTCACGGCACATCGACCTTTCCCCGGGATCGATGGTCGCCCTCTCCGGCGGGGTCATCGGGCTTGTGTACACGTCGCAGGGCAGCCTCCCGCTTGCGATCGTCGCTGGCCTTGGGACCGCGCTCGGCGCGGGGCTCCTCAACGGCTTCCTCGTCGCGGGGCTCGGACTGAACGCGGTGATGGTTACCCTCGCCGCCTACATCTGGGCTCGCGGGCTGGCAGTCGGTGCGAATGCCGGAAATCCGATCGATGTGGGCAGCGGCCTCGGAAACGTCGTCAATGCGAGCTGGGGCGGCTTCACGCTGACCGCCCCGGTCGTCGTGGTTGCATACTTGCTCGGCTGGCTCCTGCTCGCGCGGACGAAGATGGGGCGCTACACGTACGCCATGGGCGGAGACCCCATTGCGGCCAGGCGTGCCGGGATCGACACCGCGCTCTACACGACCGCGATCTTCCTCCTCATGGGCACGATGATCGGCGTCTCGGCGATCATCACCGTTGGCCAACTCGGGTCCGCACAGGCGACGGCCGGGCTCGGGCTCGAGCTCGACGCGATCATCGCGGTCGTCATCGGCGGCACGCGGCTGTCCGGCGGAGAGGGAAACGTCGGCCGCACGGCGCTCGGTGTCGTCTTCCTCAGCATCCTGAACGGCGGGCTCTTGAACCTCGGCCTGACGGACTCGTACTTCCAGCTCTACCGCGGGCTAGCACTGCTCGCCGTGCTCTCTGTCCAGATCGTCGTCCGCCGCGCGACGGACGAGGAGGAACGCCGCAAGCGGGAGCAGGAGCAGCTCTCGGCGGCCCTGGCGGCGGAATGAGCACGGGCGGTCGCACACGAGACGAGGTGATGCGCCGCGTGGGCAACCTGGCGCAGGTCGGCGGCATCGAGTTGCTTACGCACGAGCAAGGCCACAGCCGCGGCGTCCGTTCGATCTCCGTCCGTACCGGAAGCGGCCTTGCGTTCTCCGTCGTCCCGGACCGTGGGCTCGACGTCGGCGCGGCCGAGTACCAGGGCATCGGTCTCTGCTGGATTCCGCCCAAGGGCCTCGCCGGACCGTGGTACTACGAGGGCGACCTCGATCCCTACGCCTGGCTCCGTGTCGGCCTCGGCGGGCTCTTCAACACGGCGGGGCTCGTGTCGATCGGCGTGCCGCAGGAGATTGACACGTCGTCCTTCGGGTTCACGCAGCGGCTCTCCGCGAGGTACGGCACGCACGACCGACTCGCGGTGACGCCCGCAAGTGCATTCTCGTTCGGCGAAACGTGGGAAGGCGACCGGTGCGTGCTTCACGTCGAGGGCGTCGTCCGCCAGGACATCGCCTACGGCGAGAACCTCTCGCTGCGCCGCCACTACGAGACCGAGCTCGGGGCGACCTCGGTCCGCTTCGTCGACGTCGTCACGAACGAGGGCTGGTTCGACACGCCGCACCAACTCCTCTACCACTTCAACCTCGGCTACCCGCTTGTCGATGACGGCGCAGAAGTGCTCGCCTCCGTCGACCAGGAGCCGGTGTCCCTCGGCTACTCGACCGGGGAAGGAGAGACGGACCGCGGCGGCTGGCGCCGCGTGACCGCGCCGCAGCCCGGCTTCACGTTCGAGGGCTACCTTGTCGCGCTGAAGCAGGCGGCCGACGGCAGGGTGGGCGTCGCGCTCGTGAACCGGGGTCTGCGGGAGGGACTCGGGTTCTATCTCCGCTACGACGGCCGCCAGCTCCCGGCCTATCTCGCGTGGCGGATGATGCGGGAGGGGCTGTACGCCGTCGGGCTCGAGCCGGCGACGAACCCGTTCGGCAACCCACGCGAGCTCTCCGAGCAGGGCTACCCGCTCATCCTCGCGCCCGGGGAGAGCCGGACGTACGAGCTCGAGTTCGGGATCCTCGCCGGGCACGAGGCTATCGACGCGTTCGCGAGGTCGCTGCCGTGAGGATCGCACGGTGCACGGCGGGCCATTACTGCGTCCCCCGGGAGGTGTGGTGGCCCGAAGGGCCGATCGGCGCCAGCCTCTATGAGATCTCGCACGTCGAGCTCGTGACGCTCGAGCTCGAGACGGAGGACGGGGTCGCCGGCTTCGGCTTCACGTACACCGTAGGCCGTGGCGGCTCCGCCGTGCGGGCGCTGCTCGAGGACGAGATCGCCGCCGAGCTCGTCGGGCGCGATCCGCGCGACGCGGAGGCAATCTGGGACGAGCTGCACGCGAAGCTCCACTTCGTTGGCAGCTCGGGCGTGGCTGCGGTTGCCATCGCCGCGGCTGACATCGCGCTCTGGGACGCCCTCGCCCGCGCCGAGGGGCTGCCCCTCCACCGCCACCTCGGCAGCCACCGCGTCGAGCTCCCGGCCTACGCGAGCGCGGTCAACCTTGCGCTCTCGACCGCCGAGCTCGTCGAGCAGATGACCGGCTATCTCGAGCGCGGCTTCTCCTCCTTCAAGATGAAGCTCGGCAGGGCGGCGCGGGAGGACGTCGAGCGCGTGCGCGTGGTGCGCGAGGCAGTCGGACCGGAGTGCGGGTTGATGGTGGACGCGAACATGGCCTGGGACGTCGCCGAGGCCGGACGCCGCCTGCACGCGCTCGAGCCGTTCGACCTCGCGTGGCTCGAGGAGCCGCTTCCCCCGTGGGATGTCGACGGATACGTCCGGCTGCAGCGCGCTACCACGGTTCCGCTCGCCGCGGGCGAGACGCTGTTCGCGCCGTACGAGTTCGGACCCTACCTGCGCGCCGGCGCGATCAGGATCCCGCAGCCGGATGTCATCCGCCTCGGGGTAACGGGGTGGCGACGCGTCGCCGCGGCCGCGCTCGCCCACGGGCTGCCTGTCGCGCCGCACTTCATCCCCGAGATCCACATCCATCTTGCGTGCGCGATCCCGAACGCGCTCACGCTCGAATACCTTCCCATCTTCGAGCGCATCCTCGAGGAGCCGCTCGAGGTCGAGGCGGGGATCGCACGGCCGCCGGAGCGGCCCGGCCACGGAATGCGTTTCGCCGAGGACGTCCTGCTTCCCCACCGAGTGAGTGTCAAGGAGGTGCTGTTGCGATGACGGATACGGCCAGCGCCACGAGGTCAGCGAGAGACACGCTCGCGGACGTGTACGTCGTCGACGCCGACGTGCACATCCACGAGGATCCAGCCGCGCTCGCGGAGTATGCGGAACCTCCGTGGGACGTTGGGCTCCGCGAGATCGCAAAGGTCGAGGAGCGGTACCTCGACCTGCCGGGGATGACACCGCGCGCGGAGTTCCGGGTGCCGTTCCCCGGCGGCTCGAACCGGCGTCAGATCGTCACGTCGGCGGGTGAGCTGCGATCGAGCCTCGACGAGCTTCATGTGAATAAGGCAGTGCTCTTTCCCGATCACCTCCTCTACCTCGCGATGGTGCGCGATCCGGACTTCGCGGTGACGCTCGCGCGCTCGTACAACCGCTGGCTGCACGAGCGGTGGCTGCTCGAGGACACGTCGCTAAAAGGCGCTATCGTCGTGGCGCCGCAGGACCCGCAGGCCGGCGCCGCCGAGATCCGACGCTACGCAGGATGTCGCGAATTCGTGTGCGTCTACTTGCCGGCATCCGGGCTTCGGCCGCTCTACGGGCACCGGCAGTACGACTCACTGTACGAGGCCGCGGTCGAGGCCGGCCTCCCGGTCGCGCTGCACTCGGTCGAGGCGGTGTTCCCTGTCTTTCCGTTCGAGCTGAACGAGTTCCGGACGACGTTCGGTGCGCACTCGGTGGCGCACCCGTTCTCGATGATCGCGAACATGGTCAGCATGCTCGAGACGGGCGTCCCGGCGCGCTTCCCTGACTTGCGGATCGCGTTCATGGAGGCAGGATGCGGCTGGATTCCCTTCATCCTGCACCGTCTCGACAAAGAGTACATCGAGCGCCGGCGCGAGGTGCCGCTCCTGCAGGAGCGGCCGAGCCACTACATCAAGCGCTTTTTCTACGGGACGCAGCCGATCGAGGAGCCGGAGCGGCTCGCCGACATCGTGAAGCTGTACGAACTCTTCGACGGCGAGCACCAGGCGATGTTCGCGTCCGACTGGCCGCACCACGACTTCGACCACCCCGAGTACTTCTTCGGGCTGCCGTTCGGAGTGGAGGCACGGCGGAAGATCATGGGCGAGAACGCGATCCGCTTCTTTGGCCCGGAGGTCGCATGAGCGAGGAGCACACGCTGTGCAGCGTGGACGAGCTGCCGGAGGGAACGCATCGCGTCGTGCGAGTCGGGAAGCGCGAGATCGGCGTCTTCAACATCCGCGGCGAGCTGCACGCGATCCCGAACCTGTGTCCGCACCAGCGTGGTCCGCTCTGCAAGGGCTCTGTCTCGGGTGCGCTCGACTGTGGGCCGCACACGGACTGGAAAGTCGCGTGGATCTGGGAGGGAGAGGTCGTGACATGCCCGTGGCACTCGCTCGAGTTCCACGTGCCCACGGGGCAGTGCCTTGCGCTGCCGGATGTCAGGCTGCGGAAGTTCGAGCTCCGGCTCGTCGGCGGCGACGTGAGGGTGGTGCTGTGACGGCGACGGGCGAGGCCGCGGCGTTCGCGTCCGTCGCCGCCCGGCCGCTGCTAGCGGACGCTGTCGTCGTCGTGACCGGGGCGACGGGCGGCATCGGGCGCGCCGTCGCGCGGCTCGTCGCTGCGGCGGGAGCGCGGGTCGCCATCACCGACCTCGGCGAGGAGCCGGTGCGGGAGCTCGCAGCCGAGCTCGGGGCTGTCGGGGAAGCGTGCGATGCGACCTCTCTGACCGCGTTCGGCGACTTCCACGCGCGGGTCGAGACGGAGCTCGGTCCCCTCGACGGCATCGTCAACTGCGCTGGGCTGTGGGTCCCGGCGCCGTACGACGCGGTCACCGACGACGACTTCGAGGCGACGGTCGCGGCGAACCTCAAAACGGCGTTCGTCGCCTGCCGCGCCGTCCTCCCGGGCATGGTGGCTCGGGGTGGAGGATCGATCGTGAACTTCGCCTCGACCGCAGGCGAGTACGGCTCGATCAGGCCCGCCGCGCACTATGCAGCTGCGAAGGGCGGCGTGATCGCGCTGACGAAGTCGCTCGCCCGCGAGGTGTCGCCCGCCGGCGTGCGCGTGAACGCCGTCTCGCCGGGGCCGACGGACACCCCCGCGCTGCTCGCGGCGACTCCGGAGCAGCGCGCGGTTGCTGGCTCGCGCACGCTCTTCGGCCGACTCGGCCAGCCCTACGAGATCGCTGGAGCATGCGTGTTCCTGCTCTCGCCGCTGTCGACCTTCGTGACTGGCACCGTCCTCCAGGTGAACGGCGGTGCGCTGCTGTGAAGGCGGCCTCGCAGCCCGTAGTGCGGCAGGCCCCGTTCGGCGATGCGCTCGTCGCTCTTGGGGCGCGGCGGCCGGATGTCGTCGTCCTCTCTGCCGACCTCGGCAAGTACACTGACCTCACGCCATTCGCGGCCGCGTACCCTGAGCGGTTCTTTCAGGTTGGGATGGCCGAGGCGAACATGATGGGCGTGGCCGGGGGTCTTGCCAAGACGGGCTTCCTGCCGTTTGCCGTGACGTACGGCGTGTTCGCGACGCGGCGTGCCTACGACCAGATCGCGATGGCGCTCGCGACCGGACCGAGCAGGGGCGTCGTCGTCGCGTTCCTGCCCGGGATCACCACACCGTTCCGGGCGACGCATCAGGCGATCGACGACCTCGCGCTGATGCGCGCGCTGCCCGGGATGACCGTCGTGGATCCGGCCGACGCGACCGAGCTCGCGGCCGCCGTTGAGGCCGCTGCCGAGCACGACGGACCCGTCTACCTGCGGGGCCTGCGCGGCGGCGTCGCGCAGCTCTTCGACCCACAGGGCTTCGGGCTCCGTCTGGGCGAGGCGCGCATGGTGCTCGCGGGGGGAGAAGTGGCACTCGTCTCGAGCGGGCTCGGCACGCAGTGGGCACTCGAGGCGGCCTCCGTGCTCGAGGCCCGCGGCGTGCGCGCTTCGCTGCTTCACGTGCCGACGCTGAAGCCGGCGGACGGCGAGGCGATCGCGGATTTCTGCGCCGCGTTCGAGATTGTGACGACGGTGGAGAACCACTCGACCGTCGGCGGCCTCGGCTCGGTCGTGGCGGAGGCGCTCGCCGCGCGCGGAGTCGGCACGACGGTTCGGCGGCTCGGCGTGCCCGACCGCTGGGCACCGGCGGGATCGCTCGACTTCGTTCGCGGCAGCCTCGGGCTCGACGCGGCCGGGATCGCGGACGCGGCGGTCGTCCGATGAGCAACCTGGTCGACCGGGTGCTCGCAATTAGGCGCACCGTGATCCGGATGTGCATGGGGCGCGGCCAGGGCTACGCGGGGCAGGGACTTGCGCTCGCCGAACTCGTCGCGTGCCTCTACTTCGACGAGCTCCGACCGGGCCGCGACCGACTCGTGCTCTCCACCGGGCACAGCGCGATCGCGCTCTTCGCGGCGCTCGGCGAGTTGGGCGTGTACGAGCTCGAGGAGCTCGAGACCTACGGCATGGACGGGTCCAGGATCGAGGAGAGCCCACTCGAGGGCACGCCCGGTTTCGAGATCACGGGCGGCTCGCTCGGACAGGGCCTCTCGCAGGCGGTTGGGATGGCGCTCGGCGAGCGGCTCCACGGTCGCGACGGTCGCGTGTACTGCCTGCTCTCGGACGGGGAGCTGCAGGAGGGGCAAGTGTGGGAGGCGGCGATGTGCGCCGGACACTACCGGCTCGACAACCTCGTCGCGCTCGTCGACAACAACAAGATGCAGGCGGACGGGGCGACAGCGGACGTGATGACGGTCGAGCCGATCGTCGACAAGTTCGCCGCCTTCGGCTTCGGGGCACGACGGATCGACGCGAACGACCTCGATCAGGTGCTCGACGCATTCGCGTGGGCGAGGCGCGAGATCGGACGCCCGGCCGCGATCGTCTGCGAGACGGTCCCAGGCAAGGGAGTCCCGAGCTTCGAGGGGTACAAGAAGGTCCACTACATCCGCGCCGAGCGGGCCGTGTGGGAGCGGGCACTTGCGGAGCTCGGCGGGTGACGCCTGCTCAGCGGAGGAGGCGGCGGAGGAGCGCGACGTAGACGCGCGCGGCGCGGACGAGCTCGGCCGCCTCGACGTGCTCGACGTCGGCGTGGGCGCCGGCGCCGACGGGGCCGTGGTAGACGGTCGGGATGCCGGCGGCGCTCCAGAGGGCGCCGTCGGCGACCACCTTCCAGCCGACGGGGTCGAGGCCGGAGCCCGTCACCTCGCGGTGGGCGTCCCGGAGGGCGACGACGAGCGGGTGCCCGGGGTCGATCGCGTAGGCGCCGCGCACGAGCCGCAGGTCGAGCTCGATCGCGCAGCCGGTCGCGGCCGCGACGCCGGCGAGGAGGTCGCGGTACTCGCGCTCGACCGCCTCGAGGGTGTTGCCCGGCGCCCAGCGGCGGGTGCCGACGAGGCGGCAGCGCGAAGGGTGGCGGTTGTAGAAGTCGCCCCCGTGCACCTCGCCGAGGAAGTAGGTCTCCGCGCCGACCCAGGGGTGCTCGGCGCGGGCGAGCTCCTCGTTGCGGCGGCGGATCGCCTCGATCACGCGCCCGGCGGCGAGGATCGGGTGCGGCGTCCCGGGCGGAGTCTGGAGCTCGTGCGTCGGCATGCCGGGCCGCGAGATCTCGATCTCGGCGGTCGCCTGGCCCATGTGCGTGACCACGACCTTGCCCGGCTGGGTGAGCTCGCAGACGACCGCGTAGTCGGCGGTGAAGCCCGTCTCGAGCAGGTGGGCCAGGTCCTCCCCGCGGCCGCCGGGGGCCTCGTGGAGCCCGATCGCCACGATCGCGAGCTCGCCCGCGAAGCCTCCGCCCTCGCGCAGCACGCGGGCCGCCTCGGCGGCGGCCGCGAGCGCCCCCTTCATGTCGGCGGCGCCGCGCCCGTAGACGCGGTCGCCCTCCACGCGGGGCGGGCCTTCGTGCGGGACCGGGACGGTGTCGAGGTGGCCGTTCAGGACGACGCGGGGGCCGGGCCGGTCGCCGCGGAGCAGCCCGATCACGGTCGGGGTCGCGGGGAAGGCGTCGCGCCGCAGCTCGACCTCGAGGCCGAGCTCCTCGAGCCGCCGCGCGTAGAGCTCCGAGGCGGCACGAGTCTCGCCGGTCGGGCTCTCGACCCGGACGAGCTCGAGCGTGAGCTCGCGCACCCGCGCCGGGTCGACCGCGGTCACGCGGGAATCACCGGGAGGACGGCGTGCGACGGCCGGTCGGCGTCCGCGAACACCGTCTGCTCGGCGACGACCGTGTGGGTGTGGCGGCCGATCGGCTCGCCGGTGTTCGGGTTGCGCTCGAGGCGGGGGAAGTTCGAGGAGGACACGTCGATCCGGATGCGGTGCCCGGCGGCGAAGAGGTTCGACGTGGGCGGCAGCTCGATGCGCACCCGGTAGGGCGTGCCCGGCTCCATCGGCACCTCGCGGTCGAAGCCCTCGCGGTAACGCGTCCGGATGACCGAGTCGTTGATCAGCATGTCGTAGCCGTCGGGGTAGTCCTCGTTGGGCGGGTGGACGTCGACGAGCTTCGCCGTGAAGTCGGTGTCGACGGCGCTCGAGGCGATCCAGAGCTCGACCGAGACGCGGCCGGTGACCTCGACGGGCTCGGCGAGCGGCTCGGTCTGGTAGACGAGCACGTCGGGGCGCTCCGAGAGGCGGCGGTAGGGCTCGCGGGCGGTGAAGAACTCGGCCGACTCCCTCTGGTCGGCGGGGCCCGGGGTCATGATGTTGCGCAGCAGGAGCGCAGGGTTGAGGAGGCGCGCCCACATCGGCTCGATGTCGGCCCCCTCGGACGGAAGCTCGCCGACCGCGCAGTAGAGGCCGCCGATCGTCGGCACCGGGTCGTCCGGGTCGTAGACGAAGCGGCGCGGGGCTGCGCCGGCGGCCGGCGGCTCGAGCCGGAGCGTCCCGTCGGAGTGGAGGTAGTAGGTCGTCGGCACGGCTCGCGCGAGCGGCCACTCCTGCTCGTCGCGCCAGCGGCCGCCGTGGTCGAGCTTGCCGAGCGGCGTCTTGCGGCCGCTGCCGCCGCCCATCACGAAGATCTTCACGGGCGCCTCGCCGGCCGGGTGGCCGGTCGCGCCGTCGGGGAGCCAGCGGTCGAAGAACGCGAGCTGCTCCTCGAAGTAGCGCTGCACGCCCCAGCGGGAGTGCTCGCCGAAGTCGACGTCGAGCGTGTAGGTCGCGTCGCCGCGCATGCCCACGTGGCTCCAGGGGCCGACGATCAGGCGCTGCGGCGAGGAGTTCCTCGCCCGCATCGCGGCGAAGTACTCGGTGTCGGCGTGGGGGAAGCCGTCGTACCAGCCGGTCGTGATCGTCGCGGGGACGTCGGCGTGGTCGTCCCAGAAGCGCGTGAAGTCGTTCACCTTGTCCGCCCACCACTCGTCGTAGGCGCCGCGGGTGCAGTAGTCCTCGAGCGTGCGGTCGAGCGCGGGGACGTGGCGGAGCGAGAGCTCGCCCGCGTGCCACGGCCACTCCCAGATGAGGCGCTTCAGGTTGCGCAGGTCGTCGAAGACCTCGCGCTGCTTGGCCCAGTCGCCCTTCACCTCCTGCGCGTCGGCGGCATGGATGAAGAGCGCCCAGAACATGTGGAGCTGCATCGCGCCGCCCTCGCGCGTCTGGTGGTGGTAGGTGCTCGTGGGCACCACGTCCGGCCAGATCGCGGTCAGGTGCGGCGGGCGCTCGAGCGCGGTGCGGACCTGCGTGATGGCGGCGTACGAGCTCCCGACCATGCCGGTGCGGCCGTTGCTCCACGGCTGCGCGGCGATCCACTCGATCGTGTCGTAGCCGTCCTCGCCGGTGTGCGGGGTGGCGCTGTGGAAGTACTCCTTCGTGCCCTCGGAGCGGTGGCGGTCGCGCATGTCCTGGAGGACGACCGCGTACCCGTGCGGGACGAAGGCGTCGGCGATCTCGGTGTAGCGCCGCTCGGTCTTGTCGTAGGGGGTGATGCAGACGATCGCGGGCCAGCGCCCGGGGACGAGCTCGCCGTCGCGGGCGGGCCGGTAGACGTCGGTGGCGAGCCGGACCCCGTCCCGCATCGGCACCATCACGTCCTTCGCGACGACGATCCCGTAGCCCTCGCTCACGTCACGTCCGGCGGGCGGCCGCGCCGGCGCTGTCCGGCGGCGGCCGCCGTGAGGATTCTGCGTCATGGCTCCCTCGCGATCGTCAGGTTGCCGTGGCGGTCGACGGACACGGCGTAGCCTGGGTGGACGACGGTGGTCGAGTCGAACTCCTCCACGACGGCCGGGCCCGCGAGGCGAGCGCCGGCGCCCAGCGAGGAGCGGTCGTAGACAGGGCAGCCCTCGACGAAGCCGCCCGCCTCGGCGAAGTACACCGCCCGGGTCTCCTTCGGCTCGGGCGGGCCGGTCGCCGCCGGCAACTCGCGCAGGGGCGGCTTCGCGATCCGCCCGACGGTCTGGAGCCGCAGGCTGACGCACTCGACCGGCTCGCCCTCGGCCGCGAAGCCGTAGGTGCGGTCGTGCTCGGCGTGGAAGCGCTCGGCGAGGCCGTCTCCCATCGGCAGCGTCAGCTCGTAGCTCTGCCCGACGTAGCGCAGGTCGACCTGGCGGACGAACTCGATCGCCTCGCGTGCGACGCCCTCGGCCTGGAGCTCCGCCGCCCCCGCGCGCTCGAGCTCGCCGAAGGCGCGCTCGACCTCCGACCCGTCGAGCTCGTCGAGGCGCCGCAGCAGCGTCACCGCGGCGTCGCGCCGCAGGTCGGTCGTCAGGAGGCCCGTCGCCGAGAAGATGCCCGGGCTCGGCGGCACGAGCACCGCCGGCAGCTCCGCGTCGCGCGCGAGCGCGTTCGCGTGCACGGGCCCGGCGCCGCCGAACGCGACGAGGAGGAACTCGCGCGGGTCGTAGCCGCGCTGCACCGAGATCAGGTGGAGCGCGTTCACCATCGCCGCGTTGGCGATCTCGACGATCCCGCTCGCGGCCTCGACGACGCCCATCCCGAGCGGCCGCGCGCAGCGCTCCTCGATCGCCCGCCGTGCGGCCTCGACGTCGAGCGCGAGCTCGCCCCCGAGGAAGTACGCCGGGTTGAGCCGCCCGAGGACGACGTTCGCGTCGGTCACCGTCGGCTCGACCCCGCCGCGCCCGTAGCACACGGGGCCGGGGTCGGCCCCCGCGCTCCGCGGCCCGACGCGCAGCAGCCCGCCCGAGTCGATCCACGCGATCGAGCCGCCGCCGGCGCCGATCTCGACCAGGTCGACCACCGGCGTCCGCACCGGGTACCCCGAGAGCGACAGCCCTCCGATCCCCGCCGAGGCGTGGCCGCCGACCTGGTAGTCCTTCGTCACCGACGGCCGCCCCTCCCGGATCAGGCCGACCTTCGCGGTCGTGCCGCCCATGTCGAACGAGAGGATCTCGCCGCGCCCGAGCGTGCTTCCGAGGTGCGCGGCCGCGATCACGCCCGCGGCCGGCCCCGACTCGACCATGAACACCGGTCGCCGGGCCGCGGCGTCCGAGCCGAAGACGCCGCCGCCCGACTGCATCACGAGCAGCTTCGCCGCGATCCCCGCGTCCGCGAGCCGGCGCTCGATCCGCTCCAGGTAGCGCTCGACCACCGGCCGCACGACCGCGTTGATCACCGTCGTCGACGCCCGCAGGTACTCCCGGAACTCCGGCGCGACCTCCGACGAGAGCGACACCGGCACGCCCGGCAGCTCCTCGGCGAGGATCTCGCCCACGCGCCGCTCGTGCTCGGGGTTGACGTACGCGTGCAGGAGGCAGACCGCGACCGACTCGACCGCCTCGCGCGCGAGCGCGGCCGCCGCGGCCCGCACCGAGCCCTCGTCGAGCGGCGTCAGCACCTCGCCGCCGGGCCCGAGCCGCTCGGTCACCTCGACCGCACGGTCGCGCGGGACGAGCGGCCGCGGCTTCTCGAAGCGCGTGTCGTAGAGCGACGGCCGCACCTGGCGCGCTATCTCGAGCAGGTCGCGGAAGCCGGCCGTCGTCACGAACCCGCTGCGCGCGACCTTGCCCTCGATGATCGCGTTCGTCGCCACCGTGGTCGCGTGGACGACGAAGCCGACGGCCGCCGCGCCCGCGCCCGCCCCGGCGAGCGCGCGCTCGGCCGCGGCCATGAAGCCCTCCGACGGGTCGGCCGGCGTCGTCAGCGTCTTCGCGATCGACACGCGCCCCGACTCCTCGTCGATCAGCGTCGCGTCCGTGAACGTGCCGCCGATGTCTACCGCGACGCGAACCGTCACACCGTCACCCCGTACACCTCGCGCGCACGAGCCGCGCTCACCTTCCCCTCGCGCACGTCACGGCGCACCGCCTCCGGGTCGCGCTCGCGCGGCGGCCCGTAGCCGCCGCCGCCGCAGGTGCGCACGCTGATCACGTCGCCCGGCTCGAGCTCGACCGTCGTCTTCGACGAGAGGTGGGTCTCGACGCCGCCGCGCACGAGCACGTACTCGGCCGGCGGCGCGTCCTCGCCCCCGAGCGCGCCCCACGGGCCGAACCGGTCGCGGTCGGCGAGGATCGTGTACGTCGTCGGCCGGTCGAAGACGTAGTCCTTGCGCAGGCCGAGCCCGCCGCGGAAGCGGCCGGCGCCCTCGGAGTCGGGCCGGAGCGCGAGGCAGCCGATCCGCACCGGGTAGTTGCGCTCGGTCTCCTCGACCGGCGCGTTCTCGGTGTTCTGCCCGTGCGCCTGCACCGCGTCGGGGCCGTCGCTGCCGGCGCGCCCGCCGTACCCGCCGGCGAACGTCTCGTAGAAGCAGACGTAGGTGCCCGCCTCGGCGTCGAGCGTCCCGAACCCGGCCTGGCACATCATCCCCTTCGTCCCGGCCGGGATCCGCTCCGGCAGCGCCGGCAGCACGGCGCGGAAGAGCACCTCGACGAGCCGGTCGTGCGTCTCCCAGCCGCCGACGACCGCGGCGGGCCAGCGGCAGTTCGCCACCGTCCCCTCCGGCGCGTCGACCGAGACGAGCCGGTAGAAGCCGTCGTTCACCGGGAGGTCGGGGTCGATCAGGCACTTGAGCGCGTAGGCGCAGGCGGAGAAGGTCTGCGCGTAGGTCGAGTTGACCGGCGCGCGCCGCTGCGGGTCGCAGCCGGCGAGGTCGAAGCGCGCGCCTCCGGGCGAGAGCGTCACGCGGGCGCGGAGCCGGACGGGCTCGCCGCCGTAGCCGTCGCTGTCGACCACGCCCTCCGCCTCGTACGTTCCGTGCGGGAGCGCCGCCAGCTCGGCGCGGGTGCGCCGCTCGGTGTAGTCGAGGAGCTCGCGCATCGTCGCCGCGATCGTCTCGCGGCCGTGCCGGGCGACGAGCGCTTGCAGGCGGCGCACGCCGGTCGCGTTCGCCGCGACCTGGGCGCGCAGGTCGCCGGCCGTCTCGTGCTTGGAGCGGATCTGCGCGAGCACGAGCCGGAACACGTCGGGCACGATCCGCCCGTCCGCCACCAGCTTCACGGGCGGGACGATCACGCCCTCCTGGAAGACCTCGCGGAAGGCGCCGATGCTCGCCGGGGCGCCGCCGCCGACGTCGACGTGGTGGGCGATGTTCGCGACGTAGCCGAGGAGCTCGCCGTCCGCGTACACGGGCGCGATCAGCGAGACGTCGTTCAGGTGGACGCCGCTCGGGAACGGGTCGTTGGTGAGGATCATGTCGCCCGGGCCCACGTGCTCGGGGCCGTAGGCGAGCACCGCCTTCGGCACCTGCTCCACCATCGAGCCGAGGTGCACCGGCTGCGCGAAGCCCTGCGCGACCGCCCGCAGCTCGGCGTCGAAGAACGCGGCCGAGAAGTCGGAGCGCGTCTTGATGTTCGTCGAGTAGGCGCTGCGGCGGAGCGCGAGCACCATCTCGTCGGTCGCGGCGACGAGCGCGTTCCGGATCACTTCGAACGTCACGGGGTCCACCCGACTCATTCCCGCCACCCGTACACGTCCCTCGCGCGTCTCGCGCTGACCTTCCCCTCGCGGACATCGCGTGCGACCGCCTCGCGGTCGCGCTCGGCCGGTGGCCCGTAGCCGCCGCCGCCGCACGTCCGGTACGAGACGACGTCGCCGGGCTCGAGCTCGACCGTGCACTTCGCCGGGAGGCGCCGCTCCTCGCCGCCGCGGACGAGCACGTACTCGGCCGGCCGGCCCTCCCCGCCGCCGAGGGCGCCCCACGGGCCGCGCGCGGTGCGGTCCGCGAGCACCGTGAACGTCGTCGGCCGGTCGAAGACGTAGTCCTTGCGCAGCCCGAGCCCGCCGCGCCAGCGCCCGGGCCCCTCCGAGTCCTCGACGAGCGAGAGCCTCGTCACGCGCACCGGGTAGTTGCGCTCGGTCTCCTCCACGGGCGCGTTCTCGGTGTTCTGGCCGTGCGCCTGCACGGCGTCGGGGCCGTCGCTGCCGGCGCGCCCGCCGTAGCCGCCGCCGAAGGTCTCGAGGAAGCAGTAGTACTCGCCGCTCGCGGGGTCGACGCCGCCGAAGCCGGCGTGGCACATCATCGCCTTCGTCCCGGCCGGCAGCCGCTCGGGCAGCGCCGGCAGGAGCGCGCGGAAGATCACGTCGACGAGCCGCGTCTGCGTCTCCCAGCCGCCGACGACCGGGCTCGGCCAGGTGCAGTTGACGACCGTGCCGCGCGGCGCCTCGACCGAGACGAGCCGGTAGAAGCCGTCGTTCACCGGGAGGTCGGGGTCGATCAGGCACTTGAGCGCGTAGGCGCAGGCGGAGAAGGTCTGCGCGTAGGTCGAGTTGACCGGCGCGCGCCGCTGCGCGTCCGAGCCCGCGAGGTCGAAGCGCACGCCGCCCGCGCCGACCTCGACCCGCGCCGCGAGCCGCACCGGCTCGCCCCCGTAGCCGTCGCTGTCGACGAAGCCCTCCGCCTCGTAGCTCCCGTGCGGGAGCGCCGCCAGCTCGGCGCGGGTGCGCCGCTCGGTGTAGTCGAGGAGCTCGCGCATCGTCGCCGCGATCGTCTCGCGGCCGTGCCGGGCGACGAGCGCCTGCAGGCGGCGCACGCCGGTCGCGTTCGCCGCGACCTGGGCGCGCAGGTCGCCGGCCGTCTCGTGCTTGGAGCGGATCTGCGCGAGCACGAGCCGGAACACGTCGGGCACGATCCGTCCGGCCTCGACGATCTTCACGGGCGGGACGATCACGCCCTCCTGGAAGACCTCGCGGAAGGCGCCGATGCTCGCCGGGGCGCCGCCGCCGACGTCGACGTGGTGGGCGAGGTTCGCGACGTAGCCGAGGAGCTCGCCGTCCGCGTACACGGGCGCGATCAGCGAGACGTCGTTCAGGTGGACGCCGCTCGGGAAGGGGTCGTTCGTGATCAGGACGTCGCCCGGGCCGAGCTTCTCGGGCCCGTAGTCGCGGACGGCGCGCGGGACCTGCTCGACCATCGAGCCGAGGTGCACCGGCTGCGCGAAGCCCTGCGCGACCGAGCGCAGCTCGGCGTCGAAGAACGCACACGAGAAGTCGGAGCGCGTCTTGATGTTCGTCGAGTAGGCGCTGCGGCGCAGCGCGAGCACCATCTCGTCGGTCGCGGCGACGAGCGCGTTGCGGATCACCTCGAACGTCACGGGGTCCATCCGTACTCCCGCGCGGCCGCCTCGACCGTCACCTTGCCGTCCGCCACGTCCTCGGCGATTCGCGCCGGGTCGCGCCGCCGCGGGTCGCCGAAGCCGCCCCCGCCGGCGGTGCGGTGGACGTACAGGTCTCCCTCGCCGATCGTCGTCGAGAACATCGACGGCAGCGTCACCTCGGTCCCGTCGGCCCGCACGAGCGTGTTCGAGGAGAGCGACCCCGGCGCGCCTCCCTGGAGGCCGTAGGGAGGGTGCGCCGCCCGGTCGGAGCGAACGACCAGCGAGGTCCCGGGGGTCAGGCAGCGCCAGGCTCGCTCGACCGCGAGCCCGCCGCGGTGCTCGCCGGCGCCGCCCGAGTCGGGGACGAGCCCGTAGCGCTCGATCCTGATCGGGAACTCCGCCTCGGCCACCTCGACGGGGATGTTCGCCGCCAGGCTGGCCGGGTTCGTGAGCCCGTCGTTGCCGTCGGCCTCCGGCGTCCCGCCCCAGGTGCCGACGACGAGCTCGTAGTAGACGAAGCGGCCGGAGCCGTCGGGCCGGTCGGCGCCGAAGATCGCGAGCGTGTTGCCGCCCTCGCCCGCCGCGGGCACGCGCTCAGGCACGAGCTGCGCGAGCGCGCCGTTGACCGCGTCGAGCACCCGGAAGCCGGTGACGCCGCGCATCGACGACGCGCCCGGCATCACCACCTCCGCGATCGTGCCCGGCTTCGTCAGCACCCGGATCGGCCGGAAGGCGCCCGACGTGTTCGGGATCTCGACCGTGAGCGCGCAGCGCACCGCCTGGTAGACGCAGGCCTGCACGAACGACCGCGTGCTGTTCAGGGAGCCCCGCACCATCGGCGCGCACTCGGTCAGGTCGACCGTGAGCTCGTCCCCCTCGATCGTCACCGTCGCCGTGAGCGGCACGTCGCGGCGCTCGATGCCGTCGGAGTCCAGGTAGTCGGTGAAGGTGGCGGTGCCGTCGGGCCAGGCCGCGATCTCCTGCCGCACGAGCCGCTCGGTGTAGTCGACGAGCGCGGTCATCAGGGCCGCCAGCTCGTCGGGTCCGTACCGCGCGGCGAGCTCCTGGAGCGCGCGCTCGGCGACCGAGGTCGCCGCCACCTGCGCGGCGAGGTCGCCGAGCGTCATCCGCGGGATGCGGACGTTGGCGCGGATCACCTCGAACACCGTCTCGACCGGCTCGCCGCGGTCGTAGAGGCGCAGCCAGGGCAGGCGGAGGCCCTCCTGGAAGATCTCCGTGTTGTCGCAGGCGCTCGAGCCGGGCAGGCGGCCGCCGACGTCGCCGTGGTGCGCGGTCGTGGTGGCGAAGCCGATCAGCCGCTCCTCGAAGAAGACGGGCTTGAAGACGAAGATGTCCTGCAGGTGGATGCCCCCGTCGAACGGGTCGTTCATCACGAAGACGTCGCCGGGCCGGAGCGCGTCGCCCCATCTGGAGAGGAGCGTCGAGAGCGCGTGCGGCACCGAGCCGAGGTGGAACGGCACGGTCACGCCCTGCGCGACGGTCTCCCCGTTCGGGTCGCAGATCGCGGCCGAGAAGTCCATCCCGTCGCGAACGACCGTCGAGTGCGCCGTGCGGAAGATCGTCGTCGCCATCTCGTCGGCGATCGACGCCAGCGCGTTGCCCACGAGCTGCCGGGTGACCGCGTCGGCGTGCGTCCTCACGGCCGCTCCAGCACGAGCGTCCCGGTGGCGAGGTCGCGGCGCACCGTCCAGCCGGGCCGGACGACGACGGTGGTGTCGTACTCGTCGACGAGGAGCGGGCCCTGCTCGGGCGCGTCGCCGACCTCGGCGCGGGCCCGCACCGGCGTCTCGACGAGCTCGCCGTCGAAGCGCGCCGCCCGGGTCCCGGCGGGGCCGGCGGGGCGGTCGCCGGCAGCCGGGAGGAAGTCGCCCGCGGGCGGCGGCCCGAGGCCGGCGAGGCGGAGCGCGCGGATCTCGACCGGCGACCCGGGCTCGCCGCGGACGCCGTAGAGCCGCTCGTGCTCGGCCTCGAAGCGCTCGACGAGCCCGTCGAGGCTCGAGGCGTCGACCTCGACCTCCCAGGTCTGGCCGCCGTAGCGGAGCTCGGCGGTGCGAACCCACTCCGCGCCCGCCCCGAGCGACGGCGCGAGCCGCGCCTCGAGCTCGGCGAACACGCGCTCGAGCTCGGCCGGGTCGACCGCGCGCGCGTCGAGCCGGCAGGGGTGGACGTCGTGGAACTCGGGCCGCGCGTGGAGGAGGCCGAGCGAGCTGAAGAGGCCGGCGAGCGCGGGCACGAGCACGGTGCGGCAGCCGAGCTCCTCGGCGAGCCCGGCGGCGTGCACCGGGCCCGAGCCGCCGTAGGCGACGAGCGCGAACTCGCGCGGGTCGCGGCCCTTCTCGGAGGAGACGGAGCGGAGGGCCCTCGTCATGCGCGCGTTCGCGAGCGCGTGCACGCCGGCGGCGGTCTCGGCGAGCGGGAGCCCGAGCGGCGCGGCGATCCGCTCGAGCGCCGCCTCGGCGAGCTCGCGGCTGACGGCGAGGTCGCCCGAGGCGAGCGGGCCGGTCGGGATGTAGCCGAGCCAGACGTTCGCGTCGGTCACGGTCGGCTCGAGCCCGCCGCGGCCGTAGCAGGCCGGCCCGGGGTCGGCGCCGGCGCTCCGCGGCCCCACCTGGAGGCCGCCGGCCGGGTCGAGCCAGGCGACCGAGCCGCCGCCGGCTCCGACCTCGGCGATGTCGATCGACGGGATCCGGAGCAGCTCGCCGGAGCCGCGCATGAGCCGGGAGCCGGTCGAGAGCGAGCCGCCGACCTCGTACTCGCGCGCGCGCGAGACGGCCCCGTCCTCGATCAGGGACGCCTTGGCGGTCGTGCCGCCCATGTCGAACGCGACCGCGTTTCCGTGGCCGAGCCGGAGCGCGAGCGCGAGCGCCGCGACGACCCCGGCCGCCGGGCCCGACTCGAGCGCGAGCACCGGGCGGAGCGTCGCGTCCTCGGCGGTCATGACCCCGCCGGAGGACTGCATGATCGTGAGCGGGGCGCCCACGCCGGTGCGGTCGAGGCCGCGGCGGATGTCGGCGACGTAGCGCCCCATCAGCGGCCTGACGTAGGCGTTGACGACGGTCGTGGCGGAGCGCTCGTACTCGCGCTGCTCGCGCAGGATCTCGCTCGAGAGCGAGACGGCGACGCCCGGCAGCTCCTCGCGCAGGATCCGCCCGATCTCCTCCTCGTGGGCCGGGTGCGCGTAGGAGTGGAGGAGGCAGACCGCGACCGACTCGGCGCCGGCCTCGCGCAGCCGCGCCGCGAGCGCCCGCACCTCGCCCTCGTCGACCGGCGCGAGCTCGGCGCCGTCGGCCGCGGTCCGCTCGCCGAGCTCGAAGCGCAGCCGCCGCGGCACGAGCGGCTCCGGCTTGCGCCAGAACGGGTCGTACATGTGCGGGATGCGCAGCCGCCGCAGCTCGAGGACGTCGCGGAACCCCGCCGTCGTCACGAGCGCCGTGCGGGCGCCGCGCCGCTCGAGCACCGCGTTCGTGGCCACGGTCGTGCCGTGGACGACGGCCTCGACCGCGCTTCCGTCCGCGAGGCCGGACACCGCCTCGCAGACCGCGCGGTCGTAGCCGGGCGGGGTGGAGAGCACCTTGCGGACGCGCACCCGACCCCCGGGCTCCCGGAGGACGACGTCGGTGAAGGTGCCGCCGACGTCGGCGCCGATCCGGGAGCCGCTCACCGCTCGCTGAGAAAATGAAATTTCAAATCGCGGAGGCGAGCATACAGCGGCGGCCGCGCGCTTGCAGCCCGCGCGGCCGCCCGCCGGGACGGGGCCCTACGGCGCGATCGTGACCTTGCTCAGGTGCTCGGGCCGGTCCGGGTCGAGGCCCTTCGCGCGGGCGAGCGCCCACGCCGTGAGCTGCCCCGGCACGACGCTGAGGAGCGGCGAGAGCAGCGGCAGCGGGGGCGCCGGCGTCGGCAGCACGTGGCTCGCCCCCTCGATCCGAGCCGCGGCGCAGCCGCTCGCGACGAGCACGGCGCCGGTGGCGAGGACGCGCGAGGCCGTGGCCTTGACTGCCGGCAGCGTCTCGTCGTCGGACGCGATCAGCCAGACGGGGAAGAGCCGGTCGAGGGCCGCGACCGGCCCGTGCGCGAGCTCGGTCGCGGTCGCGGGCTCGGCCGCCACCCGGCACGTCTCGGTCAGCTTGAGCGCGACCTCGCGGGCGGTCGCGTACTCGACGCCGCGGGCGGCCACGAACATCCGCGCGACGGACGCGAAGGGGAGGGCGAGCTCGGACGCCAGCGCCTCGAGCCCCGGCAGCGCCTCCTCCACGCCGGCGGCGGCCGCCCGCACCGCCTCGGCGACCTCGCGCCCGCGGCCCGCCGCCTCCGCGGCGAGCAGCGCGAGCGTCGCGAGCGAGTTGACGAACGTCTTCGTCGCCGCGACCGCCCGCTCGGGGCCGGCGAGGAGCGGCAGCACGAGCTCGGCCGCGGCCGCGAGGTCGGAGCCCTCGTCGTTCGTGATCGCGACCGTGAGCGCGCCCCGCGCCCGCGCCTCCTCGACGTACGCCACGACGTCCGGCGTCCGGCCCGACTGGGAGAGCGCGAGCACGACCGAGCCGTCGAAGGGCACCCGGGCCCGGTAGTAGACGGTGAGCGAGATCGAGTCCCGCATCGCGGTCAGGCCCGCCAGCATCCCGAGCGCGTAGACGCCGTACGAGGCGGCGTTGTCGGAGGAGCCGTGCGCGACCAGCCGCACGAGCCGCGGCGGCCGGGCCGCGAGCCGCCTCCCGAGGCTCCGCACCGCCTCGCCGCCGTCGACGAGCGCGCGCAGGGCCGCGGGCTGGCTCCGGATCTCGTCGAGGAACGCGGCGCCGCCCGTCACAGCCGCGCCACCGCCCGCTCGGTCTCGGCGTCGAACACGTGCAGGCGCCCCGGGCGGATGCCGAAGCGGACCGGGTCGCCGACCTCGGCCCGGACGTGCCCCTCCGCCTCGACGACGAAGCGCGCGCCCTCCGCGGCCTGGACCCCGATGAACGTCTCGCGGCCGAGCGACTCGACGAAGTCGACCCGCCCTTCGAGCGGCCCGGCGAGGCCGGCCTCCCGGCCCCAGAGCAGCGCGTGCTCGGGGCGGACCCCGAGGACGAGCTCCCGCGGTACGTCGCCGTTCGCGGGCAGGTGCAGCCTGACCTCGCCGTGGACGAGCTCGAGCGCGTCGCCGGTGCGCGTCGCCGAGAACGGAACGAGGCTCATCGCGGGGCTGCCGATGAAGCCGCCGACGAACGTGTTCGCCGGGTGCTCGTACACGGTGTCGGGGTCGCCGACCTGCTCGAGGACGCCGTCGCGCATGACCGCGATCCGGTCGCCCATCGTCATCGCCTCCACCTGGTCGTGGGTGACGTAGACGGTCGTCGTCCCGACCCGCCGCTGCAGCGCCTTGATCTCGGCGCGCGTCTGCGCGCGCAGCTTCGCGTCGAGGTTCGAGAGCGGCTCGTCCATCAGGAAGACCTGCGGCTCGCGGACGAGCGCGCGACCGAGCGCGACCCGCTGACGCTGGCCGCCCGAGAGCTGGCGCGGCTTGCGGTGGAGCAGCGACTCGAGCCCGAGCGCGGCCGCCGCCTCGCCGACCCGCCGGTCGATCTCGTCGCGCCCGAGCTTGCGGATCCGCAGCCCGAACGCCAGGTTCTCGCGGACGCTCATCTGCGGGTAGAGCGCGTAGTCCTGGAACACCATCGCGATGTCCCGCTCGCGCGGGGCGACCGTGTCGACGAGCCGTCCGCCGATGCGGATGTGCCCGTCGGACAGCGCCTCGAGCCCGGCGAGCAGGCGCAGGACCGTCGTCTTTCCCGACCCCGAGGGCCCCACGAGCACCATGAACTCCCCGTCGGCGACCTCGAGCGAGAGCTCGGAGACGGCGACGGTGTCCCCGAACCGCTTCGTCGCCCGCTCGAAGCCGACGCTCGCCACGGCTACGCCTTCACCGCTCCGGTGAGCATGCCCCGGATGAAGTGGCGCTGCAGGAAGACGTAGAGCACGACCACCGGCGCGGCGACGATCACCGCGCCCGCGGCGAGCAGCGCCAGGTCGGACGTGTGCTGCCCCTGGAAGAACGCGAGCCCGAGCGGGGCGGTGCGCAGGTTCTCGCTCGACACCATCACGAGCGCGAGCAGGAACTCGTTCCACGTCCACATGAACACGAGCACCATCATCGTCAGGATCGCGGGCCGCCCGTACGGCACGAGCACGCGCCAGAGCGTCGTCCACGCGCGCGCGCCGTCGATGCGGGCCGCCTCGACGATCGAGCGCGGCGTCGACAGGAAGAAGGCGCGCATCCAGAAGGTGCCGAACGCGACCGAGAGGCCGACCTGCGGCAGGATCAGCGCCCAGTAGGTGTCCGTCAGGCTCAGGTCGCGCAGGTCGAAGTAGAGCGGCACGATCATCGCCTCCTCCGGCACCATCAGCCCGAGCAGGAAGAGGTAGAAGAGCGCCGTCGCGCCTCGGAAGCGCATCAGCCCGAACGCGTAGCCGGACATGATCGAGAGGACGCTCGAGACGGCCACGACGGCGACCGCGACGATGGCGCTCGAGCGCAGGTAGGAGGCGAAGTGCCCCTGCGACCAGGCGGTGCGGAAGTTGCCGAGCTCGATGCTCTCGGGGATGCCGAAGGTCGCGCCGGCGCCGGGAGGCGAGAGCGCCGTGAGCAGGATGCCCGCGACCGGGTACAGCGCCACCGCCGAGAAGACGAGCAGGATCGCGTAGTCGAGCGCCTGCTCGCGCCGGGAGATCACTCCTGCCCCCGTTCGGCGATGCGCGTGATCAGGAAGCTGATCAGGAAGATCACGCACGCGAGCGTGAACCCGACGGCCGCGGCCGACCCGACCTGACCGACGCGGAAGGCGCGGTTGTAGACCTGGAAGGCGGGCACCGACGTGCTGTCGCCCGGTCCGCCCTGCGTCGTCAGGTAGACGAGGTCGAAGTTGCGGAGCGCCGCGATCGTCGTGAGGGTCAGCGCGACCGCGATCTCGCCGCGCAGGTTCGGCAGGGTGACGGCGAAGAACTCCCGCAGCGGCCCCGCGCCGTCGACCCTCGCGGCGTCGTACAGGCTCTGCGGGATCTTCTGCACCCCGGCCATGAAGAGCACGAGGGCGAGCCCGGACATCACCCACGTGCCGACGACGCCGACCGCCGGCAGCGCCCACGTGAAGTCCCCGAGCCAGGGGCGGGCCAGGCCGCCGAGGCCCACCGCGCGCAGAAGCTCGTTGAGCGAGCCGTGCTGAGGCTCGTAGATCAGGCGCCAGATCACCGCGACGACGACCATCGGGACCACCTGCGGCAGGAACAGCACCGTGCGGAAGGCCGCCTGTCCGCGCACCCGCCCGCGCGAGAGCGCGGCGACGAGGACGAGGCCGAGGGACACCGGCACGAGGGCGTAGAAGGCGATCAGCACGAAGGCGTGGCCGAAGGCTCCGCGGAGGCCCGGGTCGCGGACGATCTGCTCGTAGTTGCCGAGCCCGGCCCAGGTCATCGGCAGGAGGCCGTCCCACCGGTGCAGCGACAGCCACACGGTGTGCCCGAGCGGAACGAGCACGAACGCGGCGTAGACGCAGAGCGCGGGCAGCAGGAAGAGGTAGCCGGCCCTGCGCGGCTCGCCGGGAGGGCGGAGGCGCTCGCCCGTGAGGCGGCGCCCCCGCGCCCGCGCCAGGGGCGCCGCGGGCGCGAGGGCGCCGGGGGTCAGGGCCGGGTCAGCTCCCACCCTTGTGGAACGCCGCGTAGTCCTTCTGCACCTCCGCCGTGAACTGCGCCGACGTGCTCTTGCCCGCCATCAGCTTCTGGATCGCCGCCGTCAGCGTGTCGTACATCGTCGGCGTCGCCCAGTCGAGGTAGGGCACGATCGCGTCCTTGGCGTTCGCGAGCTTCCAGGCGGCGTAGACCTCGGTGTCGAGGCCGGCCGGCACCTTCACGGGCGCCTTCATCGCCGGCAGGAGCCCGTTGTCGGCGAGCACCTGGGCCGCCCTCGCGTTGGTGATGAAGTCGAGGTAGGCGGCAGCCGCGTCGGCGTTCTTCGTCTTCGAGCTGATCGCCCACGGAAGCCCCTCTCCCCCGAGGGTGGCGAGCGGACGGCCGGCGTGCGGGGGCAGCAGGAAGAAGCCGACGCCCGAGCCGAGCGCCTTCTTCAGGTCGGCCGTCACCCAGCTCCCGGTGACGAGGAAGAGGCCCTGGCCCTTGCCGAAGTCGCCCCAGGAGGGGTCGTAGCCGAGGCCCGCGTACCCGTCGGTGAAGTAGCCGTTCTCCACCCACTTGCGCAGCGTGGCGGCGGCCGTCTTCGTCCCCGCGTTCTCGAAGCTCGGCACGCCGGCGCCGAACACCCAGCTCCGCGCCCATGTCTTGGGCGTGTCCTGGAGCATCGGCTCCTCGTACATGTGGATCCCGGGCCACTTGTCGAGGTTGCCGAACTGGATCGGCGTCTCGCCGGCGGCCTTCGCCTTCGCGAGCGCCGTCTCGAACTGCTCGAACGTCTTCGGCACGCCGAGGCCGAGCTGGCGCAGCTTCGCCTTGTTGTAGAAGACGCCGACCACCTCCCCGGTCATGGGCAGCCCGAAGAGGCTGCCGGTGCCGAACCGCTTGCCGTCCGCCGAGAACATGTTCATCCGGCGGATGCCGGCGGAGTAGCGGGCGTTCCAGCCGTAACGGGCGGCGTACCGGTCGAGGGGCATCAGCAGCTTCGCCTGCACGAGCGGCCCCATCGCCGAGTAGCCGTTGTTCGCCTCGACGACGTCGGGCGGGTTCGGGCCCGAGGCGGCGAGCTTGAGCGTCGTCTGCAGGTCGGTGAACGACTTCGCGACCCGCTTGATCTGGATGTTCGGATAGCGCTTCTGGAAGGCGGCGTTGAGCGCGTTCATCGCCGCGTTCTGGCCGCCCCGGACCTCCTGGTCCCAGACGAGCAGCGTCACGGTCGCCTTCGCGGCCGCCGACCGCTCTCCCCCGGAGGCGGCGGTGCCGGCGAGCGCTGCGCCGAGCGCGGCCGTCGCCAGGACGAGTCCGGCGAGGACGGCTGGTTTCTTCGTCATCTCTTCTCCTCTGTCGGGACGGGACGATGGACGGGCGGAAGCCCGCGCAGGCGGGCCTCCTCCTCGAGCTCGCGCAGCGTCGGGGCGCCGCCGACGCCCGTGGCCGTGCGAACCGAGAGGCCGGCGTAGAGGCCGGCGAGAGCGAGCCGCTCCACGCGGGACGCGCCCGCGAGGTCGGCGAAGACGTAGGCCGCGACGAACAGGTCGCCGGAGCCGGTCGTGTCGACGACCGCCTCGACGGCGGGGGCGGGCGCCCGCACGAGCGAGCCCTCCGCCCACTCGACGGCCCCGTTCGGGCCGAGGGTGACGACGACCGCCTCCGCGCCCGTCGCCGCGAGAGCGGTCGCCGCGGCCTCGGCGTCCCCGGCGCCGCTCAGCCGCAGCGCCTCGCTCTCGTTCAGGAAGAGCGCCCGGCAGCCCGGGAGGCGGAGCGTCCCCGGCGTCCGGCGCGCGACCTCGGCGAAGCTGCCGACCGCGTAGACCGGCAGCCGGGCGGGAACCCTGCCCGCCCGGTCGACGTCGGCCACGACCGCGCTCGCGTCGAGCGCGTCGAGGTCGGCGTCGTCGAGCTCGTCCTGGGGCCGGAAGGTCGCGAGCGCCCGGTCGCCGTCGACCGGGAAGACCGCGGTGACCGCGGTCCGCGGCCCTTCGGGGCCGAGCCAGTCGACGCCCTCGGTCGCGAGCGCGGCCCGCAGGTAGTCGCCGGCGAGGTCGGTGCCGCGGGGCCAGAGCAGGGCGGCCCGCAGGCCGAGCCGCGCCGCCCCCACGGCGGTGATCGCGGCTCCGCCGGGCGTCAGCGCGAGCTCGCGCGCGAGCAGCTCCTCGCCGGGCCGGGGCAGTCGCTCGAGCCCGACGAAGGTGACGTCCAGGAAGGGCGGCCCGGCGCAGACGACGTCGTAGCGGCTCACGCGCCCCCCTCGATGCCTCGTCCCCTCGGGCTTCGGGCACGGGGCGTCTCACGCCCGCTCCGGTCCGGCCGTGGCGGCCGCCTCCGCTCCGGGTCGCCGGGTAGCCCGGCGGTCATGCGAGGAGCTCCTGCAGCTCGGGCTGCCGCTCGAGGTAGGCGTCGAGGATGCGCCGCGCGGCGTTGACCGAGGGCACGAGCGGGTGCAGCGCGATCGCCTCGAGCGCGAGCGCGCGCGAGCGCCCGAGCGCGGCGCGGATCGTCAGCCGCTCGACCGCCTTGAGCGACTCGACGAGCGCCCGGGCGTGCGGCGGCACGTCGCCGACGGCGACCGGCAGCGCGCCGTGACGGCCGACGACGCACGGGACCTCGACCACGGCGCGCTCGTCCAGGAAGGGGAGCGCGCTGCGGTTGCCGGTGTTGAGGATCAGGACGCGGCGCTCGTCGCCCCCGATCGCCTCGACCACCGCCAGCGCCTCCTGCGCGTAGCCGCCGTCGTCGGCGCCCGCCTCGTGGACGCCGTCGATCCCGGTGGCGAGCCGGGCCTCCGCGAAGTACGCCTCCTCGCGCTCGCGGCGGGTCGCGCGCCACGCGGCGAGCGCGTCCTCGGGCGAGCGTCCGTCGGCTCGGTAGAAGTCGCCCTGCTGGCGGAGCAGGAACTCGGCCCGCAGCTCGACGCCGGAGCGGAGCGCCGCGACCGTGTCGGAGGCGTAGTAGTAGAAGTAGAGGTACTCGTTCGGGATCATGCCGAGCGTCCGCAGCCAGTCGGCCCCGAAGAGCCGGCCTTCGTCGAATCGGGCCAGCGCGGCGTCGTCGGCGAGCAGCTCCGGGAGCAGGTCGCGGTCGCCGTCGTGGACGCCCTTCAGCCAGCCGAGGTGGTTGAGCCCGAAGTAGTCGAACCAGAGCTCCGAGGGATCGCGTCCCAGGGCCTGCGCGACGCGGCGGCAGAGCCCGCTGGGCGAGTCGCAGATGCCGATGGCGCGCTCGCCGAGCACCTCCCGGATCGCCTCGGTCACGAGACCCGCCGGGTTCGTGAAGTTGACGAACCACGCCCGGGGCGCGCGCTTTGCGACCGCCTCGGCCAGCTCCACCATCACCGGCACCGTGCGCAGCGCGAACCCGAGCCCGGCGGGTCCCGTCGTCTCCTGCCCGAGGACGCCCTCGCCGAGCGGCACCCGCTCGTCGACGACGCGCCCCTCGAGCCGTCCGACGCGGATGGCGCAGAAGACGAAGTCGGCGCCCTCGAGCGCGTCGTCGAGCTCGGTCGTCGGTCGCGCGGGGAGGCGCTCCCCGCGCTCCCGCTCGAGCCCCTCGAGCACCGGCGCGATGCGCGCGAGGCGCTCCCGGTCGACGTCGAAGAGCGCGACCTCGTCGAGCGCGAGGCGCCCCGCCCGCTCGAGCAGGGCGCCGTACACCATCGGGACCCGGAAGCCGCCCCCGCCGAGCAGCGCGACCTTCATGCGTGCACCAGCTCGACTCCGGCCTGCACGAGGGCGTCCACCCCCGGGTGGGCGGCGGGGGCGTCGGTGACGACGGCGTCGAGCCGGTCGGGGCCGCAGACGCGGACGGAGCCGCGCATGCCGAACTTGGCCGCGTCCACGAGCAGCACGGTGCGCTCGGCCGCCGCCATCATCGCCCGCTTGATCGGCACCTCGACGATCGTCGAGTCCATCACCGCCAGGTCCTCGCGGATGCCGCTCGCGCCGAGGAACGCGACGTCGGCGGCGAGCTGCCGGAGGGCGTCCTCGGCGAGCATCCCGACGAGCGAGCGGTAGTTGCGGCGCACGATGCCGCCGAGCACGACGAGCTCGATCGCCGGGTCGGGGAGCAGCTCGTCGACGACCGCGAGGTTGCTCGTGATCACCGTCACCCTTCGCCCGTGCAGGTGGCGCGCGAGCTGGAGCGTCGTCGTGCCGACGTCGACCATCACGGTCTGGCCGTCGGCCACGAGGGCCGCCGCCGCGCGCCCGATCCGCTCCTTCTCGGGCAGCCGCTCGACGGCGATCTGGGTGAACGGCGGCTCGTCCTGCACGCGCATCGCGCCGCCGCGCACCCGCGTGAGCTTGCCCTCCCGCGCGAGCTGCGCCAGGTCCCGGCGCACGGTCATCTCGGAGACGGCGAAGCGGCTCGCGAGCTCGACGACTCCGGCGCTGTGGCCGTTCACGACCGCGTCGAGGATGAGCCGCCGGCGCTCCGCCGGGAGCATCGCCGCCGAGGCCGGTCGCGGCTTGTTCGAAGATGTTCGGAGTTGCCGCACGCGCGCGGCGTCAGTGTAGCGCGGCCGGCGACGGGCTCCCACCCGGGACTCGCGGTCGGCAACCGCCCTGACGAAGCGACCATCGGCTTCCGGGTTGACGCGTTCCGGGAAACGTCCTAGCATCCCGCCGGCGACGGGCATGGGTGGTGTTCCGGCTCATCCCGTGTTCGGTGTCGCGCGAAAGAGTGCGCGGCCGGCTGCGGCTGTCCTGTCAGCTGAAGTCTTCGTCGAGGGAGGAGGAACGTGAAGCGCTTCGTCGTGTTCGCGGCGGCCGCCGCGCTCGTGCTCGCGCTCGCGGGAGCGGTGCGCGGCCGGGCGGCCGACGGCTACACAGCCGGCGGCGCCGTGAAGATCAACATCCTGGGCGAGTGGGCCCATCCCGACGACGACACGAGCATCATCGGCCCGTGCGGCGTCTGGCACGAGAGGTACGGAGTCCGCTGCGGGATCATCATGGTCACCCGCGGCGAGGGCGGCGGCAACGCCGTCGGCACGGAGATCGGCCCGGCGCTCGGGCTCAGGCGCGAGAACGAGGACCGGGCCGCGCACTACCGCTCGGGCACGGTCGACATCTTCAACCTCGACCGCGTCGACTTCTTCTACAACCAGAGCGCCCCGCTGACCCAGTTCTTCTGGGGCCACGACGAGACCCTGCGGCGCGTCACCCGCATCATCAGGATGACCCAGCCCGACGTCTACGTCGGCTTCACGCCCACGCTCGGGGCGGGCCACGGGAACCACCAGCAGGCGGGCCGCTTCATCTGGGAGGGCATGCTCGCGGCCGCCGACCCCGACATGTTCCCCGAGCAGCTCACCGGGCCGAACGCGCTCGGCACCTGGCAGGTGAAGAAGATCTTCTCGGGAGGCAGCACGGCCGGCACCGGGGGAACGACGACGTCGCCCGACTGCACCACCGGCTTCGTCCCCGCCGGGGTCGACGACGTCGCGGGGGTGTGGACGGGCTACGACTCGCCCTACGCCTGGCCGGCCGGGAACATCCAGGGCAGGACCGGCGCGAAGATCTGGCAACAGGTGGCCGACGAGGGCAGGTCGGCCTACCCGACCCAGAGCCGGACGATGTTCACGGGGACGTCGTCGCCGGCGTGCTCCCGCTTCGGCATGACGTGGTCGGACGTGCCGTTCCAGCCGAACGTGAACCCCGACGGCACGCCCAACCCGCTCGCCGGCAAGGACGACGCGATCCTCTACGGCGCGAGCGTGCCCGACCCGGGCGGCCTGCCCCTCGGATCGCTCGAGTACATCACGTTCTCGCGCTTCTTCAACGTCCCCGGGCAGCCGTTCGAGGCGACCGTCCACCTGAAGTCGGGCTCCGGGACGATCCCCGCGGGCACCGTCGCCCTGACCGTCCCGGCCGGCTGGAGCGTCGACCCGCCGAAGCCGATCGGGCCCGTGAGCGACGCGTCCGAGTCGACCGCGACCTTCACCGTCACGCCGCCGCCGACCGCCGCGCTCAACGCGAACGCGAAGGTCTCGGCGCTCTTCACGAGCGGCTCGACGACCGGCTACACCGACAACGTCGTCCGGATCGTGCCGCCCGTCGAGGGCCGCTTCCAGCGCTGGGGCAACTGGGCCGAGTACGACCGGTGGGTGCAGAACGTCGCCCCTCAGGCGCTCCGGCTCGGCCGGTCGGCCGCGGTGCAGACGACGGGAGCCGGAGAGACGTTCACCCTGCCCGTCGCCGTCCACAACTGGTCGACCTCGCCCCAGAGCGGCACCGTCTCGCTGACGCTGCCTCCGGGGGTCTCCGCCGACGCGACGAGCAAGCCCTACGGCCCGCTTGCCCCCGGCGGCGACACCACCGTCGACTTCACCGTCTCCAACTCGTTCACGAACGCGACGCTGCCGGTCAGCGCGCCCGCGCCGAACGCGCAGAACACGAACGTCACCGTCAGGATCACGACGTCGTTCGCGGGCGGGGCGAGCTCCGAGGACCTCACGCTCGGGATCGTCCCGACGACCGAGATCCCGGCCGTCGGCGCGGCTCCCGTCGTGGACGCGGTCGCCGGCCCCGGCGAGTACCCGGGCGAGGCGCTCGACGTCGGCCGGAAGTGGGAGCCGGGCGGGAGCACGCGCAACTGCGACCCGCCGGGCGTGGACTGCGGCGACGCCCCGGGCGCGTCCCCCGGCGATCCGGGCACGACCTACGCGAAGGTGAGCCGCTTCGGCGACGACCTCTACTTCTTCGTCCACGTCGTCGACGACTACCAGAGCTACGCCGTGACGCCGCAGGAGTGCGTCGCGCACTGGCTCGCCGACTCGGTCGAGATCCTGATCGACCCGCGCGGGAACGGGTCGCAGCAGCTCCTCGACACCGGCGCGGCGTTCAAGCTGGGCGTCTTCCCGTACACGAACGACCCGGCGAACTTCAACGGCAACGGCGTCAACGGCCCCTGCTGGGAGCGGGACGCCGACAACCACCAGGGGTACGCGACCGGGCCGCTGGCGGCGACGGTCGACCAGGCGCCGAACGCTCCGGGCGTGGAGGTGGCGTCGAGCGCGCACTGGGTCGGGAGCAACGACACGACCGTCGACCACGCCTACGCCGGCGGCGGCTACGACCTCGAGGTGAAGATCCCGATGGCCGACCTGCCGGCGGCGGTCGACCCGAGCCACATGGGGCTCAACATCACCCCGTACGACGAGGACAACACGGCGGCGGCGGGAACGACGACGCTACGTCACATCGACCAGAGCACCCGGCTCGCGTGGTCGACCTTCGGCAGCGTCCAGTCCGATCCCTACCGCTGGGGCCGCGCGACGCTGCTCGGGTACACGCCGCCTCCGGGGCGGTCGACGGAGACGGCTCCGCCGAACGTCTCGCACCCGAACCTCGACGGCGTGCTCTCGCCGCAGACGATCTACCAGTCCGCGGTCGACGGCGTCCCGATCTCGGGCCGCCACCCGGCGCCCGCCGACGACCGGATCTCGGTCTCGAAGGACAAGCTGAACCCGCCCAAGGTGGAGCTGACGATCGACGCGAGCGGGCCCGGGACGGCTCACGTCTTCCTCTGGGCCGGCGACCACGCGGCGATCCCGGTCTACCTGACGAGCTGCTCGCCCGCCGACGACCCGCCGCCGGACTACGGCTTCACGCCGTGCGCCGTGACCGACGGAGGCATTCCGCCGTGGTCGCCCGACATGAGCGGCCGGATCGTCGGGCAGGCGACGGTCCAGGTCACCCCGGGCAAGCAGAAGGTCTCGATCCCGCTCGACGGCCAGGGCTTCGCCAGGCTCGCCGCGAACGGGTCCGCGCTCGTCTCGTTCGAGACCGCGAGCGGCGCCGTCCAGGCGGTCTCCATACCGCTCTCCGACAAGAAGTGACGGTGGCGTGAGCGCGGGCTCGGACGCGTCCACGCCGGGGGAGGGCCCGGGTCGCCGGGCCCTCCCGCCGGCCGCGGTCGCGGCGCTCGCGGCGGCGGTGCTCGCCGGCTGCGGCGGCGGCCCGGCGACGCGGCCGCCGGCGGGCGGCCAGGCGCACGGGGCGCGCGCCACCGCCGCGGCCCTCGAGGCGCTCCTCCCGGGCAGGCTCGGCGGCCTCCGGCTCCACAAGGCGAGCGCGACGGGAGCCGGCGTGCTCGGAGACGACGCCTTCAGCCGGTCGCTCTCGTCCTTCCTGCGCTCCCGGCACCTGCGGTCGTCCGACCTGCGGTTCGCCAACGCCCGCACGGCCTCGGGCAGCCTCGAGCTCGGGGTCTTCGAGGCGGCCGGCGTCGACGGGCGGCGGCTCCTGGACACGATCGTCGCCGCCACCCGTCCGAACGCCCCGAGCCTGCAGGTGGCGGCGGCGACGCTGGCGGGCCGTCCGGTGACGAGGCTCGTCTACCCCGGCGGCGCCGTCCTCTACCTGGAGGCCTCGGGCGCGCGCGTCTTCTACGTCGGCACCCAGAGCGAGCGGCTGGCGACGAGAGCCTTCGGCGCGCTCCCGTAGCGCGCCGCGACGGCGGCTCCTTCGGCAGGCGCGGCCGCCGCCCGGCCGCGGCGCCCCTCGTCCTCCGGCCGCGCGATCGGGTATGGTCGCGCGTATGAAATTTCAAATCGCGAAGTAGCCCTGTGGGGCGGGAGGCCGGGCATCCGCTGGGCGGGATCGAGCCGATCGGCCGGGAGTCGGTCGAGGAGCGCGTCGCCGGCGCCCTGCGCGAGCTGATCGTCAGCGGCCGCCTCCCGGAGGGGACGCCGCTCGTGCAGCGCGACCTGGCGCAGCGGCTCGGCGTCTCGCAGACGCCGGTGCGGATCGGGCTCTCCGAGCTCGAGCGCGAGGGGCTCGTCGAGGTGGGGGAGACGGGGCGGGCGCTCGTCAGCCGCCTCACCCGAGAGGACTTCGAGGAGATCTACGCGGCGCGCCTCGGGCTCGAGGGGCTCGCGGCGCGCGTCGGCGCGGCCGCGCTCGCCGACGGGGACGTGGCGCGTATGCGCGAGCTCATGCGCGAGCTGCAGCGGCTCGCGAAGGCGCGCGACGTCGACGGCTACCTGCGCGCGCGCTGGGACTTCCACGCGATCTGCTACCGCGCCTCGGGCCGCGCCCGTCTCGTCGCCGAGGTGGAGCGCCTCTACTGGCGCGCCGAGCGCTACAACCGGCTCGTGCTCTCGACGGCGGCGCGCTTCCGCCGCTCGGTCGCCTACTACCGCCGGTTCCTCGAGGCGTGCGAGCGGCGCGACCCCGAGGCGGCCGAGCGCGTGATCCACGAGAGCATCGCGAGCGCGGTGGAGCTGCTCGGCAAGCGCCTCCCCTCGGAACGGGAGCTCGGGTGAGGGTGGCGGCCGACGTCGGGGGCACGTTCACGGACGTGCTCGCGGTCGGCGCGGACGGGCGGGTGCGCCTGACGAAGGTGCTCTCGACCCCGCCGGACTACGACCGCGCGGTCGTGGAGGCGGTGCGGCGCCTCGCGGGGCCGGAGCTCGAGGAGGTCGTGCACGGGACGACGGTCGCGACGAACGCCGTGCTCGAGCGGCGCGGGGCGCGCACCGCGCTCGTCACGACCGAGGGCTTCCGCGACGTGCTCGAGCTGCGGCGGATGCGCATGCCGCACCTCTACGACTACTTCTGGACGAAGCCGCCGCCGCTCGTCCCGCGTCACCTCCGCTTCGAGGTGGCCGAGCGGATGGCCGCCGACGGATCGGTGCTGCGCCCGCTCGACGAGGAGGGCGCCCGGGCGCTCGCCGAGCGGCTGCGCGAGGCCGGCGTCGAGGCGGTCGCGGTCTGCCTGCTCCACGCGCACCTCCACCCGGCCCACGAGCGGCGGCTCGGCGAGCTCCTGCGCGAGGCGCTGCCGGGCGTCCCCGTCTCGCTCTCGAGCGAGGTCCTGCGCGAGCAGCAGGAGTACGAGCGCACCGCGACCACGGTCGTGAACGCGTACGTCCGGCCGCTGATGGAGCGCTACCTCGACCGCATCGCGGCCGGCGTCGCGGCGCCGCTCACGATCATGCAGTCCTCGGGCGGGGTGACGAGCGCGGCCGAGGCCGCCCGCCGGCCCGTGTACGCGCTCGAGTCGGGGCCGGCTGCGGGCGTCGTCGCCGCGGCGGCGCTCGCGCGCGCGCTCGGCCACGCGAACGCGATCGCCTTCGACATGGGCGGCACGACCGCGAAGGCGTCTCTGATCGAGGGCGGCGCCGTCTCGCGCAGCCAGGAGTACGAGGTGGGAGCGGCCCTCTCCGCCGGCAGCCGCCTGCTGCGCGGAAGCGGGGAGCTGATTCGCATCCCGACGATCGACGTCGCCGAGGTGGGCGCCGGCGGCGGCTCGCTCGCCTGGGTCGACGAGGCGGGCGGCCTGCACGTCGGGCCGCGCAGCGCGGGCGCCGACCCCGGGCCGGCCTGCTACGGGCGAGGCGGGCTCGAGCCGACGGTCACCGACGCGAACGTCGTCCTCGGCTACGTGCCCGACGGCCCGCTCGCCTCCGGCGACCTCGCGGTCGACCGCGGGCTCGCCGAGGCCGCGCTCGCCCGGCTCGGCGAGCGCCTCGGCCTGACGGCGCTCGAGACGGCGCGCGGCGTCCACGAGCTCGCGAACGCGGCGATGATGCGGGCGCTCCGCGCCGTCTCGACCGAGAAGGGCCGCGACCCGGCCGACTTCGCGCTCGTCGCCTACGGAGGCTCCGGCCCGGTGCACGCCTGCGCGCTCGCCGCCGAGCTCGGCGCGCGGACGGCCGTCGTCCCGCCGCTCGCCGGGCTCTTCTCCGCCGCCGGCCTCCTCGCCGCGCGGCCGGAGCGCCACGGCGTCCGCCACTGCCGGGTGAGCGCCCGCGACGGCGACCCGGCCGAGCTGCGCCGGCTCGACGCCGAGCTCCGCGCCGAGCTCGCCGGCGGCGGCGGGGAGGTCGCCGAGTGGCGGCGGCTCGCCGACGTGCGCTACCGCGGCCAGAGCTGGAGCGTCCCCGTCGAGCTGCCCGGCGAGCTCGACGCCGCCGCGCTCGCGGCGCTCGTCGAGCGCTTCGAGGCCGAGCACGAGCGGCTCTACGGCACCCGGCTCGAGCCCGGCTCGCCGGTCGACGTCCGCGCTCTCCGCGTCGTCGCGCTCGGGCCCGAACGGGAGGCCTTCTCGCCGGCGCGCGCCTGCGAGTCCCCGCCGCGTGCGCCGGCGCGCGCGGCCGACTTCGGGCCCGGGCACGGCACGGTCGAGGCGCCGGTGCGCACGCGCGCCGAGCTCGCCGGCGGGCCGGTCGCGGGCCCGCTCCTCCTCGACGAGTACGACACGACCGTCGTCGTCCCGCCCGGGTGGACGGCGCGGCTCGACGGGGCGACCGGCGCCCTCGTGCTCGAGCACGTCGCCGCGGCGCCCCGCGCCGGGCACGCCGACCCGATCGCCGTCCGGCTCGTCGCGAACGCGCTCGAGACCGCCGCCGACGAGATGGCGACGACGATCTTCCGCACCGCCCACTCCGCCGTCGTCCGCGACGCGATGGACTTCTCCGCCGCGCTCTGCGGGCCGTCGGGCGAGACCGTCGCCCAGGCGGTGACGATCCCGCTCCAGCTCGGCTCGATCCCGAACGCGATGAGGACGCTCCTCGAGCGCTTCGGCGACTCGTTCGCGCCCGGCGACGTCTACCTCGTGAACGACCCGTTCGACGGCGCGAGCCACACGCCCGACCTCTTCGTCGTCGAGCCGTCGTTCCTCGACGGCGAGCTCGTCGGCTTCGCCGTCACGATCGCCCACCACGGCGACGTCGGCGGGCGCGTGCCCGGCTCGTGCGCGTGCGACAGCACCGAGGTCTTCCAGGAGGGCCTGCGGCTGCCGTGGCTCCGGCTCTACGACCGCGGCAGGCCGGTGGAGGAGCTCTTCGAGATCCTGCGCGCGAACGTGCGCGTCCCGCGCGAGCTCCTCGGCGACCTCGCCGCGCAGGTCGCGGCCTGCCACATCGGCGACCGCGCCCTGCGCGAGCTCGCCCGCCGGCACGGCCCCGCCCGGCTCGCCGAGCTCATGGGCGCCCTCCTCGACCACACCGAGGCGCTGCTCCGCCGCGAGCTCTCGAGCTGGCCCGACGGCACGGTCAGCTTCACCGACCACCTCGACTCGGACGGGATCGAGGTGCGCGACGTCCCGATCACCGTCGACCTGACCGTCCGCGGCGACGAGCTCGTCGCCGACTTCTCGCGCTCGGCGCCGATGGTGCGCGGCGCGCTCAACTGCACGCCCTCCTTCGCGGAGGCCGCCGTGTACCACACCGTGATGGCGGCGGCGGCGACGGAGATCCCGCGCACCGCCGGCGCGCTGCGCCCGATCACGGTGATCACGAAGCCGGGGACGGTCACGCACGTCGTCATGCCGGGCGCGTCGTCGATGCGCGGCATCGCCGGCTACCGGGTCTCCGACGCGATGAACGGCGCGCTCGCCCAGCTCGTCCCGGACCGCGTGCCGGCGGCGGGCGAGGGCGGGAGCACGCTCGCGTTCTTCACCGGACGGGTGGACGGCGAGCCGTTCGTCTACAGCGAGCTCGTCGTCGGCACCTGGGGCGGCCGCCCCGTCGCCGACGGCAACGACGGGCTCGCGAACCCGTGCGCGAGCATGGCCAACATCCCGGTCGAGGTGGCCGAGACCGACTGGCCGATCCTGGTCGAGCGCTACGGGCTCGTCCCCGACTCCGGCGGCGCCGGTCGCTTCCGCGGCGGCCTCGCGGTCGAGCGGGTCTGGCGGGCGCTCGTGCCCGACACCGCCGTCCACGTCCGCTCCGACCGGCAGGTGCACCGACCCTACGGGCTCGCCGGCGGCCTCCCCGGCGGCGCCTCGCAGACGCTCCTCCTGCGCGCCGGCGGCACGCTCGAGCGGATGCCCCCGATGTTCGTCGCGGTGCTCCAGCCGGGCGACCGCCTCCACCACCGGATGGCGGGCGGCGGCGGCTTCGGCGACCCGCGCGAGCGCGACCGGGAGGCGCTCGAGCGCGACCTGCTCGACGAGAAGGTCTCGGCGGCGGCGGCGCGCGAGCTCTACGGCGCCGAGCCGCAGGCGGCGGCGCGGTGAGGATCACGCGGATCGAGGCGACGCCGCTCGCAATCCCGCTCGCCCGGGAGTTCCACTGGTCGGGCGGCGCGCAGACCGGGGCCAACCTCGTCCTCTTCGCCGTCTCGACCGACGAGGGCGTCACCGGCTACGGCGAGTCGGTCGCCGAGGACCCGGGCGGCGTCGCCGCGCACGGCGAGCTGATGGCGCGGCAGCTCCTCGGCCGCTCGCCGGGTGACATGGAGGCGATCCTGCGCTCGCTCTGGAGCGAGGGCCGCTGGAAGATGTTCCCGCAGTTCACCCAGCTCGTCTTCGCCGGGATCGAGGTCGCCTGCTGGGACGCGCTCGGGCGCGCGCTCGGCGTGCCGACGCGCACCTTCTTCGGCGGGCGGGTGCAGGAGGAGCTCGACTACTTCGGCTTCCTCCAGGGCGACGACCCCGAGACGCTCGCCGCGCACGCGCGCGCGCTCGCCGCCGAGGGCCACGAGGTGATCTACCTCAAGGCGGGGCGGGGCGCCGAGCGCGACGAGGCGTGCGTGGCCGCCGTGCGGGAGGCGATCGGGCCCGAGCGCCTGCTGCGCATCGACCCGAACGAGGCCTGGGACGCCGCCACCGCCGTCGACCGCATCCGGCGCCTCGAGCGCTACGGGCTCGACTGGGTCGAGCAGCCGACGCCGGCCGGCGACGTGGACGGGCTCGCGCGCGTGCGGCGCTCCGTCGGCGTGAAGATCGCCGCCGACCAGTCGGTCTTCACGACGAGCCAGCTCCGGCACGTGCTCGAGAAGGAGGCGGCCGACGTGGTCGTGCAGGGGAGCCACGACGCGGGCGGGCTGCTGCGCTTCCGCCAGCAGGCGTTCCTCTGCGACGCCTTCGGCCTCCGCGTCAACCGGCACGCGTTCATGGAGAGCGAGATCAGCTTCCTCGCGAACGCGCAGGTCGCCTGCACGATCCCGAACCTGACGCTCGGGAACCAGGTCATGCACCAGCTCCTCGCCGAGCCGCTCACGCGCGAGGGCCACCCGGAGCTCCGCGGCGGCAGGTTCCGGCCGGGCGACGCGCCCGGGCACGGCTTCGAGCTCGACCACGAAGCCGTCGCGCGCGCCCACGAGCGCTGGCGGCGCGACGGCCCCTACAACACGATCGAGTCGCTCGCGTGAAGCCGGCCGTGATCGTCGTCGGCGGCGGGGTCGTCGGAGCCGCGACCGCCTGGTCGCTCGCGCGGGAAGGCGTGGACGCGCTCCTCCTCGAGGCGAGGCGCTTCGGGCGGCGGTCGACCGGCGTCTCCGCGGCGATCGTCCGCTGCCACTACTCGAACGCCGAGGTGGTGCGGATGGCGGTGCGCTCGCGCGAGACGCTCCGGCGGCTTCCGCTCCTGCTCGAGTGCGAGCCGGTGTACCACCGGACGGGCTGGCTCTTCCTCGTCGACGAGGCCGACGCCGAGCTCGCCGTGCGGAACGCGGAGATGCAGGAGGCCGAGGGCGTCGACAGCGTCGACGTCGACGACCTCGAGGAGCTCCTGCCGGGCGTCCGCCAGGAGGGGATCGCCTACGCGCTCTTCGAGCCGGACTCCGGCTTCGCCGACCCGGTCGCGACGACCGAGGCGTACGTGGCCGCGTTCCGGCGCGAGGGCGGCGAGGCGCGCGAGGAGGCGCCGGTCGAGGCGATCGAGGTCTCGCGCGGGCGCGTGCGCGGCGTGCGCGTGGGCGGCGAGCTCGTCGAGTGCGGGATCGTCGTCCTCGCCGCCGGGCCCTGGTCGCTCCCGCTCGCGCGCACGGCCGGGCTCGAGCTGCCGCTCGAGATCACGCGCGAGCAGGACGTGATCTTCGCCACCGGCCCCGAGCCCGGGGTGCCGTGCGCGGTCTCGTCGCAGGTCGACCGCGTCTACCTGCGCCCGGCGGTCGAGCACGGCCCCGGCCACGTGCTCGCCGGCCGCGGCTTCCCGAAGGCCTACGAGCGCGTCGACCCCGACCGCTTCGACGAACGGGTGGACGAGACGTTCGAGCGGGACCTGCACGAGCGGGTCGCCGGGCGGCTGCCGCGGCTCGCCGGGATGCGCGCCGCCGGCGGCCGGGTCGGGCTCTACGACGTGACGCCCGACTGGCACCCGCTCCTCGGCCCCGCCGGCGAGCCGGAGAACCTCGTCCTCGCGACCGGCGGCAGCGGCCACTGCTTCAAGCTCGCCCCCGCGATCGGGGAGCTCGTCGCGGCGCAGATCGTCGGCTCCGGCGTCCCCTACGCGGACGCCGCGAGCTTCTCGCTCGAGCGCTTCGCCGCCGGCCGCACCTTCGTCTCCACCTACGGAGGGAACCGGGCGTGAGCCCTCCGAGGCCGAGCGCCGGCGTGCGTCCGCGAGGCGGCCCGGGGCGTGCGGGACGCGCGTTCCTCGGGCGTCGGCCAGGGAGCCGGGCGAGCGGCGTGCGGCCCGGGACGGGAGGCACGGGCAAGCGCCGCGAGCGCCGGATCCCGCCGCCGGCGGCGCCAGCCTCGCTCGGCCGGCCGGGAGGGCGGGGCGGCGAGGGACGCACGTGAGCCTCGAGCTCGTGATCCGGGGCGGGACCGTGCTCGACGGCACGGGGGCCGAGCCGTTCCCCGCCGACGTCGCCGTCGCGGCCGGCCGGATCGCCGCGGTCGGCGAGGTGCCGCCGGCCGACTGCCCGGAGATCGACGCGACCGGTCTCTACGTCGCGCCGGGGTTCGTCGACCTGCACAGCCACTCCGACTACACGCTCCTCGTCGACCCGCGCGCGGCGAGCGCGGTCCACCAGGGCGTCACGACCGAGGTGGTCGGCAACTGCGGCTTCGGCTGCTTCCCGGTTCGCGACCCCGAGCTCGCGCGCAAGGCGATCTACGGCTTCAGCCCGGAGGTGCCGCTCGACTGGCGGAGCGCGGGCGAGTACCTCGAGCGTCTCGCGGCGGCGCGGCCCGCGGTGAACGTCGCGAGCCTCGTCCCGAACGGCCAGCTCCGGCTCGCGACGCTCGGCCTCGCCGAGCGGGCGGCGTCGCCCGACGAGCTGGCGGCGATGGAGAGGCTCCTGCGCGAGTCGCTCGCCGAGGGGGCGTGGGGGTACTCGACGGGGCTCGAGTACGCACAGGAGGCGGGCGCGACCGAGGAGGAGGTGGCCGCGCTCTGCCGCTCGCTGCCCGCGGGCGCCCTCTACGCGACGCACACCCGCCGTCGCGACGAGGGCGCAGCGGACTCGGTCGCGGAGGCGGTGCGCGTCGCCGAGAAGGCGGGCGTGCGGCTCCAGGTCTCGCACCTCGTGCCCCGGAACGGAATCGAGGAGGCGCGCCGGTCGGTCGCGCACGTCGAGCGGGCGCTCGCCCGCGGCCTCGACGTCCAGTTCGACATGCACACGCGCCTCTACGGGCTCACGCACCTCTACGCCGCCCTGCCTCCGTGGGTGCTCGCGGGAAAGCCGGCGCGGACGGCGGAGCTGCTGCGCGACCCGGCCGCCCGTGACCGGATGCGCCCGCACCGCAGCATCCTCAGCGCCGGCGGCGACTGGGGCCGCGTCGTCCTGCTCGACAACCCGTTCTGGCCCGAGTACGCGCGGCGCGACCTCGCCGCGGTCGCCGCGGAGCGCGGCCAGGATCCCCTCGACGCCGTCTGCGACCTGCTGCTCGGCTCGCTCGAGGCGCCGGAGCGGCTGATGGTGATCATCCACGCCTACACCGAGGAGGAGCAGCGCGAGGCGTTCGCCCACCCGCTGTGCGTGCCGGGCTCGGACGCGACGACGCTCGCCCCCGACGGGCCGCTGGCGGACACCTGGTTCCACGGCGCCTACACCTGGGCGGCCTGGTTCTACCGCTTCATGGTCCGCGACGAGCGGCTGCTCACCCCGGCGCAGGCGGTGCACAAGCTCACCGCGCAGCCGGCCGCCCGGGTCGGCCTCGCGGACCGCGGCGTCCTCCGGGCGGGGGCCCCCGCAGACGTCGCCGTCTTCGACCCCGATCGCTTCGCCGAGCGCGGCACCACGTTCGAGCCGAACCGGCCGGCGCAGGGGATGGCGCACGTCCTCGTGAACGGTGTGCATACGCTTCGCGACGGGATGCTGACCGGCGAGCGGGGAGGGGAGGTGCTGCGGCGGTGAAGGCGCTCGTCTGGCACGGCGGGCAGGAGCTCCGCTACGAGGACGTGCCGGATCCGGAGCCCGGCGAGGGCGAGGTCGTCCTCGACGTCGAGCTGGCCGGGATCTGCGGCTCCGACCTGCACGGCTACCGCGGCCATCCGGGGCCCCGGGTGCCGCCGCTCGTGCTCGGCCACGAGGCGCTCGGCCGCGCGGGCGGGGCGCCGTACGTCGTCTACCCGCTCGCGGGCTGCGGCGAGTGCGCCCGCTGCCGCGCGGGCGAGGACAACCTCTGCGCCTCGTGGCGGCTCGTCGGGATGCACCGCCCCGGCGTCTTCGCCGAGCGGGTCGCTCTCCCCGAGCGCTCGCTCGTGCCCCTCCCGGCCGGGATCGACCCGCGCCGCGCCGTGCTCGCCGAGCCGCTCGCCTGCTGCGTCGGCGCCCTGGCGCCGCACGACGTCGGGCCGGGCACGCGCGTCGCCGTCTTCGGGTGCGGCCCGATCGGCCTCCTCACCGTCTACCTCGCCGCACGGCAGGGCGCCGAGGTCCGTGCGGCCGACCCGGTCGCCGAGCGGCTCGCGGTCGCCCGCTCGCTCGGCGCCGCCGGCCCGCCGGAGCCCGGCTGGGCCGACCTCGCCGTCGACGCCGCCGGCTTCGAGCCGACCTGGCGCGCGGCTCTCGACGCCGTGGGCAACGGCGGCGCCGTCGTGATGCTCGGCCTGGGCGCCGCGGAGGGGACGTTCCCGATGGCGTCGCTCGTCCGCCGAGCGATCGGCGTGCGCGGGCAGTTCGCCTACACGCGCGCCGAGTTCGCGCGCGCCGTCGAGACCCTCGGCGAGGCCGACCTCGACCTCGCCTGGCTCTCGTCGAGCCCGCTCGCCGAGGGCGCGGCGGCGTTCGCGAACCTCGTCGAGCGCCCAGCCGCCCACCACAAGGTGCTGCTCGTCCCGTGACCGAGAGGTTCCTCGTCACCGGAGCCTACGGCTGCGTCGGCGCGTGGGTCGTGCACGAGCTCGTGCGGGCCGGGCGCGAGGTGGTCACGTTCGACCTCTCGACCGATGCGCGGCGCCTTCGCCTGCTGCTCGGCGAGGAGGCGAAGGCGGTGCCGCACGCCGTCGGCGACATCGCCGACGGCGCCTCGCTCGAGCACGCGCTCGACGAGCACGGGATCACGAAGGTGATCCACCTGGCGGCGCTGCAGGTGCCGCTCGTCCGCGCCGACCCGCCGCTCGGCGCGCGCGTCAACGTGCTGGGGACGGTCAACGTCTTCGAAGCGGCGAAGCGCCGCGAGCTCGCGCCCGTCGTGTTCGCCTCGTCGATCGCGGCGCTCGACCGCGAGGGCGGGACCGCCGGGCCGCCGAGCACGCTCTACGGCGTCTTCAAGCGCGCGAACGAGCACACGGCGCGGAACTACTTCGAGGAGAGCGGGGTCTCGAGCGTCGGCCTGCGGCCGCACACGGTCTACGGCGTCGGCCGCGACCAGGGCGTCACGTCGGCGCCGACGGCGGCCATGCTCGCCGCGGCGGCCGGCGTCCCGTACACGATCCCGTACGGCGGCACCTGCCAGATGCACTTCGCGCGCGACGTCGCACGGGCGTTCGTCGCCGCGAGCGACGCCGGGGCGACCGGGGCGGAGACCCACAACCTGCCGGGCCGGCCGACCGCGATCGCCGACGTCGTCGCCGCCATCGGCTCCGACGCGATCGGCTTCGAGGACGCGCCGCTCCCGTTCCCGGACGAGCCGGACACGACGTCGTTCCGCGCGCTCGTGCCGGATTTCGAGGAGACGCCGCTCGAGGAGGGCGTCCGGATGACCATCGAGCGCTTCCGGGCGCTCCTGAACGAGGGGGTGCTGACCGCGCCATGACCGCGATCCACGAGGAATGGGCCGAGCGCTTCGGCCGGCCGGAGCCGAAGCTCGTCTGCGTCGGCCTCAACTACAGGGCACACGCGAGCGAGTCGGGCGGCGACCTGCCGAAGGCGCCGCTCCTCTTCGGCAAGTTCGCGAACGCGCTCGCAGCGGACGGCGACGCGATCGTGCTGCCGCCCGGGATCGGGCACGTCGACGCCGAGGCCGAGCTCGCGGTCGTGATCGGCGAGCGCGCGAAGGGCGTGCCGGCCGGGCGGGCCTTCGACGTGATCGCCGGCTACACGTGCGCGAACGACGTGAGCGCGCGCGACGCGCAGTTCGGCGACGGGCAGTGGTTCCGCGGCAAGGGCTTCGACACGTTCTGCCCCGTCGGCCCGCGCATCGTCGACGCCGGCGACGTCGACCCGTCCGACCTCGCGATCAGGCAGCGCCTGAACGGCGAGACGCTGCAGGACTCCCGCACGAGCGACCTCATCTTCGACGTGCCGGCGCTCGTCAGCTACGTCTCGAGCCAGCTCACGCTCGAGCCGGGCGACCTGATCCTGACCGGCACGCCCGAGGGAGTCGGCGTCTTCCGCGAGCCGAAGATCTCGCTCGCCGGCGGCGACGTCGTCGAGATCGAGATCGAGGGGATCGGCGTGCTCCGCAACCCCGTCGAAGCGAGGTAGCTCATGCCGTACGACCCGGAGATCGTCGAGGCGCTCGAGCGGATCTTCGCCGCCGACACCTCGATCTACCGGCAGCGCGGGTTCCAGCGGCGCGTCGGCTTCGGCGAGCGGCCCGCGCTGCTCAACATCGACCTCGGCAACGCGTGGACGCGGCCGGGGAACGCGTTCACCTGCGAGGGGATGGACACGATCATCCCGGCGGTGCAGCGGCTGAACGCGGCCGCGCGCGCGAAGGGCGTGCCGGTCGTCTACACGACCACCGCCTACAACGTCACCGAGGGGCCGAGCTCGGACATGGGCCTGTGGGTGCGCAAGATCCCGGTCGAGGTGCTGCAGCTCGGCACCGAGGCGGTCGCGATCGACGACCGCGTGGCGCCCGAGCCGGGCGAGCAGGTGATCGTGAAGAAGCGCGCGAGCGCGTTCCACGGCACGTACCTGACCGGCTACCTGAACGCGCTCGGCGTCGACACGGTGATCGTCACCGGGGTGACGATGGCCGGCTGCGTGCGCCACACGGTCGAGGACGCGATCGCGGAGGGCTTCCGGCCGATCGTCGTGCGCGAGGCGGTCGGCGACCGCGTCCCCGGCGTCGTCGAGTGGAACCTGTTCGACATCGACGCGAAGTTCGGCGACGTCGAGCCGCTCGAGCGCGTGCTCGAGTACCTCGAGGGCATCGCCCCGTTCGAGAGCCGCGCCGCGCAGAGCGTCCGCGCCTGACGTGGCCGGAGCGCACCCCGCGTTCCTCTGGCGGAGCCCGGACCCGAAGCCGTCGTACGAGGTGGTGGTCGTCGGCGGCGGCGGGCACGGGCTCGCGACCGCGTACTACCTCGCGCGCGAGCAGGGGATCGCGGACGTGGCGGTGCTCGAGCGCGGCTGGCTCGCGGGCGGCAACATCACGCGCAACACCACGATCATCCGCTCGAACTACCTCTGGGACGAGAGCGCGGCGATCTACGAGCACGCGCTCCGGCTCTGGGAGGGGCTCGAGCAGGAGCTCGGCTACGACCTCCTCTTCAGCCAGCGCGGGGTGCTCAACCTCGCGCACACGCTCCAGGACGTGCGGGACGGCGTGCGGCGCGTGACCGCGAACCGGCTGAACGGGATCGACGCCGAGTGGCTCGAGCCGGGCGAGCTCGCGGCGGTGTGCCCGATCCTGAACCTCTCGCGCGACGTCCGTTACCCGGTGCTCGGCGCCACCTTCCAGCCGCGCGGCGGGATCGCGCGGCACGAGAACGTCGCCTGGGCCTACGCGCGCGCGGCCGACGCGCTCGGCGTCGACCTCGTGCAGGGCTGCGAGGTGACGGGGATCGAGGTGCGGGGCGGGCGCGCCGTCGCGGTCGAGACCTCGCGGGGACGGGTCGCCGCCGGCAAGGTCGCGCTCGTCGCCGCGGGGCACAGCTCGGTGCTCGCCGCGATGGCCGGCCTCCGGCTGCCGGTGCAGAGCCACCCGCTCCAGGCGCTCGTGTCGGAGCTCTACGAGCAGGTGCTCGACACGGTGGTGATGTCGAACGCAGTGCACGTGTACGTGAGCCAGGCGCACAAGGGGGAGCTCGTGATGGGCGCGGGCATCGACGCGTACAACTCGTACGCGCAGCGCGGCTCGTTCCACGTGGTCGAGCGGCAGCTCGCCGCCGCGCTGGAGCTCTTCCCCCTCTTCGCCCGGGCGCGGGTGCTGCGGACGTGGGCCGGGATCGTCGACGTCTGCCCCGACGCCTCGCCGGTCGTCGGGCTGACCCCGGTCGAGGGCCTCTACGTGAACTGCGGCTGGGGCACGGGCGGGTTCAAGGCGACTCCCGCGTCGGGCCGCACGTTCGCCTGGACGATCGCGCACGGCGAGCCGCACGCCCTCGTCGCGCCGTTCTCGCTCGACCGCTTCGTCACCGGCGCCCTGGTCGACGAGCACGGGGCCGCGGGGGTGGCGCACTGATGCTCCGGGTCCCGTGTCCGTGGTGCGGCGAGCGCGACGAGGTCGAGTTCTCCTACGGGGGACAGGCCGGCGTGCGCTACCCGGCCGACCCGGCCGCGCTCTCGGACGAGGAGTGGGCGGAGTTCCTCTTCTACCGCGACAACCCGAAGGGCCGCTTCGTCGAGCGCTGGGTGCACACCCACGGCTGCCGCCGCTTCCTCGAGCTCGAGCGCGACACCCTGACCCATGAGATTCACGTTCGCGGGCGCTGAGTACGAAGGTCGCGAGGGCGAGACGCTCGCGGCGGCGCTCGTGCGGAACGGCGTGCTCGGCGGCTTCCGCTCGATCTACCGCGGCCGGCCGCGCGGCGTCTACTCCGCGCACGAGGAGGAGCCGAACGCGCTCGTGCAGGTCGGGCCCGAGCCGCTCGTGCGTGCGACGCTGGTCGAGCTCGAGGACGGGCTCGTGGCCGACCCGCTCGCGGGGAAGGGGCGGCTCGTCCCGGCGCCGCGACCGCGCTGCGACGCGGCGCACGCCCGCTGCGACGTGCTCGTCGTCGGCGGCGGCCGGTCCGGGCGCGCGGCGGCGGCGGCGGCGCGCGGCCGCGTGATCCTCGTCGAGCAGCTCGGCTGCGCGCCCCTCGACGGCGTGCAGGTGCTCGCGCACACGACCGCGCTCGGCGTCTACGACGGCAACTACGTCGTCGCCGCGGAGCGCGGCCGGCGGCTGTGGAAGATCCGCGCCCTCCGGATCGTGCTCGCGACCGGGGCGATCGAGCGGCCCGCCCTCTTCCCCGGCAACGACCGCCCGGGCGTGATGCTCGCGAGCGCGTTCGAGGCCTACGGCCGGCCCGCCGGGGCCACGCCCGTGAGCGGCGGCTTCAGCCCGCGCGTGCACCTCTGGAGCCAGGCCGGCGGGCGGCTTCGCTGGGACGACCGGATCGGCGCGCCCGTTCCCGCCGGCGAGCTGCGAGGGATCGAGTGCGCAGGCCGGCTCACGGGCGCCGGCCTCCCGGACGCGCCGCCGTTCGCGCTCCCGGACGGGGACGAGGACGAGACCTTCGTCGACCTCGAGCGCGACGCGACCGTCGCCGACGTCCGCCGCGCCGTCGAGGCGGGGCTCCGCTCGGTCGAGCACGTGAAGCGCTACACGTCGATCGGGACGGGCTCGGACCAGGGCAAGACCGCGAACGTGAACGCGATCCGCGTCGCCGCCGAGCTGCTCGGCGTCCACCCGGGCGAGCTCGGCACCACCACGTTCCGCCCGCCCTACGTGCCGGTCTCGTTCGCGCTCGTGGCCGGCCGCGACCGCGGCGAGCTCTTCGACCCGGTGCGCGTGACCCCGATGCACCCGTGGCACGTCGCGCACGGCGCCGTCTTCGAGGACGTCGGCCAGTGGAAGCGGCCGCGCTACTACCCGCGCCCTGGGGAGGAGATGGACGCCGCCGTGCTGCGCGAGTGCCGGGCCGTGTGCGAGGCCGTCGGGATGCAGGACGTCTCCACGCTCGGCAAGATCGACGTCCAGGGCCCCGACGCGCTCGAGCTCCTGAACCGCCTGTACACGAACGCCCTCGACTCGCTCGAGGTCGGGCGGTGCCGCTACGCGCTCATGTGCCGCGCCGACGGGATGGTGCTCGACGACGGCGTCGTCATGCGGGTCGGGGAGCGCCGCTACCTCTGCACGACGACGACCGGCAACGCCGCCGCCGTGCTCGCCTGGATGGAGGAGTGGCTGCAGACGGAGTGGCCCGAGCTCCGCGTCCGGCTCACCTCGGTGACCGAGCAGTGGGCGACGGCGGCGGTCGCCGGCCCCGACGCGCGCGAGCTGCTCGCGCCGCTCACGGAGATCCCGCTCGACGCGGAGCGCTTCCCGTTCATGGCGATCCGGGAGGGCGAGGTCGCCGGCATCCCGGCCCGCGTCGCGCGCGTGAGCTTCTCGGGCGAGCTCGCCTTCGAGGTGAGCGTCGACGGCCGCCGCGGGCTCGAGCTCTGGGAGGCGCTCGCGGCCGCCGGCGACGTCACGCCGTACGGCACCGAGGCGATGCACGTGCTGCGCGCCGAGAAGGCCTACCCGATCGTCGGCCAGGACACCGACGGCACGGTCACGCCGTTCGACCTCGGCCTGGACTGGATCGTGTCGAGGACGAAGCCGGACTTCGTCGGCAAGCGGTCCTTCGCGCGTGCCGACACCTCCCGTCCCGACCGGAAGCAGCTCGTCGCCCTGCTCCCGCTCGACCCGCGGGAGCTCGTGCCGGAGGGCGCGCAGCTCGCCGAGACGGCGGAGCTCACGCCCCCGGTGCCGATGCTCGGCCACGTGACGTCGAGCTACCGGAGCGCCGCGCTCGGGCGCACGTTCGCGCTCGCGCTCCTCGCCGGGGGCCGCGGGCGCGTCGGCGACGTCCTCTACGCCGTGCCCCCGCGCGGCGACGGGGTCCCCGTCCGCGTCGCCGAGCCCGTCCTCTACGACCCGGAGGGAGCCCGCCGTGACGGCCGTCCTCGCTGAGGTCGACCTCGGCGCGCTCGTGACGGTGCGCGGCCCGCGGCCGGCGGAGGCCGCGGGCCGCCTCGTGCTCGCGCTCGGGCCCGACGAATGGCTCGTCGCCGGGGCGGGCGAGGACGACTTCCCGGACGCCGACGCGGCGGTCGACGTCTCCGCCGCCTACCGGTGCCTCGAGCTCGCCGGGCCGGGCGCCCCCGCCGTGCTCGCGCAGGGCTGCTCCGTCGAGGTGGGCGTGGGGGAGAGCGCGGCGACGCTGCTCGCGCGCGCCGGCGTCGTCCTGCACCGGCCGGAGGAGGAGCGGTTCCGGATCCTCGTGCGGCCGTCGTTCGCGCCCTACTTGCGCGCCTGGCTCGAGGAGGCCCTCACCAGCCTCCGTGCCAGCCGCTGAGCAGCCCGAGCGGCTCGCGCTCCGCCGCCTCGCCCGGCCGGGCGCGCAGGAAGTCGAAGTCGCAGCCCTCGTCCGCCTGGAGGACGTGGTCGAGGTAGAGGGCGCCGTAGCCGCGGCGGTAGCGGGGCGGGGGCGGCGCGAAGGCCGCGAGGCGCCGCTCGATCTCGGCGGCGGGCAGGTCGAGGTCGAGCCGCTGCGCGTCGGCGTCGAGCACGATCGGGTCGCCGTCGCGGACGACCGCGAGCGGGCCGCCGGCGGCCGACTCCGGCGCGACGTGCAGGACGACGGTCCCGAACGCCGTGCCGCTCATGCGCGCGTCGGAGATGCGCACGACGTCGGTGACGCCGCGCTCGAGCAGCCGCCGCGGCACCGGGAGCTGGCCCCACTCCGGCATCCCCGGGCCGCCCCTGGGGCCGGCGTTCCGGAGCACGAGCACCGAGTCGGGGGTCGCGTCGACCGCGTCGATGCGCGCGGCGAGGTCGGCGACGTCCTCGAACACGACCGCCGGCCCGCGGTGGCGCAGGAGCCCGGGCGAGGCCGCGCTCCGCTTCACGACGGCCCCGGACGGCGCGAGCGAGCCGCGTACGACGGCGATCCCGCCGCTCTCGCCGCGCGGCGCGATCACCTCGCGGCTCGTCGGGGTCGCGTAGCAGTCGGCGAGCCGGCCCGCGACGGTGCGCGCGTCTCCGTGCAGGAGCGGCGCGAGCTCCCCGAGCACCGCCGGCACCCCGCCCGCGCGGTGGAGGTCCTCGTAGAGGTGCTCGCCGGCGGGGAGGAGGTTCGCGAGGAGCGGCGTCCGGGCCGAGAGCTCGTGGAAGCGCTCGAGGGCGAGCGGAACCGCGACTCGCCCGGCGAGCGCGAGCAGGTGGACGACCGCGTTCGTGCTGCCGCCGAGCGCCGCGAGCAGCGTGATCGCGTTGTCGAAGGCCTCGGCGCGGAGGACCTCCGAGGGCCGCGGCCCCTCGCGGGCGAGCTCGACCGCCCGCGCGCCCACCGCCTCGGCCGCTTCCGCCCGCGCCGGGTCGGCGGCCGGGATCGTCGCCGTCCCCGGCAGCGCCAGCCCGAGCGCCTCGACGAGCGACGCCATCGTCGAGGCGGTTCCGAGCTCGTTGCAGTGACCGGGGCGTGGGCGGGCCGCCGCCTCGAGCTCGTCGAGCTCCGCCCGGGCCGTCCGCCCGGCGCGCACCTCCTCGACGTAGTGCCAGAGGTCGGTGCCCGAGCTGACGCGGCGGCCCCGGAACAGGCACGGCGCCGACGGGCCGGCCGTGAGCATGATCGCCGGCACGTCGGCGCTCGCGGCCCCCATCAGCTCGGCCGGCACGGTCTTGTCGCAGCCGCCGAGGAGGACGACGGCGTCGAGCGGGTTGGCGCGGATCGTCTCCTCGACCTCCATCGCGAGCAGGTTGCGGAAGAGCATCGAGGTCGGCTTCATCAGGTTCTCGCCGAGCGCCATCACCGGGAACTCGAGCGGGATCCCGCCCGCGCGCGCGACGCCGCGGCGGACCGCCTCCGCGAGGCCGCGGAGGTGGACGTTGCAGTGGACGAGCTCCGACCACGGGTTGCAGATCCCGACGACGGGCCGGCCCCCGAGCGGCCCGTCCGCGGGCAGCGAGGTGCGGTGGACGAACCCGGCCAGGTCGCGCCCCTCCAGCCAGCGGGCGCTCCGCAATCGGCGAGAATCCGGCATCGCGCGAATCTACGTCACCGGGCCGGTGCCGCAGCCGGTTGCCGACGCGCTCGCGGCGAGCTTCGAGCTCGCCGAGGGCCCCGAGGGCGCCGACGGCGTCCTCTCGCTGCTCACGACGCGGGTCGACGGCGACTTCCTCGACCGGGCCGGCCCGCAGCTCCGGATCGTGGCCAACTACGCCGTCGGCGTCGACAACGTCGACCTCGACGCGGCGCAGGCCCGCCGCGTCGTCGTCACGAACACGCCGGACGTGCTCACGCTCGCGACCGCCGAGCTCGCGATCACGCTCACGCTGACGCTGCTGCGCCGCGTGGCGGAGGGCGACCGGCTGATCCGCGCCGGCAAGCCGTGGCGCTTCGCGCTCGACTTCATGCTCGGCGAGGGGCTCGACGGGAAGGTGTTCGGCGTGGTCGGGCCCGGCCGGATCGGCCGCGAGACGGCGCGGCTCGCGGAGGCGTTCGGCGCCGTGCCGGCGTTCGCGCGCGAGCGCCACGAGGTCGACGCGCTGCTCGCCGACGCCGACGTCGTCAGCCTCCACTGCCCGCTCACCCCCGAGACCCGGCACCTGGTCGACGCCGGCGCGCTCGCGCGCATGAAGCCAACCGCCGTCCTCGTCAACACCGCGCGCGGGCCGATCGTGGACGAGCGCGCGCTCGTCGAGGCGCTCCGGGCGGGCACGATCGCCGGCGCCGCGCTCGACGTCTACGAGGACGAGCCGAACGTCCCGCGCGAGCTCGCCGAGCTCGAGAACGTCGTCCTCTCGCCCCACCTCGGGAGCGCGACGCGGGACACGCGGGTCGCGATGGGGATGCTCGCCGTCGACGCGCTCCGCGCCGTCCTCCTCGAGGGCCGCGTCCCGGCGAACGCCGTCAGGTAGGGCCCGCCCGCTCAGCCGTCGAAGGCGAGCGCCTGCGCTTCGCGGACGTGCAGGCGGCGGGCCCAGCGGCGCGCGCTCGCAGCCGGCGCCTCCGGTTCGGCTCCGTCGACGGGGACGCCCTGCTCCCGGGGGACGGCAAGGCGCTGCAGCAGTTCGTGTCGGCGAGGAGCCGATCGCGTCGTCGCCGGCCGAGCTGCGGGCCCGGCCCGCGCTCCGGCGCTGGGAGCGGACGGGCGCGGAACGCGCCGTGCTGGCGCGGCTTCGGCGCGGCGGCGCGGGCTGAGCTCCCGTCTCCCGGCGGGCCTACACTCCCCCGGTGCGGCTCCGCTCGGTCCCCGGCGCCGTTCTGCCTGCGGCCCTCGCCTTCGCGGCTTCCGCCTCGGCCTCCACGCCGCGCCTCGCGATCCGGAGCGCGGCGCCGTGGGGCGTGTCGGTCGGCCTGCCCGTGCGCTGGCGGGTCGTCGTCGTCCCGAAGCGGGTCACCCCGTCGTTCCTGGCGCGCGCCGGACGGCGGCACCCGCCGCTCTCCGCGACGCTGCCGGCGGCGGTGCGGCTCGGCGTGAAGCTCGTCGCCTACGAGCCGCCGCCGCCCGGGGCGTTCGCGCCGAACCTGAACGTGATCGTCGACCCCTTCCCGGAGGGGACGACGCTCCGGGCGTGGATGTTCCAGGGCGCGAGCGCCGGGTACGTCCACGTCGGCACGACCACCGCGGTGCGGGTCAGAGGCGTGCGCGGGCTCCGCTACGTCTCGACGAAGGCGGTCAGATCGGGGACGCTGCCGCTCCTGACGGTCGAGTACGCCTTCGCCCGCGGCGGGCGCGTGTACCTGTTCACCTTCACGGCCCCGGCGGCGAAGGCCGCCGCCTACCGGCCGCTCTTCGACCGGGCCGCGCGGTCGATCAGGTTCGGGCACGCGGCCTAGTCGCCGTCCCGCTCGACCGACGAGCCGCCCACGATCGCGTCCTCGCCGTCGTCGAAGCGCACCCACGCCTTGCCCTTGCCGTCGTAGTCCGGGCTCCAGACGACGAGCGTCGCCTCGCGCCCGCCGACCTTCACCCGCTCCTTGCCCTCATCCTGGACGCCGCGCCAGACGCGGACGAACGGGTTGTACTCCCACTCGCGCCCGATCGCGGTGATGTCCGCGTGGCCGGGGAGGATCCGGCGGTCGTGGGGCATCTTCATGTAGACGTCCATGACGGCGCTCCGGATCCGCTCGAAGTCGCCGCCGCCGACCGAGTCCTTGAAGAGCGTGTCGCCGGAGCAGACGACCTCGTCGCCGGCGGGGTCGGTCACGACGAAGCAGACCATGTCGTCGGAGTGCCCCGGCGTCGGGATCGCCTCCACCTTCAGCCCGCCCGTCTGGAAGGAGGTCGTCATCACCGGCAGGTCGAGCTCCTCCTCGTGCTCGACGTGGTCCGCGTGGGAGTGGGTGCGGAGGATGTGCGTCGGCTTCAGGCCGTGGGTCGAGACGAACTGGAGGAGGGGGGCGATCGGGGCGCCCGAGTCGACGAAGACGGCCGCGCCGCCGCGCCCCTCGCCGACGACGAAGGCGTTCGAGAGGTAGCGGGGATGCATGCTTCTGGAGAGCAGCACGGGCGGTAGGCTAGCGGCTGCCAACAAGCGACCGGGAGGACACATGCCTGGCTTGATGGGACGGGCGATGACGATCCTGAAGGCGAAGCTCTCGCGCCTCCTCGACCGGGCCGAGAACCCGACCGAGACGCTCGACTACTCCTACGAGGAGCAGCTCCGGCAGCTCCAGAACGTCAAGCGGGGCATCGCCGACGTCGCGACCGCGAAGAAGCGGCTCGAGCTGCAGTACACGTCGATGCAGCAGCAGGTCGAGAAGCTCGACGGCCAGGCGCGCGACGCGGTCAAGGCGGGCCGCGAGGACCTCGCGCGGGAGGCGCTCACGCGCAAGGCGGCGATCCAGGGCCAGCTCGAGGGGATCATGGAGCAGGGGCGGCAGCTCGAGGCGCAGCAGCAGAAGCTGGTCGAGGGCGAGAAGGCGCTGTCGGCGCGGGTCGAGAGCTTCCGCACGCAGAAGGAGGTGATCAAGGCCCAGTACACGGCCGCCGAGGCGCAGGTGCGGATCGGCGAGGCCGCGACCGGGATCGGCGAGAACATGGCCGACATCGGCATGGCCGTGCAGCGCGCGAAGGACAAGACCGAGCAGCTGCAGGCCCGCGCCGCCGCGGTCGAGGAGCTCACCGCCGCGGGCGCGCTCGAGGACTTCACCTCGAGCGACGACGACATCGGCCGGCAGCTCAAGGAGATCCAGCAGGGAAGCCAAGTCGACGAGGAGCTCGCGAAGCTGAAGGCCGAGGTCGGCGCCGGCGAGCAGCCGAAGGAGATCGGCAGCTAGCCTAGATCGGAGCGTCGAAGAGGCCGAGCCAGCGGGTGAGGTCGGGCTCGATCGGAAGCTCCCGCTCGAGCTTCGCCTTGAGCTCGAGCTCGGTCGCGTTGTCCCGGCTCTGGCCCTCGCCGGTCGGGACGAACGGCCACCAGCGCCCGCGCTTGAAGCCGTAGATCCAGTAGACGGGGTGGCTGCCCCCGTCGAAGCGGAACGGCGCCGCAAGGAGCTGCTCGCCGAAGCCCTGCGCCGTCAGCTCCGAGGCGACCGCGTGGACCGCGGTCACCTGGTCCTCGACGTTCGGGTCGTGCACGATCACCCACTCGAACCCGAAGCTGTCCGTCCTCCGCTCCACCTCGCCACCGGCCGAGCGCGCCGCCGCCTTCACGAGCGACTCGACGTCGGTCTCGACGCGGTCGAACTCGCCGGAGGAGAGCGCCTTGTAGGTCACGGCCGCCACGCCGGCCGGCTTCAGCCCGAGCTCGGCCTGGAGCGTGACGCAGGCCGTCGCGAGCGCGAACAGGCGGTCCTCGCTCGGGCCCTTCAGCTTCCTGCGCCCGAAGAGGACGTCGCGAAGGCCCAAGGCCTACGCGACCGGGCGGCCCATCTGCCGCGCGATCTCGGCCAGCGCGGCGAGGCGCTTCTCGATCGGCGGGTGATCCATGAAGAGCTCGGCGGTCGCCGACCGCACCCTGGCCGGGATGATGAAGAACGCGTTCATCCCCTCGACCTGGCGCAGGTCGCGGTTCGGGATCAGCGCCATCTGGGACGAGATCTTCTGCAGCGCGCTCATCAGGTACTCCGGCGCGCCGGTGATGAGCGCGGAGCCGCGGTCGGCCGCGTACTCGCGGTAGCGGGAGATCGTGCGGATCAGGATGAAGCTCAGGAGGTAGACGACCATCGAGACCGCGAACACGATCAGCCAGACCGGCGGGCCGTTGTTGTTGTCGCGGTTCGAGCCCCCGTAGCCGCCCCACATGCCGGCGTAGAGGCCGAAGCGGGTCAGCATCGCGGCGAGCATCGCGAAGAAGCTCGCCACCGTCATGACGAGCACGTCGCGGTTCGCGATGTGCGAGAGCTCGTGCGCGAGGACGCCCTCGACCTCCTTCGCGTCGAGCCGCTCCCAGAGGCCGGTCGTCACGCACACGGCCGCGTGCTTCGGCGAGCGGCCCGTCGCGAACGCGTTCGGCACCGGCGTGTCCATCACCGCCACCCGCGGCTTCGGGAGGTCGGCCATCGCGCAGAGCCGGTCCACCATCGCGTGGAGCTCCGGCGCCTCGTCGGGGCTCACGACCTTCGCGCCGGCGGCCGCGAGCGCGAGCTTGTCGGACGTGTAGTACTGGACGAACGCGAGGACGAGGACGATCACGAGCATCGGCGCGAGGCCGACGTTCAGGACGTTGAAGAGGACGACCGCGAAGACGACGTAGAGGAGGCCGAGCAGGCCGCCCGTCAGCAGCATCCGGAGCGTGAGGCCGGCGTCCCGGCCGTAGGCGCGACGTTTCATGGCAACCATCGTACCCGGGACGGCCGACTAGACTCGGCCTCCGTGCCCGCTCCGCGCACGGCTCTCAGGCTCCTCTCCGGCGCCCTCGCGGCGGCGTTCCTGGCCGCGGGCTGCGGCGGCGGCACCGTGGTGGCGCCCGAGCCCGACACCGTCGTCGGGACCGTCCCGGCACAGCCCGCGGCGACGACGACGGCGGCGCCCGAGACGGTGCCGGCGGCGTACCGGAACGGCGACCCGGCCGCCGGCAAGCCGCTCTTCCAGGGCAAGGGCTGCAACGCCTGCCACACCCTGAAGGACGCCGGCGCGACCGGCACCGTCGGGCCGAACCTCGACGAGGTGCACCCGACCCTCGCGCTCGCGGTCGACCGGCTCCTGAACGGCAAGGGCCAGATGCCGCCGTTCAAGGGCCAGCTCACGACGAAGCAGATCGCCGACGTCGCCGCCTACGTCGTGCAGGCCTCGCGCCAGGGCTGAGCGGCCTGGACCTCCCCGACCGCTTCCCGCGCGACGTCGAGGTCGTCGCGACCGACCTCGACCACACCCTCACCTGGACCGACAACGTCCTCCGTCCCCGCACCCTCGCCGCGCTGGCGCGCGCCCGCGACGCGGGGCTCCACGTGATCGTCGTCACCGGCCGGATGGTGCAGTCGCTGCGGCGGGTGCTCGAGCCGGCGGGGCTCCGCGACCCGGTGATTTGCTACCAGGGCGCCGCCGTCGTCGCGGCCGACGGGGAGTGGCTGCTGCACGTGCCGATCGAGCGGGAGCTCGCGCGCGAGGCGATCGCGGCGGTGGAGGCGGAGGGCTACGACCCGAACGTCTACGTCGGCGACGAGCTCTACGTCTCCCGGGTGACGGCCGGCTCGAGGGCGTACGCCGGCTTCCAGCAGATCCCGATCCACGCCGTCGGCGACGTGAAGGCGTGGCTGCCCGAGGGGCCGACGAAGGTCGTCTGCGTCGGCGACCCGGCCGCTCTCGACGAGCTCGCCGGGCGGATGCGTGCCCTCTTCGCCGGACGGCTGTGGGTGACGAAGTCGCTGCCGCAGTTCCTCGAGTTCGCCGCCCTCGGCGTCTCGAAGGGCTCGGGGCTCGAGTTCCTCGCGCGGCGGATGGGCTTCGCGCGCGAGCGCACGGTCGCCTTCGGCGACGGCGAGAACGACGTCGAGCTCCTCGAGTGGGCCGGCTACGGCGTCGCCGTCGAGAACGCGCACGAACGGGTTCGGGCCGCGGCAGACTGGGTCTGCCCGCCAGCGGCCGAGGAGGGCGTCGCCCTCGTCCTCGAGGCGCTCCTGGACTCCCGCCTAGACTCTCGCGGATGATCGACCTTCGAGCCGCCCGCGCCGACCCGGGCCGGTTCCGCGCCGCGCTCGCGCGCAAGGGCGCGGCGGAGGCGCTCGACGCGATGCTCGCCGCCGACGAGCGCTGGCGGGCGCTCGTCCCGAGGGTGGACGACCTGCGCTCGCGCCAGCGGGTGAAGGGGAAGCCGGCGCCGGAGCAGCTCGAGGAGCTGGCGCGGCTCAAGGACGAGCTGCGGGAGCTCGAGCAGGAGCTCGCCGCGGCCGAGGCCGAGCGGGACGAGCTGCTCGCGCAGGTGCCGAACCCGCCCGACCCGACGGCGCCCGACGGCGCCTCCGAGGAGGACGCCGAGGAGCTGCGGCGCTGGGGCGACCCTCCCGCGGACGGGCCCGAGCACACCGAGGTCGGGCGCTTCGAGCTCGAGCGGGCCGCGCGCCTGTCCGGCTCGCGCTTCGGCTTCCTCGTCGGCGACACCGCGCTCGTCGCCCTCGCGCTCTACCGCTTCGCGGTCGACCGTGCGGGGGCGCACGGGCACGTGCCGGTGGTGCCGCCGGTGCTCGTGCGCGAGGAGGCGATGTACGGGACCGGCTTCTTCCCGACCGACCGCTCGAACATCTACGCGCTCGAGGCCGACGAGCTCTACCTGACCGGCACGTCCGAGGTGGCGCTCGCTGGGATGCACATGACGGAGATCCTCGACGAGCTGCCGCTCCGCTACTGCGGCATCTCGACCTGCTTCCGGCGCGAGTCGGGCGCGGCCGGCAAGGACACGCGCGGGATGTTCCGGGTCCACCAGTTCAACAAGGTCGAGCTCTTCGTCTACTGCGAGCCCGGCCGCTCGAGCGAGGAGCACGACCGCCTGCTCGCGATCGAGGAGGAGCTCGTGCAGGCGCTCGGCCTGCCGTACCGGGTCGTCAACGTCGCCGCCGGCGACCTCGGTGCCTCGGCGACGAAGAAGTACGACATCGAGGCGTGGTTCCCGTCGCAGCGCCGCTACCGCGAGATCACCTCGACGTCGAACACGACCGACTTCCAAGCGCGCCGGCTCGGGATCCGCTTCCGCGCCGGCGAGAAGCGGCTCGAGACGCCGCACACCCTGAACGGCACCGCCGTCACGGACCGCTGGCTGCTCGCCCTGCTCGAGAACTTCCGCGGCGAGGTGCCGGACGTGCTGCGCGGCTACGGCGCGCCGCCGCGCGTCGAGCGCTGAGCACCTCCCGGCTCCGAGGCGCGCAACGCTTCGGGGTCAGACCCCCGTTTGTTGCGAACCACTTCCGCGCAACGCTTCGGGGTCAGACCCCCGTTTGTTGCGAACCACTTCGGGGTCACGCTTGTTGCGGGCTCCGAGGCGCGCAACGCTTCGGGGTCAGACCCCGGCTTGTTGCGGACCCCGGCTTGTTGCGGACGGCGTCACCTGGCTTCTTGCGGACGGCGTCAGTAGCGCGGCTCGACGAGCGAGACGTAGAGGTCGTCGGGGTCGCGGAAGTAGGCGTAGCGCCATTCGCGGCCGCCGCCGAGGTCGATCGTGACCGGCTCGCCCTTCGGCTCGGCGCCGAGGTCGCGCAGGCGGGCGAGCCCCCGCTCCAGGTTCGAGACGCCGACCGCGAACTCGAACGGGCCGGCGTGGCCCCACGCGCCGCGGCAGTCGGGGCCGGGCGGGTCGAGCACGACCGGCTCGATCCCGGCGCCCTGCGGCGCGAGCAGCATGAGCATGTGCTGGCCGGGCGGGTCGCCCGGGTACCACGGCGCCATCGGCTCGAAGAGCTCGGTCGACTCGAAGAGCAGCTCGCCGAAGCCGAGCGCGCCGTAGAAGGCGCGCGTCCGCTCGAGGTCGGCGACGCCGAAGGCGACGTGGTTCACGCCCTCGGCCCGCGGCGGGCCCGGGAGCGAGCGCCAGAGCCCGGTCCACTCGATCAGCTCGAGCTTGCCGCCCCACGGGTCGGTCACGTACGCGATGTCGAGCGAGACGTCGTTCGGCTGCACGGCCGCGCCGAGCGGCTCCATCAGCGACCGCGCGCCCGCGGCGACGAGCGCCCGGTGCACCTCGGGGACGCCGCGCGCGTGCAGGCAGAGCTCGCAGATCCCGAGCTCTCCCCAGCCGCCGCCCGCGGGGGCCGGGGGCGTCCCGTCGCCGTCGAGCACCTGCACCAGCTTGATCCGGCCCGGGCCGACGGGCGTCGCCCCCGGGTTCGCGAGCATCACGACCCGCGCCCGCCGCGCCCCGTCCGGGCCCGGCACCTCGCCGGTGTGGTCGAAGACCGTCTCGCCGAACCCGACACGGCCGTAGAAGGCGACGGCGGCGTCCATGTCGGCGACCCCGACGCCGACGTGGTCGACGCCCCGGAACACGCCGCTCATGCCGCCGCCGGCTCCTGCACGAGCCCGAACTCGACGAGCACGGCGCGGATCTCCGCGAGCGCCTGCGGGTCGTCGACCGGGAGGCGCGGCCGGCGCGGCTCTCCGCCAGGCTGGCCGAGCAGCTTCATGATCGCCTTGAGCTGGCTCTGGTAGCCGCCGTAGCGCCCGGCCCAGCCGCCCGGCAGCCACAGCTTCGGGAAGAGCTCCTCCGTCCGGCGCGCGTGCGCGAGGCACGCCTCGTCGTCGCCCGCCCAGAAGTCCTCCCAGAACTTCGCGTCGGGGGCGCCGAAGATCGTGCCTCCGCCGATGAAGCCGTCGCCGCCGTGCTCCTTCAGGTGCGCGTAGCCGGCGGGCGTCATGTACGGCCCGAAGACCCGCAGCGTGCCGACGACGGCGGCCGACGTCTCGAAGAACTGCTCCTGGCTCGGCGTCGAGTCCTTCAGCGCGACGACCGTGTCGATCTCGGCCAGCCGCAGCACGAGGTCGGCCTTCATGTCGACCGCCGTCCCGTGCACCCAGTTGTAGACCATGAGCGGCGCGTCGGTCGCGGCCGCGAGGTCCTCGTAGTAGGCGACCACCTCGTGGTCGAACGGCTTCACGTACGGGGGCGCGGTCGACTCGACGCCGTCCGCGCCCGCGGCGACCGCGTGCCGCGCGAGCTCGCCGGCCTCGCGCGCGGTGTAGGCGGTGCAGCCGACCACGACCGTCATCCGGCCGGCGACCGCCTCGATCGCGGTCTCGGCGACGAGCCGCCGCTCCTCGTGCGTCTGCGAGAACCACTCGCCCGTCGTCCCGTTCACGAGCACGCCGTGCAGCCCCTGGCCGACGTACCATTCGAGCAGCGCGCGGTGCGCGTCCGCGTCGTAGCTTCCGTCCGCGCGGAACGGGGTGGGGGAGGCGGCCCAGTAGCCGCGCCAGCTCACGTCGTTGCGGTCCATCGCGATCCTTTCCGTTCGGGTGCGTACTCCGGCGGCAGCGGCTCGCCGCGGGCGACGTGCGCCGCGAGCATGCGCGCGATCATAGGGCTCAGGGTGAAGCCGGTCGTGGCGAGACAGGTGAAGTACCCGGGCAGCGACTCGGCCTCGCCCACCACCGGCTGGAGGTCGGGCGTGAACGCGAGCACGCCCGTCCACGTGCGCACGAGCCGGACCCCGGCGAGGCTCGGCATCACGCGCACCGCGACGGCCGCGTTGCCGGCCGCGCTCTCCCAGATCGTCGAGTAGCGGGCCGGGCTCCGCTCGGGCCGCGCCGGCCAGCCGCCGCCGATGACGAAGGTGCCGCTGTCGGTCTGCTTGAGCGTGAGCCTGCGCCCGATGTGCTGCACGAGCGGCTCGAGCACCTTGCGCCGCGGCTCGGTCACGTTCACGTGGAGGCCCTCCGAGCGCGTCGGGAGCTCGATCCCGCTCGTCGCGGCGAGCTCGGCGGCCCACGCCCCGGCGGCGTTCACGACCCGCCGCGCGCGGACGTCACCGGCGCCCGTCCGCACGACGAAGCCCGGCTCGACGGCCGTCACCGCGACGCCGGTGCGGATGGTCGCGCCACGCTCGGCCGCGCGCAGCGCGAAGAGCGGCGCCGCGAGGAAGGGGTTCGCGTGTCCCTCCGCCGGGCAGTAGGTCGCCCCGAGCAGGTCGTCCGCGAGGTACGGCGCGAACCGGCGCAGCTCGTCGCCCTCGAGCACGTGCGTCTCGAGGCCGGCCTCCTCCTCGATCGCGTGCTTCTCGTGCAGGAGCCGCAGCTCCTCCGGCGTCTCCGCCACCATCAGCCCGCCGGTGCGGTGGACGCCGAGCGGGCCGCCGAGCTCCTCCTCGAGCGTCTCCCAGAGCCGCGCCGCCTCGAGCTGCAGCCGCACGTCGGCGGCGAGCCGCGCGTGCGACCCGCCCGCGTCGCGCTCGGTGAGCTGGTGGATCGCGATCTGGAAGTGGAAGCTGCCCGCGTTCGTGCCGGACGCCTCGCGGTTGAGCTCGCCCCGCTCGAGCAGGAGGACGTCGAGGCCCTCGCCCGCGAGCTCGTAGGCGACGGCGGTCCCGGCCAGGCCGCCGCCGATCACGGCGACGTCCGTCTCCGCCGGCAGCGGCCCGCGCGTCCGCTCGGCGGGTAGCCGGAGGCTAGGCAACGAAGAGCCCCGGGTCCCCGACGGTCTCGTCGGCGACGGCGCCGAGCGGCACCGGCCGGACCGGCGCGCGCGGGGTCGCCGCGGGGACGTCGGCGAGCGCGAGCCCGTGCCGGGCGGCCACGAGCGCCGCGAGCTGGCGGGCGCAGTTGCGGCCCTGGCAGAGCCCCATGGTCACGCGCGTGAACCCCTTGACGACCCCGATGTCGGCGCTCGCCTCGATCGCCTCCTCGAGCTCGGCCCGCGTCAGCTCCTCGCAGCGGCAGACCACGGTCTCCGGGGTCGCCAGCTCGTAGACGCCGGCGCCGACCCGGTGGAGCCGGCGCAGCGCCCGCTGGAAGCGGCGGCGCCGCTCGAGCCGGCGGCGCACCGGCGCGGCGCGGCGCTCGTCCTCGACGAGCCCGAGCGCGGCCAGGCGGCCCTCGTCCTCGGCGACGTGCGCACCCTCGACGCCGGTGGCCTCGCCCGCCGCGGACACGCCCGGCACCGACGTCCGCTGCCACTCGTCGACCACGACCACCGGCCCGCCCAGGTCCTCGTCGTAGCGGAGCGCGCAGCCGGCGAGCCGGCTCAGCTCGACGGACGGGCAGAGGCCGTAGCCGACGCAGAGCGTGTCGGCCTCGATCCGCTCCTCGCTGCCCGGGACGACGCGCCACTCGTCGTCGACCGCCGCGTGCACGACCGCCTCGACCCGCCCGCGCCCCTCGGCGCGGACGACGATCCGGCGGCGGCGGAACGGCACCCGGGCGCGCGCGAGCTCGAGCCGGTAGCGGGCCGCGTCGAGGAGGAGCCGGCCGTTGCCGCGGGCCGCCGCCCCGAGGCGCGCCAGGTCGGCGAGGCCCGGCGCGGGCCCCGCCTCGAGCGCCGCGACGACGGGGACGCCGTAGCGGCGGAGCTGCGCCGGGAACGCGAGCGCGAGCGGCCCCGAGCCGGCGAAGACGACCCGGCGGCCGAGGCCGACCCGGTGCGCCTTCACCAGGGTCTGGGCGCCGCCCGCCGTGAGCACGCCGGGGAGGGTCCAGCCCGGGAAGGCGACCGGCCGGTCGTGCGCGCCGGGGGCGAGCAGGATCCGCCCCGCCGTCACGGTGCGCGCGCGCTCGCCCTCGGGCGCCAGCACCGCCTCGGTGCCGCGCACGGAGAGGCAGGCGGTGCGCAGGAGGAAGCGGGCGCCGGATCGCTCGGCGGCCTGGACGAGGGCGCGGCCGCGGCGGTGGTCGGCGCCGAGGGCCCGGTGGCCGGCGACGCGGAGGCCCGGCTGCTTGTAGATCTGCCCGCCGGGGGCGGGGCGCTCGTCCACGACGGCGACCGAGACCCCGAGCGCGGCCGCCTCGGCCGCGGCGGCGAGCCCGGCGGGGCCGGCGCCGACGACGAGCAGGTCGTAGCTTCCCTTCGCGGTCACCGTGCGAGGGGCCGGGCGGCGCGAGGCCGCCCGGCCGCGGGTCGTCCTAGCAAGCGGGCATGGGCGGGAGCGGCGCCCCCTCCGTCCGCTTGTAGATCTTCGCGAGCTGCCCGTTGCCCTGGATCTTGCAGATGAACTTGCTCAGGTAGGAGGCGAGGGCGGTGTTGCCCTTCTGCACCGCGTACGAGCCGTACTCGACGTGCAGCGGCTTGGAGAACGGCACCTCCTTCAGCTTGTTGCCGTTCGACTTGTTGAACTGCGCCAGCAGGTAGTTCTCGACGACGATGCCGTCGGCCCGACCCGTCGCCACCTGCAGGAAGGCGGCGTTCTGGTCGGGGAAGGACGCCGACTTCGCCTTCGGGAACTCCTTCTGCACGAGCTGCTCCGCCGTCGACCCCTGCAGCGACGTGATCGTCTTGTCGGAGCTGTTCCACGCGGCCATCGACGCTGGCGTCGTGTCGTTCCTCGCCGCCGCGAGGATCTGGGCGTAAGGGACGTACGGCCGGCTGAACGTCACCGACTTCTTCCGCTCGGGCGTCGCCGAGAGGCCGACCGAGACCATGTCGAACTTCTTCGAGACAAGCCCCGGGATCAGGCCGGTGAAGGCGAGGTTCTTGATGTCGAGCTTCACCCGCATCTGCTTCGCGAGCAGCTTCAGCAGCTCGACGTCGTAGCCCGCGGGCTTCCCGTTCTGCAGGTACATCTCCGGCTTGAACTCGAGGTCCATCCCGACCGTGAGCGTGCCGGGCTTGTTCAGGTTGTACGGGTTGGCGGCGTGGGGCTTCGCCGTCGCCCCGGCGGCGGCGATCGCAGCGACCGCCGCCGCCACCGCACACGCGGCGGCGACGCGTCCCGACCCTCTCCGTGCGTGGATCACGTGCTCTCCTCCTTTCGGGGGCGCGTGCGCCCCGTCACCTGGCTCCTGAGACGGCTTCGACTCGCTGGACGACGGCTTCGACGCGGCGGCGGCGGCGCGCGGTCGCGGCCCGCGCCACCGGCCCGGAGGGCGGCGTCGCGAGCCCGCGCTCGAGCGCGCGGACGAGGAAGTCGACGGCGAAGGCGACGACCACGTAGATCCCGGCCGCGGCGGTGTAGAGCGGGAACGGCTGGAAGGTCACCGAGTTGATGTTCTGCGTCACGCGCACGACCTCGAGCAGCCCGATCACCGTGAAGGTCGACGTGTCCTTGACCATGCCGATGAACATGCTCCCGATGTTGGGGACGGCGATCTTCGTCGCCTGCGGCAGCACGACCTGGACGAACACGCGCAGGGGGCTCATCCCCAGGGCGAGGCCGGCCTCGCGCTGCCCGCGCGGGATCGCCTCGAGCGCGGCGCGGTAGATCTCGGAGATGAAGGCGCCGTAGAGGAGGACGAGCGCGATCACGCCCGCCTGGAAGACCGTGAAGTTGATCCCGACGACGAGCGACCAGCCGAAGTAGACCCAGATCACGCTGACGAGCGCCGGCACGCCCCGGAAGACGTTGATGTACGCGGCCGCGAGCCACGAGAGCGGCGGCCTGCTCATGCGCGCGAGCGCGAGCAGGAGCCCGACGACGACGGAGATCACGATCGCCACCGCGGACACCTCGAGCGCGGTCGCGAGCCCGTCGAGGAACGCGTTGCGGTTCGTCCAGACGAGCCCCCAGTCGTAGGAAGCGACGACGCCGGCCACTACAGCACCGCCGCGATGAACTGCCGCGTCCTGGGGTTCGTGCACTCGTCGAAGAACCCGCGCGGGCCCGACTCCGCGACCACGCCCTCGTCCATGAAGACGTTGAAGTCCCCGATCTCGCGCGCGAAGTTGAGCTCGTGGGTGACGATCACCATCGTCATCCCCGACTCGGCGACGGTGCGCATGACGCCGAGCACCTCGCCGACGAGCTCGGGGTCGAGCGCCGAGGTGGGCTCGTCGAACAGCATCACCTTCGGGTCGAGGCTGAGCGCGCGGGCGATCGCGACCCGCTGCTGCTGCCCGCCCGAGAGCTCCGCGGGGTAGCGCGCCGCGAACCGGAGCAGGCCGACCTGCCGCAGCGCGTGCGCCGCGCGCTCCTCGGCGTCGTCCCTGCCGACGCGCTTCGCCGCCCTGAGGGCGAGCGCGACGTTGTGGAGCGCGGTCAGGTGCGGGAAGAGGTTGAACTGCTGGAAGACCATCCCGACCCGGCGGCGCAGCTCGACGGCGCTGCCGCGCCGCCGGCCGCCCGCGGGGCCGTACTCGACGCCGAGCACCTGCACCGAGCCGGCGCTCGGCTCCTCGAGCAGGTTGATCGTCCGCAGGAGCGTCGACTTGCCCGAGCCCGAGGGGCCGAAGACGACGACGTGCTCGCCGGCGTGGACGGTCAGGTCGACGCCGTGGAGCACCTCGGTCGTCCCGAACGACTTCCGGATCCCCTCGAGGCGGACGACGACGTCGCGCGCGACCGCGTCGTGGGCGCGGTCGGCCGCGGCTGCGGACGGGGCGCTGTCGGTGGTCATCGCTGTCCGCATAGTGCCCGTCTGTGCGCATGCTGTACGAGCGTAACGCGCCGTGTCAAGCTGGGCGCCGCTCAGCGGACGTAGCTCGCGCCGTTCACGTCGATCGTGGCGCCGCTCAGGTGCCGGCAGGCGCCGCTCGCGAGGAAGGCGATCAGCGTGCCCACCTCCTCGGGCGGGACGAGCTCGCCGAGCGCGAGCACGGCGTGGACCTTGTCGATCCCGCCGCGGGCGACCGCCGAGATCTCGGACATGCGCGTGCGGACGATGCCCGGCGCGACGACGTACGCGAGCACGCCCTCCTTCGCGTAGTTGCGCGCGACCGTCTGGGTGACGGCCTTCACGGCCGCCTTCGAGGCCGCGTAGGCGGGCAGGGTCGCGATCGCCGAGCCCTGCTGGGCCGCCCAGCTCGAGAGGGTGATCACGATTCCGCCCCCGTGGGCGCGGAAGTGCCCCACCGCCTCGCGGATCAGGCTCGCCGGCTCGAGCACGTTCACGCGCACGATCGCCTCCCAGCCGGCGTCCCACGCCTCGTCGGGCCCGTCGAAGGGCGTCTCGACCGAGATCGCCGCGTTCACGACGACGGCGTCGACGCGCCCGCGGGCGGCGACGACCTCGCGCCAGAGCCGCCGCGCCGATCCGGGCTCGGCGAAGTCGGCCTGGACGAGCAGCCTCCGCTCCTCCGGCAGCGCCGCGACCGCCGCCTCGGCGCCCTCCCGGTGGGAGCGGTAGTGGGCGACGACGGCCGCGCCCCCGCCGGCGAGCGCGGCCGCGGCCGCGGCCCCGATCCCGCGCGAGGCGCCCGTGACGAGCACCGTCTTGCCGTCGAGGCGGCTCACGGGATCCCCGCGTCGACCGGGAGGAGGTGGCCGGTGATCCCCGAGGAGAGGTCGCTCGCGAGGAAGAGCGCCGCCTTCGCCACCTCCTCGGCGGTCGCCGTCCGGCCGAGCGCCGTCTGGCGCGCGTTCGCCGCGAGCGCCTCCTCGACCGGGATCCCGAGCTCGCGCTCGCGCCGGCGCATCCGCTCGAGCAGCGCCTCGGTCGCGATCGGGCCCGGCGCGATGCCGTTCACGCGGATCCCGCGCCGGCCGAGGTCGAGCGCGGCGGAGCGGACGATCCCGAGCACCGCGTGCTTGCTCGCGACGTAGCTCGCCAGGTTCGGGTCGCCGCGCCACGAGTTGACCGAGCCGACCGCGACGACCGACGCGCGGTCGCGGAGGGAGGGGACCGCGTGGCGGATGCTCGCGACCGTCCCGCGCACGTTCACGCGGAAGACCTCGTCCCAGTCGTCGAGCGACGTCTCGGCGAGCGCGGACCACCCGGGGACGATCCCGGCGGCGGTCACGACGACGTCGAGCGGCCCGAGCCCGGCGAAGGCGTCCCGGACGGACGCCTCGTCGCGCACGTCGACGGCGACGGCGTCCCAGCCCGCGGGCGCCGTGCCGAGCGCGCCGGGGAGGTCGAGCACCGCGCCCGTCGCCCCCTCCGCCGAGAACAGCGCCGCGATCGCCGCCCCCAGGCCGCGCGCGCCGCCGGTGACGGCCGCCCGCCTGCCCGCGAGCAGCGTCATGCCGCCGCGGCCGCGAGCCGCTCGCGCTCGGCGACGGGGTCGCCGGCCTCCCAGTCGACGTCGACGATCACCTCGCCGACGCCCGCGCGCTCGAGCTCGGGCAGCCGGCGGGCGAGCTCGCCGGCGCGGCCGGCCGCGCCGACGACGCGCAGGACGACCTCCAGCCCGTCCGGGTCGCGGCCGGCGTCGCGCGCGGCCCGCGCCATCGCCGCTCGCGCCGCCGCGAGCTCGGCCGGGTCGAGCTCGTCGAGCGACTGCTGCCCGAGCCAGCCGTCGCCGAGCTCGCCCGCGCGCCGGAGCGCCGCCCGCGAGTGGCCGCCGACGAGGATGGGCACGCGCCGGGCCGGCGTCGGCAGGCAGAGGAGCCCGGCCGGCAGGTCGTAGTGGCCGCCGCTTCGCGCGGGCGGGGCGCCCGTCCAGCAGTCGCGCAGGATCCCGATCCACTCCTCGAGCCGGGCTCCGCGCGACTCGAACGGCGCGCCGAGCGCCTCGAACTCCTCGCGCAGCCAGCCGGCGCCGACCCCGAGCCGGAGGCGGCCCCCGCCGGCCGCGTCGAGCGACGCGAGCTGCTTCGCCGCGAGCACCGGGTTCCGCTGGGGCAGGACGAGCACCGCGGGGCCGAAGCTCGCGCGCTCGGTCGCGGCGGCGACGAGGGCGAGCGCGATCAGCGCGTCGATGTAGGGAGTGTCCGGCGGCCAGGTGGCGCGCCCGTCGGCCGCGAACGGGTAGCGGGACTCCATCCGCTCCGGCAGCACGACGTGGTCGCTGACCCAGAGCGAGTCGAAGCCGGCCTCCTCGAGCGCGCGGGCGAGCGCCGGGATGCCGCGCTCGAGCGGCAGCGCCCCGCTGTTCGGCACCTTCGCCCCGAGCCGCACCCCCATGACGCGGCGGAGTCAATCACACGCGGCGTCTGGTCTAATGGGTCGGCCCGGAGAGGTGTCCGAGCGGTCGAAGGAGCGCGACTGGAAATCGCGTACGTGCCGAAAGGTGCGTCGAGGGTTCAAATCCCTCCCTCTCCGCCTCCGTCCGTGCCGGGATCCCGTTCCCGGATCGACCCGGCTTGCGGACGTCCCCGCAGAAGCCCCGCCCGAGCGGGGCTTCTGCGTCGCTGGGTCCCGCCCGCTACGCCGCCCAGCGGAACGGGGCCGAGTGACCGTTCTTGCCGGTCGTGTCGACGGAGATCCCGAACGCGTTCACGCGCCCGCGCTTCGCCTGCGCGACCGCGAGCGAGGTGCTCGCCGGGTGGGGGACGTTCGTGAGCGTGATCGGCTCGCTCTCGCCCTCCGCGACGAAGTCCTCGACCTCGATGTCGACGAGGTCGCCGATCCTCACCGAGTGACGCGTCCCCTCGCTCGAGAACTCGATCGGCGCCACCTCCATCCCCAGGTTCTCGCCGACGAGCGGGCCGAACATCGCCGGCGGGCCGCCGCGCGAGCCGGAGGCGACGCTCGCGAGCGCCTCGGCCTGCTCCGGCGACGCGGCGGCGTCCATGATCAGCCCGACCCGCCAGTTCCCGTCCGCCATCTTCCCGGGCGTGTCGGCGACGATCGCCCACGTCAGCCCGCTCACGTCGACCCCGTCGACGTCACCCCGGTCGACGTGGAACACGAGCGTGACGTTGCAGCGCTCGTTGTCGGCGGGGAGCGCGAAGAAGCTCGCGCCGCACGGGCACAGGACGTCGCAGTTGCAGCTCTCGAAGTAGCTGCCCTCCAGGCTCCAGGCCATCGCTCACCCCATTTCGAGTCGGTGTCCGGGCGATTCTCGGGCACCCGCCGCCCGCGGGCAACCCCCCGTCGCCTCCCGGGCCGCGACAGGGATCCGGGCGTCGCGCTCGAAATCCATGGGCTCGTACGAACTCGCACGAACTCCCCCACGTGAGGCCGCGGCCCGTCAGGGGCTCGGAGCCGCGGCCGGAAGGAGCTGACAACGGAGATGAACCAGTGGCAGAAGTACGTCGCGGAGCTCTTCGGGACGTTCATCCTCGTCTTCGTCGGGACGGTGTCCGTCGCCGGGGCGCTGCGCGCCGGCGCCGACCCGCTGCTCGTCGCGCCGTTCGCCTTCGGGCTCGCGCTCCTCGCCGGGCTGTACGCGTTCGGAGAGGTGTCGGGCGGCCACTTCAACCCGGCGGTCTCGCTCGGGATGTTCCTCGACGGCCGGCTGGCGAGGTCCGAGCTCGTCGCCTACTGGATCGCGCAGTTCGTCGGCGGCGTCCTCGCCGCGCTGGTGCTGCTGCTCGCGACGACGAAGGACGAGGTCGCGGCGACCGCGACGATCCCGAGCTCGAACGGCACCGCGCTCGTGATCGAGATCGCCATGACCGCGATCTTCGTCGCCGTCATCCTCCAGGCGTCGCGGAGCGGCACGTACGGCGGAACGGCGCTGATCGCGATCCCGCTCACGCTGCTCGCGATCCACTTCGCGGCGATCCCGTTCTCGGGCTCGTCCGTCAACCCGGCCCGCACGTTCGGGCCGGACCTGATCGGCAACAAGTGGACGGGCTTCTGGGTGTACCTCGTCGGGCCGGCGCTCGGCGCCGCCGTCGGGTGGGCCGCGCACGCCCTGGCCGTCAAGGGACAGACCTCGTTCTCGCGGGCCGAGCACGCGCACCCCGCGGCGACGACGCCCGCCTGACCGGTCGGAGACGCGGGCGCCGCGGAGGCCGCGGCGCCCGCTCCGACGGCCCCGTCAGCGCGTGACCACGAGCGGGGCGACCATCCCGCGCGCCCGGTGTCCGGGCAGCGAGCACCAGAGCGTGTAGCGCCCCGGCGCCAGCCTCACGGTCAGCGTCGCGCGCCCGCCCGGCGAGAGCCGGCTGAACCGCACCGGCTTCGCCCCCTTCGCGCGCGGCGAGATCACGAGGTCGTGGCCGTCCATGCCGAAGTTGAGCACCTGGACGATCGCCGCGCCGCTCGGGATCCGGAGGCGCGAGAGCGTGAGCGTGTACTCCTTCTCGACGACCTGGACGCGCGCCGGGGCGGAGGCCGCCTTCGCCGAGAGGAGCGTCGTCGCGGCCGCGAGCGTCGCGGCGGCGGCGACGAGCAGGAGCGTCCGCGGCGAGAAGTACACCTCAGGCGAGGAGCGAGAAGCGGGGGAGCTTCCGCGCGTCGGGGAGGATGCGCGCGGCGTCGACGTGGAACCACTCCTCGAGCAGCGACGCGTAGACGGCGCGGAAGTCGACGGTCTCCCTGAGGTTGCCGTCCCGGTCGAGCCCGCGGGCGAGCCCGGGGAACTCGCCGACCATCCGGTGGCGCACGTTCTCGCCGAGCAGGAAGGCGACGCCGGCGGCGCCGTGGTCGGTGCCGTTCGTGTCGTTCTGCGCGGCGCGCCGCCCGAACTCGCTCCAGAGGAGCGTCGCCACGCGCCGGCCGAGGCCTCGGAGCTCGAGGTCCTGCTGGAACGCGGCGAGCGCCTCCGCGACCTCCTTCGCGCCGTTCGCGAGCGGGCCGCCCTCGTCGGAGTGGGTGTCGTACTCGCCGGGCGCCTGCAGCGCGACCGCGCGGATCGGGAAGCCGGCGTGGAGCAGCGCGGCGAGGCCCGCGAGCCGCCGCGCGAACTCGCCGTCCGGGTACTTCGCCTTCGACTCGTAGCGGGCGCGGCCGTCCTCGCCGACAAAGCGCCCGAGCTGGCGGTGCAGCCGGGCGGCCTGCCCGGCGGTGCGGCTCGCGTGGGCGAGGAACGGCTCCTGCTCGTCCACGAGGCCGGAGAGCGAGCCGATCGCGTCCGGCAGCAGCTTCGCGGGCACGTCCCAGACGTTGCGCGACCAGAACCCGTAGTCGCCCGGGTCGGTCAGCGTCGCGACGGGCACCCTCGCCGTCGCGAGCGAGGGAAGGAGCGAGGAGTCGAGCGACAGCCCCTGCATCGCGTTCTCGTCGTCGCCGATCGCGTCGAGCAGGCGCCCGAGCCACCCGGTCCCCTCGCGGGCGTCGAGCGCCCCGACCTCCCAGTAGTGGCGCGAGGTGAAGTGCGACTGGTCGGGGTGGGAGTACCCGATCGCCGGGAACACGGTCAGCCTCCCGCGCGCGTGCAGCTTCGCGAGCGGCTCGAACGACGGGTGCCAGTGGAGGCGCGAGTCGCCGGCGAAGGCCGGGCCGTCGCCGGGCTCGAGGGCGATCGTGGGGCGCAGGCGCCGGTAGGCGGGGTCGCCCGCCGGGTAGAGGAGCGAGAGCGAGTCCCAGCCGCCGGGAGCGAAGATCGAGACGAGCACGCGCTCGCCCGCACCGGCCGCCGCCCCGCGCGCGATCGCGGCGTCGAGCGTGCGCGGCCCGAGCGCGGCCGCGCCGTAGACGGTGAGCGCGGCGCCGAGCGTGCGCGAGAGGAAGGTGCGCCGGTCGAGGCCCGTCCCCGCCGGGAGCGGCATGCCCGGCTCGATCGCCGGCAGCCCGCTCCCTGCCTCGGCGACCCCGCGCCGGAGCAGCGCCGAGCGCGAGAACTCGTCGCAGCACCGGCTCACGCGGTCTGCATCTCCGGGGCGACGGCCACGAGGTGGCGGAGCGCGTTGTAGGTCATGAGCGGGAAGGCCCGCTGCCGGTAGTCGTCGGCGATCGCGGCGGCCATCGCCTTCTCGGCGTAGGCGAGGAGCGACGCGCGCGTGTGCGGCGAGACCCGCAGCGAGCCCCACCAGCCGAGCGCGCGGTCGACGAGCTTCCGCGGGTCGCCCGGCGGCCGCTCGCCCGGCTTCGCGTGCTCCGGGCTGAACGAGTGCTTGCGCAGGGCGCGCTCGGCGATCAGCCACCGCGCGCGGAACGTCGACGTGTCGAGCCAGCGCTGGTCGTTCCAGCCGCTCACGTTCGGCGGGTAGAAGAGCTGCTGGCCCGCCATCGCGTCGAGCCAGATCCAGTCCTCCGTCTCGATCCGGTCGCCGCGCGTGCGCAGCAGGCCGGCGGTGTAGACGACCGGCGACTTCGTCATCCGCGGGCCCTCGTAGAGGAGCGGGTGGCGCAGGATCGCGGAGACGACGGGCCGCACCTCGAAGCCGGAGCGGACGTAGAGCTCCTGCAGGAGCTTCGCGGTCGCGTCGTCGGGCGGCACCGGCACGAAGTAGCTCCAGAGCTTGCCCACGAAGAAGGCGGGGTGCCTCGGGTGCTCGACGCAGAGGCGCACCGCCGTCTTCCAGTCGAACGCGCCGACCTTCCCGAAGACGACCTTCATGGCGTCGTCGTGGCTCTCGCGCCTGAAGTGGAAGTCGACCCAGCCGGCGCCGTTCCGGTAGCGGGCCGTCCAGCCGGTGAGCGCGCGCGCCTGCTCGCGCACGTCGCGCTCCGTGTAGCCGCTCCCGGCGCCGAGCGTGAAGAGCTCCATCAGCTCGCGGGCGTAGTTCTCGTTCGGAGCGCCCTTCGCCGAGTTGAGGCCGTTCAGGTAGAGCAGCATCGCGGGGTTGACGGTGACCCGCATCGCGAGGCCCTTGAACGAGCCGAGGCCGATCTGCCTGAAGAGCTCGTTCTGCTGCAGCATCAGCTTCTGGCTGCCGACCGTCTCGTTCGACGTCGCGAACCAGTCGTGCCAGACGAGCGCCATCCGCTCGACGAGCGGCCGCGTCGTGCGCACCATCCGGTCGAGCCACCACAGGTGGTCGTGCCCGTAGGCGTCCCTCGGCGCGAGCGGGCGACCGTCGACGACGGGCGGCCGCCCGACCAGCCGCTCCTCCCGCGGCGGGTGGACGAGCGCGTCGACCGCCCGGTGCAGGCCGAGCTCCGCGAGCCGGAGCGCCTCCCCGCTGCGCGGGCCGAACCCCGCCCGCCAGAGCAGGCGCTCGGCTTCCTCCGGGCCGAATCGGCCCGTGTAGACGGGCAGGGACGACGGCACGCCCGGTGCATCGGCAGGGGCGGGGGCGCGGTTGACGGGACCGCCGCCCGAACGAGTGATCCGCCGTCCCCCGGAACGGTGACGGCATGCGCGCCGCGGCGGCGATCCGGGGCTCCTGCCGGGGCGCCGACCCTCTTCCGTAGTGGCTGCGGCGCCCGCACGCGCGCGCTTCGCGAAGCGCCTCGGGCTCGGGGCGGCGCTGACGGCCGCCTTCGGGCTCTGGCTCGGGGCCGGCGCCGGCGGCGAGGACGCCGTCCGCTGGGTCGACGACCTCGCCACGGTCGCCGCCGCGGCCGCCGCGACCGTCCTCTGCGCGCTCGCCGCCCGCCGCCACCGGGGCCGCGTGGCGCTCTCCTGGCTCCTCTTCGCCGTCGCCTGCGCCGCCTGGACCCTCGGCGAGGGCATCTGGGCGCTCTACGACCTCGTGCTGCTCGGGGAGGTGCCGGTGCCCTCGTGGGCCGACGCCGCCTACCTCGCCGCGCTGCCGCCGGCCGCGGCGGCGCTCCTCGTCCATCCGGCGCTGCGCGGACGCGCGCTCGGGCGGACGCGGACGGCGGTCGACGGGCTCGTCGTCGCCGCCTCGATCTTCGTCCTCGGCTGGGGGCTCGTGCTCGAGCCGCTCCGGCGCTCGACGGACGTCACGAGCCTCGGCGGGCTCGTGACGCTCGCGTACCCCCTGAGCGACGTCGTGATCCTCTTCCTCGCGGTGCTCGTCATCCGCGGCACCACCGACCGCTCCCGCTTCGACGTCTGGTGCCTCCTCGGCGGCATCCTCGCGATCGCGTTCTCGGACGCCGTCTACACCTACCTCACCTCCGTCAACACGTACGCGACCGGGAACGGGATCGACGCGGGCTGGTTCGGGGGGTACCTCGCGATCGCGGTCGGAGCCTCCTGCTCGGGCGAGGACCGGATCCCGGAGCGGCGCGGCGAGGCGCGCTCGCTCACGACCGCCGCCGTCGTCGCGCCGTTCGTGCCCCTGCTCGCGGCGCTCGGCTTCACGGCCGCGAAGGTCCAGCTCGGCGGTCGCCTCGACGGCGTCACCCTCGCCGGCGCCTTCGCCCTCGTCGGCCTCGTGCTCGTGCGCCAGGCGCTGCTCGCGATCGACCTGCTCGTCCCGGACGGCGACGGCGAGACGAGCGTCGCCGACCGCATCGTCGAGGCGGTCGGGCGGCCCGCGAGGACGGCCCGATGAGCGCCGTCGGGAGCCGTCAGGTGCGCCGCGCGCCCGTTCGCGCGCCCGCCCCCGCGCAGCGCAAGCCGGCGGCGCGCCGGCGCTCGCAGCGCGAGTCGCAGGCGGTCCTCGTCGCGTTCCTCTCCGTGCTCGCGACGGCGGTCGCGCTCTACGACCTGATGCTCTTCGCGGTCAACGTCTGACCGCGCCGGCCGCCGCCGCCCGGCGCCCGTCGGTCACATGTCGCCCATGTCCATGCCGCCAGTCCCGGCGTCGACGCCGGGCAGCCACGACGGGCGCGCGGCCGCGACGACCCCGAGCACGACGAGCGCGGCCGCGAGGAGGCCGCTCGCGTACCGCGCCCAGCGCGCCGGGGCGAGCTTCTCGGCCGCGATCGCGAGCGAGACGGCCGCCATCCAGGTGAGGCTCATGACCCCGAGCGCGAGCAGCACGACCATCAGCAGCCAGCAGCAGCCGACGCAGTAGCCGCCGTGCCGGGCGCCCATCAGGAGCGCTCCCTGCGGGCCGTCGCGCCAGTGCTGCAGGAAGAACGAGAGCGGGCCCCGGCAGTGGCTCAGGCAGGCCTGCTTGAAGGGCACGGCCTGGTAGGCGGCGCCGAGCAGGGCGACGGGCGCGACGACGTCGCGCGCGACCTGCTCGTCGGAGAGGTCGCCGAGCCCGGCGGCGCGCGCGCCCGCGAGCAGCCCGAACGCGATCAGCCCCGCGACCGTCCACGAGCCCAGGTAGCCCGCGACGAACGCCCCGAGGCGACCGGGCGCGCGCGCGGCGGTCGCCGGCCGGCGCCGGAGCACGAGGCCGTAGAGGGCGACCGCCGGCCACACGGACGGGAACATCATCGCGGCCATCATCAGCACCCAGAGGACGACGAAGAACCCGAACGAGCCGACCGAGAAGCGGTCGGCCATGGTCATGCCGTGCATCCGGTCTGCGCTCGCCGCCCACGCCGCGGCCGCGAGGGAGCCGAGCACGAGCGCGATGGCGGCGCGGCGACGCAGCGCGAGCGGGACGTTCGGCGACGGCGCGGTCGTCACTCCACTCACTCCCCGGAACGCTCTACGGCCCGTGCCAGTCGAACGGGAAGTGCTTGCTCGACCGGCCGTCCCACTCCCACCTGAAGCCGAAGCCGTCGGCCCGGTCGGTGGTCGCCCGGCCCCACGTCGCCACCTGCCCGGGTCCGACCTCGGCGCCCGGCGGGTTGTGCACCTGCACGCGTCTCCCTTCGGGCGTCGTCGGGCCCGTCAGCGCCTCCGCGCGGGCCCACGCCCTGCCGGGGACCTCGGCCGCCCAGTGGGCGAGGTCGTCTGCGAGCTCGAACGTGATCGGCACGTACTCGACGCCCCGCACCTCGCCGACGAAGCTCGCGAACTCCGCCGGCCAGCCGCCGCCCTGTCCGCTGAAGATGACCATCAGGCCCTCCCGCTGGGCCTCGTCGGCGCGCTCGTCCATGTACATCCCGAGCGCGACCTTCGCCTCGCCCGCCCAGACGTTGCCCTCGAAGGCGCCGAGCGCGACGACGTTCAGGTCGTCGAGCCGCGTCTCGCCGTAGTGCCCCTCGCGGATGTGCCAGGCGAGGATGCCCTCGCAGGCGCCGTCGGTCGGAGGCTGCGCGAACGTGCAGGGGCAGGGAATCGCGCACTTGCAGACGTCGAACCAGTCGCCGGCCGCGCGCCAGCTCGCGATCTCGGTCATCACGCCTCCCTTCCCGTCTGCGGGAGCCTACTCGACCGCGGCCGCGGCGCCAAGCCGCGCGGGCCCGGCCGGGCGGCGGCCCGCACGCTCGCCGCCGCTCAGAAGGGATCCTCGGGCAGCGTCAGGCCATGCAGCCGCTCGAGCGCGCCGCCGCCCGCGTGCGGGATCCCGGCCGCGTCGAGCGCGTGCGTCACCTGGCGGAAGTGGACGGCGGCATGCAGACGCTGGCTCTCGAGGACGTCGCGGAACTCGACCGTGCTCCCGAGCGGATCGGCGACCGGGCGCCTGAGGTCGGCCGACCCGTCGCCGGCCTCGAGCGCGAACCCGCGCCACGCGGCGGCGCACCGCTCGAGGTACCCGGCGAGGGCGGCCGGGCTCCTGAGGCCGGCGAGGGCCTCCGCCTCCGCGGCCTCGCGCGCGGCGTCGTCGGTCGCCCAGTCGAAGCGGCCGGTCGACCACGCCTCGATCGTGCGCCGGAGGCCGTGGAAGACGTTCACGGCGAGCTCGAGCGGGGTGCGGCCGCGAGACGGGGTCGGCGCGGTGAGCGCGCTCCAGGGCAGCGGCCGCAGGAGCGCCGCCCAGGCGTCGTGGAGATGGACGAGGTCCCAGACGAGCGACGCGGCGTCGGCCGCCGGGTCCCGCGCCAGGCCGAGCTCGGCGGCGATCTGCACCCGCGGCGCGACCAGCGGGACGACGCGCGACCCGACGGCGAGCGCCGGCAGCGGCGGCGACCCGGACTCGCGCCAGCGCGCACGGGCCTTCTCGCCGCCGACGTCCAGCGACTCGAACTCGACGCCGCGCTCGCCAAGGAACTCCCTGGCCGAAAGACACGTCGCTCAGCCGCGGCGGTGGAAGAGGGCGACGGCCGGCGTCTCGAGGGGTCCCATGCCGGCAGCATAGGCTCCCGCGGGCCACGGGCTACAGGTGGAGCGGCCGCTCCCGCGACGGCTGGAGGAGAAGCCGCCCGCCCGCCAGCTCGACGCGCAGGAAGGGGGCGTCCACCGGCCAGCTCTCCCGGAGCCCGCGGTCCGGCACCGCGACCTCGAGGACGGCGTGCTCGTCGACCTCGACGCTCGCGACCGCGGCGAGGCTGACGGCGGGGTTGGTCGACAGCGCGTCGCCGCGCCAGAGCTCGCGGCCGCCGGCCGTGACGACGACCGTGTCGCCGGCGAAGCCGTCCTCGAAGTCGATCTGGAGCGCGGGCACGACGGGAAGGGTGGCAGCCGGCCCGGCCGCGGGGAAGGGCCGAGCGCCCCTCCGCGCGGCCGGGCTCCGCGCTCAGCGGACCGTCTCTCCGAGCTCGACGGCGATCTCCCGCCGCCGGGCCTTGACGTAGGTGCCGATCTGCGCCCCGGCCTGGTCGGTCGCGGTGTCGCGAATCTGCGTCGCGATCGCCCTCCGGATCGCGTTCGGATCCTTCTGCCTCGCCGCCGGCTTGCGGGCCGCGGCGACGTCGATCACCGGCTGAAGCAGCTCGGCGGCCTCCTCCGCGTTCGCCGGCCGGACGGTGACGCTGTTGTCCGCGCCGACGAGCTTGAACTCGCGCGCCGCGTTCGTGCCCTGGACGACGCGCGCGACCTGCGCGAGCGGATGCTTCGCGAAGCGCGTCCGCAGCTCGGTCAACGCGTCGTTGCCGGCCGCGAGCCCCTCGAAGTCGGAGCCGACGAGGTACATCAGCGTGCCCTGCTCGTCGCCGAAGAGCAGCTCCGCGGCGTCCTCGTCGTCCCTCGCGAGCGGCGGGCGGACGCGGATGTCGAGCACGTTCGAGAGGATCGTCGAGCCGTCGGCCGCCACCGTCCGCGCCCGCAGCCGGTACGTGCCGGGCGAGTCGAAGTAGAAGCCGTCCCGGCCGTAGTGGATGAAGGCGCTCTCCATCAGCGGCGGCGTGTCGGCGTTCAGGATCGTCGTCTCGTCGCGCCAGCACTGGTGCAGGAGCGGCCGGTAGACGATCGTCCGTCCCGCCGGCTGCCGGATCGCGATCTCGACCGTGCCGTTTCGCGGCCGCAGGTGCGCGGGGGCCTGCCGGCCGCGCGAATCGGTCCCCGAGAGCTCGAGGTCGACCGACACCGGCTCCCCGTAGGAGAAGCTCCTCGGCGCCTTCAGCTCGAGCCGCAGCCCCGAGGCGTCTTCCAGCGGGTCGCCCCAGCCCTCGGGCGCCTCCAGCGCGGAGCCGACGGTGAACGGGTTCCCGCCCATGATCACGGCGTTCGAGAAGCCGTGGCGCAGGTGGATCAGCTCCGGGCCGTCGAAGCGGAACGGGAAGCCGCTCCAGAACGCGCCCGGCCCGCCCGGGAACCGCCACGGGTAGTTCATCCACGAGAGCGCCGACGGCCGGTTCGGCGCCGGCGGGGTCGCGAGCGACTTCTGCCAGGAGTGCAGCAGGTTGAAGCAGTGGCCGAGCTCGTGCGTGCAGGTGTAGAGCTGGAGCCGCTGCTGGTCCGCGCTCGTGCCCGCGAGGCCCGCGTAGAACACGGCCGCCCCCTGCCGCTGCCTTCCGGTCTGGTCGAACATGATCCCGAGCAGCCCCGGCCCGAGGTCGTGCAGCTGGGCGTGGAAGAGCCAGACGGCCCACTGCGGGATGTCCTTCCAGAGCGAGAAGTGCTTGACCATCGCGGCGTGCAGCTCGGCGTCCGACCAGGTGGAGTTCGCTCCGGTCTCCGACGTGTTGACGACGTCCGTGACGCCCGCGGTCTGCAGCTGGATGCCGGCCTCCGCGTACGCCCCCACCACCGAGAGCGTCCGCGCGGGGCCGCCCGACGGCAGCGACCCGGTGTTGTAGGAGACGAAGGGCGCCGCCACCGTGTCCTGGCGGTCCTGCTCGAACAGCACCGAGCGCAGGAACGGCGAGATCCAGCGGCAGACGTAGGTCGCGCCCGGCGAGCCGCCGAGCGTGAGATGCTGCAGGGTGGCCGCGGCCGGCAGCGAGATGATCGGCACGCGCGGGATGGTGATCTTCACCCGCGGCGCTCCCGCCGGCCACGTGTACCTGCCGAGCCCCGTGATCGTCACGAGCGTGGGCGTGACGGCGACCGTGACCGCGTCGACCCTCATCGAGCCGAAGTACGTCGTCGTCGCTCCGGAGATCGAGTAGTAGTCGGCGCTGACGCGCATCGTCGGGGTCGGCCCGTCGACGTCGACGCGGAGCTCGACCTGGAACGGCGCGCCCCCGCTCCGGTAGCGGCCCGTCACCCGCCGCTTGGCGAGCGGGAACGGGATCGGCGTGACCGGGATCGCGCCGAGGCCGGCGAGCGTCGAGACGTCCATGTCCCCGGTCTCGGTCGGCTCGTCGACCTGCGGGGCGAGCGCCGTCGCGAGCGCGGCCGCGAGCTCCTCCTGCATCGCGGCCGCCGCGCCGTCCTCCTGCGGCGGCGCGACCTCGACGGCGACGCCGCCTCCCGGCTCCTCCTCGCCGAGCTCGTGCTCGGCGAGCCCGGCCGTGGGATCGGTAGTCATTCCTCCTCCTTCGGTCGCAACTGGGCGAGGCCGACAGACCCATGAGGTCGTCTTGCGAGAAGTCCCTGGGCTGCCCACCCCCTTCCGACGGTCGCAAGCCGCCGACGGCGCCGCAGCGAACGCCGCGACGCTACTCCTCCCGGCGTGGGACTGTCAAGGGGCGAGGAGGGCCGGGCCGTCGGCGGCGGGGCGCGCGACGACCGGCGGTGCGCGGGGGCGTGGAGCGCGAGGCGGCCGGCGCGGCGGGGGCGGCGGCGGCTAGGCGACGAGCTCGAGCGCGCGAGCCTTCGCGACGGCCTCGAGCTGCGAATGGGCCCCGAGCTCGAGGAGGACGGCGCGGATGTGGTTGCGGACGGTCGTCTCGGACAGGAGCAGCAGGCGGGCGATCTCCTTGACGCGCGCGCCGTTCGCGAGCAGGGTCACGATCTCGCGCTGGCGGGGGGTGAGGCGCGCGCCCTCGGCGGCTGCGGGCCGTGCCGGGAGCGGCCGGATCGGGTGCAGGACGAGGGTCTCGTCCGTGTCCACGACGATCGTCGAGATCGACACCCGCCTCCGGCCCGCGGGCGTCTGCAGGTGCAGCTCCGTGCAGTCGACCGGCCAGCCGTGGGAGACGAGCCTCGCCACCGAGCAGCCGGGGTGGCAGACGGGGCGGCCGGCGTCGTCCGTCCCCGCGATCACGTCCCAGCAGCGCCGGCCGACGGCCTCGCGGCGCTCGATTCCGGTGAGGCGGGCGGCGGCGTCGTTCCATTCGACCACCCGCTGGCTCTCGTCGCAGCGGAAGAGCGGATCGCCGGAGCGGACGCCCACGTCGCGAACGATCGCGCACGCGCGCGGGGCCGGCAATCCGCAGCGGGTACGGATCCGCAGCGGGAAACTACGGATCAGGCCGCGAAGGGGTGCGGGGCCTCCCGGCGCGGCGCGGTTCGCGCCACGAGGCTCCGGAGCGCGAGGAACGCGAAGGTGCCGACGGTCGCGAGCTGCTCGAGCATCATCACGACCGCGCCGGCATCCTGGTCGCCCGTCGCGGAGAGGCCGAACGGCCGGTCCGCGCCCGCGTACGCGCCGTACAGCGGCCGGTAGCTGAGCACGAGCACGTTCGCGAGCGCCTGCGACGCGACGAGCACGGCCAGCGCGTAGCCGGGGAGCCACCAGCCGGCGAGGCGCCGCCGCCGCGCCGGGTCGAGGAGCTGCGACCAGACGAGCAGGCCTCCGAGCGCGAACGCCGCGTGCTCGAGCGCGTGCACGCGCTCGTGCTCGAGGGCGAGGTCGTACGCCGACGGCACGTGCCACAGGGCGAGCGCGCCGGCCCACACGGCGAACGCCGGCAGCGGACGGAAGAGCCGGTCGAGCAGCGACGCGACGGCCGGGTGCGGGGCGAGGCGGCGCAGGTCTCCGCTCCGCGCCGCGAGCACGACGAGCAGCGGCGCGAGGTCCCCGAGGAGGACGTGCTGGAGCATGTGGGCCGCGAGCGACCGCTCCGCGAGCGGGTCGAGCGGGCCGAGCGTCGCGGCCCACCCGACCGCCACGGCCGCGGCGCCCCAGCGGAGCCTCCCCCGGGCGCGGCGGACGGCGAGCAGCGTCGCCGCCCCGCCGGCGAGGACGACGGCGAGCTCGCTCATACCATGCCGCGGCGACGGGCCTGCGCCACCGCCTCCAGCTGCGAGTGCGAGCCGAAGCGGGCGAGGAGCGCGTGGATGTGGTTGCGCACCGTGGCCTCGCGCAGCCCGAGCACCGCCGCGATGCGGCGCGCGGGCAGCCCCTCGGCGAGCAGCGCGAGCACCTCGCGCTGGCGGCGCGTGAGCCGGACGGCTACGAGATCGCCCACCGAGCGGCGAGGTAGACGAAGGCGAGCAGCCACGTCACCAGGAAGACGGCGAGGTAGATGCCCATGATCGCCAGGGTTCCGGGCGTCTCCAGATGCGGTCGTTGCAACGGAAGTCCTCCCTTCAGACGAGCCCGGCGGCGGCGACGCCGGCGAGCAGGGCGAGCAGGTACAGGCCCGAGAGCTTGAAGACGCTCCACGCGCGGGCGGGCGAGGGGTCGCGGGCGAGCGCGCGTGTGGCGAGCAGGAAGCCCGTCGTCGCGGGAAGCGCGACCGCGACGTACGCGAGCCCGAGGTAGAGCCCGAGCGCGAGCGCGGAGAGCGCCAGGGCGAGCGTGTTCGCGAAGACCGCGCGCGCCGTCCGCGCCGGCCCGGCCACGACCGGCAGCGCGAGGATGCCCGCGGCGCGGTAGTCGTCCTCGAGCTTGATCGCGAGGCTCCAGAAGTGGCTCGGCGTCCACAGGAAGAGCACGAGGGCGAGGAGCTGGGGCGCCGGCCGCAGCGTCGAGCCCGCGAGCTGCCAGCCCGCGAGCGCGGCGAAGCTGCCGGCGGCGCCGCCCCAGACGATCCCGTACGGCGTCCGCCGCTTCAGCCAGACGGTGTAGACGCCCGCGTAGGTCGCCGAGCCGGCGAGCAGGTAGAGGCACACGCCCGCGCCGAGCACGGGCGCCGCGAGGCAGGCCGCGGCCGTGAGGACGACGGCGAGCCCGAGCGCGAACGCCGGGTCGACTCGCCCCGACGCGACCGGGCGTCCGCGCGTCCGCGGCATGAGCCGGTCGACGTCGCGGTCGTACCAGTGGTTGAACGCCCCGGCTCCTGCGCTCGACGCGAGCGTCGCGAGCGCGAGGACGCCGAGACGCGCCGCCGAGCGCTCGCCGGCCGCGACCGCGGCGGCGAGCGCGACCGCGACGACGAGCGCGTCGATGCGCAGCTTCAGCAGCGCGACGACGTCGCGCCACGCCGCGGCCCGAGCGAGCGGAGCGGCGACCGCGGTCATGCCCGCTCCGCCGACGGGGCGAGCAGCGACGCGTCCTCCGTCCGCTTCCCGCGCAGGAGGGTCATGACCATGATCACCACGAAGAGCGCGCCGGCGAGCCCGGCGAGCGACGCCGCGGCGCCCATCAGGTCCATCGGCAGCCGCCACGAGTGCGGGTCGGCGCCGACGTCGACGCGCGACACGCGCCGCGGGATCCCGAGCATCCCGGCCCAGGTCTGGGTCGCCACGAGCGCCAGCAGGCCGAGCCCGTACAGGTACGCCTGCGCGGTCGCGAGCTTCGGCATCCACAGTTGCCGCCGCACGAGCAGCGGCACGAGCAGGTACGCGAAGCCCATGAACGCGAGCGTCGTCCCGCCGACGACGATCGCGTGCACGTGCGCGGGCACCCACATCGTGTTGTGCGTGAGCATGTTGAGCTGCACCGTCGTCTCGACGGTTCCGCTCCAGCCGCCGATCGCGAACAGGAGCAGGGAGCAGACGAGCGCACCGATCGAGGCGTTGCCGTAGTCGACGCGACGGAGCCAGCCGAAGAGGCCCGTCGCGCCCCGCTCCCGCAGCCTCGCCTCCGACCCGCCGATCACCGCGAGGCCGTGCATCAGGCTGGGGACGCCGAGCCCGAATCCGAAGAGCGTGCCGCCGACGACCTTCACGTCCGTGCTCAGGCCCGGGTCGACGAGGAAGTGGTGGCCCAGCACCGGCACCGTCAGGAGCACGTAGAGGACGAACGCGAAGCGCGTGAACTTCTGGTTCACGGGCCCCGCCTTCAGCGTCAGCGCGGCGATGCCGTACCAGGCGACGACCATCGCCACGACGTTGACGTACTGCAGCGTGTGGCCGAGCCCCCAGAACCAGCCGCGGTAGACGATCGGCTCGACCGAGCCGATCCAGCCGAGGGAGTAGAGCCACGCGGGGACGAGCGCGACGAGCCCCGAGACGATCGCGAGCAGCGCGAGGATCGCCGCGACGGCGACGCCGTACGTCAGCAGCGGCAGCGTGCCGGCGTAGGCGCCCTCGAGCCTCGCCTTCACCAGCGTCAGGGCGAAGTTCACGATCGCGAGCAGCACCCCGACCGCGAAGACGAGGTAGCCGAGGTAGAAGAGCTGGTGCGCCACGAGCGGCGGGTAGGCGGTGAAGCCGACGCTCGCGTGGCCGGCGACGACGATCCCGAGCAGGAGCCCTGCGCCGGCGACCATGAGCGCGAAGCTCGCCCAGCCGACCTTGAGGCTCCACGCGCGCACGTTCAGGAGGACGGTGGACGTGAACACCATCGCCGCGACCTCGAAGAACACCGGCCAGAGCACGAGCGCGGCCACGCCGTGGCCGGTCAGCGCGGCGTAGTACGCCTTCGACCCGAGCAGCTCGAGGCTCGGAGCCCGCGTCAGCGCCATCGCGATCCCGAAGACGCCGCCGGCGGCGAGGGCGAGGACCGCCGCGACGGCGTTCGCGAGCGTCAGCGCCTGAGGGCCCGCGTAGACGCGGAGCCCGGTGACCGAGCAGACGCGCGAGCGCTCCTCGCCGATCCGGGCGAGGACGGGGGCGGGTTGTGCGTAGGCCATCGGGTCACCTCTCCACGTAGATGAAGCCCTGCATGCGCTCGTGCTGCAGCCCGCAGAGCTCGTTGCAGACGATGAGGTAGCGGCCGGGCTTCGCCGGCGTGAAGGTCGCGCCGTAGGCGTGGTTCGGCGACACCTCCAGGTTGATGTTCTGGCCGCCGCCGACGACCGAGAACCCGTGCAGCACGTCCTCGGAGGAGATCCAGAGACGGTAGGAGTGGCCCGCCTCGAGGACGAGCGTGGGGTAGAAGGCGTAGCGCAGCGCCATCATGTACGCCTCCTTGCCGGGCGGCACGTGCACGCGGCCGTCGGCGCGCTGGTACTTCGCCGCGAACGCGCTCACCTTGGCGCCCCAGGCCGCGGGCGTCGTGCGCTCGAAGCTCGCCGGGACGTTCTGGCGGCCGAGGAAGAGCCACCCGACGGTGAACGCGGACATGACGACGACGGACGCGAGGACGAGCCACATGAAGATCCGCTCGTCCGCGGGGAGCCGCCGGCCCCAGCCGGGCGCCGGGGCGGTGACTGGAGACTCGACCGCCGCCATCACGGACCGACCTTCGGCAGGCCGCCGACGTAGCGGCCGAGGATCTCGAGCGTCGCCCAGACGAGGTAGAGGAACGAGATCGCCGCGGCGACGACGGTCCAGACGGGCAGGTTGTCGAGGAGCGACTCGACGAGTCGCGTCGGCGGCGCGTCGGGCTCGGGAACGGTGTCGGTCACGTGGCCTCCTCGTTAGCGGTCGCGGATGCTGCGAAGTCTCCGGCCCGCGTTCCATCACGACCTGATCAGAATTGATCAAGTGCGGCCGCGCCCCTCGCGCTTGACTTGGGCCCATGGTGGAGCCCGAGCACGCGCAGCCGCGCTTCCTGCGCGCCGGCGCCCGGCCGCCGCTCGTCGTCGCGTGGGAGACCACGAAGGCGTGCCCGCTCGCGTGCCGCCACTGCCGCGCGACGGCGCAGCACTCGCCCCACCCGGGCGAGCTCACGACCGCCGAGGGGATCGCCCTGATGGAGGACCTGGCGCGGGGGTTCCCCGGCGCGATGCTGATCCTCACGGGAGGCGAGCCGCTGACCCGGCCGGACGTGCTCGAGCTCGCGCGCGCCGGCACTGCGCTCGGCCTGCGGATCGCGCTCTCGGTCGACGTGGGCCGCCTGCTCACGCCGGAGACCTGCGGCGCGATCCGCGAGAGCGGCGTCGAGGCGGTCTCGTTCAGCCTGCACTTCCCGGACGCCGCCGCCGGCGACGCCTTCGCGGGTACGCCCGGCTTCCACGAGGCCGCCCTCGAGGGGCTCGCCAACCTCCGCCGCGCGGGTCAGCACTTCCAGCTGCACACGACGGTGATGCGCGCGAACGCGCGTCTGCTGCCGCGCATGCACAGGCTCGTGGGCGAGCTCGGCGCCGGCGCCTGGGAGCTCTTCTTCCTCGTGCCCACCGGCCGGGGCCGGCTGCTCGCCGACCAGGAGCTGCCCGGGCACGAGCAGGAGCGCGTGCTGCGCTGGCTCTACCGCCTCCAGCGGCGCTCGCCCTTCCCCGTCAAGCAGATCTGCGCCCCGCACTACCGCCGGATCGAGGCGCAGTCGGCGCGCGAGCGCGGCGGGCGGCGCTCGGAGCGGCTGACGACGCGGACGAGCGCGATGTCGCGCGGCTGCCTGTCGGGGAACGGCTTCTGCTTCGTCTCGCACGTGGGCGAGGTCCACGGCTGCGGCTTCCTGCCGATCTCCGTCGGCAACGTCCGCGAGCGGTCGTTCAGCGAGCTCTACACGAACGCGCCCCTCTTCCGCGCCTTCCGCGACCCGTCGTCGCTGCGCGGCGACTGCGGCGCCTGCGAGTTCAAGGCCCGCTGCGGCGGCTGCCGCGCCCGCGCCTACGCGGCGACCGGGGACCCGTTCGCGGAGGAGCCGGACTGCGCCTACGCGCCCGGCGCCAACCGCGCGGTCGCCTGACGCCCCCGCTACGGGGAGGTGAAGAGGTCAGCCGCATCCCGTCCGGCGCCCGCACGCGCCCGTCGCGGTCCCCCGCGGCGTCGTCGCGGGCGGCGCGACCTCCTCGGCGCCGGCCGCGACGAGCCCGGGCCCGAGCGCGTCGCGGTAGAAGGCGGCGGCCCGGTCGAAGTCCGGCACCGTCAGCGCGACGCGAAGCTCGGCGGCGCCCCCCGAGAGTCACCGAACGGCAGTCGAACCGAATGGCCCCGGCTCCGTCGAGGCGAGTACGTCAGGACGATTGCCCAGCGCGTCAGGCGGACGGTATGAGCTCGAATCCTTCGCGGGTGAAGTCGCGGTCGAGCGCGAGCGCGGAACGCATGCCCCGCTGCCGCATCAGCTCGAAGCTGACCTGGTCGACGAGCGAGGCACGTCGACGGGGCGCGCGAAGGTGAGCCGCGACCGCAGCTCTGTGGAGGTCGGGATCGACCCAGACGACCTCCAGGGCCGGGACGACGTCCTCGAGTAGACGGCGCGCGACTCCGGCGCCGAGCCGCCGACGAACGAGTGCCTCGGTCTCGATCAGGACGTAGTTGTGCGTGATACCGCGCCGCTCTCGGAAGAGGTCGACGATGCTCGTGACGACCTGCGCGTGCCTGGCCGCGTCGCGGTCGAGGAAGGCGAGCAGCGCCGACGTGTCGACGAAGATCACCAGCGCGAGCGTTCGGCGAGGTAGTCGTCGTGGCGCTCGCCGAGGTCGGGCACGCCGGACGCTCCCGAGCCGGCAGCGCGCGTTGCCCGCTCGGCTACGGGATCGCCGCCTTCTCGCGCCAGCAGCATCGCGAGCGCCTCGCGAACGACCGCCGCCTTCGAGACGCCGCGGCGGCGCGCCGCGCGCTCGAGCGCAGCGGCCTGCTCCTCTGGAAGCTGAATGATCGTCCGCACCATCTGACGAGATGATATCGCGTAAGAGAACGTGATGACATATGGGACGGCGGCCCGTCAGCGTTCACCGGAGTTGCGCTCGAGATACGCGTCGAGGTCGATCATCAGCGACGCATACGTGTGGCGTGCCTCGTGCAGCCCGATCGGCGCAAGCCGGCCGTCCTCCACGCCTCCCCGGCGCGCCGGTTGACGGTCGCCCGCGCGCGACTTCGGAGCGATCTCGCCGGCGCGCCGGTCCCACGACCGCCGCACGTGGATCACGCCGGCGGCGAGGTCGACGTCGGCCCAGCGCAGCGCGCGACGCTCACCGAGGCGCAGGCCGACGTCGAACGCCGCCGCCCACAGCGCCCGCTCCCGCTCGGCGAGGGCGGCGAGCAGCTCCGCCGCCTCCTGGCGACGACGCGATCCGGTCGCGGCGGCCGCGCACGGCGGGAAGCTCGAGCTCGCTGGTCGGGTTGACGGCGACCTCGCCGCGTGCCGCTGCCCGGCGGAAGATCGCGCGCACCGGCAGGAACGCGTTGCGGATCGTGGAGGCGTCGAGCCCCTCGTCCAGGAGCCGGTCGGCGAGGCCCTGCAGGTCGGCTCGCGCCACCTCGGAGAGGCGGGCGCCGCCGAGCTCCGCGAGGGTCCGGTTGCGGAGCGCCTGCGCGTAACCACGAAGGGCGCTCGGCCTGTACCGGTCGCCCGAGCGGTTGCGGACCGTTCCCTCTGCCGCGCAGCGGCAGCGGCCACCCGGCGCGGGCGGGGCAAGCCCTGAGGTGCCGCACCTCGACGCCGGGGAGGCTCGCCATGCCGGGAGGTTCGGCACCGAGAGAGCGGCGCGCCTCAGAGAGCAGAAAAACCGCTGCTAGTGAGCGGTCTTTCGGATGAGGAGCGGAGGGGGAGGGATTTGAACCCTCGACGGACGGAACCGCCCGTAACGGTTTTCGAGACCGCCGCATTCGACCGCTCTGCCACCCCTCCGAGGCGGAGAAGGAGGGATTCGAACCCTCGAGGCAGGGATTTCCCCACCTAACGCCTTAGCAGGGCGCCGCCTTCAGCCACTCGGCCACTTCTCCCGGCCGCCGCATGGTAGCGACCGGCGGCGCCGCCGTCAGCCGGTCAGGAAGGCGACGAGGTCCGCGACCTCCTTGTCGGAGAGCTGCGAGAAGGGCGGCATGACGCCCTTCTGGTAGCCCGGTGCGACGTAGGCGTTCGGATCCTCGATCGAGGTCGTGACGAACTGCTCGAGCGGCTGCCCGGCCTTGTCGGCGGACGCCTGCAGGTCGTCGAGGTCGGGCCCGACCGTCGCGGTCGACCCGGCCGCCTTGAACGTGTGGCAGGCGACGCAGCCGTTCTTCGTGAAGAGCGCCTTCCCCGCCGCCGCGTCCCCGGCGCCTCCGCCCGGGGCCGGCTGCGTCTCGGCCGGCGCCGTCCCCGCGGCCTCCGCGGTCTCCTGCTTCTCCCGGCCGAACACGATCACGGCCGCCATCATCCCGACGAAGAACAGCGCGGTCACGAGCAGGTACCAGTTGCGTCCGCGGCCGGGGAAGTTCGGGTTCGAGCGCGGCAGCACGAACGACGAGACGAGCGCGAACGCGATGAAGGCCGCGCCGGCGCCGGCCAGGCCGATCTCGTTGCCCGTCGAGAGCGCGAGGAGCATCTGCCGCCGGAACCTAGCGGAAGGTCTACGCCGATGCGGCAGTACCCGGCGCCTGCTCCTCGACGCCGGTCTCCGGCGGCCCCACCGGCTCCGGCTCCGGCGGCCCGAGGTAGAGCCCCTCGTACAGGAGCGCCGCGATCGCGCCGCCCGCGACCGGCCCGACGTACCACACCCAGAAGTGCGCCCAGTGGTTGCCGACGAGCTCGGGGCCGAACGCGCGCGCGGGGTTCATCGCGGCGCCGGTGAGGCCGACCGCCATCAGCGCGTCGAGCGCGATCGTGAGCCCGATCGCGAGCCCCGCGATCTGCTTGAACGTGCCGCGCGGGTCGACCGCCGTCGCGAACACGACCCAGACCAGGAAGAACGTCAGCACCGCCTCGACCGCGACGCCCTTGCCGGAGGTGATCCCCGTGCCGAGCGTGGGCGCGCCGAGGTGCGTGCCGCTCTCGGCGTTCCCGGGGAGCACCCACTTGAGCAGCAGGGCCCCGAGCGCGGCCGCGCCGAGCTGTACGAGCAGGTACCACGCCGCGAGCGGCGGGGCGATCCGCCGCGTGGCGAGGAACCCGAGCGTGATCGCCGGGTTGAAGTGCCCGCCCGAGATCAGCCCGACCGCGGAGACCATGACCGCGATCACGAGCCCGTGGGCGAGCGCGACGCCGACGACGTCGCCGTAGATGACCGAGCCCGCGCCGACGAAGACGAGCGCGAACGTGCCGACGAACTCGGCCACGCCGCGGCGGAGGTAGTCGCCGGTCATCATCGGCCCCGAAGGGTACGGGGCGCGCCGGACGGACGCCGTCGCGCCGGCCGCGCGCCGCGTGCTTGACTGGGACGCCGTGGCGACGCTGACCGAGCAGCAGGCCGGGCTCTTCCTCGGCCGGAACTTCGGGGTCGTCGCGACGCTGAAGCCCGGCGGCGCGCCCCAGGCGACCGTCGTGTGGGTCGACTACGACGGCGAGAACGTCGTCTTCAACACGACGCGCCCGCGGGCGAAGGGGCGGCACCTGGCGCGCGACCCGCGTCTCAGCGTCGCCGTCTGGGACGCCGGGAACCCGTACCGCTTCGTCGAGGTGCAGGGGCGGGCGGAGCTCGACGACGAGGGCGCGGACGAGCACATCAGGAAGCTCGCGCGCAAGTACTGGGGAACCGACTACCCGAACCCGCGCGACCGGGTGATCGTGCGCGTGCGGCCCGACTTCGTCTACGCCTACGGGCTCGAGTGAACCGCCTGGCGCGGGAGACGAGCCCGTACCTGCTCCAGCACGCGGGCAACCCGGTCGACTGGTACCCGTGGGGCGAGGAGGCGCTCGAGCGCGCCCGCGCCGAGGACAGGCCGATCCTCCTCTCGATCGGCTACGCCGCCTGCCACTGGTGCCACGTGATGGAGCGCGAGTCGTTCGAGGACGCCGCGACGGCGCGGGTGATGAACGAGCGCTTCGTGTGCGTGAAGGTCGATCGCGAGGAACGCCCCGACCTCGACTCCGTGTACATGGATGCCGTGGTCGCGCTGACCGGCCACGGCGGCTGGCCGATGACCGTCTTCCTCACGCCCGCAGGAGAGCCGTTCTACGGCGGCACCTACTTCCCGCCAGAGCCGCGCCACGGGCTGCCGAGCTTCCGGCAGATCCTCGACGCGGTCG
>DASRHI010000038.1:0-5979 GCA_035650615.1 Gaiellaceae bacterium | reverse complement strand
ACCCCCATCCAGGCCCGCGCGCTCGCGCTCATCGCCGACTACACGCTCACCACGTAGTCACGACCGATCCAGCCGCAGCCACCCACAACACCAGCCAGGAAGCCAAAAACAGCCCGCCCACTCAAGGGAACTTCGGCCTAGACGGGGACCGCGCCCGACAACCGAGCAGCGTCGACGAGCGAGCCGAGCAGGAGCGCCCCGTCTGTCGAGCCGAGCAGCGGGTCGACCGCGTGCTCGGGATGCGGCATCAGTCCGAGCACGTTCCCCGCCTCGTTGCAGACGCCGGCCACGTCGCCGACCGCGCCGTTCGGGTTCTCGCCCTCCGCGTAGCGCAGGACGACCTGCCCGTTCGCCTCCAGGTCCGCGAGCAGGTCGGGATCGGCGAACCAGCAGCCCTCGCCGTGCTTGACGGGAATCGTCAGCTCGTCACCCGCCGAGCAGCGGCTCGTGAAGGGCGTGCCGCCGCGCTCGACCCGCACGCGCACGTCGCGGCAGACGAAGGCGAGCGACGCGTTCGCGCGCAGGACGCCGGGCAGGAGGCCCGCCTCGGTGAGGATCTGGAAGCCGTTGCAGATTCCGAGCACGAGACCACCCTCTGCGGCGAACGACGCGACTGCGCCCATGACCGGCGAGAAGCGGGCGATGGCGCCGCAGCGGAGGTAGTCACCGTAGGAGAACCCGCCGGGGAGGACCACGGCTGCCGTCTGGTCGGGCAGCGAGGGCTCGGCGTGCCACACGCGCTGCGCCCGTGCCCCGACCAGCTCGAGCGCGCGCACCGCGTCGCGGTCGTCGTTCGAGCCCGGGAACACCGGGACCGCCACGAGCGGTCTCGTGCCGCCGCTCATGCGTCCGCCTGGAGCGTGATCTCGTAGCTCTCGATCAGCGGATTCGCGAGCAGCTGCTCGCACATCCGCTCGAGCTGCGCGCGCGCCTCGCCCGCGTCGTCGGCCTCGACCTCGAGCTCGACGAGCTTCCCGACGCGGGCTTCTCCCACGGCGAAGCCGAGGTGGCGCAGGCTGCTCTCGACCGCCTGGCCCTGGGGGTCGAGGATGCCCGGCTTCGGCCTGACGAGGACGGTCGCCCTCACGCGAGCACGACCTCGGGCCGGGCGAGGTAGTCGCCGAACGCGACGCCCGTCAGCCGCTCGAAGGCCTCGACGTAGCGCGCGCGGGTGCCGGCCACGACCTCGTCGGGGAGGGTGGGGCCGGGGGAGGTCTTGTCCCACCCGAGCGACTCGCAGTAGTCGCGTACGAACTGCTTGTCGAACGAGGGCTGGGGCCCGCCGGGCACATACTCGTCGGCCGGCCAGAAGCGGGAGGAGTCGGGCGTGAAGGCCTCGTCCGCGAGCACGAGGACACCCGCCTCGTCCACGCCGAACTCGAGCTTCGTGTCGGCGAGGATGATTCCGCGCGCCCTCGCGCGCTCCGAGACGGCGCGGTACAGCTCGAGCGAGAGCCGCTCGACCTCGGCGAGGCGCTGCTCGCCGACGAGGGCGACGGCGGCCGCCCGGTCGATGTTCTCGTCGTGGCCCGTCTGCGCCTTGGTGGCCGGCGTGAAGATCGGCTCGGGCAGCTCCTCCGACTCGGCGAGGCCGGGCGGCAGCCGGTGCCCGCACACCTCGCCGGCGGCGAGGTAGTCCTTCCACCCGGAGCCGGCGAGGTACCCGCGGACGACGCACTCGATCGGCAGCATCTCGAGCCGGCGGCACTCCATCGAGCGCCCGTCTCCGCGCAGCTCGAGCAGGTGGTTCGGCACCAGGCCGGCCGTCTGCCCGAACCAGAACGCGGACAGGCCGGTGAGCACCCGGCCCTTGTCGGGGATCTCCGTCGGCAGGACGACGTCGAAGGTCGAGATCCGGTCGCTCGCGACGAGCAGCAGCCGGTCGCCGGAGAGGGCGTAGAGCTCGCGGACCTTGCCGCTGCCGAGGAGCGTCGCCGCCTCAGACAAGCGCGGCCTCCGGTGCGGGCGCGAGCGCGCGCAGGCGCTCGAAGGCGACGTCGACGTGCTCCACCGTCGCGTCCAGGTCGAAGACGTGGTCGAGCGCCTCCGCGCCGAGGCGCGCGGTCACCTCCGGATCGGCGCCGACGAGCTCGCGGAAGTCCCGTTCCTCGTCCCACGCACGCATCGCGTGGCGCTGCACGAGCCGGTAGGCCTCGCCGCGCTCGAGCCCCGCGCGCACGAGCGCGAGCAGCAGCCGGTGCGAGAAGACGAGCCCGTGCGACGCGTCGAGGTTCCGGCGCATCCGCTGTGCGTGCACGACGAGCCCCTCCACGATCCACACGAACCGGTCGAGCATGTAGTCGACGGCGAGGAACGCGTCGGGCACCACGACGCGTTCGGCCGAGGAGTGCGAGATGTCGCGCTCGTGCCAGAGCGCGACGTTCTCGTACCCGACGTGCGCAGCAGAGCGGACGAGGCGCGCGAGCCCGCAGATGCGCTCGGCCACCTTCGGGTTGCGCTTGTGCGGCATCGCCGACGACCCCTTCATCGCGCGTCCGAACGGCTCCTCGACCTCCCGGACCTCTGTGCGGGCGAGGTGCCGGATCTCGGTGGCGAACCGCTCGAGCGACGTGGCGACGAGCGCGAGCGCGGCGAGCAGCTCCGCGTGCCGGTCGCGCGGGATGACCTGCGTGGAGACCGGCTCCGGCTCGAGTCCGAGCCGCTCGCACGCGATCCGCTCGACCTCGGGGTCGAGCGCCGCGTAGGTGCCGACCGTGCCGGAGAGCTTCCCGATCCTGTTCGCCTCGAGCGCCCGCGCGAGGCGGCCCCTGGCGCGGTCGAGCTCGAACGCCCAGCCGGCCAGCTTCCACCCGAACGTCGTCGGCTCGGCGTGGATGCCGTGCGTGCGGCCGATGCAGACCGTGCGGCGGTGCTCCTCGGCGCGGCGCGCCACGGCGGCGAGCGCGCGGTCGAGCCCGGCGAGGACGAGCTTGCCCGCGTCCTGGATCTGGAGCGAGAGGGCGGTGTCGGCCACGTCCGACGAGGTCAGCCCGTAGTGGACCCAGCGCCCCTCGGGCCCGAGCTGCTCCGAGACGGCGTCGACGAAGGCGGCCAGGTCGTGGTCGGTCGTCCGCTCGATCTCGGCGACCCGCTCGGGCGACGGCGGCCGCGCGGCGGCGCGCACGGCGGCGGCGTCGGCCGCCGGCACGACGCCGAGCTCGGCCCAGCCGTCGAGCGCCGCGAGCTCGACCTCGAGCCAGCGCGCGAGCTTGCCCTCCTCCGACCAGATCCTGGCCATCTCGGGCCGGGAGTAGCGGGCGATCACGAGCCACAGGGTACCGGCGGGCCAGGTCGGCCCTCGCCGGCTACGCGACGGAGAGGATGCGCGCCGCGAGCACCGCCGCGTTCCGCGCGTTGTCGACGCCGACGGTTGCGACCGGCACGCCCGGCGGCATCTGCGCGATTGCGAGCAGCGCGTCGAGCCCGTCGAGCACGCTCAGCGAGGAGCGGAGCGGCACGCCGATCACCGGCAGCTCGGTGTGCGCCGCCACGACCCCCGGGAGCGCGGCGGCGAGGCCGGCGCCGCAGATCAGCACGCGCAGGCCGCGGCCCGCGGCGGCGCGCGCGTACTCCGCCACCGCGTCCGGCGTCCTGTGCGCGGAGCGCACGTCGAGCTCCCAGGCGATGCCGCGCGCGTCGAGCTCGTCGAGCGCCGGCTGCATCCGCTCCCGGTCGGACTCGGAGCCGACGAGCACGCCGACGACGGGCTCAGCCACCCGCCACCGCCGCGATGTCGCTTCGGAACCGCACGCCCTCGAAGGTCACCTCGCCGACCGCCTCGTAGACCCGCCGGCGCGCCTCCGCCAGCTCGGGAGCGAGCGCCGTGACCGAGAGGATACGGCCCCCGCTCGTGACCAGGCGCCCGTCGCGGGCGGCCGTCCCGCCGTGGAAGACGATCGCCCCGCGCGCCTCCGCCGCCTCGATCCCCTCGATCGCGGCGCCGGCGTAGTCGCTCCGGGCCGGGTAGTCGGGCCCGGTGAGGACGACCGTGACGGCCGCGTCGGGGCGCTCGCGAAGGAGCGCCGGGTCCGCGTGTCCGTGCGCGGCCGCAGCGAGCGCCTCGAGCAGGTCGCCCTCGAGGCGCGGCAGCAGCGCCTGCGTCTCCGGGTCGCCGAGCCGGGCGTTGAACTCGAGCACGCGCGGGCCCTCGTCGGTGAGCATGAGCCCCGCGAAGAGGCAGCCGACGAACGGGGTCCCCCGGCGCGCGAGCTCGTCCACGACCGGCTGGTGGACGCGCTCGACCAGCGCGCCGGCGCTCTCGAGCCACGGCACCGGCGAGTACGCACCCATCCCGCCCGTGTTCGGGCCGGTGTCGCCGTCGCCGGCGCGCTTGTAGTCCTGGACCGCGCCGAGCGGCACGGCTCGGCTGCCGTCGCAGATCGCGAACAGCGACACCTCGCGGCCGACGAGCAGCTCCTCGATCACGATCGGCCCTCCGAGCGCCGCCGCCCGCCGGAGCCCCTCGTCGAGCTCCTCCGCCGTCCTGCAGACGAAGACGCCCTTGCCCGCGGCGAGCCCGTCCGCCTTGACCACGCAGGGCGGGCGCGCGACCGAGAGCGCGGGCGCCGCCGCCACGCCCGCCGCGTCCATCACCTCCTTCGCGTAGCTCTTCGAGCCCTCGATCCGGGCGGCTTCGGCCCCCGGCCCGAAGACGGCGATCCCGGCGTGGCGAAGCTCGTCGGCGACGCCCGCGACGAGCGGCGCCTCCGGCCCGATCACGACGAGGTCGACCGCGAGCGTGTGCGCGAGCGAGAGCAGGCCGTCGCCGTCGTCCGCGCGCACCGGATGGCACCGGCCCATCGCCGCGATCCCGGGGTTGCCCGGCGCGGCGTGGAGCTCGCTCAGGCCCGGGCTCTGCGCCAGGCCCCACGCGAGCGCGTGCTCGCGCGCACCGGACCCGACGATCAGCACCCTCACGAGCCGAGTCTACTTCCGGGTTTGGCGGGGGTCCGGGCGGCGGGGCGAGGAGGCAATGCACGCGAGGGTGGGCGCGGGCCTCGGCCGCGACTGGCTCCCGTCGCGAGCCGAGAGCTCTGCGCGGGCGCGGCGCCGCCCGACGAGGCAGGATCTCGGTCGTGAGCTTCACGACGGGCACCGGCGCGTACAGCCGCCACGTCGGTCGCTACGGGCCGGCTCTCGCGTCGGCGTTCTGCGCGGCCGCTGGCGTCCGCGCCGGCGACGCGGCGCTCGACGTCGGGTGCGGCCCCGGACCGCTTCTCGCCGAGCTCGCCCGTCGCCTCGGGCCCGCCCGCGTCGCCGGGGTCGACCCGTCGGCCCCGTTCGTCGAGGCGTGCCGGGACGCCGTGCCGGGCGTCGAGGTCAGGCTCGGGACGGCGGAGGAGCTTCCGTTCGGCGACGGCGCGTTCGAGGTCGTCCTGTCGCAGCTCGTCGTCAACTTCCTCGCGGACGCGACCCGAGCGGTCGGAGAGATGCGCAGGGTCGCTCGCCGCACCGTCGCCGCCTGCGTGTGGGACTACGCCGGAGGCATGACGATGCTGCGCGCGTTCTGGGACGCCGCGCTCGAGCTCGACCCGGGCGCGCCCGACGAGGGCGCCGTGATGCGGTACTGCTCGCCGGACGAGTTGCGCGCGCTCTGGGACGCCGGCGGCCTCGGCTCCGTCGCGACCGGCGCGCTCGAGGTGACCGCGGACTACGCCGGCTTCGACGACTACTGGTCGCCGTTCACGACCGGACTCGCCCCGTCCGGCGCGTACTGCGCCTCGCTCGGCGACGAGGCACGCGAGGCGTTGCGTGCGGCGTGCTTCCGGCGGCTCGGCTCGCCGGCGGGGCCGTTCCGGCTCGGGGCGCGGGCCTTCTTCGTCCGCGGCGAGGTCTAGATGTTGGTCCCGACAAGGTTGTTCATCTCGGCGAGCCGGGTGAGTGGTGGTGTGCGGCCGAGTGAGCGGTGTGGTCTGAGCCGGTTGTACCAGTCGAGCCAGCCGGCGAGCGCGGCGGTGCGTTCGCTGCTTGTGCGGTAGA